>CAWJLH010000009.1:187500-362500 GCA_963843665.1 uncultured Caryophanaceae bacterium
GGAAGGGAAAGAATTCGACGTAGCGTATAATCGGTCAAAACCGAAATCTGCAAGGACCAAGAATGAGTCCAATTAAATAAAAGCGTCCGGAACATTTCTCTCAAGAGAAGTTCCGGACGCTTTTTTCAATTCACCTTTACAACGTCTGAAGCGCATGTCGGGCATGTTCCGTACACTTCCAAACGATGTGAATTCACTTTGAACCCCGTTACATGAGAAGCCAGATGTTCGACTTCCTCAAGACCTGGATGATGGAAATCAACGATTGTTCCACACTCATCACAGATGATGTGGTAATGATCATGTGTCACAAAATCGAAGCGGCTCGATGCATCCCCATACGTAAGCTCCTTAATAAGACCCGCATTACGAAATACACGAAGGTTATTATAGACAGTCGCAACACTCATGTTGGGAAAGTCATCTGCAAGTGATTTATATATTTCATCGGCTGTTGGATGTGACTCGGTGGCAATCAGGTATTCTAAGATCGCATGCCTTTGCGGTGTAATTCTCACACCGTTTTTTTTCAATGCTTCCAGCGCGTCTTTCAATTGTACTTCAGACATCGCTAATGCACCCCTATTCAAAAAGATTCTTTCTTTATAATCATTACAATTAGTTTACTTAATAAGGGGTGCCGCTGTCAACTAATGTGCTGTGAGCCGATGATGTTAGTCCCTAGCAAAGCCTTTTTTATGTAGCAGCCATTCAATAACCTTTTTGAACGTCGACCACGTTTTCAAATGCGTGATCGCCTTTCAACCACTTCAACAGGTTATTTTCAACTATGACGAGCGTTCTCTCTACGTACTTGCCTGAAAGACTGGACACATGTGGAGATACGGTACAGTTTGGCAGAGCCCATAATACATTTTCTTCGGGGAGCGGCTCAGTTTCGAAAACATCCAATACGGCATGACCAATTTCTTCGTTTTTCAGTGCGTCTACTAAAACCGTTTCAGTAACTAGATCTCCTCGGCCAAAGTTCATGAAGACGCTCGTTTCTTTCATCGCCGCGAAATGTTCAGCTTTCAATAATCCTCGCGTCTCCGGTGTACTCGGCAATACTGAAATGACATAGTCCGCCTCAGGTAATTTGTCGAGTAATTCGTCAAATCCAATCATCTCATCCATCGAAGGGCTCGCCTTCCCCGTACGGTTGCATCCAATTGTCCTTACGTCAAATGCCTGTAGCAGCCTTCCGATTTCAGAACCGATAGCTCCCGGTCCCAAAATAAGTGCCGTTGAACCCTTCAACTCTGCCGAACGGACTCTCCGGTTCCATTCCTTTGCTTGCTGATTTTTGTACATGAATGGCAAGGCTCTCTTTAACGCCAATATATGTGCCAGCACCGATTCTGCCATCGGTGTCTTATGGATGCCGCGTACATTTGTCACGACAATTCCCATGTCAGCAATTTCAGCAAGCGGCATTTTATCGATACCCGCAGAAGCAACCATAAGCCATTCCAGCGACTTCGCCCGCTTCAGTAACGCAATGTCAACATTACTTCCATAGCTTACAATAGCGGTCGCCGTTTCAACTTCAGCGTCCGCCGATGTTTTATCGAAATGAAAGACTACATCAGGAAATGTTGTGACTAGTTTTTCTTCCTGAAACTTCTTTAATTTTATCGTGAACAATACTTCCATTATCTATTTCCCCCAGATTAGTTATGCATTGGTTAGTTGTTCTAGTGTGGTAAGCGCATCTTCGATATGCCCTTTGACTTTCACCTTACGCCACTCCTTAACGACCGTCCCTGTCGGATCAATCAAAAATGTCGAGCGCTCGATGCCCATAAATTCCTTTCCAAACATCTTTTTCATTTTCCAAACGTCATATTTTTCTGCAACTGTATGATCTGCATCAACTAGTAATGAGAATGGCAATCCATGCTTGCCGATGAACTTCTCATGCGAAGCTCCATTATCCGGACTGACGCCCAATACCACCGCGTTCAATTTTCCGAAGTCTTCGTGTGCATCGCGGAAATCACATGCTTGCGTCGTGCAGCCGGGCGTTGAATCTTTAGGATAAAAGTAAAGGACAACATACTTTTCGCCAGCAAAGTCTTTCAGCGAAACCATTTCCCCTTTTTCGTTCGGCAATGAAAAGTCTGGTGCTTGTAACCCTTGTAGTGTCGTCATCATCCATTCCTCCAATATAATCTTTTCTTTTGTCCAGGCGCCAGATGCTCAGGTCATAAGTCGGCCCAGTTGCGCGGCAAATTACGTCGCTCCGCCAGTCCATCTTATGCCCGTCGCATCTAAGCAGGCGCCCTTCGCTTTTCTTAATCGTACCGAACAAGTGCATTAGTTTCAATTTCTTTGGCGTATCAGGTCTGTTTTGTTTAGAATAGGGAGTGTAGAGTAGCGATCGGAGGAATTATTGATGAACAGAACGAATTCAGAACAAATCTATAATGAAGCTTGCGAGCATATCGTAGGCGGGGTCAATAGTCCATCACGCGGTTATCGCGCTGTTGGCGGTGGCGCGCCTACGGTGATGGAACGTGCGGAAGGCGCTTATTTCTGGGACGTCGATGGCAATAAATACATCGACTATCTAGCAGCCTATGGCCCCATCATCACTGGCCATGCACACCCGCATATTACTGAAGCCATTACAAAGGCTGCACAAACAGGGATCCTTTACGGAACTCCTACACGCCATGAAGTGAAATTCGCGAAAATGTTGAAAGAAGCGATGCCTGGAATGGATAAGGTCCGCTTCGTCAATTCCGGGACGGAAGCGGTCATGACGACAATCCGCGTGTCCCGTGCATTCACCGGCCGTACAAAAATCATGAAGTTTGCCGGCTGTTACCACGGGCATTCGGACCTTGTTTTGGTTGCCGCAGGATCTGGCCCTGCGACGCTGGGTACTCCGGATTCCGCAGGCGTTCCAAAGTCTATTGCGGAAGAAGTCATTACAATCCCATTCAATGATCCGCAAGCATATAAGGAAGCAATGGCAAAATGGGGCGACGAAATTGCATGTGTTCTTGTTGAACCGATTGTCGGTAACTTCGGGATTGTCGAACCGAATGAGGGATTCCTGCCGCTTGTCCATGACCTTGCCGCTGAGAAAGGCGCATTGATCGTTTATGATGAAGTCATTACAGCATTCCGCTTCCACTACGGTGGGGCACAAGATTTGCTTGGCCTGACACCTGATCTGACCGCTTTCGGGAAAATCATCGGCGGTGGATTGCCGATTGGTGCCTATGGCGGAAAAAAAGAGATCATGGAACAAGTCGCTCCATTAGGACCTGCCTATCAAGCAGGGACGATGGCGGGAAATCCCGCATCGATGCTTTCAGGGATTGCCTGTCTTGAGGTGCTGCAACAGCCCGGGATTTACGAGGAAATGGATCGTCTAGGCGCACTGCTTGAAGAAGGGATTTTAAAATCCGCCAAAGAGCATAGCATTACATTGACGACAAACCGTCTCGGTGGCGCCCTTACACTCTTTTTCACTGATGTAAAAGTGGAGAATTACGAGCAAGCCGAAGCAACGGACGGCGATATTTTTGCGAAGTTTTTCAAATTGATGTTGCACAACGGCATCAATCTTGCTCCATCTAAATACGAAGCGTGGTTTTTAACAACTGCCCATACCGAAAAAGATATTGAAGATACACTCATTGCGGTCGATAAATCCTTCAACGAACTAGCGGCACTTCTCAAGGGTTGACCCTCCCTACCAGTTCGGGTAAAGTAGCAAAAAATAGCGATAGAAGAAAGGATATTCCTTATGAAACTTGGTGCCCGCATTTTTAAAACGGGTATTGCGATTGTACTCGCTTTGTTCCTGGCAGACATTATGCAATTGCCTCATCCTGTTTTTGCAGGAATCGCAGCCATCTTCGCCATCCAACCTTCCATCTATCGATCATATTTAACGATTATCGAGCAGATTCAAGGGAATGTTATCGGTGCGGTGATCGGAATTTCATTCGTACTCCTATTTGGTCATCAGTTGGTTGTCATTGGCCTTGCAGCAGTCATCATTATTTTAATCATGCTGAAATTAGGTCTTGAGAAATCCGTTTCTCTAGCACTCGTCATGATGATTGCCATTATGGAGATTAAAGGCGACGAGTTTCTAGCCTATGCACTACTCCGTTTCCTGACGCTTATCATTGGTGTGCTTGCTGCATTTGCCGTGAATCTATTTTTCATGCCACCAAAATACGAAACGAAACTGTTTCAATCCATCCATCAAGCCCAAGATGAAATTATTCGCTGGACCCGGCTCGCCGGCAGACAGGCATCTGAGCATGTAGCCACGAAAAAATCATTGAACAAATTGAAAGACCGGCTTACACAAGTAGACCAACTTTATAGTCTCTTTAAAGAAGAACGGAGCTATTTCAAAAAGAGCTCCCGGTCAAAAAGAAGAAAACTTGTCATTTATCGACAGATGATTGCTACATCGAGAAGCAGTTACGATGTGCTGAAAAGACTGCATCAGTTCGAAAATGAGCTAATCAATCTACCTGATCATTTCCGGATGATGGTACAAGAACGTCTGGATTCCTTGCTCAACTATCACGAACAGCTCCACTTGAAATTTGTCGGCCAACTGAAATCTGACAAAGAGACCATGAATGCGAACGAAGACTATATTCAGCGTCATGAAGTGATGGAGATATTCGCAAAGGAAATCGCGCTGACGAAGGAGGAAGAGGAGTTTTCCGCTTACCACCTTCTTCATATTCTATCGGCCATTTTGAATTATGAAGAGCAGCTTGAACACCTTGATAAGCTTATCGTCTCGTTTCAAAGGCATCATAATAATGAAGTCAACTCGGAACTAAAAGAGGAGATTTACTAAAAAAAGTCCCTGAAGTCATTAATGGCTTCAGGGACTTTTTCATCGTATTCAACTCTTCATACGAGGGTCAAGCGCATCACGTAATCCATCCCCCATCAGGTTAAAACCGAGAACCGTTAACATAATCGCGAGCCCTGGAAAAATCATTGTCCACGGGGCTGACTGAAGATAGTTCTTCGAATCCGCCAACATCTTCCCCCACTCGGGAGCTGGTGCTTGTGCGCCCAATCCTAAGAAACCAAGTGCGGCGGCTTCCAAAATCGCTGTCGCAATCGCAAGCGTCCCTTGAACGATGACGGGTGCCATCGAGTTAGGTAAAATGTGGGAAAATAAGATGCGGGCATCCCGCATCCCGATTCCTTTCGCAGCGGTGATATATTCATCTTCTTTAATACTCAACACTTTCGATCTGATAAGCCTCCCAAAGTTCGGTACATTGATGATCGCAATCGCTATCAGCGCATTCTGCAGATTCGGACCAAGCACGGAAACAATCGCAATCGCTAACAATATCGATGGGAACGCAAGCATGATATCGAAAATTCGGGAGATGATTGTATCAATCCAACGGCCATAATAACCGGCGACGATGCCTAGCATACTCCCGACAACGACCGATCCAATGACAGAGAAAAAGCCGACCCAGAGCGAAATCCGAGCTCCATGGATAATCCTCGAAAGTATATCTCTGCCAAGGTCATCCGTTCCGAGCCAATATTCGCTAGAAGGAGGAAGTAAACGATCTGTTAGCACTTGTTCATTGATATCTTCTTTTGCAATAACTGGGCCGAAAATCGCCAGTAGTATAAAGAAAAGAACAATACCTGCGCCCACAACCGCCACTTTATTTTTACTGAATCCTCTCCAGGCTTCACGCCAAGGCCCTGCTTCTTTTTCAACATGCATACCTTCTATTTCTTTCGAGACCATTTCAGACAACTGGACTTCCTCCTTCCTCAATCATACTTAATCCGTGGATCGATGAGACCGTACAATAGATCGACAAGCAAGTTGATCATGACAAAGATAAACGCAACGACGAGAATACCTGATTGGATGACCGGATAATCCCTCGCTCCAATGGCATCATAAATATAACGGCCGATGCCCGGCCAAGCGAAAATCGATTCCGTCAAAATCGCACCGCCAAGTAGCATCCCCATTTGCAAACCGATGATTGTCAATACCGGGATTATGGCGTTTTTCAATGCGTGCTTATAGACGACCCAAAACATTTTCTGACCCTTAGCCCGAGCTGTTCGGACATAATCCGATCGCATGACTTCCAACATACTGGACCGCGTCATCCGTGCGATAATCGCCATCGGGATAGTCGCCAAGGCCAGCCCCGGTAAGATTAGATGCCGGATTACTTGCCATAACTGGTCGAACCGCCCTTGGATTATTGTGTCGAGGACATACAAGTTCGTAATGGAGTGAATGGGATCCCGAACTTGTTCCCTTCCCGTAGTAGGTAGCCAACTAAGCTCCAATGCGAAAACCCATTGCCCCATCAGACCCAGCCAGAAAATCGGCATCGACACGCCGACTAGTGCTAGAATCATCGCAGTATAATCAAACCAAGAGTTTTGGAACCACGCGGAAATGATTCCTGCATTGATGCCAATGACAACTGCAATGATAATTGCAAATAGAGCCAATTCAAACGTTGCTGCCAAATAAGGCCAAAGCTCGTCCGCCACCGGTGTCCGGGTCTTCATTGATTCACCCAAGTCCCCTTTAAATAGACCGCCAAGATACTTGAAATATTGGATATACCATGGGTTATCGAGACCAAGCTTCACCGTCAATGCCTCTACCGCTTCTTTCGTCGCTTGTTGGCCAAGAATAATCTGCGCAGGATTCCCCGGGATTGCCCGGATAATCATAAATACGATAAACGTCATCCCTAGCAGGACAGGGATGAGCTGAAGCAATCTTTTCCCGACATAGCTGAGCATCATTTTTCACCTCTCCAACTCTGATTTCCTCTTAGGATAAGAAAAGAATTGATTCGAAAGCGCCTTCATTTTATTTTGATAGAAATTCAGTTGAATAACTATGTACCTATCAATTGAATAGAAAAAGGGAGAAATCCGACAGACTCTCCCTTTTCCGTTTATTACTTACCTTTATTCTTTAAATTCTACGTTCGAAAGCAAGTCCGATCCAGTCGGATGTGGCATGAAACCAGTTATGCGTTTATCGCCACCTAGAAGCGGTGTGGAGTGGGCAAGTGGTACCCACGGCGCCTCTTCATGAATGATTACCTGTGCTTGTTTGTATAGTTCATTTCGTTTCTCTTCGTCAATCTCGGTTTGTGCTTCGATTAGGATGTCATGAAGCTCGTTATTTTTGTAATACGTGTAGTTGTTACTCCCAATATTGTCTTCGTCTAATAACGCGTATAGGAAGTTATCCGCATCGCCATTATCCCCGGTCCAACCGAGCATGAATGCATCCGCATCCCCTTTACTTGCCAAATCTAGATACGTTCCCCATTCATGCGAAACGATTTTAGCGGTAATGCCTACATCCGAAAGGTTTTTCTGGATGACTTCAGCCACTTTCCCGCCGTCCGGCATGTATGGACGTGGCACTGGCATGGCCCATAGATCCATTTCAAAACCATCAGCAAGCCCTGCTTCCGCTAGCAATTCTTTCGCTTTTTCAGGATCGTATGCGTATCCTTCAATCTCGTCATTGTAACCTGAAATGGATGGCGGCATCGGGTTTTTCGCGATTTCTGCACGCCCTTCGAAGAATGAATCGACGATGGCTTGCTTATCGATCGCGTAGTTGATCGCTTGACGTACTTCTTTTTTATCGAATGGAGGACGTGTAACCGTCATGCCAAGGTACCCGATATTCATGGAAGGACGTTCAAACAACTGAAGCTCTTCGTTTCCTTCAATCGCTGCGCCGTCAGATGGGTTAATACCATCCGCAAGATCGATATCGCCTGCAAGCAATGCATTCAGACGTGCTGAGTTATCAGGAATCGAACGGAAAATGACTTTACTCAGTTTCGGCAGTCCCTCTTGCCAATACTCATCGAATTTCTGGATTGTAATTGTTTCATTCGGCTTCCATTCAACAAATTGGAACGGGCCTGTACCAACCGGATTTCTTTCGAATTCGTCTTCACCTTTTTCGAATGCGGTCGGGCTCGCAATCGCAAACATGTCCATCGCAATGTTTTTCAAGAACGGTGCTTGTGGGCGTGTCAGCTTGATGATGACCGTGTGATCGCCTTCAGCTGTCACCGATTCAATGACATCTCCTTCATCACCATCACCGCCGAACATGGTATTATAATACGGGAATTTTTCCTCATCGCCAGATGCCCAACGCTCGAAGTTCTTCACAACCGCTTCAGCATTGAAGTCCGTACCGTCATGGAATTTAACCCCTTCTTGTAGTGTAAATGTATACGTCAATCCATCTTCACTGGTTTTCCACTCTTTTGCCAGACCAGGAGCAACCGTCGTATCCTGTTCTTCGAAGTTCAAAAGTGTTTCGTAGAGATTGATTGTCACTTTGAACGTTTCACCTTCAGTCACTCTTGATGGATCAAGTGAAGTGGAATCTCCACCGCGGCCAAATACTAATATGTCCTGTACAGGTCCTACATCATCCGACCCTTTGTTTTCATCCTCTTTGCCGTCGCCCGCGCCTGGCGAGCAAGCTGCAAGCGCTGTCGACAGAACAAGAAGCAACATTAAAGCCAATGACCAAAACTTCCTATTTCTCATAATGACCCCTCCAACTGTTTTATATCATTGTTGCTCTGTTCAGTATACAAATGACAGGCAACAGAATGACCTGAATTGTGTTCTACAAGTTCTGGAACGATTTTTGTGCATATGTCCATCTTATAAGGACATCTTGTATGGAATGTGCATCCTGCCGGCGGGTTTGCCGGGTTTGGAATATCCCCTTCAAGAATGATCTGCTCTTTCTTGAAATCTGGATCAGGCACCGGAACAGCTGATAACAGCGCCTGCGTATATGGGTGAAGCGCTTTCATATATAATTGTTCACTTTCCGCAATTTCCACCATCTTCCCAAGGTACATGACGCCGACACGATCACTGATGTGACGGACGACCCCTAGATCATGGGCAATGAAAATATAGGTGAGATTGAAATCCTTTTGCAGATCTTGCATTAGATTCAATACTTGCGCCTGAATGGATACATCAAGTGCCGATACAGGTTCGTCGGCAATAATCAGTTTCGGATTCGTCATCAGCGCCCGTGCAATACCGATACGTTGACGCTGTCCGCCGCTAAACTGATGCGGATAACGCTTGGCATGATAAGCACTGAGTCCAACAATTTCAAGAAATTCATGCACTTTCCTTTTACGTTCTTTCGGATTGCTCAATCCATGTACAATCAGCGGTTCTTCCAATATTTTCTCAATCGTATGACGCGGGTTCAAGGATGCATACGGATCTTGGAATACCATTTGGATATCACGCCGTGTCTTCCGCATCTCTTCAGTGGATAGCGATGTCAAATCCTTGCCGTCAAATTCGACTTTCCCTTCAGTTGGCTCCAAAAGCCGCATAAGCATCCGTCCCGTTGTGGATTTCCCACAACCGGATTCACCGACAATGCCTAGTGTTTCACCTTTGTTCACATGGAACGATATGTCATCCACCGCTTTGACGTAACCGACCGTTTTGCCGAGAAGCCCTTTTTTGACAGGAAAATACTTTTTCAAACCTTCAACTTTCAACAAGGGTTTTGCTATCATGCTTGACCATCCTTTCTTCATCATATAAGAAGCATCGCGTTTGGTGGACCAACGATGTTTCATATAGATTAGGATTTTCCTTCAAGCAACGATCGAAGGCAAATTCACATCTCGCCGCAAATCTGCAACCTTGCCGAATTGAACCCGGTTTCGGGACATTCCCCGGAATGGAATAGAGCCGCTCTTTTTTGTAACGCATATCCGGAACAGATTGAATCAGCCCTTTTGTATAGGGATGTTGCGGATCGTCGAAAATCTGCTTCACCGGTGCTTCTTCAATAATTTGACCGGCATACATGACGATGACACGTTCACATGTTTCCGCCACGACGCCAAGATCATGTGTAATGAGCAGAACAGCTGTATTCAACCGTGTATTCAGTTCCCGCATCAGCTTCAATATTTGCGCTTGAATCGTCACATCTAGCGCAGTCGTCGGCTCGTCCGCAATTAGCACTTTCGGATCGCAAACAAGCGCCATGGCAATCATGACACGTTGCCGCATCCCGCCTGATAATTGGTGCGGATACTCATTCAATAGATCATCGGCACGGGGCAATCCGACCAATTTCAACATGTCGACAGCCCTTGCTTCTGCCTTCTTTTTCGACCAGCTTTTTTCATGAATGCGTATGGCTTCAGTCATTTGATTGCCGATTGTAAATAAAGGATTGAGCGACGTCATCGGTTCCTGAAAAATCATCGCAATGTCATTTCCCCGAATTTGCCGCATCTGCCTTTCCGTCATACGGAGCAGATCTTTATCTTCAAAAAGGATTTCGCCTCCGACAATTTTACCCGGAGGTTTAGGGATAAGCCCCATAATTGAAAGTGATGTTACACTTTTTCCACAGCCCGATTCTCCTACAATCCCTAGTACTTCTCCTTCTTTTACATGAAAGTCAATATGGTCAACCGCCGGAATTTCTCCAGCATCCGTAAAAAAGGTCGTCTGCAAATCTTTCACTTGAAGGACTGTTTTCCGCTCATCCATCGGATCACCCTTTTTCGCTTTATCGGTATTCTAAAGTTATTCACTATTATACGATTTATCTCACTAAAGGCAATACTATTTTCATATATTTCAAAATTCAATGAAACCTTACCGAGAACTCCATGATCCGGTAAGGTTTCAGATGAGTGTATTTACGTTCCAAGAACCTGGACCTGGAACAATCCGTAATAGATGCCTTGTTGTTTCATCAGCTGTTCATGTGTTCCCATCTCTTTCAATTCTCCGGCATCGATGACGACAATTTTATCTGCATGTGTAATCGTTGAAAGTCTATGCGCGACGATCAATGTCGTGCGGTCAGCCGCCAGACGTTCAAGTGATTCCTGGATAAGCGCTTCGCTCTCAAGATCTAGCGCTGACGTCGCTTCGTCCAACACGAGCAGAGGCGGATTTTTAAGAAAGACGCGAGCAATGGCAATCCTCTGTTTTTGACCGCCCGACAGCTTCACACCTCGTTCCCCTACCTTTGTCTCGTAACCGAGTGGCAATGTCTCGATGAAGTCGTGTGCATTTGCCGCTTTTGCTGCCGCAATTACTTCCTCATCCGTCGCATCGGGTTTCCCCATTAGTATGTTGCTTTTTACCGAATCACTGAAAAGAATACTATCCTGTAAAACCATTCCGATCTGATCCCGTACTGTTTTCACTTGTACATCCCGTAAATCATGACCGTCGATACGGACAGTACCCGCTGTTGCATCATGGAATCGTGGAATCAGACTGATAATCGTCGATTTCCCGCCACCGCTCATCCCGACAAAGGCGACGGTTTCCCCGGGTTCCACCACCAGATTGATGCTGTTCAATATCGTCTCCCCTTCTTTTTCATAGGAGAAGCTTACCTGATCGAACTCGATTTTCCCTTGAATGGGCGGCAATGCGATTGCATCTTTTTTATCCGTAATATCATATTCTTCCTCCATCAGATCGAATACCCGATCCATCGATGCGAACGATTGGGTAAGTGATGTAGAGGCATTGACCAAGCGGCGAAGTGGATTATATAGACGATCGATATAGGCAATGAACGCCACCATCGTACCTACTGACAATTCTTCATTGATGACCTGGTAGCCCGCATAAGAGATGACAAGAAGTGGTGCGACATCGGTAATCGTATTGACGACGGCGAAAGCCTTTGCATTCCAACGCGTATGATCGATTGCTTTTTCTAAAAAATTGGCGTTCGTCTCATCAAATAGTTTCTGCTCTTTTTCCTCTAACGCAAAGCTCTTAATAACACTGACGCCAGCTACCCTTTCGTGCAAATAGCTTTGTACATCCGCCAAAGCCTGCGACCGTTTGCGTGTCAATTCGCGTAACTTGCCAAAGAAATGCTTCACACTGTAGGCGTAAAACGGGAATGCCAAGAGTGTAACAAGCGTTAGTGGTATGTCCATCGTCAGCATGATTGTGATAGCAATGATGATTGTCGCAAGATCCAACCAGACGTTCATGAGGCCGATCATCACGAAGTTTTTCGTCTGCTCCACATCATTGATGACACGGGAGATGATTTCACCCGCACGGGTATTCGAATAATAGCTAAGACTCAACCTCTGCAAATGTGCATATAATTCCCGGCGGATATCGTACAAAATCTTATTGCTGACGTACTGTGCATAATACTGCCTATAGTATTCGACAGGCGGCCGAATGATAAAGAACACGAGTACAGTACCACCAAGCCAATAAAACAGTTGGCGCGTCATCTCTTCTTTGGATAGGACTTCCGATCCGATAATGTCATCAATGACAATTTTCATAAGAAGAGGGATGAATAAAGGTATCGCAAATTTCACAATACCGATTAAAATTGTCAAAACGATTTTCCAGTTATATGGTTTAACAAATTTTAAATAGCGTTTAATGCTATCCCCCATTTTCAGAACCTCCTTGATGCAAAAAAACCCGCCGCGTCACATCGCGGTCAGGTTTTTCACTGGTTTTTCTTAACCTGTTTGTAAAACTCATATCTGGATGTCCATACGTTGATGAAATCGGAGGCGAACGGTCCCCTGCGCTGCTTGATCCATCCAAGTAATGTATCCAAATTCCTGTGCAAAATCTGATCGATGACTTCGGGATAACCCATCTGCTCCTTATGTTCGGCATATTCATCCTCATCGAGAATCATATAACTCATATCGGGAAACACTTTTACATCCAGATCATAGTCGATATATTTCAACGACTGGTTATCATAGACAAACGGCGAGCTCATATTAATGTAATAATACACACCGTCTTCTCTTAACATACAGATGATGTTGAACCAGTGTTCCGCATGGAAATAGCATATGGAAGGTTCCCGCGTCAGCCATGTGCGGCCATCCGCTTCCGTCACAAGCGTCCGTTCATTCGCCCCGATGACAATATTACGGGTCCCTTTCAATACGACCGTTTCCTGCCAGACACGATGGATACTGCCATCGTGTTTGTAACTATGTACCTGTATAGTGTCCCCTTCTGCAGCAATTGTCATAGATACACCTACCTTTTCGTTGCCGGAAAATTTGGATGCGCTTATTATTTCCCCATTATACCAATAAGACCTCCCGATTTGAAACGATTCATATCGCCTCTCCTATTCGATACCCATCTTCTATGTACAAAAAAACCGGCAGAGGTCTTCTCCTCTGCCGGCCGGTGATGTCCATCCACTTATTTAGTCTCGTTGTTGAATTGGTTCGCGCGCGAACCATTTCCTTTGTTTGCTTGAGACTGTTGATTTTGCCTGCGAACTTCATTTACGTCGGTTTCAGACGCAAATTCTTCACTCATACCTTGTTGTGATTGTTGGTTCTGTCGACGAACCTGTTGGGCATTTGTTCTGCTTGGATCGCTGTTTTTGTTGGTCATGGATTTTCACCTCCGTGCTAATTAACATGTGCATCTCAGTTTTTTTTATTCAACTGAATTTTTTTACATGGTAATTCAGCTACGGTTACCAACTTTCCGCCGTTTGATTTCTTCCCATATTTTTAAAACCGGTACCGGTTTCGGTAATGCCTCGGCTTCCTCTTCCGTAAAAAAACGCGCCCCTTCTGGAATCTGAAGCATGTCCGTCATTTCCGTTTTAAAACTTTGCATTTCCCACGTCAAATGGGAAAAGATATGTTTGAAAGAAAGTATTTCATCCAGGTCAGCCGGTTCAACATTCAACTGCTTCTGCAGTTGAATCGCTGTCGGTTCACCAGATGTTAACTCAATCATCGGAAATTCCCACAAGTTTGCCAAAAGCCCTTTAGCCGGGCGTTGACGTAATAACCATTCGCCTTTTTCATTTCGGATGGCGACGGATGCGACAGGGACAATCTTCACTTTAGTCTTTTTTGTTTTGACGGGAAGCTCTTCTTGGCGTCCCTCAAAATAAGCGGAGCAGAATTCACGTACTGGACAAAGCAGGCATTTCGGCCTCGGTGTGCAGATGGTTGCGCCGAGCTCCATTAGCCCTTGATTGAAAGAAGAAGGGTCATCTTCATCGATCAAGTCCATGACGACAGTTTCGAATATTTTTTTTGTACGGGGGATTGCAATGTCTTCCTCGATAAGAAGCAGTCTCGAAATGACACGCATGACATTACCGTCGACTGCGTGCTCGGGAATATTGTAGGCTATGCTCAGCACTGCTCCAGCCGTATAAGGACCGACACCTTTCAGCGTGGAGATTTCCTTACGGTTGGCCGGGACAACTCCGCCATAATCCGCTACAACTTCCTTTACACCTGCCTGCAAATTGCGCACGCGCGAGTAGTAGCCTAGCCCTTCCCACATTTTCAACAACTTGCTCTCTTCCGCTTCCGCGAGCGACTCCATTGTCGGGAAGTTCTCGATGAACCGCTCATAGTAAGGGATGACCGTATCGACCCTCGTTTGTTGGAGCATCACTTCGGAAACCCATATATAATATGGATTCGAGGTCTTTCTCCAAGGCAAATCCCTTTTTTCCCGGCGATACCAAGAAAGGAGGGCAGCACGGAATTCATCTTTCATTTTCAATAGTTGCATGTTTTTCTCCTTTTACGTATGCTAATGCTTATTAATCCTTAGATTAGGGTATAGAACAAGAGATAGATCACCTTTTATCGTTACTACTTGAACTTTGTTTAAGGCCAAAGGAGGGACCGTTTTGGATACTGGAACACATATCGTAATGGGAATCGCGCTTGGCGGTCTCGCGATGGTAGATCCCGTCGTTGCGTCCCATCCTGCGACAATGAGTACAGTCGTTGCCGGTGTCATTGTCGGTTCGCTGATTCCGGACATTGACACGGTTTTAAAATTACGGAATAATGCGGTCTATATCAGACATCACCGTGGGATTACACACTCGATTCCAGCAGTTCTGCTATGGCCGCTTGTCATTTCATTACTGTTAACTTTCATCATTCCCGAAGCGAATTTCATCCATTTATGGGCGTGGACGTTCTTAGCCGTCTTCTTGCATGTATTCGTTGATATTTTTAACTCTTACGGTACCCAGGCACTTCGCCCATTTTCAAACAAATGGGTTGCGATCGGGGTGATCAATACATTCGACCCAATCATTTTCATCCTGCACGCCATCGCCCTGATTATTTGGGGATTGGGTGCAAACTCAGTCTATACGATTTTGACGCTCTACGCCGTCGTCTTCTGTTATTATCTGTTGCGTTTCTCAATCAAATCAGCAGTGAAGAAAGCTGTACGTAATACGGTACCCGATGCGCACGAAATTATCATAGCCCCGACGATGCGCTTTTTCCAATGGCGGGTGGCCGCCTCTTCGGAAACCTGTCACTATGTAGGGCGGGCATACGGCAGGTCCGTTACTATTTACGACCGTTTCGAGCGGGAACCGATGCCGACCTCCCCTCAGATAGAAGTGGCGATGAGCGATCGGAACATCCAAGCATTCACATCTTTTTCGCCGATTTACAGGTGGTCCATTTCGTATATCGACGACATATGCGAAGTCCGTTTAATCGACCTCCGCTACCGAAGCAAAGGATACTATCCATTCGTTGCTGTCGCCCATGTCGATAAAGAGCTGAATATCCTCAATTCCTATACAGGATGGATTTTTTCAGAAGACAAGTTACGGAAAAAACTTAATTTCGTACCAAACTCATAAACAAAAGCGGAACGGTGAACTTCCCGTTCCGCTTTTGCAATCCGAGCGGCTGGTGCCCGAAGCCTATTTTCCTGTTTTCACCGATTTCAACATAGCAATCGGTAATGCCTCTTCTGCACGTTCACCGCCCAAACGGTAGCCCCATGCAAATCGCCCTTTCAGGTAATCGACGTGGAAAAACACACCTTCGTCTCCGTCAATGCGGTAAATTTCACCTGGTTCAATCGTTTGCGGATCGACTAAATAAGATTGCGCCATGACCGCTTTACGCTGATAGACCGCATATTCATTGACGATTCCGAGTTGTTCCGCCTTCCGCGCCTTTTCCATCAGTCTCCCGATTTCTGTCCGCAGCTCATGTTCAGTCATCGTACTATATTTTTTTTCATTCTCCATCATCTTCCTCATTCTCCTTCTTTTCAATGAACGCATCGATCCGATCAAATGGGATTCCTTTTTGATACATTGCCTGTTTTACCCGATTATTCAAGTTACGCCCGCTAAATTTGGAACTATACCGACGCCAAGCCTTCTCCCCGATAGATTCGGTAATACCTGCCCATTCATCCTCTTCCCGACCAAAGTCGATGTTTTCTAACGCTTGTTTAATAATATCAAATGAATACCCTTTACGGAGCAATGCATTTTGGATTTTCTGTTTCAACTGCGCTGGGGCGACAGAGCGATTGGAGTTTGCCGCCTTCTCAGCAAGTCGGGTCGCAATTTGAAGCTGTTCCTCTTCCGAGTATGATTCAAGCACTTGGGCCTGCAACTCCTTTCCGATCCCTTTTTTCTGCAATTCCTGTTGGATAGCCCTTGGTCCCTTATTGGCGGAATTTTTCTGTGTTTGAACAAGTGCTTCAGAAAATGATTCGTCATTTAAGAACCCAAGATTTTTCAATTTTACGATTGCCTCAAGCACAATCGCTTCCCCGTAACCGGCTTCCAACAGTTTTTTCTTAACCTCAAGTTCACTCCGCATTCTAAACCCGAGATAGTGGAGTGCACGGTTGAACGCTTTCCGGATTTCGTCTTCATAGACCATATCGTCAATAGACCAGTCTTCCAACGACATCCCTTTTGTCAGCCCGAACTTTACGAGAACTGTTTCATGAACGCTGAATGCATATTTTTCATCGAGGAAAATATTGTATCGTTCGTTATCTTTTTTCTGCTGTGTTATTTTCGTAATGACAGGCAATTTATATATACCTCCCTGCTATTTATCAAGTATACATGTTCTATCCATCGCGTTCAGCTTTATCGTTTCTATGCTACCATTCTAGTGGAGGTGTCAGAAAAATGAGAATCGTAATTGCAGGTGGATCCGGTTTTGTCGGACAGAAACTGACGGAATTGTTATTGGAAGAAGGGCATGAAGTCGTGATCTTAACGAGAAGCGAAAAAAAGAGTAGCCGTAACATTTCTTATGTAAAATGGCTTGAAGAAGGTTCAAACCCGGAAAACGACATTGTCTCTGCAGATGTTTTCATTAACCTTGCCGGTGTGTCCATTAACGACGGGCGATGGACGATTGAGCACCAAAAACAAATTTACGATAGCCGAATGACAGCTACCGACGAATTATTGCGCATCGTCGCCGCCTTGCAGTCGAAGCCTGCTGTTCTCGTCAATGCAAGTGCCATCGGGATATACCCCACTTCAGATGATAAGGTGTATACAGAAGAATGTACGGACGTTGCAGATGATTTTCTTGCCCGCACAGTAGCGGACTGGGAACAGAAAGCAACGCGGGTAGAAACTGAATCTGTCCGGGCTGTTTTCATGCGCTTCGGTGTCATTCTAGGCAAGGATAGCGGAGCACTTCCTCCTCTGGTTTTACCATACAAATTATTTGCAGGGGGCCCAGTCGGTTCTGGTAAGCAGTGGATGTCTTGGGTACATCTAATAGATGTAGCCCGCGCAATCGCATTTGCTATCGACAATGAGGACTTACGCGGACCCGTAAATGTGACGGCTCCTTTTCCACAGAGAATGAACGATGTCGGCAAAACGATTGCTACCGTGTTACAACGACCACACTGGTTCCCCGTTCCTGCCTTTATGATGAAAATTATGCTTGGGCAAAAAAGTGCTCTCGTTCTCGACGGGCAGCATGTCTTCCCAAAGAAATTACTAGATAACGGCTTTGAATTTCACTATCCAACACTTGAGGGCGCTCTTCAAGATTTATTGAACTAAATCGTATAGTTTACACCCTATGACGCATCCTATCGAAAAAGGAAGGATGCGTAATGGATGATCAAACAACATAGTTCCGGTATTGTATTGGCTTTTTTCATCATCATGGCTGGGATCTTCTTCAATCCATTCTCTGCGGATGCGGATGAATTCCATTGGGGGTTTAAGAAGGCCACTGATGGAGTTCCGCCAGATGCAGGAGGTGCACTCAATGCACTGTTAGAAAAACATGGAGCGATTTACAAAGGGAAACCTGAGGAAAAAATTGTGTACTTAACATTCGACAACGGCTATGAAAACGGCTATACGGAGAGCATTTTGGATACATTGAAAAAAGAAGATGTACCGGCTACTTTTTTCCTGACCGGGCACTACTTAAAAAGTGCAGCACCGCTTGTGAAAAGGATGGTCGCAGAAGGGCATGGAATCGGCAATCATTCCTATGGTCACCCGAACATGGCCAACCTATCCGAAAAAAGGATGGAAGAGGAATGGACGACCTTCGACAAACTGCTTAAGGACGTAGCAGGCGTCGAACGGACCATCTATACAAGACCACCTGAAGGGGTTTTCAACGATAAAGTGCTCGCTAAAGGGAACGAACTCGGCTACCGGCATATTTTCTGGTCGATTGCCTTCATCGACTGGCATGCCGATAAGCCGCGAGGCCGTGATTACGCTTATGGGGAGTTAATGAAACAGCTCCATCCCGGTGCCATTATTTTGATGCATACGGTTTCACCCGATAATGCACAGGCGCTGCCTTCCTTCATCCAAGATGCCAAAAAAGCTGGTTACGCCTTTCACTCACTGGATGATCTTGTAATGGAGTATGAAAATGTACATTCCATATTTAGATGAGAAAAGCGTCCCTTATCGGACGCTTTTTCTATGACAGCTTGGGTTGCTGCTTCATCTTACCGAATAGCAACAAAACAAAAATTACTGCCAGGAATACGGTAATCAGTAGCAAAAAGCCGAAACTCGCTTCAAATTCGAGAAACAAGCCGCCGAGAAACGGACCTGTCAAACTGCCGATACTGAAAAACATGCCGCATAATAAGTTCCCGGTCGGCAACAATTCTTTTGGCGTCAAATCGGACATATAAGAAATGCCAAGCGAGAAAATGGACCCGACAAATAAACCTGCGATAAAAAACATAGCCATAACGGCAAGTGTAGACGTTTCAACTAAATTGGCTATGAAAAATGAAACCGTTCCGCCCCCTAATGCAATGAGCAGGACCGGACGACGCCCTATTTTGTCGGACAATAGTCCAAGCGGCAATTGCGCTACAATCCCGCCAATCGAAAACGCAGCCAATGTCATTGACAGTGCTGACAATCCGGCTCCGTTCCGTAGTGCATAAACAGGGTACATCGCGTTTAATGATGATTCCAAAAAACCATAGCCAAAGGGTCCAAGTAACGCAAGCCATGCGACGGCGATTGTCGACTTGAAACGGACAAAAACCTTGCCTTCCGCCGCTTTCCCTTTCATGACATCCGGGAAGTCATTTTTCAACTTGAAGACGAGCGACCAAGCCGCCATACAAAGAATACCGGATACGATAAACGGCAATCCTTCAAATATATCGACAAGCGGAACAAACAAAGGGCCCGCCGCAAAACCGACACCGAATGATAAACCGTAAATGGCGATATTACGCCCCAAGCGCTGTTGAGGGGAAAAGCTCGTAATCCATGTTTGAGTGGAAAAATGCAATGCATGGTCACCAATGCCGATAAACAATCTCAATATGTACCAGAAAACAATACTTTTCCAAAGTGGGAATAAAAGGAGTGACACGAAAACAAGCAAACCGCCAACGACAATGATCGGTTTATAGCCAAATCGCCGTAAAGGTGCCTCCATGAAGGGTGATACGAGAAGTGTTCCTATATATAAACCTGTTGCATTTAACCCGTTCAGTGCACTCGACACGCCATCACGCTCGAAAATAGAGGAGATAAGCGGTAGTAACATCCCTTGTGAAAATCCCGATATCGAGACAATCGCAACGAGTATCCAAAAACGTTTCTTTTCCAGTTGCGTAAATGTATCCATTTTCAACCGCTCCCATCCCACTGATCATTGTCTGATTTTAACATAGAAGGACAATTGACCGATGGTAATTGAAATATATGAATACTTTCCAGATTGAATACAAAGGACACCGCGGGTTATATGTATGAAAATCGAAAAAGCCCAGTCCATATCTGATTATCAGATTACGGCAGGGCCTTTACGTATGAATTATGTCCTCGTTATCCATTTCCATTTGCATATGTCGTAGTCATCTTCAAGCACATGGCCGTCAGACGTTTACGGATCCCCTCCTTCATCATCAGGATTCGATTCGTCTTTTCACTACGCCTCCTTTTCGTTTGATTACATGTATCTTATCACATTAATTATATATTGTAAAGATTCTGTAAATATTAAGTGCCAAATAATTCGAAAGCACTATTCTCCTTCGTTGATAATTTCTGTCTTTTCGTTTACGATAACTATGATGAAAGAAGGTGTACGGATGGATAAACCGCAAACAAACAGTAATGTAGAAGGATTGAAAACCCGGCTCCACCAATTTCTCGAAACGCTCGAGTCAATCGAACCGGAAACGGCGGATCTGCAAGATATCGATCAGCTAATCAGTATGTTAGACGAACTTGAAGAACAAATGGATAAGGTAAAAACAGATAACTAATCAATTGGGGGAAATTTGGGAATGTACATAGAACAAATTGAAAAAAGTATGTATGACCTCATTTGCGAAACTTCAACAAATCTTCCGAAAGATGTACGGCGGAAAATCCTAGCTGCCAAACAGCAGGAAGATGCCGGAACCCGTGCAGCAATGAGTCTAGACACCATTGCACAAAATATCAATATGGCCGATGAAAAAATGTCCCCGATCTGTCAGGATACGGGCATGCCGACATTCAAAATAAAAACACCCGTTGGCGTCAATCAGATTGAAATCAATGCCGCAATCAAGCGGGCAATTGTCCAAGCAACAAATGATACCAAACTGCGTCCCAACTCGGTAGACTCGTTAACTGGCGATAATAGCGGCGATAACCTTGGAGAAGGTGTCCCTGTCGTGAAATTCGAGCAATGGGAAAAAGATCATATCGAAGTTAAACTGATCTTAAAAGGCGGCGGCTGTGAAAATAAAAACATCCAATACAGCCTTCCAACTGAACTCGATGGCCTTGGACGCGCCGGAAGAGATCTCGATGGCATCCGTAAATGCATTCTGCATTCCGTTTACCAAGCGCAAGGTCAAGGATGCTCTGCCGGTTTCATCGGTGTCGGTATCGGTGGTGACCGCGCTTCTGGTTACGAACTGGCAAAGGAACAATTATTCCGCGAAGTGGATGACGTGAACCCGAACGCCAAACTTGCAGAGCTTGAAAGCTACATTTTAGAATCGGCGAACAAGCTTGGTATCGGAACGATGGGCTTTGGAGGCGAGGCTACCCTTCTCGGTTGTAAAGTGGGCGTCATGCACCGTATCCCTGCCAGTTTCTACGTTTCCGTCGCTTATAACTGCTGGGCATACCGCCGTATGGCTGTCGACATCGACGCCAAGACCGGTGAAGTCACACGTTGGCATTATAATGACGGCGACAAGATTGCTTTCACCCAACAGGATTCTTTGCAAAGTGAAGTAAAACAATCTTCTCGCACTGTCGAACTGATGGCTCCGATTTCGGAAGAACAGATCCGTGACCTGAAAGTCGGCGATGTCGTCAAAATTAGCGGCAGAATCTATACAGGCCGAGATGCCATCCATAAGCATTTAACTGAAAACGATTCACCAGTGGACCTCGATGGACAAATCATCTATCACTGCGGTCCCGTCGTAGCGAAAGACGAAGCCGGCAATTATACAATTAAAGCTGCGGGTCCGACAACATCTGCCCGTGAAGAACCGTACCAAGGCGAAATCATGAAAAAATTCGGTGTCCGTGCTGTTATCGGAAAAGGCGGCATGGGGCCGAAAACACTGGCAGCTCTTGGCGAACATGGCGGTGTTTACTTGAACGCAATCGGCGGCGCAGCGCAATATTATGCCGACTGCATCAAAGAGGTTGAAGGCGTTGACCTTCTCCAATTCGGGATTCCGGAGGCTATGTGGCATTTACGCGTCGAAGATTTCACCGCAGTTGTCACAATGGACTCGCACGGCAACAGTTTGCATGCCGATATCGACAAATCCTCACTTGAGAAACTGAAACAATTCAAAGAAAAAGTTTTCAGCTAAATAGATAGGTGCCTTGAATTCGAAGTTCGCTCCGAATTCAAGGCACCTTTTTTGGTTATTTCCCAATTAGTAATCTTGACCCCTACTCTAGCCCCCTCTCCATTATTCTTCATTTTTTTCATCCTCTTCGAACAAACTAGTATCATTTTGTTATTTCGCTTGGTATACTACAGATAATAATGATTATAATTAGATAATCAATATCGAAAACTCATTATTATCCATACTTAACAATGGTTATTGAAGCTTTAAAATTTTATAAATGAAATTCATTCTCATTTAGGAGGTAGATTACATGGCGATTATCACTGAAAAGCTACATAGCAAATACTCAGCATGGCGAGAGCATCTGGAGTTGATTGCCGCCGTCATCTCAGGAATCATTATTGCCGCAGCATGGCTCATTGGAAATATGGAAATGATTCACTTTCGGTTTCACTTTTCATCATCGCATTTCTAATCGGCGGATTTGCCAAAGCGAAGGAAGGTATCGAAGAAACCATTCGCAATAAACAACTGAATGTGGAAATGCTGATGATTTTCGCCGCACTCGGATCTGCTTTCATCGGCTACTGGATGGAAGGGGCCATCCTCATTTTCATCTTCGCGATTAGTGGTGCACTTGAAACGTATACATTGAATAAAAGCCATAAAGAAATTTCCGCCCTTATGGAATTGCAACCAGAGGAAGCTTGGCTCCTGCGTGAAGATGGTACGGAAACCAAAGTCCAAACCGATTCCCTACTTGTCGGTTCGCTGCTACTTGTGAAGCCTGGCGAAAGGGTACCTGTGGATGGCCGCATCACACATGGCACCTCTTCCATCGATATGTCCGCGATTAACGGTGAATCGATCCCAGTCACAAAAAAAGCTGGTGATGAGCTGTTTGCCGGTACCGTCAATTTGAACGGTGCGATTCAAATTGAAATGACAAAGCCCAGTTCTGAAACGCTTTTCCAAAAAATCATTACACTCGTCCAAACTGCCCAAAGTGAAAAATCACCTTCCCAGCAGTTCATCGAAAAGTTCGAAGGGACTTATGTCAAAATCGTTATTCTGGCAGTCCTTATCATGATGGTCCTTCCCCATTACCTGGTCGGTTGGGATTGGACAACAACGATCTATCGCGCCATTGTCCTGTTAGTCGTCGCATCTCCTTGCGCACTTGTCGCTTCTATTATGCCGGCCACGCTTGCAGCGGTATCAAATGCGGCAAAACGCGGGGTCCTTTTCAAAGGCGGCGTTCATCTTGAGCATCTTGGTTCGCTCAAAACGATCGCTTTTGACAAGACCGGAACATTGACGAACGGTAGACCGATTGTCACCGATTTTCTTGTTCGTGACGGAGCGGATCCTACCATGACATTGGAAGTGTTAGCCGGTATCGAGTCGCAATCGAATCACCCGCTCGCCATAGCCATTACAAATTACGCCAAGGACAGAGGGGTTACATCAGTCCGGCCCCTTCAGATTGAAGACGTTCCAGGTCATGGAATTCGGGCATTTTTCGATGATACGGAATGGTTGGTTGGCAATCCACGCTTTGTCGGCAGCGTAGCGGCGGACGCTTTTCATAATGGCGGTGCGCTAAAGCTTGCGGACGAAGGGAAAACCGTGATTTTCATGAAGGACGAGGAAGGAATCTTAGCGGCAGTGGCGTTAAAAGATACATTACGCCCTGAAGCCGTTCAGGCCGTTCGTGATTTAAAACGAGCAGGCATTTCCACAATCATGCTAACTGGCGATAACGAAAAAACCGCAGCCGCAATCGCTGCGGAGGCCGGACTCAACACATACGTTGCTGAATGCTTGCCTGAGGCGAAGGTGGAACAGTTGAAAAAGTTACTAGCTGACAATCAAACTGTTGGAATGGTCGGCGATGGTATTAATGACGCCCCCGCACTTGCAACCGCAACATCGGGGATTGCGATGGGCGAAGGTACAGATGTGGCACTCGAAACAGCGGACATCGTTCTTATGCAAAACGATCTGACCCGCATCACTTACGCTATTAAGCTATCACGGAAAATGCAGCGAATCGTCAAACAGAATATCTTCATCTCCATCGCCGTCATTGTCCTTTTAATCATCTCGAATTTCATGCAAGTTGTCGATCTTCCTCTTGGTGTCATTGGTCACGAAGGAAGTACTATTTTAGTCATCTTGAATGGTTTACGGATGTTGAACCGCATGGATTGAACTGAACGATACCTATTCGGTATTGCGTTATTTTCTTCTATTATATTGCATACTTTCACGATAACCTTGTCGATTCAAGCAAAAGAGCAATGCGTCATTTCACATGACCGCATTGCTTTTTTCTTTTGCAACTTTAACTTGCATTCTTTCTGTCATAACAGCGTTCAGCTGACCGCCTAGAATTAGGATGATCGCCGAAAAGTAAAGCCACATCATCAGCACGATAATCGCTCCGATACTCCCATATGTTTTTGAATAGTTCGCGAAGCTTCCGACATAGAACGAAAATCCGAGAGATGTTAGTATCCAACCGACCGTGGCAAATACAGCTCCGGGAATCACACTTTTTAACCGGATTTTTAAATTCGGTACTAACCAGTAAATCACTGAAAACACTAGGAAAATCAAGATCGGAGGGATAATCCAACGTAAATTATTCCAAAAGATTATGAAATCATCTTCCAGTCCAAGTGCTGAAAAAGCCAAGAAGCCTATTTGCTGACCGAAAACCGGTAATACAAGTGCCACGATGAACACACCGATAAGCATGATTGTAAAAACGACGGACATGCTACGGGCTACAAAGAAAGAGCGTGTCTCTTCCGTGAAATAAGAACGGTTCAACGCTTTCGTCAACGCATTCATCCCTTTGGAAGCCGACCAGATTGTCGCCAGGATACCGATTGACAATAGACTGCCATTCCGATTTTCTAACACTTCTCCTAATGTACTCTCTATAAGTATCGCAACACTCTCGGGAGCATACTCACGTATGAATAGGAAAATCTGAGCCTGATCCAAGTTCAAAAATGGCAATAGCGTCATTATGAAGATTAGTAGAGGGAATAGGGACAATAGGAAAAAGAAGGCGAGTTGCGAGCCTAGACCCGTAACATCGACTTTCTTAATCCGTACGAACAATTCTTTCCAAAAACCCGACGTTGTCGTTGTATCGAATTTTTCCATGTCTCCATCTTTAATATCGTCTATGAACTTCATAACCGCACTGTTATGCATGAATCCTTCTTGTTCACTTTCCACTTCACGATTCCTGTCCATATCTTGTTTTTCAGCAGTCTTCAAAGGGGTAATAGGTCGATTGCTTTTCACATTTCCTTCACTCCTTTCAATACCACTCACTTTATTTCTTCAATGTCCTTTTGTACAGGCGTGTCACTGGCAATCGATTTGTATTCGTCTTTCGACTCGACGAAGGCATCCTTCGTATCCACGACAAGCTCCTTCACTTGCGGCGTCAATGCTTTTAACTCTTCTATCTGCTTTTTAATGTATGTAACATCACCCGCTAATTGCTCATAAACGGACTGGTATTTCTCTTTCTTTTCTTGTAATTTCCATCTGAGAATATCCTGATTTCTCGAATAGAATCTGATTTCCTTCGCCAGACCTCTGGATCTTTCAGAGACTTGCCGACGGGTGCTCCGATCGAACATACTCACTGCAGCACCCACCATAGCACCCATAATAATAAATTTCCCTAGCTTATTTCCATTCATTTTATACCCTCCAGTTATAAGGAATTCGCATACAACATTATACCCCCGGAAAGTAGAAAACAAACAAAAATGACTGTTCGAAAAAATAAAGCTTGACGAATGGCCTAAATTTTCGGAATATTGGTATTAGGGATAATCAGAAAGGATGTGTTCGTTGAAGGGGGATTTTCGAACTACAGTTGGAATCGCTTTCATACAAACAAAGGGGGTAAGAGAATGGACGTAATAGGGGATTTTTTGGATAAGGTGGGTAGCATCATTTGGGGACCGCCACTACTTATTCTACTTGTGGGGACAGGTATCTTTTTAACAGCTCGACTCGCTTTTATACAAGTAAGGCTTTTACCGTATTCTCTAAAACAAGTTTTTTCACGAAAGCATGATAAAAAATCAGAGGGGGATATTTCCCAATTCCAGGCACTTATGACCGCAATGGCCGCGACAGTCGGTGTCGGGAACATCGTCGGGGTTGCAACCGCAGTATCCCTCGGTGGTCCGGGGGCTATCTTCTGGATGTGGATGGCCGGATTCTTTGGTATGGCCACAAAATATGGAGAAGCCATCTTGGCTGTTAAATACCGTGTCAAAGACTCCGACGGTCAAATGGCGGGTGGACCGATGTATTACCTGGAACACGGCTTGAAACAAAAATGGCTAGGTGTTCTATTCGCTATCTTCGGAGCCTTTGCAGCATTTGGAATCGGAAACGGAACACAATCGAAAGCTGTTGCAGACGTAGTCCATAACACTTTCGGCGTTTCACATTGGATTACAGGTATCGCACTCGTTATTTTCGGAGCATTAGTCATCCTTGGTGGGATCAAATCGATTGGTAAAGTTACAGCGTTCTTTGTACCAATCATGGCACTATTTTATTTTATCGCCGGTTTCATCGTCATGGTCACCAATATCGAACTTATACCGGGTGCATTTGCGACAATCTTTACATTCGCTTTTACGGGGGAAGCTGCAGTCGGAGGCGCAATCGGTGCCGCTATCCGTTTCGGTGTCGCACGTGGACTCTTCTCCAATGAAGCGGGGCTTGGTTCTGCTCCGATTGCCGCAGCAGCTGCAAGAACGGACATGCCGGGACGACAGGCGCTTATCTCGATGACTCAAGTGTTTTTCGATACACTTGTCATCTGTTCGATCACAGGTGTAACGATTGTCATGTCCGGTCAATGGCGTAACAAAGATATCGATGCCGGGGCACTTACTGCTGAAGCGTTTGGAACATTCCTCGGTTCTGCAGGTCCAATAGTCGTTGCCATCGGTCTGATTTTCTTTGCAACTTCTACAATTTTAGGCTGGAGCTACTATGGTGAGAAATGTTTCCAATATCTGTTCCCGAACAGGAATGCCGTCCGTTCGTACCGTGTGATTTTCGTCCTGTTCATCTTCGTGGGATCAGTCGCTTCGCTCGATGTCGTTTGGGCGTTGGCAGACGTCTTGAACGGATTGATGGCCATTCCGAACTTAATCGGACTTCTCGGCTTGTCCGGTGTCATCGTCTATGAAACTAAACGGTTCCAAGTTAAAATCAAGGAAGAAAAGGAAGCAGCAAAATCCGGAAACGCACTTCCTGTTGACACTCCGGGAGAATAATGAAATGATTAGTGCGAACCTAACGAAAGGTGGACACGACCCATGGATCTATCTAATCCGACACCGGAAAATGTGACGTACATGATTGAAAAAATCAAAGAAAAACTTCGCATGGTCAACGTAGACGCGATGAAAGCGGAGAATTTCAGTACATCACAATATGAAGACTTGCATTATATGTATAAAATGGTTATGAAGCGTGAGACAATCTCTCCGAATGAAATGCAAGCCATTGCAGCTGAACTCGGAGCACTCAGAAAGTAACCAAAAGCGCAGGGTTCCTGCGTATACGACGACAAAAAGATTCGCCTGGATGATTATCTATCCGGCGAATCTTTTTTTGTAGGTTACCTCATTCAAATGCAGTTCCATCCCTTAAAACAAGTGGCTGAATCATTACTTCCACGCGTCGGTTTTTACTTCTGCCTTCCGCTGTATCATTCGATGCGATTGGCTGGAACTCGCCATACCCTTTTGCACTGAATAACAGAGGATTGATTTCCTCGTTTCTGACGATGTTTTTCAAGAAATTCACAGCGCGCATCACACTTAGATCCCAGTTGGATTCGAACTGTTTCGTCTGAATCGGAATATTGTCCGTATGTCCCGTGACAATGATTTGACGCGGCGGGTCAAAAACAAGCAATTCTGCAATATCTTCTGCAATCCGGTTATACTCCGATGCAATTTCAGCGCTTCCCGTACTGAAAAGGATGCTGTCCCGGATAGTGACAAGTAATCCTTCATCCGTCAATTTCGTTTCGAACTGGTTTTCAAATTCATTCACTGCGATATACTCATCTACCCGCTCTTGAATATCACCAAGCGACTTTTGATCTTCCAGATAGGATGAGTTCTCAGTCTCCTTGCCGATTAATTCTTTGGGAGCCGGTTCGGTTGAAGGAGCGGACTGTTCCATCACACCAGTCCCCCCTTCAAATACCTCATTGAAGACAGACGACAGTTTACTGAATTTCCCTTCGTCAAGCGAACTAGATGCAAACAGAATGATGAACACTGCCAAAAGAAGCGTTAGAAGGTCGGCATATGGCAATAGCCAGGATTCATCCATCCCATGCTCTTCTTTTTTTCTTTTACGTTTCCTCGGCAAGCTGACCCGCCTCCCTATCGCCTTTGTTTTTAGCGGCCAGTTTCCGTCGTTCTTCTACGGAAAGATAGGATGACAGTTTCTGTTCGATAACGCGTGGCGCCTCCCCCTCCAGAACAGAAAGAATTCCTTCAATCATCATCTTTTTCTGACGCACTTCTTCACTCGATTTACGTTTCAATTTATTGGCGAACGGATGCCAAAGGACATATCCCGTGAAAATCCCGAGAAGTGTAGCGACAAACGCTGCGGAAATGGCTGTTCCAAGTGCAGTGATATCATTCATATCTTTTAGTGCAGCGATCAAACCTACGACGGCACCGAGAACACCGAGCGTCGGCGCATACGTCCCTGCCTGTGAAAAAATTTGTGCGCCTGCCGCATGCCGGTCTTCCATCGCATCGACTTCTTCTGTTAAAACGTCGCGGATATAATCCGCATTTTGTCCATCGATTGCCAGTCCGAGCCCGTTCTTCAAAAACTGATCGTCAATATCATCCGATTTTGCCTCAAGTGATAATAATCCTTCCCGCCGTGCGATATCCGCCCATCCGGAAAACATACGGATGATATCCGAATCCGCTGCCAATCTCTGCTCCTTGAATAGAACGCCGAAGAGCTTGGGCACCCGCTTCAATTCACTCATGGGGAAAGCGATGACGACAGCTGCAACTGTTCCGACGACAATGATTAGAATCGCTGCTAAGTTCAGCAAACTATCCGGTGTGACGCCTTTCATCGCCATACCTACAAAAAGGGCGACAAACCCTAGAATAAGCCCGAACACTGTTGATAAATCCATAGGTTGAACCTCCAAATAATCCATACTTCTTCTTATTTCGGCATCTTTATCAATTTCTTTAGATGGACCTAAGGAATTGACAGCTGTTTTTTCAAAAGTCATTCTGTACTTCTATTCAGGTTGGCATTGCACTCGCAGTCAAAAAATTGGTACTATTAAGGTGATCAAGAGAGGAGTAATCGCTTATGTCCACTTTCGAACAACAGCTTGCCCACTATGCAGATCTCGCTGTCCAAGTAGGCGTCAACATTCAACCGAACCAGTATCTTTATATTAGTGCATCCACTGAATCGACGGAGTTTGTACGCCTTGTCACAGAAAAAGCGTATGATGCAGGTGCCCGTCAAGTTTTCGTGGATTGGAACGATGATATCGTTTCCCGTCTTCGCTATGAGAAAGCCCCATCCGATTCCTTTGCTGAGTACCCGGAATGGAAAGTGATGGAACGTGAGCAACTGGCTGAAAAAGGCGCTGCATTCATGAGCATCATTTCCCAAAGCCCCGATCTTTTGAAAGGGATTGATCCGGCCCGTATCGGCGACTTCCAAAAGGCGTCCGGACAGGCGCTCGATAAATACCGGCAATATGTGCAATCAGACAAAATCAGTTGGACCGTCATTGCCACGCCATCCGAAGCCTGGGCCGCAAAAGTGTTTCCCGAACTTGCGGAAACTGAGCGCGTTCCGGCATTATGGAATGCTATCTTAAAAGCCGTGCGAGCGGATCGGGAAAATCCTATTCAGGAATGGATCGACCACGACAACCGTTTACATGAAAAGGTCGACTATTTGAATGACAAACGCTACCGTAAACTCCACTACACAGCACCTGGCACTAATCTAACGATTGAATTGCCCGAAGGTCACCTATGGTGCGGTGCAGGCAGCGTCAACGAGAAGGGGCATACATTCATGGCCAATATGCCGACAGAGGAAGTGTTCACCGTTCCTTTGAAAACAGGCGTCAATGGCTATGTATCCAGTACGAAACCATTAAGTTATGGCGGCAATATCATCGATGACTTCAAAATCACGTTCAAAGACGGACGTGTGACTGACGTTTCAGCCGGACAAGGCGAAGAAGTGCTGAGACGACTGCTAGATACAGATGAAGGCGCAAAACACCTCGGCGAAGTTGCTCTCGTCCCGCATGCATCCCCGATTTCACAATCGGAGTTGCTGTTCTACAATACATTATTCGATGAAAATGCATCCAATCATCTTGCCCTCGGCAGTGCGTATGCATTCTGTATCGAAAATGGAAAAACGATGGCCCGCGAAGAACTCGAACAACATGGGCTAAACCAAAGCATTACACACGTCGACTTTATGATCGGCTCGTCAGAAATGGATATCGATGGCGTGACGGATGACGGATCAACTGAGCCGGTCTTCCGAAAGGGCAACTGGGCCTTCTAAAAAACGTCACAATTACTGATAACATTTCAATATGCTCTTAAAAAGTATCAGTTTTTACTGTATAATAGGGAACAGCGTCAAACTATCATTGCAGAGAGGGGTCTTAAAGATGGGCTTGATGTTTGCGACAGTTATCGGGTACACAGTTTGCCTTGTACTATCAGGTTTGTTCGTTATGTATTACTTTAATAAAGGGATGAATTCTTCCGATGCTTCTAGAATAGATCCAAAACCCGATACGAAATTCTGAGAGTTGCCAATAGGCAACTCTTTTCTTTTTATTCATTATCAGTTATGATTAGTGAAAAAACTTTAAAGATTGGAGAACCCTATGACAATTCTATCTGAAATTCTATCATTTAATGAAGGCTTTGTAGCCGAAAAAGAATATGAACAATATTCAACAACCAAATTTCCTAACAAGCGGATTGTAATCTTGACATGTATGGACACCAGATTGATTGAATTATTACCTAAGGCAATGAACTTAAGAAATGGCGACGCGAAAGTCATTAAGAGTGCCGGCGCGGTCGTCACACATCCTTTTGGTGGTATTATGAGAAGTATTTTGATCTCTATCTACGAACTGAAGGCTGATGAGGTGTACATTATTGGTCATCATGATTGCGGTATGAGTTCAATCGACACGACGCGCATCATTAAAGAAATGGTAGGTCGTGGAATTGATCAAAGCCTTTTCAAGACGCTAAAGTATTCTGGAATCGATATGGAAGAATGGCTCCATGGTTTCACTGACGTGACAAAAAGCGTCAAAATGAGTGTTGACGCGGTACGTAACCATCCGCTGATGGACCATAATGTGCCTATCCATGGGCTGGTTGTCCACCCTGACACTGGTCAATTGGATGTCATAGTAGATGGTTATGCATATATTGACGAGAATTGAAATCGACATATTTCCCGGGAAATAGACACAAGCGTAGAGCGACTGCCTAGATGCCCGGGACCTTGACGCACACATCGACAGAAGCCGATTCCTTGTCAAAGGAATCGGCTTCTTATTTCTGTAACGATTCTCCGCCATGCGGCCTTACCCTTTCAATACTCGTCCTCAATTGCGGCATACAGAAAATGATCTTCCCAGACTCCATTGATATACAGTAGTTTCCGAAGTAGCCCTTCCCGGATATATCCTGATTTTTCAAGCACTCTCACCGAGCCGTTATTCCGGGGGGAGACATAAGCCTCAACACGATGCAAGGCTACCTTTTCGATTGCGAACTTAGTGACAAGTCGTACCACTTCCGTTGCCAACCCTCGTCCTATTTCCCGTTCATCAATTGAATAACCTATAAAACCGCTGGAAAAAGGGAGTCTCTTAATGCTATATAATGAGATATGTCCAATCAATCTGCCCGTAACTGCATCAAAAATACCAAAGTTGTATTCCCGTCGGTCCCTCATTTGATAAAGTGATTCCCTGATTTTTTCTTTTTGAACCGCCACAGTGAAATAGCTATTCTCATGACGCGGTTCAAAGACAGACCAATATGCCTTATTTGCGATGAGCATTTCAGTGAAACTCATTGCATCATCTTCTGTTAATATGCGTAAGTAACATGTTTGCCCTTCAAGCAAAATCAATGTGCATTCACCCTTCTACCGACGTAAGTTCCAAGAACTCCTCGACATCGTTCACGCACAGCGCGACACCTTTCGCCCAGAAATCCTGTTTCGTAATGTCTTCCCCGAGATGCTTCATCGCTAAATCTTCGACACTCATCACTGCCGTGTCCCTAAGAAGTGCCATATATTGCTGCTCGAATCCTTCGCCTTCTTCCAAAGCTTTTGCATAAATGCTTAATGAGAACAAATAGCCGAATGTATACGGGAAATTATAAAATGGTACGCCCGTAATATAGAAATGGAGTTTCGAAGCCCAGAAATGCGGATGTACCGTGTCAAGCGCATCCCCATACGCTTCGCGTTGCGCTTCTTCCATCAGCTCATTCAATCTGGCTGCAGGGACAATCCCCTTTTTACGTTCTTCGTAGAATCGTGTTTCGAATAGGAAGCGCGCATGGATATTCATAAAGAATGCGACGCTGCGCTGGATTTTGTCTTCCAGTAGAGCGATTTTCTCTTCTTTCGTTTCCGCGGCTTTGACTGCTGCGTCCGCCACAATCATTTCAGCGAATGTCGATGCCGTTTCAGCGACGCCCATTGCATACTGACGATTCAACCAATGGACCGGTCGGAGCGCGTAGGAATGGAACGCGTGGCCCAGCTCATGCGCCAATGTTGCCACATTGGACATGGTTCCACTGTAAGTCATGAAGATGCGTGATTGCTCGGATACCGGCATTCCTGTACAAAAACCGCCCGGCCTTTTGTTTGGACGGTCTTCTGCTTCAATCCAACTGTCCTCAAACGCCTTCCGTGAGAATGCTTCCAGTTCCGGACCGAATTCCCCGAAATGTTGCAGGATGAATTCAGCACCTTCCTGATAGGTCATTTTCTTTGTGGACGCAGTGATAGGCGCATCCATATCATACCAATTCATCTTTTCAGTGCCTAGTATTTTTGCTTTTTCTTCGAGATATTCTACAAACGGTGCCTTATTCGCCCCTATAGCTCCCCACATCGCCGATAATGTAGCTTCACTCATCCGATTACGGAGAAGTGGCTCTTTCAATACCGAATCCCAGCCACGTTTTTTGTAAACAGCCAGCCTGAAACCTGCAAGATGATTTAATGCAGTTGCAAAGAAATCCTCCTTTTTCTTCCACACACTTTCCAATGCTTCGAATGAACGCTTTCTTACATCTGCATCTTCATGCGAGCTTAAGTTATTTACCTGTCCGACAGAAAGTAGTTTCTCTTCTCCGTCGACTTCAATCGCAATCGTGATGTCCCCTATCAACAAATCATAGAGTTGTCCCCACCCTTGATAACCATCTACACTTAGCGATGTAATCAAACTCTCTTCCGCTTCGGAGAGTTTCAATGCGACTTCTTCTCGCCACTCGTTCAGCACGAACTCGAATTCTTTCAACTCTTCCGATTCAACAAGCCCTTTCCATATCGCCTCGTCCGCTTTTGCAAGAGTTTGCCGAACTTTAAGTCCTATCGTTGAATAGCGCGCACCGAGTGTCCCTGTTTCCCCTTGCAGGATCAGTGCCTTCTTATCCGTCGTGTCGGCTGCCAAGAAGCAACCAATCACTGCACGCCCTTCGGAAAGATCCAAACCCACGTCCATGATTGAATCAATCATGGTCGCCACTTCTCCTGCTTCTGCAGCAGACCGTGGTGTTTGGAAAGCAGCAGCTTTTTCCTCCAACGCCGACATCTTTTTCGCTACTTCGTCCAAATGTTCCCGTAGCTCTTGTGATTCACTCCCACCCTTAAAAAATACATCCAGATCCCATACTTCAGAATAGACCTTTTGTGTCATCACAATTTCCCCTTTAACGAGTTCTAAATCTTCAAAATAAACACCTTTTAAGTATAGCATGAATATTCGGTGTACTAAATCTTGCAATTGTGACGGAAACTTCATACTTTCTTTCGCAGTATCCATTTTTCCCCGTTATACTATACACTAGGAGGATTTAATATATGTTTAGATTGATTATCATGACCCTTTCGCTCGTTGCAGTCATAATCGTCAATGCAACAGCAAATATACTGCCTCTCAATGGGAAAACAACCATCGAGATTGCCAATCGGTTACCCATACTATTTGCACCGGCGAACTATGTCTTTGTCATTTGGATTGTTATATATGCACTACTTGCCTGTTGGCTATTCGGCTTCAGGCGAAGCGAAGAAAAAGTTGGCCAAGCAATGCAAAATAGTAGAGCACTCTTATTCATTTTCAGTTGCCTACTCAATATCTCTTGGGTTCTGCTCTGGCATTTCAGTTATTTCAATTGGACAGTTGTTGTCATGGGTGCATTACTTTTGACACTGCTCGCACTTTATTTTACGTATCCGAAAAAAAATAATGATTTCTTGGGTAGAATGCCGATTGCGATCTATCTTGGATGGATTTTCGTCACCACGATCACCAACGTCAGTTATGTCCTAACGTTGCATGAGTGGTCCGGCTGGGGGTTAAGTGATCCGTTATGGACGGTCCTCTACTTGACCTTTGCCACAGCGGTCGCGCTCCATTTCCTATACCACCATGCGGACATAGCACTGAATGTCGTCTTTATGTGGGCATTTGCCGGAATCACAGTGAAGAATGACATTGATGAATTGTTCGTTTCTGCTGCCGCCCTCTTCTTAACTGCGGTTATCGGGATAAGTTGCTTGCTCATCAGAAAAGCGAAAAGGGTACACTATTGAAAATCGCCGTTCTTCCCATTGGAAGAACGGCGATTTTTCAATTGCGTTGAAGTAGACGTGGTGCCGATGTGAATAAAAGAGAGGTGATAACAGCCGTCACTAAAATGGCAGGTATCATATAGCTCCCGTTATAAACAAGTGAATAGAGCCATACTGGCTGCCCTTCAGGTGCATACGATCCAAAGAAAACAATTCCACCGATGAAATGGATTAGATAGCGGAGTAATCCGCCGATTACTGTCCCGACAACAATCGCAGTAACCATTGATCCTTTTTTGCCTGCCGCTTTACTGTGTAGCAGCCAGCCGAGCGTAACGGCAGCCAGACCGACAAACGTATACGCTACGAAATAATCGAGCGCGGCCTGTATTGCGTTAAAGACATAGCCCCCCATCAGCAATTGCAGTAACCCGCTGACAAAGCCTGTCAACATGCCGCCTGCAATTCCCCAACGGAATGCCATTACGATAATCGGCAACATAGATAATGTGATGGATCCCCCTTGTGGCATTGAGAATCCGATCTTATCAAGGACAAATGAGATTGCCCCTAAAATTGCAACTTCCAATATAAATTGAAGACGCTTTCGTTCCAAACTAATTCCTCCCCCACTCAGTAGGCAAGGATGTGTGCTAAGGTAGTGTACAAGGTTCCCGAAGCCGGACAATAAAAAAACGATCTCCCGGATAGAACGGGACATCGATCATGTCTGTTTCCATCCACATCCCTACGCAAGAATAAACTTACAGGTTCTAAGGGTCAGGACGCATCGTCCAATCTCAGCCTAATAGGCACCCCTTGTGGTTTATACAATTACTGTTTCATTGTATAAGACTGGCAAGTTATTAGCAAGATGAATATAAAGTAGTGTATTTTGGAGGAATTGACATGACAAATCATAAACTGTTAGCTGCCTTGTGCTATTTCAGCGTTTTTTTTGCTCCTTTCCTACTTCCAGGTGTCATCTACTTCGTAACGGATGACAGGGAAGTGAAGCACCATGCAAAACGTTCACTCGTTTCCCATCTCGTTCCTGTCGTATTGCTCATTGCGGGTTTTGTCATCTATACATTCTCCATGTTTTCCACATCATCGTCGATTGAAGGATTGCTTGGTCAAACGAATGGCTTCGGCTTTTGGACCTGGACACCGGTTCTATTCACACTCATCTATGGATTGCTTTTTCTCGCCATTGTCGTTTGGAATGTCTTTCAAGGCGTCAAAATGATAAGATGAATGTTTAACTAAGCAGATTTAAGGGAAAAAATCAGTAAATACTTTTCTTAGGAGCGAACTACAATGAAACTTGGTAAATTAGTAAAGACCGTCCTAAAATTAGCACCCATCGTCTATCCCGTTGTCCGAAAAATGATGGCGGAGAAAAAAGGCAGTAGTGCTAGAATTCCCCGAAAATGATTCAAGTTGATCCTCCTGAGGATGTCACCTGCAAACCGTATAATTAAGTTTGCAGGCTTTTTTATGCATATGAATATGATATAGTATGGTATGAAAAAGAATGAACGGAAGAAAGGACTTGTGCATTTATGATTGCAAAAACTGAACAGGAAATTGAAGCATTAAAAAAAATCGGCAAAATTGTTGCTGAAATTCGGGAAGCGCTAAAAGAAGCGACTGTCCCTGGAAAAACGACAAAGGAAATCGACGAGCTTGCAGGCCGTCTTTTCAAAGAGAAAGATGCCATTTCCGCACCAATTGATCAATATGACTTCCCCGGCTATACATGTATCAGCGTCAATAACGAAGTCGCACACGGAATCCCAGGCCCCCGCGTCATCAAGGACGGCGATATCGTCAATATCGATGTCTCCGGATCACATGGCGGGTACTTTGCCGATACTGGCATTTCATTCGTCGTCGGAACACCAGACGAAAAGAAACAACAGTTATGCGATGTCGCTAAGAGCGCTTTCGATCGCGCAATGCTAAAAGTAAAAGCTGGGTCGAGCCTCAATCAGATTGGAAAAGCTGTGGAACGTGAAGCGAAAAGCCATGGTCTCACTGTTATTAAAAATTTGACTGGTCACGGTATCGGGACATCGTTGCACGAAGAACCCCAACATATCCTGAATTATTACGATGCATGGGATAAGACGCTTTTGAAGGAAGGAATGGTCCTTGCAGTGGAACCGTTCATCTCCGAAAAAGCGGAGAATATTATCGAACAAGGTGATGGCTGGACATTTGTTACGCCTGACAACTCCCTTGTTGCACAAATCGAACATACGATTATCGTCACAAAAGGTGAACCGATTATTTTGACGGAGATTTAAAATCTCAGCGAGAATTGTCTTTCGCGACTCAGTTATTTGCGTTCGTTGGCGCTGTATTGGCGATTGATGAGTTTTCTCCTAAAAAAAGACTGTCCAGGAAATCCATTTCAAATGGATTCCAAGACAGTCTTTTCTTATTTTTTCTTAGTTGTTCCGATCGTTTTTGAATTACCTTCCGTAAGTTGACCTTTGTACCAGATTTTCTGGACTGTTTTAATGCCTTTTGTCAGTTTGCGGTAATCGCGTTCTTCCGGGTAAGACAACAGTGTCAGAACTTCTCCGTCATTGCCTGCACGGCCCGTCCTTCCCGACCGGTGCAAATATTGTTCAATCGTATGCGGTACATCTACATGGATGACATGCGTCAATCCCTCGATATCAAGCCCACGTGCAGCCAAATCAGTCGCTATCAGAACCCGCGTTGCCCCTTTGCGGAAGTTTTCCAATGTTTGCTGCCGTTCGAATTTCGTCATGTCCGAATGGAGGACCGTAATCGGCGCTTCGTTATACTGCAACTTCATTTCCTTCATGCGAAGCTGGTCCACGTTATTGATAAATGCCAACGCGCGGATTCCTTTCAAATGAGAGAGCCCTCGCAGTAGATCGGTTTTATCGCGTACTTCCGTCTTGACGAATGAATGGACGACCTTCCCTGACTTCGGCATCTCTTCTGCTTTCACCTGGATACGGATTGGATCAATCATGAACTTGTTAGCAACGATTTCGATTTCTTCTGTAATCGTTGCGGATACAACAGTCACTTGCCGATCGGGATTCGCCGCTTCAATCAAATTCTTCACAATCACCCGATGCTCGCGTGCCAATAGCTGATCGCCTTCGTCAAGGATGATTTGACGGATATCATACATTTTCAACTTTTTAGATTTGACTAGTTCGGCTAGCCGCCCCGGCGTTCCGACAACAATTGTCGGCTTCTTTTTCAACCGCTCGATTTGGCGCTGCATATTGGCGCCGCCTATGAGCTGTGTCACCGTAATGGACGTTCCTTCCACCCATTCCCGGATCACGTTGACAATCTGCATAGAAAGTTCCTGTGATGGCGTCATAATGAGCACTTGTGTTTGTTTTTTTTCACCATCGACCAGTTGCAGCAGAGGCAATACATAAGCCAATGTCTTACCGGAGCCTGTCGGCGATTCTGCTACAATATCTTTACCTGCCAGCATTTCCGGAATCATTTTCGTCTGGATTGGCATCTCCTGCTCGAATTTCCATTTCTTTTTGAACTCTTCGTCCATTTTTTCCAAGAAGGACATCGTCATCCCCACTTTCACTCAGTTCATTCCAGTTTATCATAAGATACATCTCCGCACGTCATTTCAGACAAAACTGATTAAGGTGTGTGCCTTGCTTTGACATGCTGTTCGAATGCATAAGCAAAGCCAATCAATTCAGGTTCAGCGTATGCTCTCCCGGAAAACGTGATGCCAAACGGTTCCCCATCTTCGGCATAGCCCGCGGGCACGGTGATGGAGGGGAAACCTGCCGCCGCGCCGAAACTACATCCATGGTCTTGTGGGAAGACAAGCGCCTGAACGTCATGCTTGTCAAGCGCCTCTCCGAGAGCGATATCGCCGGCCAGATGTCGGTTTCGCAAAAGAGCCTCGATGTAGGCGTGTTCCGTCAATGTTCCGCTTGTACGTTCCACTTTTTCTAGTATGACTTGACCGAATGCCAATGTGTCGTCTGGATGCGCATTGTTGTACGCAATCACGTCCGCCAATGTCCGGATCGGGTTTGTCACCGGTGTCTTGCCCAAGTAAGCATTGAGTGCCGCTTTGAATTCATACAGCAATACATTATACCCAAGATCATTCTCCATCACCCCAAGGTCAATCGGATCAATAATGAGTGCCCCTGCAGCTTGCAGCTGTTCAAGCGCATTGTCAAAAAGTTTCCGTCGTTCTGTTGACGCCTCCCGCTCGAAAATCGTTCTAGCGACTCCTAGCCGTACACCATGAAGGGCATTTTTGTCGAGTGTTGCAAGCCAGTCCACGTCATCTAGTTCCGCCGCCCCTTCCGTCACAGGATCCGTACTGTCATAACCGATTAGCATACTGAACGCAATGGTCGCATCCTCGACTGTCCGCGCCATCGGTCCAGGTATGTCTTGCGAGGTTGAGAGAGGTATGATTCCTGTACGACTAATTGTTCCGACCGTCGGCTTGATACCGACGATTGAATTTTGGGCGGATGGATTCAAGATAGAGCCCGTCGTTTCCGTACCAATTGCAAAGGCGGTCAAATTCGAAGCGACGGCAGCGCCGGCGCCTGAACTCGAACCTCCGACATCGAACGGACCGTATGGGTTATTCACTTGGCCGCCCCTCGAACTCCAACCGTTCGTCATGCGATCCGACATGAAATTTGCCCATTCCGTCATATTCGTTTTCCCGAGTATGACCGCCCCTGCAGCTCGTAGTTTCTTGACAATATAAGCGTCTTCTTCCGCATAGAAGTCCTTTAAAGCAAGCGACCCGCAGCTCGTATGCATCATGTCTGCTGTGCCCATATTGTCCTTCAACAACACCGGGATGCCATGAAGAAGCGACCGCATCCCTTGTTCCTGACGCTCTACGTCGAGCGCCTTCGCAATTTGCACCGCTTGCGGATTCAGTTCTAGGACCGCATTGACCTTTGGATTACGACGAGAGATTGTTTCCATATACATCAGCGTCAATGCTTCAGCCGTCAATTCCCCGCTTTCCATTTTCTCCTGCATGTTAAGGATTGTCGCTTCATCGAGCCACTCCATTTTCAGTTTCTTCCACTTTTCATCAAGCATCACGTTAACCCCCATCCAACTTATTTTTGTTGTTCCAGTTTACCTCATTTGTACGATCAACAGACAGCACCATATAAAAATGCCGGCATGAGAGGTACTCTTGCCGGCATTCGATCATTGGATCCGAATTGTATATTCTTTCATTAGTTCATACAGTGGTTGTTCGTATAATTGTTTACCATTGATTTTAAATACGCCTTTTTGGACAAGTCTTTGAATAATCTCTTCCCTCTTCAGATCCATTTTTGTTTCTTCCATCTTTCGCATGTTGAAATTTCCTCCTCGATGTTGAATCCAAGATATGTATACCTCTTTCCGGGCGTTTTCAAACATTGAAAACGTTTTCTTTGGTTATCAAGTAGTACCAACACCCCCTGTGCATATATGGCACAGGGGGTGTTTTCACCATTGACTCTTTTTATATTTCCGATAGTAATTGATTTGTCGCGCAAACAAATACAGCTTCCGCTTGAAATGACGGTCTTTCTTGTAAAACAACGGGTTGCCGTATTTCCCTGCCCGGAGCAAAGCTTTCACATCGATGAGAACTTTAGGATTTGTGACGAATTTCCTCAGCACAATTTTCGGGACGACGGTGAAAAGGAAATTTTCATTCAACAATGTAAGTGGCTTCTGTTGACCATAAATCAAGTCGTCGACGAAATACTTCGCCATATTATGGCCGCAAGCCGTAATGTAATAACTCGATCTGCCTTGGCGGATATTCACTTCGAACACTTTGAACTTGCCATCTCTTTCGTCATACTTCAAATCGAAATTTGCGTAGCCGACGTAATTCAGCGCTTCCAAGAATCCTTTCAGCTTCATCATCATTTCTTCATTGTATCTTGTGATGAGTGCCGTATAGTTACCGATTGCGGTTACGGTGTGTTCCTGCAATACAACTTGGGCGAATGTGATTAGTTCCGCTTTCCCGTGGCTGTTCATGTAAAAGACTGAATCCCACATATACGTATCGTCGCCAGGTATGTAATCTTGGATAATGAGTTCTTCCTTATAACCGCTTGCCTTGATTGTTTCGATTACCTTCTGAACCTCTTCATACGAATCTACCTTATAGACTTTCTGCATACCAGGAAAAGGATTCTTGTAATACATCACTCCGTTACTTGGCTTGATGATGACGGGGAACATGACCTCTTCAGTGAAAGGTTCGTCATCTTGGCATGAGTAATAATACGTCGCAGGCGCATCGATACCGTGTTCTGCACAGAGTCGATAGAAATTCGACTTGACGAGAACATCGTTCATGAGCGGTTCAGAAATATAGTTGAACACATAATGGCTCTTCAGCTCGTCCGCGTTTTCAATGATCATCCGGACGTAAAGATCGTTCGTTCCGATCAGCAGCATCTTCTTCCCGGATTCAGCATATTTCTCTGCGATTTCTTTCAAAAAGCTGACGAAAACCTGTTTTTCCGGCAGGCGCGGGTTCAACTCGATATTGCCGATAATCGAACTTAAACTAGTGAATGAAAGTGGTTCTTTACCAACCAGGATTGGTTTGATTTCATATTGTTCGTGGAATGAAATCGCCATATTGTAGGCGTTCATATCTGTACCGATAATAATCGGAATGAATGGATGATTTGTCATAGGGTCCTCCAACTGTTTTTACTACCGTTAAGTGTAGGTTACCGATTTTTCAAAGTCAACCGAACAGCGAAGGGTTCGGTTTGTATAATTTCTACGCACTTCAGAAATTATACAATAAATGCTCCATTAGACCCTAATTAAATTGAATATGCTATCTTCAGCCTATCAACAGCGAAGGGTTCGGTTTGTATAATTTCTGCGCACTTCAGAAATTATACAATAAATGCTCAGTAGACCCTAATATTAAATTGAAATCTATCTCGCCTATCAACAGCGAAGGGTTCTGTCTGATTCTATTAATTGAAAGTATGTTTCCTGCAACAAAGCTGAAAAATCCAGCACACGCTTCGTCTATGCCAGATTTTCTACTTATACTAGTCCACGACTAATTGGACCTGATCTCCTATCGGCCATATTGAAAAATCCGTAATGATTCCATCGGCGCCAATTTGAAAAGCCTTTTCTACCCAAAATCGATTTTTAGTTGACCAGACTAACACTTTCCCACCATGTTTATGCACTCGATTGACCATCCGTTTATCGACATACATCACATTGAAATTAATATAGGTCGCAAAAGAAGTCATGTCTTCAATTTTTGCGATTGATAAGTACCGGACGGATGGGCTTATTAAAATAGCAATTTCCAACTCTGGAAGTAGGTCATGCATTTTTCGCATGGATTCGATATCGAATGATTGGATGACGACGCTACGCAAATCCTTATAGTCGGTCAACACCGCCGCTACTTTCTCTTCAATGCCCGGATACATGACAGGTTTTTTAAGCTCGATCAATAAGCCTGCTTGGCCATAAAATTCATCCAAAAACTCACGAAGTGTACTAATCTGTTCGCCTGCAAAAGAAGCATGATAGTTCCCGCCGACATCCAATTCCTTCAATTCTTCAAGCGTAAAGTCCCTTATATAACCTATACCATTAGTCGTCCTATCCACTTTGTCATCATGCATGATGACGAGTTCACCGTCTTTGGTCATATGGATATCGCACTCTAAAATATCCGCCCCCATGGATAGCGCTATTTGAAATGCAGATTGCGTGTTTTCCGGTGCAAAACCTGATGCACCACGATGGGCCACGCTAATCATCCCCTGCATTTCCATCTGTGGAACCGGATGCAACGTATAGCCAATGAGAACTAGCAGACTTATCCAGGTAAAAATGAATAGAAAATACCTTTTCCACAACTTTTTCATATTCATAACCTCACATTATATCCCGTATCTAGTTGATTCAGTTCACGATTTCCCTTTGCTCTAGTGTATGAAGAAAGTCCCGAAATTGCCTGTTCACAACAGGTCGTCTGCCTATTGACTAATCGTCAAACATTCATTTTCTGTTCCTTTCTTTAATAGATTGAGTGAGAGAGTTATATTTTTGTGGAAGGTGCTGAGGTTTGATGGCAATTAGACCCCCTCAACTGCAGTCAGGGGATACTGTCGGAATCGTGACGTTAGGAAGTCCTATGGGAGCCGATCGGATAAATGAAGGGATTGCCGCCTTACAGCGGAGGGGCTTCAATGTAATAGTAGGAGATTATGTATATTCTGCGAGCGGGTTCCTGGCGGCGACACCCCAGCAAAGGGCGTCGGATTTAATGAAAATGTTTCAGAATAAGGAAGTAAAATGGATTTTGCCAACCAGGGGAGGTGTTGGAGTAGCAGGTATTCTTCCCTACCTCGATTTCACAATCATCGCCCAAAATCCAAAAATCGTGTCGGGCTATAGCGATATTACGGTCCTCCTCAATACGCTTTACGAATACGCAGACTTGATCACCTTCCACAGCCTGCTACTCCTTGATTTCAATCCAAATACGCCTCCCTATAATTTCAATCAATTCTTCACCGCAACCTCTACCCAGACGGCGCCATGGGAAATCCAAAATCCGCCAGGCAGGCTCCTTGAAAGCTTAGTACCCGGAAATGTGACCGGTCCCGTGGTCGGTGGCAATCTCACTTCTTTCATCGGTACGCTAGGTACATCCTTTGAAATCAATACGGAGGGAAAAATTATTGTCCTAGAAGAGACACATGAGCCGATCAACACGGTGTACCGCTATTTAAATCACCTGTTAATGGCCAAAAAGTTCGATGATTGCATCGGAATCATCACAGGAGAATGTACACGTTGTGAGGTTGCATACGGAAAAACGTATGGAGATCTAATCCGTGAATTTCTCGTTCCTTTAGGCAAACCGCTAATGACCGGCCTCGCAACTGGACACGGTATTTTCAAAGCGACAATTCCCATCGGTGCTTCTTTGAATATGAACACATCTAATCGCACATTAACCGTCATGGAACCTGTTGTCAGCCCTTAATCGCAAACAAAACCGATTGCAGCTTAGCAATCGGTTTTGTTACGATCGATATAGTTCACCACAAATTCCACGGATACTCATTTGGCGGTTGCGATTGTACTTGTACGGTTTCTTTAGTAGTCGGATGCACAAATTCCAATTCATGCGCCCATAAAGCGATTTGCTGTCCAGGTCGATTCACTTGTTGCCCGTATTTTTGATCACCGTAGAGTGGCCATCCGGATGCGGAGAGCTGAACGCGGATTTGGTGGGAGCGGCCCGTATGGAGGCGGATGGATAGGAGGCTCAGCTGTTCTGTACTGCTGATTGTTTCATATTCAAGCACCGCTTTTTTGGCATCCGCATGGGAAGCCGACACGGTATGTACTTTATTTTTTTTCGTGTCTTTATAGAGATAATGCTCTAAAATCCCCTTTTTCTTTTGCGGGACTCCCCTCACAACAGCCAAATACGTCCGGTCCATTTCCCTTTTGCGCAGGATATCCGATAACCGTGACGCCGCCTTGGATGTTTTGGCAAACACCATGACACCGCCGACAGGACGATCCAAACGATGGACAAGCCCTAAATAGACGTTTCCCGGCTTTTGGTAACGGTCTTTCAGATCCTCTTTCAAGTGTGTGAGCAAATCTTTATCCCCACTGTCGTCCCCTTGTACGGGTATATTGACCGGTTTTTCAACAACGAGTAAATGATTGTCTTCTTGTAAAACAGTAACTTCCATTTGATAAATGACTCCTTTATTGAAATGTATAGACTGGCAACGGACTGTCACTCATCTAGTTATATTGTACTGTAGAGTGTTCTACTAATCCAATAATCTTTAGTTATAAATTGTACCTAAAAATTCCTTCAAACTCGCTTCAGGGCGGCCTTCCGCAAGGCGCCTATGCTCAGTATATCTATTTATTTATCGAATCAATAGATAGGGTTCACTTAGTTACGAGGTGCCCACAGGATGATTGACACGCCGACTAAACAAACAGCAGCGCCGATCCAGTCATAGGTATCCGGCATTTTCTTATCGACTCCCCATCCCCACAAAACGGATAGAACGACAAATACACCGCCGTAAGCGGCATAGACCCTGCCGAATGTCGGAAACAGTTGGAAGGTAGCAATCACGCCGTACAATGCGAGCGCAATGCCGCCCAACAACCCCCAATAAGCGGAGTATCCTTCTCGTAACCAAAGCCATATGAGATAGCCTCCACCGATTTCAGCCAAGCCTGCAAGTAGAAAAAGTATAATTACTGTAAGCACTCAATCATCATCCTTTCAACTTCCTAGTGCATTCATTATCAATGAAAAGCTTCTCCCTGTCTTCCAAAAATCATTATAAAAATGCCAGGCACTGGGACAATTCAAAATTGTTCCGATGCCTGGCATTTTTTTCACGTCTAGGCTCCGTGTGCCAGACGCTTTTGTACCTTATTTCAACGTACGATTTAAAAAAGCCTTCGTGCGCGCTTGCTGAGGGTTCGTCAACACTTCAATCGGATCCCCTGCTTCCACAATCTCCCCGTTATCCATAAAAACGACACGATTGGCGACTTCTTGGGCAAACCCCATTTCATGTGTCACGACAATCATCGTCATATGCTCTTCAGCAAGATCTTTCATGACTTTCAATACTTCCCCAGTCAATTCAGGATCCAGGGCGGATGTCGGTTCGTCAAACAACAGAATATCAGGGTTCATCATCAACGCCCGCGCAATCGCGACCCGCTGTTTTTGGCCGCCTGAAAGCTTGGATGGATAGGCTTTCGCTTTGTCAGACAGACCGACCTTTGCGAGTAGCTCGGCACTTCGACGCTGAATCGCATCGACGGGTTCGCTTTTTGTCAGCCTTGGCGCAAGTTCCAGATTTCCTTTGACAGTAAGATGCGGAAAGAGATCGAAGTGTTGGAACACCATCCCCATTTTGGCGGTGATTTTTTTGATGTCCTGTGTTTTTGCGTAAACGCCATCCTTTACGAAATAGTCGCCGGCTACACGGATGCTGCCGCCGTTTATTTCCTCGAGATGAACGAGACTGCGGAGCATCGTGCTTTTACCTGAGCCGGAAGGTCCGATGATAGCAACCACGTCGTTTTTATCGACATTGAATGTGATTTCCTTGAGTACCTCAAGATCGCCGAATGACTTTTTAAGTTTGTCCACTTCAATAATTGCCACGTTCAGTTAACTCCTTCTTAGTCATATTGGAACCGCCGTTCAAGCCACTTGAAGAACAGGGTCATGACCAACGTGATGATTAAATAAATGATAGCTGCGAAGAAGAAAGGCAGAATCGTAAAGTCACGGTTAACAGCCGTTTGCGCGAAATGTAATAGTTCCGGCACGGCAACTGCGTAAAGCAGCGCAGTATCCTTGACCAATGTCACCGATTCGTTCGCAACTGCTGGAAGAGCGATGCGGAACATCTGCGGCAGAATCACCCGCGTCATTGTCTGCCATCGATTCAAACCGAGCACTTGTGATGCCTCGTATTGTCCTTTATCGATTGCCAACAGGCCGCCGCGGAAAATTTCAGCAAAGTATGCGGCATAGTTCAATATAAAGCCTAAGCAAGCAGCAACGAATCGATCTAGCACCAAGTATTCCCCGATGACAGGAATTAGCGGTAAACCGAAGACCATGACCAACAGTTGCAAGAGTAATGGCGTACCACGCAGCAAGTAAATATAACTGTTTGCAAGCCAGGATAGCGGCTTGATACGACTTCTGACGGCGAGCGTCAGTAGAAAACCAAGCGGAATCGATACGACAATAGCAATCAGGAACAGAAGGACTGTTACTTGAGCCCCTTCCAACATCGGTTTAAGTATTGAAATGATATATTCTAAAGACATGAAAGGACTCCCCCAAAAACAAAACAGGGTTTCCTTAGGAAATCCTGTTTTGCCACCTATTTATGCGGTCTATTTATTTTAATACTTTGTTTTCACCAAACCATTTTTCCGAGATTTCAGCTGCAGTGCCATCTTCATTCATTTCATCGAGTGCCGTTTGTAGTTTCTCTAGCAATTCCTCATTGCCTTTTTTCGCGCCGACTCCATACTCTTCAGGTGCGAGTGATTCTTCAAGCACTTTAAATGTACCCTCTTCTTGGGACATATAATAGTCAATGACTACTTCATCGATGACGACTGCATCCAAACGGCCCGTTTTCAGGTCAGTCAGTGCCAGAACATTATCGGAAAACTCTGTAACAGTCTTGATTTTCGATTCAATCGGGTTTGCAGCTAAAGCGTCCGATGCAGAAGAAAGTGCTTGAAGTCCGACAACTTTCCCTTCCAAATCATCGAGTTTCGCAAGGTCTGAATCAGCCAAAGTAGCAACAACCTGCGCGTTTCTTAAATAAGGCTTCGTGAATAAAACCTTTTCTTTACGCTCATCCGTGATCGTATAGCCGTTCCAAATGAGGTCGATTCGGCCACTGCTTAACTCGGTTTCTTTCGTTTTCCAGTCAATCGGCTGGAATGTAGGCGTCATGCCCATCTTTTCAGCAGCCGCTTTGGCTAAATCAATGTCAAAGCCGACGATTTCGTTATTTTCATCTCGGAAACCGAGCGGTGCAAATTTATCGTCAATACCGATAACTACCTCTGTAGCATTCGCCTTTTTATCGTCTTTTCCATTATTTTGCCCATCTGTTGCAGTAGATCCATTTCCTCCTGATGTACCACACGCAGCAAGGAGAGTAAATACCGCTACTATCATCAGAAAAAGAGTTGTCATTCGTTTCATCATCTATAAATCCCCCTTTTTAATTCGTAAATTCGCTTTAATACTTTAGTGTGTTAACGTATTAATACTATAGCATGATTATATTGAAATGAAAACCCCTAAAAACCTATTTAGCAGGATTGGAATTTGATACGTTTCAATTGGGTTTTCTAGGTAACCGTTTATACATAACCGTCCGCCTTTGAATATCTTACAGTAATAGGATAAGTGACATCTAAGGAAGGATTTTGTTATGCCACAAAGAAGAAAGGGAAGGTTCCGTTTTTGTGTTTTTCCGGGCTATAACTGGTGCGGACCTGGTTGTAATGGACCCGGTGCCCCGATTAATGAATTGGATGCGGCTTGTAAGGCGCATGATATTTGTTACCAAAGGGGTAGAGCTGCGTGTGAATGCGACGAGGAATTCCTCAGGCGTCTGAGACCCCATATCAATTCCTATACGCAACAAGGAAGACATGCCCGCCTGATCTATCACTATATGAAGGTACAATCATTCTTCACTTCAAATTTTTTCAGGTAGTAGACCGTGCCGTTCTTTACTCTTTCTCGCTATTAATCCCTGATGGTCTTAGCGATTTGAGTAAAACAAAATACCCTGCGCCAAAACGATTGGGAATCGTCCAGGTGCAGGGTATTTTTGTTGAATCGTCTTAGTAATTAACTGGAATTTTGATTAGCGAAGGCGCCTACAAGCGGTCGCTGTAGCGGATTTAGGAAACTCTTTATTTCAACTTATATTGGAAGTTTATAACTTAAATTGACGGACCAATCCATTTAGCTGGTCTGCTAAGCCAGCAAGATTTTCAGCCCCATCCGCAACTTCTTCCATTGAACTGCTCGACTGTTGGCTGGTTGCCGCTGTTTCTTCGATGCCTGCCGCCGACTCTTCGGAAACCGCAGCAATTTCCTCAATTGAATGATTCAATGCCTGACTGTTTGCCGCAAGATCCGATAGATTCTTGGCAATACCGCTAATCGTTTCTGCCATTCCTGTAACAGCAACATCGATTCCGTTAAAGGTGACACTGGTTGTTTGAATATGTAGTGTTCCTTGTTCCACTTCTTTGTAGCCATTTAGCAGAGACTCTGTCGCCTCGGTCGATTCCACCTGAATATCGTTTACGATTCCTGTGATATCCGTTACTGAAATGGACACTTGTTCCGCAAGTTTTCGAACTTCATCCGCGACTACTGCAAATCCTTTACCATGTTCACCGGCTCTTGCGGCTTCTATCGCTGCATTCAATGCCAACAGATTCGTTTGCGCAGCAATTGATTGGATCACTGAAACCAACTTGGTAATTTCTTGGGTCTGATTATTGAGGCTCGCCATCTTTTCAACTGCCTCTTGTACAATTTCATCAATCTTCTTCATCTGTTGTGCTGAGGAATCCATTAGTCGCTTTCCTTCACTCGTCATTGATAAAACATCCGTTGAAGATTGTTGAATTTGTTCACCTCTTTCACTCGTGTCACGAACCTTTGCATCAAAGGTCCCCATCGTATTGGCTAATTCACTTGCGGCATCCGCCTGTTTTTCTGTTCCGTACGCAATTTCCTGCATCGTCATTGCAATTTGTTCAGAACCCGTTTTCACTTCATTTGCGGATTGTGTCAATTCCTCACTTTGCAGCATTACACTGGATGAAGCTTCTGCTACCTTTTCAATGGTGTCGTGCAAGTTGTCCCTCATGGTTTGCATAGCACCTGTCAATTGTCCGACTTCGTCTTTCCGATTACTGTCTTTTATCGTGATTGACAGGTTACCTGTAGCTAGTTCCCTCATTCCCTCAGCAATATTTTTTATCGGTTTTGAAAGTGTCTTACTGAATTTAATGGAGACGAGCAAAACTACCAATAATGTTGCACTAGCGATTAATAAGGAGATATAAATAATCTGCTGTTTCGTCTCTTGAATGACGGTTAGATCTTGATGAATGCCGATTACCCCGATGATTTCACTTTGCGTGGGATCATACATCGGTATATAGGAAGCTAAATTTTCTTCTTTGCCATAGGATAAGGTTTCCCCATCCTTAATAGAGGACAAGATAGAAGCACTTTCAATCGTCCCGCCAATCTTTTTTTCATCCGAAGAGACGACCACCGTTCCATCTTGGTCGTACAAATCGATTGTCACCCCCTGAAGCATTTCACTCAATTCCATTAAAAAGGTGCTATCGACACCTGTTTGCAATGTTCCAATCACTTCATCCTCGTAGATTAGCGGAGCAAACGCACGCACTGAGAGACCACTCGCCCCGAATTCGAAACCCGAAATTGCATTCCCATCCAGAACGGATTGAATGGCTGGAAGCCCGCTTTTATCGTCGCCATGCTTCCCCGGGTTATGCCCACGTAACACTACCACTCCTGATGAGTCTCCAAATTCAAACACATCCATGTTGTGTTCCGCTTGAAGACGCGGATACAGTTGAATCACTCGTTGTAACAGTTCTTGCTGCCCTTCAGATCGAAATGCACCGATCAGTTCGGAATCGTTTGCGTAAATCTTCGTGATATCAAGCAGCTGTTCAGAAACTTTGTTGAACTGCGTTTGAACAGTATGCCCCATCTCCTCTTGCTGATTCGTAATAAGCTTGGTAAACCCTTGTTCCATAGCATAATAGATTGCAATCGCAGTAACTGTTAGTGGAAGGATTGCCATTGTCAGAATGATGGTCAATAGTTTTTTGTTTAAAGTATTCATTTTAAAGATATTTTTCAATTCAAAATTCCTTTCAACTAGTTTATGAGTATACTAGAATATTCCCTTTTCATATTAACACGGCATAGATCGAAAGGAACACTTAAGACTATAAAAACAAAACTTTTTTATCATTCTTACCAGTAGCGTTACATAGATAAAAATTGAAATTAAAAATACCAGCTATCAAAACACTTCAGAGTTGTTTTGACACCCGGTATATTTCGCTAACCTGTCATTTTTATTCGAGTCTGCAAGTAGCGAATACAATGACTTTCGTCCCTAGTGGTATTCAGCTACTAGTTGGCAAAAGCAATTTTCATTATCGTAGGCATACGTATGGATTGTATCTGAAATAAGGTATTGATAAACATCATCCTCTATTTCAATTTCCCCTTCCCCTGTAATACTTCTTTGCCGCGGGTACGAAACTTGTTCAAATCCCAGCGCTGGTTTACCCTCGTTCATATCAGTCATTGTAGTTGTCCGATTTTCCTCACAATCAGCTAAACCTGTAAAAAATTCTGGATTAATGACAATATGAAGCTGATCTAAATTCCGATGTTCAGTAAGTTCATCGTACATTGAAGTTACCTTATTTCCAAAAGGCAGCCCTAAAAGTAACACATCGACCATCCTCATCAATCCGTAACCTTTCGAACTTGCTATCGGCAATAACGCATTCACTTTACAAGGATTCATTGTCGGCTCCCCACTGTTATCCACTGCCCAAGTATCTGAAATTGGCTCGTTTTTCGAACGGGAATGTAAAACTTCCCCCCACCCCTGAACAGTAGTCGCCATATCAAAAATAATTTTATCTTCACCGTTTCCTGGGGCTGCGAACGCAATCGGATTTGTTCCATAGTACGGTTCTGCCCCTTCGAATGGAACAACCATGGGATCAGATTGACAAACAGATAATCCAATAAGATTCGATTGTACGACCTTCTCCACCAAGTACGATAAAGCTCCACTATGGCTAATTCGCCTCACACCTACAATGCCGACGCCAGTTTCCTTCGCCATTTTAATCGCTTCATCCATGGCCAAGTCTGCTGCAACATGACCAACTCCGTTGTCGCCATCATAGATTGCTGAACAAGGACCTGTTTTTTCAAATGTGAAAATTGGACTCGTATTGATAGTGCCTTTCGCAATTCTTTCGGCAAAGGATTCTACACGCATCGCACCATGCGAATGGACTCCCCTCGCATCTGCATGAACAAGGACATCTGCCACCTTTTCTGCATGCTCCACCATTAATCCTGCTCTATATAGTTTTGTTCTGATTAAATCCATAAGCTCTTGTCTTGTTAATTTCAACATTCACACCTCCCTTTGTGTTTAGTGCTCAAGTGAAAAATTCAATAGCCTTCATTGGGATCTGTACTATCTACACATTTTAGTTTACCTACTTTCTTTCAATTAATCATTGTCGCAATTGACCAAAAGTACTTCCCTGTTTTATGCAATATAGTTAAAACATTTTCACTTATTGACCTTTTTATCTTCCTAAAAAAAGGACTGGAGGAGTTATTCCTCACAGTCCTTAACTCATCAATTCGTCTCGAATATTGTGCTTTTTTTTGAAATTTAAATCGTTACATGCCAAACTCATCCGTGGTAATAAGAGCTACCGTCCACAGCGACGTCGAATCAATCCAGATTCAAAACAAATGCCCTCAACCTGTGTATTGAATCAGCTGAGTGATAACTAACGTGGCAATCCCAATTCCTGAAAATACAAGGAATACTGGCATATAGAAACGAATCCATTTTTGCCAAGATACGCCGGCGATAACGAGTGCAGCCATAAAGTAACCAGAAGTCGGGAATAGAATATGGGCAAAGCCGTCCCCGAACTGGAAAGCAAGTACAGCTGTCTGTCTTGTTACGCCGATCATGTCTGCAAGCGGCCCCATGATTGGCATCGTGACTAAAGCCTGTCCACTTCCGGACGGGATAATAAAGTTAATCGTCAGTTGTACCAAATACATTCCTACTGCACCAAGGACGGATGGCATCTCTCCGACCAGTGAACCGAGGCTATGAACAATCGAGTCCATAATTTGTCCGTCTTCAAGCACAACAGCAACAGAACGGGCAAGCCCAATAATGATAGCTCCCATCAGCACATCACGGAATCCTTCCGTAAATGCGTTAGAAATCTGGGTAGCATTTAGTCCGGCAATCAGGCCGACAACGATTCCCATAAAGATAAACAGACCTGCCATCTCTACCATGAACCAATTGTGCTGAAGTACACCATATACTAAGATTCCAAGGAAGACGAATGCAGCAACTGAAGCGTATTTTTGTCTTGTGTTCATGCTCTTCGCTTCAATTTTATCTTTCTGCTTGTAAAGTTCCCTTTTTTCTTGGTCATCTTCATACACAAAGCTGTTTAAAGGATTCTGCTGTACCTTTTTGGCATAGCGCATGATGAAGAAAACACCCACCGTTATACAAACTACAAATAGAGCTAAACGCAACGGCAATCCTGAGAATACCGGGACACCTACAATTTTTTGCGACAATCCTACGTTAATCGGGTTCAAAACGCCAGTAGTAAACCCGACAACCGTACCGACAAGGGCAATCGCAGCAGCCACAATGGAATCATACCCTAAGGCAATAATTAATGGCATAATAACAGGAATATAAACGAGCGACAGTTCAGGGGTTCCAATTAATGTTGCCCCAATCGCAAATACTGTTGTCAGAATCGGAATTAGCAAAATACTATTTTTAGCAAATCGGTTAGCAAGCCTGTCCACAACTACTTCAATAATTCCAGTTGTTTTCAGTACCGCAAACATACCGCCGATTATAAACGTGAAAAATACAATTTCCCCTGCATCAATCAGTCCCCGTGGAATAACAGTAAGGAACTCAGCTATACCAATTGGTGTAGCTTCTACTTCAGTAAATGAATTCGGATCAATCGCTGTTCTTCCGTCAGGACCAGGAACACGATCAAACTGACCTGCTGGAATAAAGTAAGTCGAAACCGCCGCAAGAGCACTGAATATAAATAGGATGACATAAATATGCGGAAGTTGAAACTTCTTCTTTTTTACATTTTTCCCTTTTTCCATATTGAAACCTCCATTAAATTAATTTATACAGACGAATGGATCAATTGTTTTTTGATCAACAATTTTATTACATTAGCCTGAATGATTCCTGCTTCCACTTGTTAACAATGCTTAGTATACAAGCTTATTACGCTAGAGTCGTTAGACCCTATAGCCAAAAAAAAACATCCTCATTGTCAACGTTAGACAAGAGGATTTTTCAATTTGTCAGCATTGCACAACCAGTTGTACGATATTGCCATTAAACTATGATAATTTCGCATAGTTTAATAAGTTAGATTGTAAAAAAGTCAAAAGTGCAAGTGCCAAGTTATCCATGGTTCAAGTTTTTATTTTTTATCTGCAATAAAAAACGACCCCTTCAGATCATTTTTATGATCTGAAGGGGTCAGCTTCGCACAAAATCCAGTCATTACTTACTTGACAGAACCTTCGTTTTCACCTGTATACACATCGAGTGCTGCTTGAAGTGCTTCACCCGCATGGACTTTCCCACCATGGCGATGGACAGATGCTTCCAATGCGGCTAAGACATGCAAAATATTTTCTTTGCGGCAACTGAAGCCCATTGAACCAATACGCCATATCTTTTCTGCGAGTGATCCGAATGTACTCGCGATCTCCACGCCAAACTCTCTCGCCATTGTAAAACGGACTGCATCGCCGTTTACACCTTCAGGGATATTGATACAAGTGACCATCGGCATTTTATAACGGGCATCTCCAAATAAAGTAAGCCCCATCGCTTCAAGTCCAGCTACCAGCGCCTTCTCATGAAATTGATGTCTTTCAAATCGCTCTTGCAATCCCTCTTCTTGAATAATACGTAACCCTTCCCTCAATGCATAAAGCATAGAAGTCGCTTCTGTATGGTGATTTAAGCGTTTCGGGCTCCAATACTCTTGAATTTGACTTAAGTCGAAATAGTTACTTTGAATTCTTCTAGGGTTTTCAGATGTTCGATCCAATCCTTGCTCTATTTTTCTCCGCTCAAGAATAATCTTTTCGATTCGATCATTATACGTGATCGGGGCCATACCCGTTGGCACCCCTAGACATTTCTGCGTGCCGCTGATGACAGCATCCACAAACCACTCATCCGTTTTAAAATCTGTTCCCCCTAATGTTGCAACGGCATCTACCACAAACAAGACATCATTTTCCCGACAGTACTTACCGATTTTATCTAACGGTTGCATAATACCCGTTGACGTCTCGCCATGTACAAGTACGACAGCTTTCGGTTTTACTCGTTGAATTTCAGCAATGATCTCCTCTTGGTCGAAAGCTGTACCCCATTCGCATTCCATCGTGGTTACATCTGCACCTGAACGGTAAGCAATCTCTGCTAACAAATGACCGAACCGCCCGAATATAGGGACAAGAACTTTGTCATCAGGCTCAATAATCGCATTGAGCACCGCCTCCAACCCAGAGCGTGATGTACCGTCTATTGGATATGCCCAATGGTTTTTCGTTTGGAATGTCTTCCTCAACAACTCCATTGTTTCATCCATGATTGTTAGAAACTCCGGATCGAATTGCCCGATAATCGGAATTGTCATTGCACGAAGCACACGAGGTTCTGCTTCGACCGGTCCAGGTGTCATTAACGTCCGTATTGAAGGATTCAATTCTCTTAGCATAGTGTAAAACTCCCTTTCCTCATTGGTTACAGAGAACTCCATTCACGAACTCCATTAACCTCAATTGTTTGTGATCGGTTTTACTGAATATCCTATGTGCTGTTGATTTTAAGAAAGCCAGGCAAAAGTCATTATTCACTATAACCAATTTCACTATACCATTTTGTATGTATGATACAGCGAACAGTTACCGTGCACAAAGCATTGCGATATAGCAAGGATATAAAAAACAGCTCTCCGTGAGCTGTTTTGGGGATCAATCATTTCGCTTTTCTTTTTGCGATCATTTCAATTTCTACATCCGCACCCAACGGTAGTGCTAATACTGCTACACAAGTCCGAGCAGGGTATGGCTTTGTAAACTGTGATGCATATACCTCATTCATGGCATTGAAATGATTCATATCTGTTAAAAACACATTTACCTTTACGACTTCATCAGGTGTAATGTTAGCTGCTTCCATTACATCAAATAAGTTTTTAAAGCATTGTTTCGTTTGTGCTTGAATATCACCGGACATATTTTCAGCAGAAACTGTATTCATAGCCGTCTGCCCTGAGAAATAAACCAATTCCCCCGCTTCGACTGCGTGTGAATAGGGACCTGATGATGTTGCACCTTTTGCACTGTAAACTGTTCGTGTCATAAAAAATTCTCCTTTATCTATGAAGTAATGCTAAATTATAGATTAATAAATAAAATATTCAAGTGTTTTGATTGTAGAAACCAAATCGGTAGATATCCTGTTCTTGGGCAACCTTGAATCCATTTAGAAAAAGTTACCCTTCACGAAAGTAGCTTCCACCATTTCACATGCCTACATTGTAAGGATTAGGAGAACATACGTGATAAGAGGTGATTATTATGATGAGGTTCTTGCATATCCTACTAATGATAAGTCTTTTTTTATCGTCCACTGTCCATGCAGAAACGAATACGCCGAGTGTACAAATTGCATTCGTGCGGGATGGTTATCTCTGGTTAAAAACCGAAGATAAAGAAGAAAAACTAACTGATGGAAAAGCCGTTTTCCCTTACCCTCCCCAATGGTCATTTGACGGAAAAATGTTGCTTTATCAAAAAGAGGTGCCTGGATCCATTATCGGAACGAGCGATACGTCAAATGAATTATGGGTGTATGATACGGTAACAAACAAACATCAAAAATTCTTTTATGACGGCTATAACCCCAAATGGTCACCGACTGAAAATAGTGTCGCTTTCAATCAGGCGGGTGTATTGAATATCTCCAATTTTAAAGGCTTCTATAACATCGCTTTAGGTGTCGATGATTATGAATGGCTACCCAATGGAAAAGGTTTTATCGCCTCATCCAGCGCATCCTTACGCCCCGATGGATGGACCCACCCCGTCCTCTATACAATTTCAATTGAAGAGGGCTACCAGAACCTCTCTAGTTTGACGAAGCATGTTAAAAAACTGTTCGTAATTCCAAAAGAGGTTGGCAAAAATGACGTGAAAATCCTTTCAATCGGCGCTGAAAAATTTGCTTTTTCCCCGAATGGGCAGTGGATCTCCTTTGTGATCTCCCCTACTGCATCTTGGGCCATGGATAGCGATATGCTTGCAATCATTTCTGCAGAAGGAACAGACTTTGAAATAATTGACGAAGTGATTCTTGAATTCACGCCACAATGGGCAATCACTCAAAATACAATCGGCTACATCGCCGGAGGTGGAAGAATTGTTTTCGGTTTCAAAAATAAAAATCTAAAAGTGACGGAACTCCCATCCTCCCATACCGTTAACCTAACGCCTGAAAATTATGCAGAGATGGGTTTTGCATGGGTGGATGATAATTCACTGATCGTATCCAGAGTTCAGGAAACTGAATGGTCCAATGACCCTGAAGAACGCCCGAAACCTATATTGTATTTCTTATCATTATCTGAACAGCGTCAAGTCAAACTGACAGACCCTCCAAAAGGTGAAGGTGATTATGAGCCACAGTTCGTACCTTCCATCAACAAAATAACATGGATTAGAAAAAACGATCTTGCCGAAAGTAGCGGTGATTTGTGGTTAGCTGATTTAAACGGTGAAGACGCGAAGGTTTGGATACATGAAGTGGAGTCATACGCTTTTTATCCTTCCTAAACAAACACAAAAGAGTTTGACAATTTTGTGAACAAGGTAAATAATAGAGTAAAGGGGTGTTGCTAGATGGAATCCAAGTTAAAAATGTTGAACGCTGTTAAAGTTGTCGGTCTCACAGTACTTGCCATCGGAATCTCCATTTTCTTGTACGGGTTTTTTGTAAGCGATTACAGTGCAATTACAGGTGTAGGTATCGGTACGGTGATGGGGGCAATCTTCATCTTTCTGATGGGTGTTTTCTTTGTCGTAACGGAAGAAATGCTGGAAAAAACGGATAAAAGGATACGCGGCATTCATTAAAAAAAGAAAGGAGCGTCCATAAAGGCGCTCCTTTCTTGTTAAAGATTTTCCGTCTAGGCTCCGGGCGCCAGATGTTCGGGTCATAAGCAGAACGAAGGTTCACCGTTCTGTCGCCAACCCTGCTGTGAGGCAAAAAACGTCTCTTTGCAGGTCTGTCTTATGCCTGTCGCATCCAAGCAGGCGCCCTTCGCTTTTGTTCTTTTACATATCCCAAACCAAGATTAACAACGTTCCGAAGATGGTGACGAGGGCTATGGCGATTCCATAATAGATATTTGTGTAAATCGCCACTTTGTCTTCCGATTCGCCAGCATGCATGAATCCGACAAGTTGAACTGCCGCTTGCACGAATGCCGTGACCAAAAGAATTGTCATCCCTACCGCAAATGAGACATCCATGATATAAACGGTCAATGCAGCAGCAGTGAGAACAAGTGAGAAAACAAAGCCCATCACTTGTTTACGCGGGAATAATTCACCCATATTACATCATTCCTTTCAAGTAGATAAAGCTGAATATGAAGATCCAGACGATATCTAAGAAATGCCAGTAAAGTGAGAAGATGAATGATTTATTGGCCGTTTCGGGCGTCAAACCACGTTTTTTCACTTGCATAATGATGAATAATCCCCAGAAGAGACCGAGTGTTACGTGCGCCCCGTGTGTCCCTAATGTCGTCAAGAGAATGCCTGTAAATGCACTCACTTGAAGCCCTGCTCCAATATTGACATAATGCGTGAACTCATAAATTTCCACACCCAAGAATGCCAGACCGAGTAGCAATGTAATTGCAAAGAATGTTATCATCGCATTCTTTCGACCGAGACGCATGGCATGAATGCCAAGACCAATCGTAAAACTACTCGTTAACAGTAAGATTGTTTCAATGAGTACCGGAGTGAGTTCAAAAATCTCTGCTCCAGTCGGTCCACCAGCGGTACGATGCTCTAACGTGAAATAGGTTGCAAAAAGGGTTGCAAACAGCATCACCTCGGCTCCAATGAAAATCCAGAAACCTAAAATATTCAACCTATTTTGTTCTGTTTTATATTCGAGCGGAAGCGAGTTATCTATTTTCATCAGTTAACACCTCGCTATTTTTTTCTGTAGCTTCTATTTCCTCAACAGGAATGTAATAACCGTCGTCTTTTTCAAATGAACGATGAGCCATGCATGCAAAGATTGCAATTGTCGTAATAATCACAGGAATCCACATGCTGAAGATGAATGAAAAGCCCCAGACGAAGAATATACAGCTCATGATAAACGGTACTCCGCTGTTATTCGGCATATGAATCTTTTCAATTTCCCCTTTGAATAATGGCTGCCCATTTTTCTTATGATCCCAGTATGCTTCAATGGAATCTACATGAGGCGTCCGTGCAAAGTTATACGATTGGACAGGTGTCTGTGTAGCCCATTCAAGCGTACGTGCATTCCATGGATCCGAACCGATATTTCGAGAAGAATGGCGCGTACTGTAATAGACGTTATAGACAAGTATCGCGAAGCCAATCGCCAGAACAGCAGCCCCCACAAAGGAAAGCATATTCAACGCACCAAACCCAGATGCTTCAGAGTATGTGTACATCCGGCGCGCTTGACCATCCAAGCCAGTGAAGAACATCGGGAAAAATGTAACGTTAAAGCCAACTGTGATAAACCAGAAAGCCCATTTACCGATTTTTTCATTTAACATGAAACCGAACATTTTCGGCCACCAGTACGTAAGACCTGCAAGCATCGCGAAGACAACACCAGGAATGATCGTGTAATGGAAATGCGCGACCAAGAACATCGTATTATGGTATTGATAATCGGCACTTGCCATACCGAGCATGACCCCGGTCACTCCGCCGATTGTGAAAATTGGAATGAACCCGACCGTATAAAGCATCGGAACCGTAAATTCAATTTTCCCTTTCCGCATCGTCAATAACCAGTTAAAGATTTTAATCCCGGTTGGAATGGCAATCGCCATCGTCGTAATCGAGAAGATACTATTGGTCAGCGGTCCTTGCCCCATTGTGTAGAAATGGTGCGTCCAAACCAAGAACGATAGAAATGAAATGATCACAATTGAAGCGACCATCGATTTATAGCCATAAAGGTTACGGCGTGAGAAGGTGGAAACAATCTCACTATAAATACCGAATGCCGGCAATATGAGAATATATACTTCCGGATGTCCCCAAACCCAGAACAGGTTCGCCCAAAGCATATCCATCCCGCCATTTGTCATCGAGAAGATATGGGTACCAAATAGTCGGTCCATTGTTCCCAACAAAAGTGTAACTGTCAGAACCGGAAATGCGAAAACGACAATCGCATTCGTGATGAGTGCTGTCCATGTGAACATTGGCATTTTCATCAGTTTCATGCCAGGTGCTCTCATCTTAAAGATTGTTGCAATGAAGTTAATCCCTGAGATTAACGTACCAATACCCGCAATCTGAATTGACAGTAGATAATAGTTGGTTCCTACAGATTGGCTAAAGTCATTCCCTGCAAGCGGGAAGTATGAAGTCCAACCAGCGTCAGGAGAACCCCCGACGACGAATGAGATATTGAATAACATCGCACCCATGAAGAACAACCAGAAACTAAGTGCATTCAAACGAGGGAACGCTACATCTCGCGCCCCTATTTGCAAGGGTACAACGAAGTTCATCAAAGCATAGATAAATGGCATCGCCATAAAGATGATCATCACAACCCCGTGGGTCGTGAAAACTTCATTATAATGCTGGGCATCCAGCAACGTGTTGTCAGGAACAGCAGTTTGTGCACGCATCATTAGTGCGTCCACCCCACCGCGGAATAGCATTAGCAATGCGGCGATGAGGTACATGATACCGATCCGTTTGTGGTCAACAGTCGTCAACCAACCACGCCATAAATAACCCCATTTTTTGAAATAGGTAAGGCCTATGAGAATCGCGATCATGGTAAGGCCAATGGCAACCATGGATGCGTAAATTGCAGGGCTTGGATGGGGTATGGCAAATCGATCAAAGTATTCCATACTTTTTGTACTCCTTTCAAAAACTTAATTCGTGGCAGATACAGGTAGATAAGTTGAATCCTTTTATTTATTGATGGTCCGAATGTTCCGTGTCTCCGTCGCCATGTGCGTCATCGGAATGTTGTTCATCCTCATGAGAATCACTTGCTCCATGTTGGTGACCCTCAGGCGGCGGTAAGAATTCCAAGTGAGTCCCATTAAACGTTAATTTCCCTAAGTGACCCGGTTCTAGTAACTCATCAAATTTTTCTTCTGTTAGTGGATCGGCAGTCGCTTTCACATCTGCCACCCATTCATTGAACTCCGCTTCTGGCATCGCTGTGACTTGGAAGATATTCTCCGCAAAGCCTTTCCCGCTAAAGTTCGAGTTTCTACCCATGTATTCACCTGGGACTTCGGCTGCCAAATGCAATGTGGTGACCATATCCGACATCGCGTATTTCTGTCCGCCCAATTGCGGAATCCAGAAACTTGTGATTGGACCGTATGAGTAAAGTCTAAATTCTAGCGCTCGATCCGTCGGGATATACAAATAGTTCACCGTTTCAATATTTTCTTCCGGATAACTAAAATGCCATTTCCAGTCTGAGGAAGAAGCATAGACGACCAATGGTTTCTGATCTTCATATCCTTTCGGTGTCGCCTCAACTTCATAAGTTGATTTGACCGTGACAATTGAAAGGAAAATGATGATGATAACCGGTATCCCGACGATGATCGATTCAACTATCGGATTCCCTTCAATATGAGGAGGTTCATAATCCGGGTCTTGTTTCGAAGCACGATATTTTACAACGACGTAGGCTAGCAAGCCAAAAACGGCTATGACAACGATCGCCATCGTCGCGATTGAAATCCATATAACATTGGATATCGTTTCAGCTTGCGGTCCTTTCGGATCTAGTACCATTACTGGTTCGCAACCCGCTAATACTGCGAGAATACCAATTACTAAACTTAAAAAAGTCCATTTCATTTTCTTCATGGAAGTACCCCTTTCCTTTGTTCTATAAGCTGTAAAAACAGCATGAGATCTAATAATAATTGGCAGTTCCTTGGAGCTCACGATTTATCTTAATATAATAAAATGCTAAAAACAATTAACAGATGCACACTTCACAAAATGTTCACCTGAAATCGATAAAACACGTCACAAAATGTTCATTAAACAGCGATAGAACAGACACAATTCAGAATTGAAATACATAACTTTTAATATAAAAATAATGAAATTTAATTTATTTGTTTTTAACTTATTCTCGTTCATGCTCAAAGAAGTTATTCACTTTATACTAATCTAAACTTTCCTATTCAAATACCAAAGGTCGTTTTATATTGCGGATAGACGTTCTATTAAATTCTCCAGCAACATAAGTGAATTAACAAAAACAGGAAAAACAATACCTTTCAAAGGTATTTGTTCTTCCTGTTTTCATACCGTTTTCTGTTACACCCTCGCAATGGTTTTTAAACGTATCCACCGGAAAGTTAAAATGTCTTAAAAAGTCTATGTTTAGCTTTTTGGAGGTAAAGATGCTACTTTTGAGTTAAATTAAATACAGAAAACCTGAATGATGTGTAGATGTTTAACATAGGTTTGAATTATTTTGCATACTTATATCAGAGACCATTAAGAAGAGGTATTGAATCGTATGAATGAAGAGTTACTAAGAAATGCCGAAGCAAGCTATCAGTTGGCTGAGCAAGAGGCTGCTCATTATTTTAAATCACTTTCCTTACAACTTTCACAAAAAAACTATATCCCTCCTCTAGTAGGAGACATTCAGTCATGGAAAAAGAGCCGTATTCAACCCTATTCATTCGTCTCTTTTTTTTCGCGCGGAAAGGGAAATCCTGATTCCAAAGGGTATCGCCATTATATCCAATGGCTGAATTACTCAGGAAAACTAGATAGCTACTTGGATCGGAGCATTTCCTATATATACTTGCGTGATCTGGGCAAAGCGCTGGACTCCCCTGATACGCAGTCCAGAGTTCGACGTGCAGTTGACCATTTAAAAAATCACCTAACTCATTCGGACGGAGACAAAATGGAGACGTTCAGTATGGCTGGGTTGTACCGTTTGGCTCAAAAGGACGGCGTTGAATCCACCATGATCTGGCTGCTGGACAAACTGAAGACTGTATCCTCCCATATTCCAAAAGGGATGGATGCGGAGGAAGCCCAGCGGAAACTTATCAAGATTATTGCCGGGGTTATCATTCATGTGACTGAAGAGATGGACGCTGAGATAACTCCTAAAGAACGTACCCGTAAACTTGATGAAGCAATCAGACTTGGGTATTCATATGGACTGACATATCCATTCATTGATGATCTTCTCGACGCCAACGTTTTATCCACTCAAGAGAAAAAACGGTATTCCGATTTAATACGTACCTCACTTATCACAGGTTCTGTTCCTACATTAGACAAGTGGACTGGAAAAAACGCGGATCTTATTCAATTTATACATTCCGAACTCCGAAATGCCTTTGAGTACATCAAAGCCTTTCAGCGACCAGAGACACGAAATGATTTTTTCGAGCAATCTTATGTGTTTTTCAATTCACAAGAAGTAGATCGTGTTAAGGACCTATCCAATGCAAATTACACCAACGAAGAGCTCTATATTCCCATCATTTTAAAATCCTCTTCATCACGTTTAATTACCCGTTCGGTCATAAGTGCTCCAGAGGATGACGGATTCGCTACCCGAACATTCCTATATGGCATTTACAACCAGCTAGCTGATGATTTCGCAGATATGTTCGATGACCTCAAGGAAGGAAGAGTAACACCTTACACCTATTATCTAACCTATCATACTAAGCGTTCAGATCTTATCAATCCTTTTGAATTGTACTGGACGGTCATCTTCAATTTGATTCATAACGTGTATCACTCACATAATAAGACGCGCGATGTAATGCTCGACCGTGCCATCAACGGGCTGAAACGGTTTAAAAAACGAATGGGAACTAAAAAATACAACGAAGTGATGAAGTTATTCGCTACCGGAGACCCACTATTCGACAACGTCATCCAAACTATGGTAAGAAAAGCAGATAATGTGGATTTCTTTGATAAACTGCTTCGCGATCATATGATTACGATTCTAAAAAGTAATCGCATGGAGCGGGAAGACTTTTTAGATACAATTGAAAACGTACGCAGTCAAATCAATGGCTTCTTAACGATTTCGGACAGTGAGAGTGGATCATCGCTGAAAGAGCCAATAATTGATGCTGCAAATTACAGTTTAGACAGTGATGGAAAGCGGTTAAGACCTATCATGACTTGGGTAATGGGTGTTAACGAATATGGATTAGATAGCTCGTCAATCGTGCCACTTCTAAGATCTTTGGAATATATGCATACGGCATCCCTAATCTTCGATGATCTGCCATCTCAGGATAATGCGCCCACTCGGAGGGGACGTCCAACATTGCATCAGGTATACGACATCGCCACAGCAGAACTAACCGCTCTATATCTGACCCAAAAAGCGGTTGAGGAACAAACTTCTCTTGACCAGTTCGATTCGAAAACGGTACTAAACTTGATTCACTATTCGTCCCGGATCGTAGCGGATATGTGTAGGGGCCAGGCAATGGACTTAAATTCAAGAGGGAAACAATTGACGCTGGAACAATTGAATAAGATGTGTTTTTACAAAACCGGAATCGCATTCGAAGCTTCTCTCCTAATGCCCGCAATCCTCGCTCATGCAGGTGAGTCGGAAATAGAAGCCTTGAAAAGATTCGCCCGTCACGCCGGCATTGCATTCCAGATTAAGGACGACCTGTTGGATGTTGAAGGAGATTTGAACGTACTCGGAAAACCTATTGGAAAAGATGCTGAAAACAATAATGCAACATTTGTGTCAATTTTGGGTGTAACTGATGCTAAAAAAGCCATGTGGGAACATTATTGTGTCGCAATGGAAACATTGCAAGATGTGCCACGTAATACCACTTTCCTCAAGCATCTATTGAATTATATTGTGAATCGCGATCATTAAAGTTGTTATCCCATTAAAGAAGGAGGTCGGCTAATCAAATAACGATTAGCCGACCTCCTGATTTTAGTTAGAGAAGCACATTTTCTTTCGCTAAACGTTCGATCTCCTCATTGGTAAAGCCAAGCTCTAGTAGCACTGCTTCATTATGCTGACCTAAGAATGGGGCAGGCATTCGGAGTTGTCCTGGTGTTTCCGAAAACTTTGCCGGAAAGCCTAATGTTTTCATCGACCCAGCAATAGGGTGTTCGTAATTCAGAATCATGTCACGTTCCAGAATATGCGGATCGTTTAATGTTTTGTCATAGGAATAGATTGGGCTAGAGGGAATTCCGTGTTTGTCTAGTAGCTCCAGCCAGTGAGCCGATCCGTGTTCCGCTAAAACATTTTCAATTTCAACTTCTAGCGCCTCCACATTTTTTGTGCGTAAAACATTCGTCGCAAAGCGTGGATCATCTACCCATTCAGGTTTTTGGACCACTCTTTCTGCGAAGAGTTCCCAAAGTTTTTGATTGCCGCCACCGATTAAAATATAATCGTCTTTCGTTTTGAATCCCTGGTACGGGGCAGCGGCACGATGGGCGGTTCCGTTCCGGGTAGCTACTTCTCCAGTTCCAAAATAAGCAGCTGCTTCCCATACAGTCCATGCGAGGCCTGAGTCTACCAAGGAAACATCGATATATTGTCTTCACAGGTTTAGACGATGGATATAAGCGGAGAGGATGGATTGGATCGCCGCTTTTGCGGCGGCAATGTCATGGATTGCAATGCTAACTTTAACCGATTAACACCTTTCTCACCCGTCATCTCCATCAATCCCGACAGACCTTGCGCCATAATGTCATAGCCGCCTTTATCCCGATAAGGGCCTGTTTGGCCATAACCGGAAATGGAACAATAGATAAGACCTGGATTGATCTTTTTAAGCGTTTCGTAGTCAAAGCCAAGTTTTTTTGTGACACCGGGACGATTATTTTCCACAAATACATCTGCCTCTTTTATGAGCTTGTACAGAATATCGATTCCATCCTGCTTTTTCAAATTGAGGCACATACCTCTTTTATTACGATTCACCATCATATACATATGGCTCTCATTTTGAATAGTTGACCCCATCGCACGGGTGTCATCGCCTTTTGGGTATTTCTCTACCTTTATGACGTCAGCACCCATATCACCTAATACCATCGTGCAATACGGCCCTGCCAACACTTGGGATAGGTCAACTACTTTCAACCCTTGCAATGCTTGTTTCATTGTCTATATCCACCTTTAACACTTTTTTACGAGCTTACGATTGTCAGGTTCCGAAGATCGCGGACAGACGTGATTCCAGATAACGAAATGGAAACTTTCATTTCCTGAAGGATAGTCGATAATACCTTTTCAACGCCATGTTGTCCACCGACTGCCAAGCCGTAGACGAAAGGTCTGCCAATCAAAACTGCATCTGCACCCAACGCTAGCGCCTTGACAACGTCAGAGCCTCGACGGACTCCACTATCGAAAAGAACCGGAATTTCCCCATCCACTGCTTCAACAACAGCTCGAAGAGAGTCGATGCTTGCAATAACGCCGTCTAGTTGACGTCCACCATGATTGGAAACAATAATTCCGTCAATGCCGTTCTCAATTGCCAACCTCGCATCTTCCGGATGGAGAATGCCTTTCAGGAGGAGTGGCAAAGAAGTTCTATTCTTCAGTTCCGCTACCTGTTTCCAACTAAGTGAAGGATGGTAGATATTGTCCACGATCCCCTGAATAATGGTGTCGTCATCCTCATTCGGAAGGGATGCCATGAAGACAGGATCGTTTTCATAATTCGCTTTGCCAAACCCTTGCATCAACGGGGAATACTTATTATTTACATCCTCTTCACGCCAGCCTAGCATGACTGTGTCGACAGTTAGGACAATGGCTTCATAACCCGCAGCTTCTGCCCTTTTCACCATACTATAGGAAATGTCTTCATTCTGACCTGCCCAGTACAACTGAAACCACTTCGGACTATCACCCGTCGCTTCCGCCACTTCTTCAATTGAATAACCCGACACCGTACTTTGGATGAAAGGGATGCCGAGGGATGCGGCTGCTTTTGCAGTCGCAATATCTCCGTCCTCATGTGCAATTTTTTGCATGCCAACCGGCGCAACTAACAAAGGTGTCGCATATGTATGTCCGAATAGATGAATCGATGTATCCAATTCTGTAACGTCATTCAAAAAGCGCGGTACAATCGAATACTTGGAAAAAGAGGATACATTTTTTCGCAATGTTTCTTCACGACCGGCACCAGACTGGACATAGCCGAATGCACCTGTCGACATTTTCTCCTTAGCCGCTCTTTCCAACTGTTCATATGAAACCGGGAACGATTCAGATGGATCAATATTCTGCAGTAATAAGTCGTTATTTCGAGTAGTTGTCATTGTCATTCACTCCGATCAATAAATTTCGGTTTTCTTTTTTCTAAAAATGCCTGGATGCCTTCGTGATAATCATCGGAGCTAAACGATTCCAAAATCATTTCAGACAGCTCTTCCGATTCTTCGTTTTCTCCGTCAATGATTGCTTGAATGACTTGTTTAATGCCAGCGTTAGCGACAGGAGATTTTGTTAGAATGAGGTTGGCAAATTCAAGGCATTTTCCCTCAATTTCATCAGCTTCATAGACGCGATCTATGAGCCCGATCTCTCGCCCTTCCTCAGCAGTAATGAGCTGTGCAGTATAAAGTAACTCTTTCGCTTTTGACGGTCCGAGTAAATTGACTAATCGTTTGGTACTCGTTAAGTTGTACACAATACCGATATTTGCGGAAGTGATGCCAAGTTTACTGCCTGTCGTAGCAAAGCGGAAATCACAAGAGTTCGCAAGCTCCAATCCGCCTCCGATTGCTAAACGTTGAATGAGTGCAATGGAAGGTCGTGGAAAACGATATAACTTTTCAATTGCTTCCAACGCAGTGTCGTTATAGACCTTTGCCTTTTGGGCGGCTAAACGGACATCTAGGAATTCACTAATATCCGCACCCGATGAAAAAGCGGTTTCGTCGACTCCACGGACAATTAACAATTTGATTTGCTCATCCTGTTTTAAATCGTCAAGCAGGGAAGACAACTGTTGAAACATGGATAGTGAAAATGAATTTTTCTTTTCAGATCGATTGAAAACAAGCGTTGCAATCGCACCCATTTTTTGACACACACTTCATTTGACATGATAAAACTTCCCTAATCAATTACGCCTCGGCGAAATTGCGTCCAGATTTTGAATTGAGCAAAGCTCACTTCAAAATCTGTGACATCCGCCGGAGGCTTTAATTGCTCAGGAAAATTTAATCCTTTTTAATGCGAGCAGCGAGACGATTACCGAACGATTGGATCATCTGAACAAGAATAATAAGGATAAAGACCGTCGCATACATGACGTCGACTTCGTATCTTAAATGCCCAAAACGATAAGCCAAGTCACCTAAACCGCCAGCGCCAACAAGTCCAGCCATCGCCGTTGCCCCAATCAAACTGACGGTAGAAATCGTTAATCCCAAGATGATAGATGGACGGGCTTCTCGTAACATCACATTCCAAATGATGTGTCTTGTTTTGATACCCATCGCCGTGTAGGCTTCCACAACACCATTCTCGACCTCAAGCAGTGCAGATTCCATTAGACGTGCAATATATGGTGAAGTGTAAAGCACTAGAGGCACAATGACACCTTTTACACCAATCGTCGTGCCGACAATTATTTTCGTAAACGGTAAAATGAAAAACAACAAAATGATGAATGGAATGGATCTAACGACATTGATGATTAAATTTAACGTGTGGTACAGCAATTTGTTCTCCAATGCTTGTCCCGGTCGTGTCATGACCAATAAAATCCCTAATGGAATACCGATAATGATGGAAAATAACAGTGCAGTAATGACCATTTGAAATGTCTCGACAGTCGATTGTCCAATGATGGGCAGCCATTGTTGGATAAATTCTTCAAATCCGCTCAATTGTGATCCCCCAATTCTTCCGTGCCAACGCCTTGCTGATGCAAGTAATGCAAGGCGTTTTCAACTTCTTTTTTTTCACCCGCAACGTGAACAACTAAATTTCCGATCACGCCATTTTTCAATTCAATAATATTGGCTGCTAAAATATTTGGTACAACGCCGAATCGTTGACTCATTTCAGCTAACAATGGCTCTCCCGTGATCTCGCCAGTAAACGTCAATCGCTGAACGGAGCCTGTTAAATTTAATTGTGAAATGAGGGATGGTGCTAAATTCCGCTGAGCGATAGTTCCTAAGAACTTGGTTGTCGTCGGTTGTTGCGGATTTGTAAACAGGTCAATCGTTGTTCCGTGTTCCACAATTTCTCCGCCTTCCAGGACGTAGACATAATCGCAAATTTTTTGTATGACGTTCATTTCGTGCGTAATGAGTAGAATCGTAATGCCGAACTCTTCGTTGATTTTCAACAGTAGATCGAGGATGGATTCTGTCGTTTCAGGGTCAAGTGCACTCGTTGCCTCATCACTTAGCAAAATTTCAGGCTCTTGCGCCAGCGCTCTGGCAATTGCAACACGCTGCTTTTGCCCCCCAGACAATTCGGATGGGTAGCTCTGATGCTTATCCGCCAAACCGACGATTTCCAAATACTTTATAGTACGTGTCTTTACTTCCGCTTTACCAATCCCCATAAGTTTTAACGGGATGGCAATGTTGTCGAATACCGTTGCCGTCTTGAGCAAGTTGAAACCTTGGAAGATCATGCCGATTTTACGACGTACACTACCTAGTTTGTGAGGAGGGTGGGAAGTGATTTCTTCACCGTTGATATAGATCTTTCCATTTGTTGGTCGTTCCAACAAATTCACACAGCGGATCAAAGTACTTTTTCCCGCACCACTGTACCCGATGACGCCATGGATTTCACCTTTTTTCACATGAATGTTCACTTTATCGACGGCTGTTACTTCGTTGTTTTTTGTAGTGAAAATTTTTGAAACATTTTCCAATACAATCACAGTATATCCTCCTTTTAAAAGAAAACGTTACCTAGATCGGTAACGTTCCCTTAACTATTACTAATCCCAGCTCGGAATGATCGAAACGCCAAATTCCTCTTCTAATGAAATCTTTCACTTCATCTACTTGCAACTTCTATGAATTTTTTAATCGTCGGGTCATCTACATTCTCTGCACGAACAACGATATAGTTGGCATACGGTGAGTCTGTAGATTCAAAATGATCGAGTCTTCTTTCGGATTGAGACGGCACCTAGAGCGAAGTTCGTATTAATGGCAGCTACATCGACTTCACTTAATTGTTTTGGAATTTGCGCCGCTTCCAACTCGATAAATTCCAAGTTTTTAGGATTGTCTTCTACATCATAGATAGAGGCAGTATCGCTCGTACCTTCTTTCAACGTAATGTATCCTGCTACTTCTAAAATATGCAGCGCACGGGAACCGTTTGTAGGATCATTAGGAAGACTGAAAGTTGCACCATGGGGCACATCATCGAAATTGTCGTACTTCTCCGAGTAAATGCCCATCGGGTTTAAAATGGTTTTCGCAACTCCGACCAAGTCTGTTTTGTGGTCTTCGTTAAACTGATCTAGGAAAGGTTTGTGCTGATAGCTGTTCGCGTCTAAGTCTCCATTAGACAAAGCCGAATTGGGGAGAACGTAGTGAGAATGATTTCATCTCAATTTCCAAACCGTTTTTTGCAGCAACTTCTTTTGCTTTTTCGACAATTTGCTCGTGTGGACCTGCTGTAACGCCGACAGTTATTTCTGTTCATTAATAGCTTGACCTGCGCTATAGGAAGAATCTTTTCCACATGCGCTAACGATATCTATCAATAAAATGATGGATAGAAGAAATAATGATTTTTTAATATTTATAAAAAAAATTAGTTTAAGAGAATAATGATTACCAAGAAGGAATAAGAGATCCATCAAATCTCTCTTCGATAAATTGTTTCACTTCTTCAGAGCGATACAAATCGACAAATTGCTGAACAACTTCTTCATCTTTCGATTCGGCTCTGACAGCGACAATGTTCACGAACGGAGAATCTTTCGGCTCAATGAAAATGGAATCTTCTGCCGGCGATAGACCCGCATCGATCACGAAGTTCGTGTTAATGGCTGCCGCGTCGAGTTCGTTCAATTGACGGGGGATTTGTGCCGCATCAAGTTCAACAAATTGAAATTCTTTCGGGTTGTCTAAAATGTCATTGACCGTTGCACTGGAGTCTACACCGTCTTTAAGCGTAATCATACCTGCACTTTCAAATAGCAGCAGTGCGCGTCCGCCTTGTGTCGGATCATTTGGTAATCCAATTTTCGCACCATCTGGCAAATCACTGACGTCTTTTATTTCATTTGAATAAATACCCATCGGGAAAGTAACCGTTTCACCTACTGCAACAAGATCCAAGTTCCGATCTTTTTTCATTTGTTCAAAGAAAGGAATGGTTTGGAAGATATTCATGTCAATCTCATCCTGAGCTAAAGAAACGTTTGGCATTACGTAATCAGAAAACACTTGCAGTTCAATTTCAAGACCCTCTTTTTCTGCCAGTTCTTTCACTTTTTCAACGATTTCCTCGTGTGGGCCAGCAGTTACGCCAATGGTTAGCTTACCATCACTTAATAAGTCTTCATTTGCCTCGCCCGCCTTGTCCTTACCTCCACATGCAGCAAGTGCCGTTAAAACTAAAACGAGTAATCCTGTAAATAGCCATTTCTTCATAATCCTTCTACCCCTATCTGATGTTATTTTGTATTACATTAAAAATAATAAAAACCTCTCAGAATGAGAGGTTCATAAGCATCGGAAGATACGCAGACGTCCTCTCTCATTTTTCAAAACGAAATCGTTTTGCAGGATTTAGCACCTTTCCATACATGAACATATGGTTGGTTGCCGAGCTTCAACGGGCCAGTCCCTCAGCTACTCTTCATAAGAGATAATGAATTATTTAATTAATACTGTTGTGGAATACTATACTGTATCTGAATAGCTTCGTCAATATGAATTCTGAAAAAAACTATTGTTTTGATTAAATCTACTATGATCCCCTTACCAATCGGGATGGAAGCCTGAAATTAAAATTTAATAATCATAACTATATTTATTTCCGGGTAACAATTACCAAGATTATACTATATCTAAAAAGGAAGAATAGACACCTTTTCAAGGTATATATTCTTCCCTCTTTAGATTGTTTTCTGTTATATGCATTATGCAGCGACACTACTTATAGTACCTTTGCTAGAAAGCTTTGCGTTCGTAGTTCTTTCGGGTTGCCGAATATTTCACCGGGTGTCCCTTCTTCAACGAGATAACCGCCATCTAGAAAAAGGACACGGTTCCCAACTTCACGCGCAAAACCCATTTCATGTGTGACGACGACCATCGTCATCCCTTCTTCCGCAAGGTCACGCATGACATTCAACACTTCACCGACCATTTCCGGATCTAACGCTGATGTCGGTTCGTCAAATAACATCACTTTCGGCTTCATTGCCAACGCACGTGCAATGGCTACGCGTTGTTGCTGACCTCCAGAAAGTTGATCCGGGTAGCTTTTTTCCTTATCTGCCAAACCGACTTTTTTCAATAATTCACGCGCTAGTTTTTCGCTTTCTTCTTTGCTTTTCTTCAATACTTTCATAGGACCAATTGTAATGTTATCCATAATCGTTAAATGTTTAAACAAATTAAATTGTTGGAAACACATCCCGACATGCTGCCTTAACTGATAAATATTCGTTTTAGGAGAAGTCAATTCCATTCCCACAATTTCAATTTTTCCACTTGTCGCTTCTTCAAGTCCATTTAGACAGCGAAGAAAGGTACTTTTACCGCTACCGGAAGGTCCAATAACAACAACGACTTCTTTATTAGCGATTTGTGTGCTAATCCCTTTCAAAACTTCAAGCGTACCGAACGATTTGTGTAAGTCTTCAACGTTGATCAACTTGCATCCTCCTTTCGAGATAACCGGCAAATTGGGATACAGAGAAGATAATGACAAAGTACAAAATACCGATGACGACCCAAATTGCAAATGGCTCAAAAGTGGATGAGATGATAATTTGACCTCTGTAAACTAATTCAATGATGCCAATTGGTGCCAGAAGAGATGTGTCCTTTATCGTTTGTGCCGACTGGTTCACAAGTGGTGGGATCATTCGCTTAAAAGCTTGCGGCAAAACGATATAACGCATCATTTGAAATTCTGTCATCCCGATGCTTGCCGCTGCCTCTTTTTGCCCTCGATCAACCCCTTGTATACCCGCCCGAATAATTTCTGAAATGTATGCCCCTTCATGTAAGGCAAGCGTTAACGTTGCAGCGATAATCGGATAAGATCTTTGTCCAAACCATTCGTTTACCGGCAACACGCCTGCCAATCCAAAGACGATAAAAAATAATTGCACCAATAATGGTGTTGAACGAAAAACTTCAATATATACGGTCGCAATGCCCCGTATAACTTTCGATTTAGATAACTTCATCAAAGCAGTTATCAAACCGAAAATGACAGCCAATAGTATCGCAGCAATCGAATAATAGATGGTTAACTTAAGACCTTCCATAATTTGTGGAAGGTTATCCAAAACAATTTGCAAGTAGACCGCCTCCTTCTAACTGTTCTTTAGCGAGTGATAATTGGAATTCTGAATTCGGCGGTTGACCTTATCTCATGAACTTCTATATATACCTAACAAAAGATAGATACTTCAATCGACAGTTACGACAACTTCTTCAGGCTTTAAAACCTCTTCTATGAACCCATTCTTTTCACCATTTAAATAATCGTCAAATAATTGTTCATACGTACCATTTTCCTGGAGTTTAGCGAGTCCGTCATTTATTTTTTCAAGCAGTTCTTTTTTGTCTTTATTGACAGCAATTCCGTAAAACTCACCGGCTAAAATATCACCGACAATTTCTGCATCTGTTTCTTGTTCATTTAAATAATTGATATTGGACGGATTATCATAAAGAATGGCGTCTACACCGCCATTTTCCATCGTATTATAAGCTGTACTAATATCAGCATATTGTTTAATATCATTATCCTTAATGCCATTTGCTACCATATAGTTATAAGAAGAAGTACCTTTTTGAACCCCAATCAATTTTCCTTGTAAGTCATCGAAACTTGCAATTCCGGAGTCAGGTTTTGTCAGAATAGAAAGACCGGATTCATAGTATGCATTGGAAAAGTCCACACTTTCCATTCGTTTGTCGGTAATTGAAAGCGCACCAACGACTACGTCAAGTTGTCCAGACTTTAAAGCGGGAATCAGACCGTCAAATTGCATACTAGAAAATTGAACTTCAAAACCCTCTACTTCTGCGATTTTCTCGATTAACGCAATGTCAAAACCGACAAGCTCCCCTTGTTCCTCAGATTCAAACGGTGGATACGTTGGACTTGTACCAACTTGCACGACCAACTTCTCCGAGCCCTTGTCCGTAGCGGAAGATGCATCATCTTCTGTAGTAGGCTTCTCTGTCCCACATGCCCCTAAAATAAATGCAAAACTGAAAACTAAAAAAATAAAAAACGTTGACTTTTTCATACATTTTCCCCCTTGTCTATTCGGTAAATGCGTTTCCCGACGCAATTCGAGTTGATTGTGAACGGTTGTAGAGCGTTCCTTTAAGGAAAGCATTTCATACCAAAATTCTCTAGTAGTCTAATTCGACAAAATTCTAGGTATTCCTTCCCTTTAGATGATTCCGTCAATTATAAACCTACAGACCCCAATTCTGCTAGTCCATTCTCGAAGAGCATTCAAGACAACGATACCATAATCGTATTGGATTGAAAAGAACCTGAAAGGATCTGCTAGGCATAGGAATAGGCGACTTCTCGTTCACAATCGAACAAAAAGTCACCTATTTTTTCCCCACACATCACCAGTAAATAAAGACCTATACATATAGTTAAGTGGTTCCGTACAAAACAACTCTAGCAATCCCGATAAAATATTCCGATTCCCTAATAATATGGTCCAGTAATGTTTTCGCAAAGACATTATCTTTCGCCGCCGCACTATTCACTTTAATTTGCCGGCATAGTTCGATGAATTGCTGACTTTCCTCTAAACAAAATGCGACGAGTTGAAGTACTTGAGCTTGGAGCTCTTCATGAACATAATCGCTGCGATTGACAGACTCTACATAACTCACGACTTTTTGATGAGTTACCGAAAGGGCTTGCTCCCATTGTTTTAAGGCATCGACATATTGTTCTTCTAAATTGTTAAGTGCTTCACGAATCACGACGGTATGCTCTTCCTCTTGCTCTTTCCAGAATTCAGCTTCATCCAGCACACGTAATGGCATTTGATCGCCATAATAAAATTGCACGCCTATCCCCCTCCCAATTCAGACTCCATCTTCACTATATGACTGTCCGAACGAGGGTAGAACGTATCTTAAAGGTACTGGAACAATTTCACTCACAGATCTATTTAAACAGCAGTTCTACCAACTCCAACTGTAAAGCGGGAATACTCATCCTTTATAACTGTAGCAATCAGGATTTTTTCAATGTAATCGCCGAAGCTGCCTTGTAAGGGGCTGTCATAACCTGATAGAGAGGTTACTGCGTTCCAGAACAATTTCAAATTACCTCAAAGTTTCCAATTATGTCCAATCTAGTACTTTCGTTCATTTCATATTTTTCCAATCAATGTTATAATTTCCGTGTACAACTATACTTTTCTAACTCGTATGTTAGTTCAAAAAATCGAACTACTAGCGTGTGAGAGAAAGAATCCGAGGGGGAGAAACATGAGACTCATTAAAGTATTAGCATCTATTTTTGTCGTATTCGCTTTACTAATTCCCACGAAAGCAGATGCCGCCACAACATTTAAAGATGTATCCAAAGACTTCTGGGCTGCAGAGCAAATTTACCAGTTTACTAACCAAGGTGTGATCCGAGGGTATGAAGATGGCACATTCCGTCCAAATCAACACATTACTCGCGCACAAGCTGCAAGTATTTTGACGGGTGCTCTACAGTTAGAAACAGAAAATCTACCTCCGATCGACTACAAGGATATTAAGGAAAGCTATTCTTCATATAGTGCCATTTCAGCTATTACAAACGCAGGGATCATGCAGGGAAATAACGGGAACTTCCAGCCGAATGCCCCCCTTACCCGCGCACACATGGCAATTATACTAACGAACGCTTTCGAACTTAAAGGCAACAAAACGACAGCATTTACAGATGTACCAAAAAAACATTCTGCCTACGATGCCATTGATGCGATTTTTGCCAATCAGGTAACGACAGGGTATAAAGACCATACATTCAAACCAGGTCAGCCGACGACACGGGCACAGTTCGTGACATTCCTGTCACGTGCACTTGATCAACGTCCATCCATTTCTACATTGTTAAAGGAAGCTTATGCAAATGAGGCAACGATTGACGCGTATGCGTTTGACGGAAATATAAATTTCGGAATTACGTTACCAGAAACAGCAAACACTCCAGAAATGGGGATGATTGCCGATATGCTAAAAGATATCAAAATTGATATTTCTGGAGCTTACCACAAAGATCCTATGATGATGGAAGCTACTGTTGCACTTACACTGTCAGGTGATATGCAAACAACAATCAATATGCCGATTGTGATGACGGAAGATAAAATGTGGTTAAAACTTCCAAACATTCCACTTGCTCCATTGCCTGAGGAATTGGTTGGAAAGTTTATCGAGTTTGACTTGAAGGAATTACAAGAACTCGAAGGGCAACCAACTGGTTCGATGGATATCGATTTGCAAACAGAACTTGCACTTGCAATCAATCAATTATTCGTAGAGCAGTTCGCAGATGACTTTTACAGCGCAGTTGAAAGTGATGCACTTAAAGTACCTAATGATATCGATGTCAAAAAGGTCGTTAAATTCGAACTAACGAATGAGAGTTTACAACCATTTGTTGAACGATTAATGACAGGCTTTTTACCGCAATTCTTTGAACTGATTCAAGATCCTCAATATGTAGAAGCACTTGGATTAACTGCTGAAGACATCCAAGCAGCTCAAGAAGGTATTAAGGAAATCAGCGCTAACATCGATGAAATTGTTCAACAAATCGGTGAAGTAATTTCGATCAACACCTTCGAAGAATACGTCGTGATTAATAAAGATCATTTTATCGCCTATAACTTGTTAGACCTGGACCTTGATATTACAGTAGAAGAGGAAACGTTCGGCATCAAGATTTTGTCTACTCAATCCAAATCCAACATCAATGGAGATGTACCATTCACAATAGGCATTCCTGATGCTGCGGATATCATTTCATCGGACGAGCTTGAAAAGCTGTTAGAAATCGAGTATGAAGATGAGCTTGAAATCATTGAATCAGAATTGGAAATAAACTAAACGCCTGAGTTACTCATTCCATTCCGACAACTTCGTCAGGCACCAAAGAAAAGCCCTTCGATCGAGAATTTCGGTCGAAGGGCTTTTTCTAATGGAAAATATCTACCAAATTGTAGGTCTGATCATTTTTTAGCAATAGAAATAGGGATACCTAGCCGAATTATAACGTATTTTCCGTTTCCGCTTCCCAACGCTCAATTTCCGCTTTGACAATCGGTGCCACTTCGGTCCCTAGTAACTCAATCGCCCGTAATACTTCGTCATGTGGCATGGAGCCTACCGGAACGTGGAGCATGAAACGATCCACACCGACATTTTTACGAAGGAAAATGATTTTTTCCGCCACCGTTTCTGCATCGCCGACATACAAAGCACCTTCCAAACTGCTTGCCGCCTCGAAGGTGTTGCGCGTATACGGTCCCCAACCACGTTCCCTACCTAACACATTCATCGCTTGCGCAGTAGATGGGAAAAACTTGTCTTTTGCCTCAGCAGTTGTCTCTCCTACAAAACCATGGGAATGCGAAGCCACCTTGAGTTTCGAAACGTCATGTCCCGCCTGTGTTGCAGCCTGTTTATACAAGTCAACGATTCGTTCAAACTGCAACGGACTGCCTCCGATAATCGCGAGCACAAGTGGCAATCCAAGAATCCCTGCTCGCACAGCGGACTGAGGTGTTCCGCCACTCGCAATCCAAATTGGCAAGCGATCTTGATCAGGTCGTGGGTAAACGCCTAAATCAGCAATAGATGGACGGTGCTGTCCGTTCCAAGTCACTTTTTCAGACTCATTGATTTTTAGCAATAAATCCAGTTTCTCATCAAACAACGCATCATAATCTTGTAAATCATAGCCAAAAAGTGGAAACGATTCGATAAACGAGCCGCGGCCTGCCATAATTTCTGCACGTCCATTCGAAATCGCATCGACCGTTGCAAACTGTTGATATAAACGTACTGGATCATCTGATGAAAGAACAGATACTGCACTCGTCAATTTAATATTTTTCGTCTGTGCAGCAGCTGCAGCAAGTAAAACGGCTGGTGAAGAACATGCATAATCCGCGCGATGATGCTCCCCTACCCCAAACACATCCAAACCTACCTGATCTGCTAATACAATTTCCTCGACCACTTCACGTATACGTTCCGCATGGCTTGTCACTTGACCCGTTTCTACATCCGGCGTTGTTTCAACAAACGTAGTTACACCAATTTCCATCTTCACTGTCTCCTCTAGGGCTTATTTTTTCCTCGTTTTGATTGGTCGGTACTCTATATAGTCTAAGTATAAAGTAAGCGGAATTGCTTGCATAGAAACTAGGTTCTGGCATTGTCAAACAAACGCAGTGTAATGCCCGATTGAAGATAGTGATATTCACTAGTAATGGAAAGGAAAAAAAACACCCCTTCCAAAATCATACTTGGTTTTGGAAGGGGGTTATGCTTATACATAATGATCTATTTTCTGACGGTTTTGAAACGTGACCAGTTTCTCTACACCCAAGCTTTTTAATAGCTCTGCATTTTGGCTTGTGTAATTTCCCAAATCGTCTGGAAAATGGGCATCTGACGAGACCGTAAACGCGACCCCTTTTTCAACTAATACTTTCAAAAATTCAGGACCAGGGCACATTTCCTTCACCGGATATCGATAAAACAACCCTGCGTTCACTTCTGTCGCTGTTCCCGTCTCCACCAGCGCATCTGCAATCTTTTCGTACCATCGTTGGTTGAATGCCTCGTCCTTCACTTGAACGTTAAACACTTTAAGATTATCTAAATGGGCAACGAAATCAAACAGACCGGAACGTATCGCTTGTTCAACCGTTTCAAAAAAACGTTCATACAGCTCTTTTACATCGTGTGATTCGAATACATGAGCTGTTTCGGGATTATCGAACCCCCACCCATCCACAAAATGCACAGATCCGATGACAAAATCCCATGGGTGATGGGCTAGCAATAGTCGCAGTTCCTCTTCCTGTCCGATAAAGTAATCCGCCTCAATGCCAAGCTTCAGCTCAACGCCTTCGAGACTCCACTTTTTCTTCGCCTGCGTAATTGCCTCTACAAACGTCTCCATTTCTTCCGTCATCACTTTCTGAAGCCAATCTGCTTGCAGCTTTCCAACGGGATCATTTACATCCGTTAACATATTTTTTTCGAAATACGCTTTGGTGCTTTTAAAACGATATAAGTGATCTACAATGCCGACTTCTTTCAAGCCCAGCTGTTTGGCTTTTATCAAATATAGATCTAGCCATTCATTACTATAGCAACCCTTTTCCAGATGTTGTTTTAGCAAATCCGCTTGCCAAATTATGAATTCCTTAGTACCTTTCTCGATTTGTTCAGACTGATGAAATGAACAAATTGCCTGTGACGTCCGTTCCAACCAACGAAATGAGTACGGGCCTTCTTCTAAGTGGACATGATAATCAATTGTCATTGACCGTTCCCTCCCTTAACAATACTCCATTTCCCTTTGAAATCCTGCCATTCTTCCGGGTATGCCTGATTACAAATCACTTCAGAAAAGTCATTCACTTCACATACCGTATAGAATGATCTTTGTTCGATTTTTGTAGCATCGGTTAACAAGATACGGGAATTGCTCTTTTGAGCCATGCTTGCAGAAACAAGGGATTCGTCCAAATCATAATCATAGACATATTGCTCATCCATGCCCCCACAGGACAAAAAGGCTTTGTCCATATTCATGTTGTTGAGCCATTCCAACGTCATTGCACCGACGACCGATGATTGAGCAGGATTGGTCATACCGCCTAGTAAAATGATTTTCCCTGTCATTCGTTTCTCTTCGACCGCCAAATTAAATCGTTCAGCTGCAGCAATTGAATTCGTCACGACGGTTAAATTGTTTACCTCATCGATAAAATCCGCCAGGTGAACGGTTGTCGTTCCAACATCAACGGCAATCGTATCACCATCACAAATCCTCTTCGCAGCCGCCTTGGCAATTTGCCGCTTCACTTCTCTTTGCATATCCAATTTCCTCATAAATTCGGGTTCTGTACGCAATTGAATATAATTAACGGCGCCGCCATGCACACGGGTTAATAAATGCCGGTCCTCCAGTTCTGCAAAATCTCTCCGGATTGTCTCAGGAGCCACATCAAGTGCGTCTGCAATTTTGGCCACAACAATTTTCTTTTCGACCTGTAATTCTTTTAATATATGATCCTGCCTCTCTATTTTGGAATACGTCATTGTAACCCGATCACCTCGTTCGGTTCGACATAACACGCATATGTCTGTCCCTTCTCGAAGGAATGCGCATGATGATGAAGCTGTTCAACCGAAAAAGTACGTTCGCCCGTTTGAAATACAGTTCGAATGACATTCCCACTCATCACCGAATCTTTGGCAATCGCTTTCCATTGATACGCGCCGGAATGTTCCTTCAGCTGAATGGCTTCAGGACGAATCGCAAATTTCTCTCTATCACCAGGTAACTTCTGACCACTCCATTGTTCCAATTCATTGCGTGTAAATACATTATAATGACCGATGAAATTGGCAATGAATTCACTTTCCGGCTTCTTATAGATTTCAGTCGGTGTCCCACTTTGCGCAATTTCGCCGCGGTTCATCACCCAAATCTTGTCCGACACCGCCATGGCCTCTTCTTGGTCATGCGTCACTAAAATCATCGTGATGCCAAGCTCAATTTGAATAGAACGTAAATCTGCCTGTAGTTTTTTGCGAATTTGTGCATCAAGCGCACTGAGCGGTTCATCCAATAATAGGACCTTGGGACGTACAACAAGTGCGCGTGCCAGCGCAACACGCTGTTGCTGACCACCTGATAACTCATGGGGATACGCATTTTCTTTGTCCGCCAAATGAACGAGTCCCAACATTTCACGTACTTGTTTCTCAATTTCTTTACCATCCATCTTCTTCATCTTCAAACCGAATGCTACATTTTCTTTGACAGTCATATTCGGAAATAAGGCATAGGATTGGAATACCATCCCGACTTCCCGATCTTTTGGCTGCACATCGGACATATTCTTGCCATCGATGCGTACAGTCCCTGAAGTGGCATCAGTCAATCCCGCTACAATTCGCAAAATTGTACTTTTACCGCATCCACTTGGCCCTAATAACGTAACGAATTCACCTTTTTCAATCGTCATTTGAATATTGGACAACACGTTTGTCGCACCGTATGTTTTATGTAGTTTTTCGATCACAACATAACTCATGTATTCGCAACTCCTTTTGATCGTTTCGTTAATACAGAAATCGCAATTGTGATTAGGCCCATTAACACCAGATATACAAATACGACTGCACTTGCAATATGACCACTCGTCGACAATTGTTTCATCAAGTAGATTTGTACTGTTTCAAATCGTGAGCCAACGACCAAGTTTATGAGCACAAATTCTCCGAACAATATTGAAAACGACAATAATGCGCCTACAAACAAGCCGGGATAGACTGCCGGCAACAATACTTTCAATAGTGCTTGGCCTTTGGAGGCACCCAACAGTTCTGCCGCATCCAACAATTGTCGTGCATTCACATTCCGTAAGCTATTACGCGTTCCCTGATAGATATAAGGTAAAATGCTCACGACGTATGCACCTAATACTGCCAAAATCATCGGAACGCCGAGTTGCGAATAGGAACGAATAAGACCTACCGCTAAAATAACACCCGGAAATGCATAGACCATGACAACTGTTGCCTGAATCCACTTCTCATATTTCGGGAAATACAGGACAATCACGAATATTGCCGGGACGATAAGGAGCAGAGCAAGTAGCACAGCCCCACCTGATAGTAAAACCGATCTTCCAAATGCTTCGATGAATTGCGTATCTTGAAATAAAGTGGATAACCATCTAAATGTAATCCCTTCAGGGAAGATGCTTTTATGCCATTTAGTGGCGAAGGCATATAAAGCAGTTGCTAAGATGGGAACTGACAAATAGAGTACAAGAATGAGTAAAAACACATCAGGCAAGCCTCTTTTTTTCACTACAAATTCCTCCTGGTCTTCTTGATGCTCCACTCACTCAATAGCATAGCGGTGATCATTGTGACGCCAAGCAAAACAGCAATGGCGCTTGCAAGTTCCGGCTGTGCAAAAATATCACCTGTTAACAGTGCCCCGATTCTGATCGCTACCAAATTATAATTGCTGCCCGTAAGCGCATAAGCTGAAGCATAGGCACCCATGGCATTCGCGAACAAGATACTAAATGTCCCTACGATTCCAGGTAACATAATCGGAATGCCGATTTTCCTCCAAAATTGAAATGGCGATGCGCCAAGAAGGGATGCGGCATCCTTCCATTGTTGCTGAATACCGTAATAGATTGGATAAAGAAGCATCAATGACAGAGGTAATTGAAAGTAAATATAAATGAGCAGTAAACCGCTCCATCCATATAACGTGAAGGAGGAGAATGAATCGATTCCCCATTTCTCAAAAAGTAAGGTGAAAAGTCCGCTATTGCCGAGAAGGACGATAAACGCAAACGCCAAAGGAATACCTGAAAAGTTGGACGTTAAATTCGTAATGACTAAAATCCGTTCCCGTACCGGTTCGGAAAAACGCATCATGGCATACACCGCAAACAATGAAACGACAAGAGCGATCAAAGCAGAAGCGACTGATAAGGTAATACTATTTTTGAAACTTTGAAGAATGAAACTGTTACTCAACACAGATTTATAGTGCATCCAGGTGAAACCATCACTATTGCTAAAACTTGATAGGACCATGTAAAGCAATGGAACAATAAAGAACAGAAGTATGAGCACCAGAAATGGCAATAACAAAAGTAATGATTGCTTTTTCGACGACACAGGAACCCCTACTTTCCAAATTTGAAAATCCATAATTCTTTATCTTATTGGAATAGAGGCACTTGGCCTCTTCTTACCAACGTACACCTTCCAGTAGGAGCGGAACCATTTCATCAGAAGGCTCGATCTCTAACAATTGACAAACGAGAGGTGCCACTTGAAGCTGGGAAACAACCCCTTCATATATTTCAGGTTTAACATGCTTCGATAGGACAAACATAGGCACATGTCGATCCTCAATTGTATTCCCGCCATGATTTCCATCGTCCGTCATCCCATGATCCGCTGTCACAATGACTTCATAGCCTTGCTCAAGACATTTCGGGATGAATTGTGACAAATAACTGTCCACCGCTAACACCCGATTCCGGTATTGTTTCGAATCTGCAGTGAACTTATGTCCATCATCGTCCACATTCATCGGATGGATATACAGAAAATCAGGTTGTTTCTGGTCAAGCAACCACGCAGCCTCTGCAAATAGATGACTGTCTGGATAATGATCTTCGAAATAGAAGATGCCATTCTCAATTGGTAATTCGGTATCCAGTTGAAGCCGGTCCTCCATCGGGTTGAACGGCGCACGGTTATACAGTTCACTTACCCAGTGATAAGCAGCCGCTGCAGTCGTTTTTCCGTTACTTCTGGCTAGATGGAACAAGCTTTGCTGCGTCGATAATCGCACCGTCCGATTACTTGTTACGCCGTGAATGATGGGCGGTGTTCCCGTCAAAATCGTTTCGTATAAGGGGCGCGATAATGACGGTACCTCCGATTTCACTTCATAGCGGGCCGCCAAATTCCGCTCCACTAAGTGCTGCATGAACCCCATATGTGTACATGCCACATCATGGCGAAGCGCATCGACTACAATTAGAACAACACGATTATTTGACATGGATTAATACCTTCTCTTGCCATAGTTGTGGAATTTGTTTTGTCGTCTCTTCCCATGCTTTCTGATCTTTCACGGGGAGTGCATTGGTATACATTTCTTGTGGTAACAATAAGGATTTCACTTCATCTGAAAGCTCTACATTCTCACGGATTGGACGTGCATATCCTTTTGCTAAGTTTTCTTGGCCTGCATCCGATAAAATATATTCGCGTGTTAACATCGCAGCATGTGGATTTTTAGCATATTTGTTGATTACTGTTGCATAACCCGAAACAACAGACGCTTCTTTTGGAATACCAACTTCAAAGCGAGATTCGTCAATTTGACTACGGTAGCCAAGTGCGTTGAAGTCCCAAAGAATGCCTACATCCAATTCACCTTTTTCCAAGTTCGCTACGGAAGGATCACCTGCTAAACGCCCTTGTTTCGCTAGCTCTGCAAAAAATTCGATGCCCGGCTCTATGTTCGTTTCATCTCCACCAAAAGCATACGCTGCTGCTAGAATGGAAAACTGTGCTTGATTTGCAGTTAATGCGTCCCCGATACCTACATTGAAATCACCATTTTTAATGTCTTCCCAAGACTCCGGAGGGTTGGATACGTTGTTTTTATCTGTTATAAATGAAATCGTCCCTGTGTAACCGACTAACCAGTGGCCTTCATCATCTTTTGCCCAATCAGGAACTTCATCCCAATGAGATGTTTTATACGGAAGCGTTAATCCTCTTTCTTCAGCAATCGGTCCAAAGGCAATCCCGACATCACCAATATCGGCTGTCGCATCATTTTTCTCTGCTTCAAACTTTGCAAGTTCTTCAGCACTCGACATATCAGTATCACTGTGTTTCAGGCTATACTCTGTACCGAGCTCTGCCCAAGTTTCTCCCCAGTTCGCCCACGTATCTGGCATTCCAACTGAATTGACTTGACCTTCTTCTTTCGCTTTTCCAATAATTGTATCAAGTGTTAAGTCATCCCCATTTTCAACTGCATTCCGACTATTTGCTTCACTTGAACAAGCAGCAAGTAGTGATAATGCAAGTACACTTACGATTCCTTTTTTCCAAACGCGACGAAATGTCATTGCGTAAAACCTCCATTTGTTTGAGTTTGTTTCAATCTGTTTACAAGAATAACTATACAACTCAAACATTAAGCAAACATTCGGAAGGTGTAAATGTTCTGTAAATCTTGTTTTTGTGAGGATACGTCAAAAGGGCCGCAGGAAAACAACTTGTTTTCCTGCGGCCCTTTTATTCGTGTATACCAAGATTTAGCTAGAAGTGCTTGCCGTTCTTTCTGTATAGAAACAGTGATCATAGACTATTTCTAGTTGCACAAATAAAATTTAACCTTTGTAGCTAATTTCGCCTGTCTCAAGCAATTCTTTAAGCCCCATGAACATTAAATTCCAACCCTGTTCAGTTCCATCGTGATAATCCGTAAGCGCTTTTTCAATATCAGCCGTTGTCCAATTTTCCTCATGTGGAACGATGATTTCTTGTGAAAATGTCATTTCACAGCCTTGTGAAAGTTCTTTTAGCTCTACCGTAATCGTATCGACTGTATCGCTAAACTGCGGCATTTCAAAAGTAAATACTATTTTTTTCGGCGGGTCTATTTCAAGGTATTCTCCAATCGCCCGGTAATCTTTTCCGTCACGACGGTCAATGATTTCCCATGTTCCACCAACTTGTGGTTTATTGTCCGCCACCTGGTTGGTACCTTCTAATGTAAAGAACCACTTTCGCATCATCTCAGTATTCAACCATGCATTAAAAACAGCGTCAGACGCTACATCAAAACTTCTTACCATTGTTAAAGTCGTTGTTGAAGAATTGCTCATCAGATTGCTCCTCACTGTTTTAATGTTCGTAGATCATCGTCTCTTTTGAATTCGCTAAGGCGTGAAAAAACTTGTTACCTATGTAGTTGAATATAACTGATTCCAACACGATACTCAACTCATCCGTTTACATTAATTACAGCGATTTTCTTCGGCTGAATAGCGCTTTTCTCGACCGAAGTAGCGTATTTTTTTCCTCTTCCAAAATTTATTTTTCTACTTTTGTATCCGATTCCACCATTCCCTTCTATATAAAGAATAAAGGGGAATACCAACAATGACGACTTACCTTTCGGAATACGCATATTTCACAAACAAGCACGAAATGGATGAGGCAGTGAAGCAACATGTGGCGGCCAATTGGAATGACCTAAACACGACTGAGCGGACTGTGCTCGATCTGATCCGCCGTTACTCCGTTAAATACGGCGCCGCCCACTTGAAACACGAAACAATTGAAAAGGCTGTGAAAAAATCCAATGCCACTGTCCGCCGCGCGATTCGTAAGTTAGAAAAACTTGGTATCATCGAACGGATCCATTTCATCCGCCCTGTCATGAGCGGACTTGGCGCCAATATTTATGTCATTTTGCCCTTCCATGACCAGTCGAAAATGAACACGCCGGAAGAAGCTGCAACGCCTTGTGCCAGTAAGCCGCAAGTGGACAAGCCTGAAGTTGAACCGTTATTTTCTAAATCTAGTACTACTAAAGATCTTAAGAGAACGTCTCCTGCGGACCAGTCACCTACAACGCTATTCGGGAAAATGAAGGCACTTCTTTCCTCAACCATTGGGGAAAGTTCATTGGCACGCCGGTTCTTCGGTGTCTATCGTTCGCAGTCATTACCTCTGTTGAAATTCAGTATCTACGAGGACAAAAAGGAGCTATTCGAGGACTTGGCCATCCAAGCCCTCCACGTTTCCGTGCGGGCCACAAAGCAGAAGGATATTCGGAATTTGCCTGGCTACTTCAACGGCGTCTTGCGTGAACTGATTGACAAGGCGTTATTTGGCGAGATTTTCAAGGAGTATGATGTGTCGGTGGAGGATGTTTTCTTTGGGTGAAAGGGGGTTATCCTCTAATAAAATCCTTTTAAAAAACCATTCCAGATATTTTCTTCATTCATTGCTAGTCAATACTCCGAAATGGTTTCAATTATTTATGTAAAGGGAAACATCTAAAATGTGATCAAGAAAATGTTTGATGTATTGAATTCGCTTTTCTGCAGAAAGTAACCATATATAGTAAAAATCTCGAACGTAGAGAAAATCCGAGGAGCGTGCTTTATGGACACAGCTTATAAAGGGACAAACAAAATGATTACAGGTATTGTATTTGGCGTATTAACGTTTTGGTTATTTGCACAAGCGATGGTCAACGTCGTTCCTGCTGTCCAAGAAGATTTAGGTGTTTCTTCAGGGACAATAAATATTGCCATAAGTTTAACCGCACTATTTTCGGGAATATTCATCGTGGCAGCAGGTGGACTTGCCGATAAAATTGGACGAAAAAAAATTACGAATATCGGTCTAATCCTAAGCATTATCGGTTCGCTTTGTTTAGTTTTAGCAAACGGTGCAATTTTACTCATAATCGGTCGCGTAATTCAAGGATTATCGGCAGCTTGTATTATGCCTGCAACGATTGCGTTGGTAAAAGCCTATTTTGAAGGTGCTGATCGTCAACGCGCATTAAGTTACTGGTCAATCGGTTCTTGGGGCGGGTCCGGTGTTTGTTCGTTATTTGGAGGAGCCGTTGCGACTTACATGGGTTGGAAATGGATTTTTATCTTTTCCATTGTTTTTGCCATACTTGCACTTTGGTTGATTAAGGATACTCCAGAAAGCAAAGCGGCGAATACCGGTCATACTAAATTCGATACAAGCGGTTTGATCATTTTCATTATTACGATGTTGGCATTGAATATTGTCATTACGCAAGGTGCTGATATGGGATGGACAAGCGCGACTACGCTCGTGTTAGCAGCCGTCGCCATTATAGGTGCCATCGTCTTCGTTAAAGTCGAAAATGGTAAAACCAATGCATTGATTGATTTCGGGCTATTTAAAAATGCTCCTTATACAGGTGCAACCGTTTCGAATTTCTTGCTGAATGCAGTAGCTGGAACACTCGTCGTTGCCAATACGTATGTCCAAGCAGGAAGAGGATTTACTTCGTTTCAATCCGGCATGTTGTCAATCGGATATTTAATCGCTGTCCTGGCGATGATTCGTGTCGGTGAAAAGATTTTGCAAAAAGTTGGTGCAAAAAAACCGATGCTTTGGGGTACTGTTTTAACGCTGATTGGCGTTGGAGTGATGGGCTTAACATTCTTACCTGATGTCGCTTACACAGTCGTTGTTTTTATCGGATTTGCGCTTTTTGGTTTAGGCTTAGGTATTTACGCTACTCCATCCACAGATACCGCTGTATCGAATGCACCTGACGATAAAATCGGTGCAGCTTCCGGGATTTATAAGATGGCTAGTTCCCTCGGTTCAGCGTTCGGTGTAGCGATTTCCGCCACTGTTTACGCAACGATTGCCAATACAAGCGGCGTAAACGCAGCAGCTACCGGTGGAATTATTGCAAACGTCATCTTCGCGGTGATTGCATTGCTCTCCATTTTGTTCATGGTTCCAAACAATACCGGGAAAAAAGAAGCCCAATAAAGGAGTCGGATCATATTGAAAGAAAAGTTAATGAGCATGTTAGAAGAACGTGAAGACGAAATCATCCAAATCCGTCGCCATTTACACGAAAATCCAGAGCTGTCGTTCGAAGAAGAAAAAACGGCTCAATACATTGTAGATTTTTATAAAGGTAAAGATGTGGAAATTCAAACAAACGTCGGCAATGGGTATGGAATCATTGTAACGATTAAAGGTGCTAAACCCGGGAAAACAATTGGACTTCGCGCAGACTTTGACGCACTTCCAATTGTTGAAGAGACGCCTGTGCCGTTCAAGTCGAAAAATGAAGGCGTCATGCATGCATGTGGTCATGACGGACATACAGCCTACTTGTTAGTGTTAGCGGATTGTTTCATTCAATTGAAGAACGAGCTTTCCGGAGTCATTAAAATTATCCATCAGCATGCTGAAGAAGTACCGCCAGGAGGAGCAAAAAGTATTGTCGAATCGGGATACCTTGACGATCTTGATGAAGTATATGGCATACACCTGCTTCCAATGGGTCCAGCAGGGGTGGTTGGCTACCACGCAGGGTATTCATTCAACGGCAGAGCGTATATGAAATTGAAAATACAGGGTCGAGGCGGACATGGCTCTTCCCCACATTTAGCCAATGATGCGATTGTCGCAGGTGCACATTTTGTAACGGCTGTTCAAACGATCGTCAGTCGCAGATTAAATCCATTCGAGATTGGCGTCATTACAATTGGTTCGTTTGACGGGAAAGGTACATTTAATGTCATTAAGGACAGCGTAGAACTAGAAGGCGACATTCGCTATATGGCCGTAGAAACAAAAGAAACGATTGAAAAAGAGTTAAAACGCCTTGTCAAAGGGCTTGAACAAGAGTTTGACGTCACATGTGAGCTAACGTATACACCGGATTATCCGCCACTATACAATGATCCTGAGGTGACAGCGAGAGTCGCGGAGACACTCCAAAACGCAAATGATCCCCATATTAAAGAAGTGAAAGAATTCCCGGCAATGCCTCCATCAGAGGACTTTGCCTACTATGCAGAGAAATTCCCGGCATGTTTCTTCTATATCGCATGTACACCCGCGGGCGTCGAAAAACCTTTTTTCAACCACCATCCCAAATTCGATATCGACGAAGCTGCATTGTTAGTCGCGGCAAAAGCCGTAGGACTAGTCGTGTGCAGCACCCAAGAATAAGACCACTGAATGGTACCTAAACATGCAGAATGCAATGGGTACCATTCAGTATCCTTAGTACACTCATTCATGTATAAATACTTCTACAAATGAGATGGCAAAAGTTATAAGCCACGGGTAAAACAAACCTCAAAACCGCAAAACACTTCTAATTTTTACAGCGATTTCGCTTAGCTCCTCCGGCTATTCACTTGTTCAAATTATCTCGGATACCATTTCTTGAATTCGTACGAATTATATTGCGGGCATCACTAACGTGATATATTATACCTGTAGGAATATAGAAATGAGTGAGCTATGTGAATTATCAAGGCAGACTAATCGCGGTTGGAATTGTCGGTTTATTTAACATCCTTCGCTACTTTTACTATCACCAATATTTGGAGCTGTCTTTTAAAGCGAACTTTTTTATATTGACAATATTTTTTTTAGCAGTTGCCTGGTGGTGTGGAAAGCAGTTTGATCAAGTGAAATACTACTCTGAAAAAGATCCTTTAACAAATACATACAATCGTCGGACGATTGAACAATCTTTTCAAAAAATCGCACAAACATGTAAAAAAGAAAATAAAAAGGTAGGCATTATTATGATGGATCTCAATAACTTCAAAGGAATCAATGATACATATGGACATCATAAAGGCGATGAATTGTTGATCCATCTTGCCTCACTCCTAAACAACTTCGTTAGAAAAAACGATTTAGTAGCGCGATGGGGTGGTGATGAGTTCCTGATTCTCGTACCTGATTGTCAAAAAAGCTTCGAGTCGGGTTATGTACAGAAGCTGCAATAAGTATTAGAAGTTGAGAAATTTGACGGATTTCCATCTGTTGGTGCATCTATCGGTTTTGCAATTTATCCTGATGACGGGCAAGATTTTCAGGAAATAATACGATTGGCTGACCAGGCGATGTACAGGAGGAAAGGATATCAGTCAGAAATATAGTTGCAAGATGGCTGATTCTAAACCAAAACTGAATTTTTTAGAATCAGTTATATTTAGAAAAAGAAAATTTTAATAATAGAACAATGATGAAACTATCAATAAGTCTCATCTCATTACTTCCCTTTCATCCGGTAGTCCTTGTATACAAAGTTCTACTAGTAAGAAAATGCTCATGTTTGAAAATGCCTCGTCCAGGACAGTAATGCGGATGAGGCATTTTTTGTTTAAAATACCTACCAAAACGCCTAACGTTTTTCCTCAATATAAGGATAAAAATAGTACTTGAATTCCGACTAATAGAACTCTTTCTAAGCGCATTGACAATTAAGTATGAAAGCTTATACTAAACATATGTTTAAACTAAAAATAATTGTCGAATAATAATGAGTCATTCCCTATTCTTTGCACAGATGGTTACTATTAAGAGAAACTACCTCATCTGTCTAGAATTTTTTTCAGGTAAAGAATGTAAACGTTACCAAAAAAGGAGGATTTACTTGGACATTCTTTTCTTACTAACAGGAATTTCACTTGTTTTTAGTATCGCATTTCTAGTTAGTAATGATCGTAAAAAAATAAAATATAAACGTATTCTACTCATGCTAGCTATACAAATCGTATTGGTCTACGCCATGACAAATACGGATATAGGTCTCCTTGTGATTACCAAAGTCGGTGCGTTTTTCGAGGAATTATTGGCGATTGCTGACACTGGCATTCAATTTGTATTTGGCGGTATGGTCAATGAGGGGGCAACAACGTTTTTCTTTGTAGCGCTATTACCCCTTGTGTTCATGGCTGTTGTAATTGGCATATTGAACTACATAAGAGTACTCCCATTCATCATTAAATATTTAGGTTTATTTCTAAGTAAAATCACAGGAATGGGTAAACTTGAAAGCTACTTTGCCGTCTCAACGTCTGTACTTGGACAACCCGAAGTGTTCTTGACAATTACCAAACAAATTCCATTGTTATCTCAAAAAAGACTGTACACCATTTGTACGTCAGCAATGAGTGCCATTAGTATGGCAATGGTTGGGGCTTATATGACGATGATCGAGCCGAAGTTTGTTGTAACAGCTGTTGTGCTCAATATCTTCAGTGCACTGATTGTCGCGAATATTATTAACCCGTATGATTTAGACGAAAAAGAAGATCTCATGCAAATCGAAGAAACAAAACGAGTTCCATTCTTCCAAATGATTGGCGATAGCGTCATGGATGGCTTTAAAATTGTCATTGTCGTAGCTGCGATGCTTTTAGGGTTCATCGCTTTGATGGAATTGGTGAATGTGATGTTCGAAGGTGTATTCCAAATTTCATTCCTAACGATAATCGGCTATATTTTTGCACCGATTGCCTTCTTAATGGGGGTTCCGTGGGCAGAGGCTGTACAAGCTGGCGGCATTATGGCTACAAAACTGATTACGAACGAATTTGTGGCGATGTTGAATTTCGGTGAAATATCAGGCAATCTCTCCGATAAAACAGTTGCGATTGTCTCCGTATACTTAGTGAGTTTTGCAAACTTTGGAACCGTAGGGATTGTCTCAGGGTCCATCAAATCCATTAGTGAAAAACAAGGAAATTATGTTTCAAAATTCGCATTAAAACTATTATTAGGAGCAACACTTGCCTCTGTCATTTCAGGGACGATGATTGGGCTTATTATGTAACGTATAGTAATATGAATTCATGTTCAATAAATTTAAGGCACCAGGATCTGTTACAATTCCGAATTGTATTAGATCCAGGTGCCTTTTATTATTCAATATCAAACGGTACCTAGTACTTTTTTTTCATTCATTTTTTCCAGGAAAACGAACTCAATATTTTCACGGATCATTTCAATCCTGTATTGTCGATAGCCCAGGGACTCATACAGACGAATATTACCCGAACTTAAGGCTCCGGTATATAAGTCAAAGCGGTCGCAAGAAGGGAAATATTCCTCCAGTCCCATCATCAGCTTTTTACCGATTCCCTGTTTTTGATAGTCTGGGTGAACCATCAATCTTTCGACATAACAGATGCCCTTTTCTTCATACCCTCTGACTGATCCGACTATTTTATCGTTTAATACGGCTTTTAAGATGGTTTTCTTCTGAAAATCCGCTATCGACTGATCAAGCGTTTCCAGTAGCGGAGCAATTTGATAATTATTATACGCCTCGGCTTCACGTATATAGGCCACTTTTTGAATGTCTAAAATCGTTTGTGCATCGTCTTCAACTGCTTTTAAGATATTCATGAATTCTTAGATCTCCTTACAACTTATTTTTTGATAGTTTCAACTGTCACTATACACATACTATCACTCAAATCGTGTAAGATAACCTGGTGAATTAGCATCCATCTAGTACTTGGAACCTCACATGGGTACCTAGCCCCCCTGCTTTAGCGGTGGGAGTTGTTCAGCCATGCTTTCACATATTCAATAAATTTTCGAGCGGCCGGAGAAATGGTCTTGAAGGAAGGGGCTGCGATGCCAATGGATCGATAATGTTCTCCTTTTATGCTTAGTATCCGAACGTTATGCGGAACACGGAACAATACCATTTCAGGAAGAATACTAATACCCATCCCATTTTGAACCATGGAGATAATCGCTTGATCATCGGCAAGTTCAAATTTAATGCGAGGCGTTACCTTGTTTTCATGAAAAATCCGCCTCAAATCATTATCGCTCCCTTTCTTCCACATGATCAGCATCTCTTCTGAAATGTCTGCAATACTCACCTCCTGTTGGTGAGCGAGACGATGATTTTCAGGCAGTATGCACAGCATGCGGTCTTTTTTCAAGGGGATTACATCAAATGGCTTTGAAGTCGGTAATGAGACAAACCCAAAATCGACCATACCTGTTGCAATCCATTGCTCAAGCATATCGTAATCCCCCTCTAACAACTTGATGTCGATCGCAGGAAAATCCTCATTAAAACTTTTCAGGATTTCCGGTAGCCATTGAATGGAAACACTCGAAAAAGTGCCAATGCGGACGGTGCCGATTTCAAGCCCCTTGATACTCGCTATTTCTTGCATCATTTGTTCATTCCACTTTAACATTTCCTGAATATGCCTTAAGACGCGTTCTCCATTACTGGTCAAGTTGATCCCTGCACGTCCTCTAATTAGGATCGTAAATCCCCATTCCGATTCCAGGCTAGCAATTGCATGACTCACGGCAGATTGCGTTAAACGAAGTTCCTCTGCCGCTTGCTTGAGGCTCCCTAATTCTACAACTGTACTAAATATTTCAAACTTGGCAAGTGACATCTTTCTCATTCCCTTTACATGAATAGTTTTCAACTAACAGCTTAAAAACATTCAATTTTCTTATCTAAACTTTACCCGTATACTAAAAACTAATCAATAACTTTCGTTAAAGTTTAGAATATTGAATCGAACCGGAGGAAATAAGATGGACATTCCAATAACTAAGGGCACACAAGTAAAAGCGGACTTAATGATGGTCATGGTAACAATGTTTTGGGGTGCATCCTATTTGTTTATGAAGATGGGTCTTCATTCGATTCAAGAGTTTAATTTAATTGCATTGCGTTTTGGAATTGCTTTTCTTATCGCTGTACTCGTATTCTATCGACGCCTTCTCAAGATTGACGGTAAAACAATCCTCTTTGGATTCTTACTCGGATCGCTGTTATTCTTATGCACTTCCGTTGTCGTAATCGGATTAAATACGACTTCGGTTTCAAATGCCGGATTTTTATTTAGTCTTGCGGTTATCTTTGTCCCTTTGTTAGTCACACTCTTTTCTCGAAAGAAACCTGAAAAAAGAATGATGATTAGCGTCTGTGTCTCGATGACGGGAATTGGTCTATTAACGTTAAGCGAAACATTGCACATCACTACTGGCGATTTCTTGTGTATCTTAGGCGCGATGTTTTATGCCCTTCACATCATCGTTACAGGGAAAGTGACGAAACAAGCTGATGCCATCTCCATTGGGATTATACAGCTTGGGTTTGCGGGAGCATGGGGACTTCTCTTTTCATTCATCTTTGAAAAGCCGCAACTGCCAAGTACCACCGATTCATGGATCGCGATTTTAGGCTTAAGCATTCTGTGCAGTGCAGTTGGATTTATCGGCCAAGCTGTGGCCCAAAAATATACAACACCCACACGTACAGGTCTGATCTTTTCATTAGAACCCGTATTTGCAGCATTTTTTGCATTTATTTTCATTGGGGAAATTCTTACAACTAAAGGATACATAGGGGCTGTCCTTGTGTTACTTGGGGTACTTGCCGCAGAAATTAATATAAAGAAACTCTTGAAAAGCAGATTCTTACTAAAAACAATGATCCGGACTAGAGTGAACGGCTGAAAGGTGCCTAATTCAATGAGTACCTGGCATCGGCTGGCTATACGCATGTTCTAAATCTCCAATGCCATCATAAAATGAATGGATACTAACTTTCTTATATAAAAAGGAGATTAGGATATGTATGCCATTCATTATTATGAAAACAAAATCTACGTACTTAATCGGGCGTGTAGAACAATCCCTTCTGTCGATGAAAATGTTACCATTAAAGGACGTAAAGGAAAAGTGATTAGTGTACTGAAGGTCAAGGAAAATGTATATCACGTCTTCATCGAGTTTGAAAAAATTGTGGATAAAAGCAATACGGCCGCAAAAGACTTCGGGAAGAAGAAAAGAAGATAATTGCAAACTACAGGCACACCCTATTCCTTACTAACGAGTTCTATGATCATCGAAATAATCCATCTTGCATGAGCTGTATACGCAAGGATGGATTATTTTTTTATTACCTGTTGGTACGACCTCCTCCCCTGAATTGTACATAATAATACCACTAACCTACCGGTCCTTCTTTCGCCTTAATCGAGAAATGCGCCAGGTACCTAGACAATTTAGAGGTACCTGGCGCATTTTATGATAGTAGTTGTGAAATTACTGTTTCTCGGCATGCTTTTTAAAATTGTTTAAAATAGCTTGCCAGCCTTCTTGTTGCATTTCGATTGGATTAGCTGTTTCAGGCTCAAATACTTCAACCACCCTCGTTGCGTTTTCTTGAGGAATAAACGTGATTTCAACTTTTCTTCCATCTCCTAATGTATAAGAAATGAACTCATGGGCGCGCACTTCATCATAAATGCCGCCAAAATCAAAACCAAAGCTTCCATCTTTCGCTTCCATTCTAGAAACAAATTTCCCACCGGCTCTTAAATCGTTTTCAGCGTATGGCGTATGCCAATCATCAGAGGCATTACTCCACTTTGTTATATGATCCGGCACTGTCCAATATTCCCATACTTTTTCCACTGGTGCATGCACTAGTGCTTCAACCGTTAGTACCGAATGATTCGTGGCCATTTCTTTGCTCCTTTTTCTAAGTTAGTCTCTTCCGATTAGTCGTTTCTAACAACTATTCCTCCATAGCTTATCCGAAATCAATCGAATAAAAACCAATTTACAGTGGTTGAGGCGTTTTAAAACGCTCATCCGTTTTTTAATAAAGAATGCCCGATTCAGTAATGGGTTCGAATTGTAGTAGTACCTTTTTTGGGTTCTACAATCAACTCTACAACCAAGTCGCAACACTTGAGGTAACATAGGTACCGGTTACACATCTTGCGTGCGAAATACACCATCTTCAAGGTGCCGTAAAGCATCAAGGGTGCCAGGTACCTAGACAATTGATAATTCAATGGGTACCTGGCACTTTTCATCCGGCCATGAAAATTTCCTTCGTTACATGAACAGTTCCAAATGGATGATGAGGCGATGTCGTTCGAAAGTCAAACCATCCTTACGCGTCCCCATTCGAACGGCTCCCTAACCTTGTCCAGTCAATGACCGTCCTTTTTCTTGAAGTTTCCACCCTTTATTTCTGCCACATCATAAACAGCTACAAAAGCATGTTTGTCAATTTCATTAATGAGTTCTTTCATTTTGCTATCCTCTAAACGGTTAATGATACAAGTAACTTCCTTGAAAGTTTCGTTTGAAAAACCACCTTCAATTTGGTTATATGTTGCACTACGGCCTAAGCGTTCACGTATCGTTTCAACCATTAATTCAGGTTGATTTGTAATTATTTTAAAGGTTTTAGAACCACTTAACCCTTCTTCAACGATTGCAATCACCTTAGAAGCGATAAAGTAGGCGATTCCCGACAAGAAAGCCCCTTGAAGACCGAATACGAACGAGACAACAATAAATACAAATAAGTTTAAGAATAAAATAAGATCACTTGTTCCAAATGGTAATCGTCGGGAAAGGAGTACCGCTAACATATCAATACCGTCCAATGCCCCACCATTTCGTAAGGCTATCCCCATTCCGAAACCAATGATAATACCACCAACTACTGTTATTAACAACGTATCCCCTTCTATTATTGTGGGGATACGATGCATGACGCTTGTCCCGTATGCGAGTGAAGCGATGCCAATCACGGAATAAATCGCAAAACTTTTACCAAGTTGAAAATACCCTAAAATTACGAATGGGATATTTAGCACTGCAATCAGAATACCAAGTGGCAACCCAAATAATTGTGAACCGACAATACTTAGTCCCGTCACGCCTCCGTCCGATACATTGTTTGGAATTAATATCGCCTCAAGTCCATAGGCGGTTATGAATGCCCCGATCATAACGGCTAACGCATGTAATGCCATTTTAACTATACTTGTTCCTTTTGACTCGGAAATTGTACCCATTTTTCTCCTCCATCCTTAAATGATTGACGTTTGAATTCGGATGACAATCATCATTATGTACACCGCTATTCGGATCCGCATTTTGTAGTATACCACTTCGCTGAAGTATCCATTGAATCATGAATCACGCTCACAGATAATACCGTGAAAAGAGTTGTTTATATCATTCTTATTGATCAGTCAATTCTTTCACCATTAATATGTGTGGAATACCGTCCTCTGTAAACACATTTGAAGAAGTCATATAGCCTAGTTTTTTATAAAATTCCTCTGCATGCGTTTGCCCATGTAATTTAACCTTGTCGATTCCTTTGTCTTTTGCAATTTCTTCTAACGTTTGAATGATTTTTTTCCCAAGTCCATATTTACGGTAAGGCTTTAAGATACAAATTCTCTCCAATTTTCCTAAACCATCGACAACTCTTACCCTTCCCGTTCCGACAGCTTGTTCATCATAATACACTAAAACGTGGTCGCATTGTCCATAAAGTTTGTCGAATTCATCGAACTCATCCGCTAACGGTACACCTTGTTCCTCTACAAAAACTTCTTTTCGGATATGAAACGCCGTTTCTAAATCGCTATCTGTTACTATTCGTTTAGCATTCAATACGCTTCAGCTCTTTCTGTATCTATTTTTACAACTTTTAAATTTTAAAATTGCTAATTCTAACTAAAAATACGAATAATCATCCGAAAATAAAATGAACTATTCGCCAGTTCAGTGGTCTAGTTACGTTGATTGGAGTGGAGGCTGGCGTCACCTGCAGGAAAAGCCGGCACGAAGATCGGCCTCTTGTGGCCAACAGCGGTGAGAACACCATAAGAAGCCAAGCCCTCAGACATTAGCTTGTTCGGATTTCAATACTAACTAGTTCATCCGTTTCTTTTTCACCGTATTTCTTCCTCATTGATAAAAAGGACAGCAAATATGGACTTATATGCGCTTATTGACTCTTAAAAAGCTTTGCGAATATGGAGTATAGGCCTTTCTTATTACGTTGTGTTGACTTTTCAATTGGAATTTCCTTTTTCACATAAATCTCCTCTTTATCGATAGCATGGTCATATGCGAGGACAAGCCCAATATCAGTATTATGATTTTTGTTTGTGACGATTGTATAGTATACGTTATGTTTGGAAGCAATCTTCGTATATTTCGATAGCAATTTATAGTCCATATGTCCGTTTAAGTATAGATGGGCTTCGCTATTTTCCTTAATGGCATCCTCGACTTGTTTATAAATGCCTCTTTCCCTCACTTGTCCTTGCGTAAGCGCGATGACAATCCGTTCACGAATTGTTCCAAGAAATTTCCGCCGTTCGTCCGGTCTCGTTTCTCTAGTGCCATGAATCCCTTGCTGAATATAGTCGTCAATATTACCAGTCACCGTAACATCCCCTACCAAATTCAATTATATTTCCTAAACACTAAAAAATAATCATCAGTATGCGCCAAATCTTTAATGTCAATGTCATCGGTTTTATTTCCCTAGATTGGGAGATTACTTCGTACATCAAGGACATCTTTCACTAATCCGCTAAGAACAAAACTATGCACAAAAAGGCAGCTAATTAAGCTGCCTTTTCAGATTCATTGCTTATTGAGTTACGCGAGTACCTGTTTTACCTGCAAGTGCATCTTCAAGTTTATCCATTGAAGTAATAATGACGTTTTTGCCGCCTTTTTGCAAGAATAGAATTGCTGCTTCGATTTTTGGACCCATGCTTCCTTTAGGAAACTGGCCTTCATCCATATAACGTAGCGCTTCTTCAACCGTCATTTCCAATAGGTTTTGTTGATCTGGCTTACCGAAGTTAATCGCTACTTGCTCAACGCCTGTTAGGATGAATAAGTAATCAGCATTGATTTCCGCAGCCAATAAAGCACTTGCGAAGTCTTTATCGATTACCGCATCAGTACCTTTTAGCATCCCGTTTTCTTCGATAACAGGGATCCCGCCGCCACCAGCTGTAATAACTACAATTTCTTTATCCAGTAGAGCTTGAATTGCATCTTTCTCGACAATTGTAATCGGTTTTGGAGAAGCGACAACACGTCGGTATCCTCTTCCGCTATCTTCAATGTAGGAGATTTTTTCTGTTTCAAGAATTTTGTCCAACTCTTCTTGAGTATAGAATGGACCAATCGGTTTTGTAGGGTTACCAAAAGCTGGATCTTCTTTTGAAACAACAGATTGCGTTACGATAGTCGCAACAGGTTTTTGGATATTACGTTCAACCATTTTATTTCTAAATGCTTGTTGAAGTAAGTACCCTAGGTTCCCTTGTGTTTCAGCGTCTAAAACGTCTAGCGGATAAGCCGGAACAACAGATTCTGCCATTTGGTTTTTAATAAGTGAATTACCAACCTGAGGGCCATTACCGTGTGTAATTACAACCGTATTTCCTTGTTCAATTAGTCCAAGAACAGGTTCACAGCTTTCGCTAATATTTTGTTGTTGCTCTTCGAGTGTTCCCTTTTGACCTTCTTTAATGATTGCGTTCCCGCCGATTGCCAAAACAATTTTACTCATCGATAGCTCTCCCTTATAAAAAGAAATTTTCTTTTTGATTTTAAACATTTTGGTATTTAATAACAAGCATTTTGTTTGGTTTTTTACAGAAAAAGAGGAGAGGAGCTAGCTTTTACAACCATCCCTCTCCATATGACATTATTACGCTTCGACTAATCCAAGCTTCACTGCATAAGCTTCAATCGCTTTTTCAAAGCAAGCTAATGGCGCACGTACAGTACCTGCACCGATTTGACCTACTCCAGCTTCTCTATGAGCAATACCCGTGTTGATAACCGGCTCGATTCCTTTTTCAACAACTTTTCTTGCGTCAATTCCTAGGCAAGCGCCTTGGAAATCCCAAGTCGGAATAGAGAAGTTAGGGTTGTGATCGATACAGATTTCAATCATATCGTTACTTGTGTTTACTGCATCGTCCATACCGCCAGCACCTACGAAACGTGTAACCCCAGGAGCAGCGATCATCGCCATACCACCAACACCGAATGTTTCAGTGATTGCACTATCACCCATGTCCGCACAAGCCATGTCTTGATCGTAGCCTGTGAAGAATAGACCTTGTGGCGTGTTAACAGGCGCTGTGAACCATTGGTCGCCCATACCCGCAATACGGATTCCGAACTCGTATCCATTACGGCACATAGCTGTAACAACTGTACCATGTTGGATTTGTCTCGCTGAATCCATTACTGCTTTCGTTGAAGCCATAGCAATGTTCAAGAAGTACTGATCTGTGTCAGCAAGGAATTGGATAACATCTTGCTTGTCATTTTCAGCTACATCTGTTTTTAAGATATATGGAACAATATCTTTTAGGAAAATAAGTGATCCAGCAATATTACGTTGGTGGAATTCGTCACCCATTGTAATTGCTCTAGCCATCATTACGTTGACGTTTAAGCCTTCACCTTTTACTTGAAGAGCTTTCGACAGTGTCGGTCCAAGTACATCTCGGAACCAGTTTAGACGGTTGATAACTTCCTGTGAGTAAGCACCGAAACGAAGTACCGCACCGATTCCTTCGTTCATTGTGCAATATGCGCGATTTCCACCGTCTTGGTTTTCGACGACAAGAACTGGCATACTTCCAGATGTAATCCCACCCATTGGGCCAACTGCATTCACATGGTGACAAGGAATGAATTCAACTTCGCCATTTTCTAGCATCGCACTTGCTTCTTCAGCGTTCGCTGCCCAGCCTTCAAATAATGTAGCACCTATACAAGATCCTTGCATCGGGCTTGTCATGTTTTCCCACTTAATAGGTGGTCCTGCATGAAGTAATACTTTCCCGTTTAATTCTTCAATTACAGTTTTGGCTGGTACTACATCCAATAGAAATGGTGTGCCTGATACAACTTTATCGATAACCGCTCGGTTTGCTTCATCAAGTGTGTTAAATTGTCCGTACATTATGCTCTCTCCTCCTGATAATTCATCGGTAGTGTATATCGCTTTTCAAAATTTGGATAGATAAGTTGAAATAAGATCTACAATGAATCCGCTCCAACGCTTAACCGATAACTCCCGCGATAAGTCAGTCAGAAAAACCAACTGACAGACTTATCACGTAAGATACCGTTGATAAGACGCCCTTGCTGAACAACATTCCAGTTTATTACTTCAACAGATGTATGCGTTTAGATTAGCGAAGTACACGTAAGATTTCGCGCATTCTCGGATTTCCGCCGGCAACTGGTTGCCAGTCGTATTGTACAACTCGGCCGCCGTTTGCAGTGATCGCTTCTGTGAATTTCTTCAATCCAACGTTCACTACGCTTGGCTTTTCCGTCAATAGTTTTTCGATTGCTTCTGATACTGTAATTTCTACAGTTGTAGTTTCTTTCGCTGGAACAAGTTCTTTTGTTCCTTCTTCGATTTGGATATCAAGCATTGCTAAAGCAGTTAGTGTAGCTTGGTTATTGCTATCACGTAGGATAACGCCAGCTTTTTCTAGTTTCGCTTTTTGCGCATCTAGATCTTGTGGATCTTGATCCGTACCGCAAACAGTTGCAACAAAGTAAATGTTACGGCCATTTGCTTTAGCTTCGTTTTGAATTTTTTCAATGCCTGGAAGTAGTGCATCAGCCATATCATCATGTGAACCGTATCCAAGTACAACATCAAACAGGATGATTGCTGTTGATTCATCTTGTGCTGCTCTTTGGAAGAATTGAACTCTTGTATCCGGATCGATCATCGGGTGTGGTTTTCCTTGTGTATAAATATCGTCCCCAAGGTCGATAACTTCAAATCCATCTGCATTTAGAAGGTAACCTGCTTCATCATGCTCAGATGCACCAAGGTTTAGGCCTCTGCTGATTAAAGTTGCTGCTTCATAACCAAGCGTACCACCAGAATAAAGACCTTTGATTGTTTTTTGTTCTGGCTTCAAGTCCACTGCAGGTACTTCTGCTTGGAGTTTGTTGTAATTTGGTTTGATTGGGTTGCCTTTTGCAAGATCCACAGCGATTGCAGCTGTTTCTTCAAGTGTGTTTGCATAGTAAACATTTCCTTCGTGATCGTGTGGCTCTTCTCCAAGGAAAATGGCAACAACCGGTTTAGAAATGCTTTGAAGCAATTGTACAACTTCGTCACGAACCTCTTTCGCAGGTGGCTTAGACACAAGTGTAATGACTTCAGTTTGTTTATGCTGTGCCAATGCTTTGATGCCGTCCAACATTGTGATTGCACCAATTTTATCATTAAGGTCACGACCACCAGTACCGATTGCGTGACTCACCCCAGCACCTAGACGATCAATTTCAGTTGTCACTTCTTGAATACCTGTTCCAGAAGCCCCGATGACACCGATTTTCCCTGTTTTTACAACGTTTGCAAACGCAAGTGGAACACCGGAAACAATCGCTGTACCAGCATCAGGACCCATAACAAGAAGTCCTTTTTCATGAGCTTTTTCTTTGATACGACGCTCATCTTCGATTGTAACGTTATCACTGAAAATCATAACGTGCATGTCTCTGTCAAGTGCTTTTTCCGCTTCTTCAGCCGCATATTGACCTGGTGTAGAGATGATCGCAAGGTTTGCACTTGGAAGTGCTCTCATTGCTTTATCCCATGTATTTACAGTTTCAAATGCTTCCTTACTACCGGCAATAGCTTGGTTGCTTAAGTAGTTGTCAACTTCATCAAGTACTTCTTGGATTTTCTCTTCTTGATCTGTGTCTACAACGATACACATATCATTGGAAGCTGCAGCTTCAAGCTCATCTGTGAAAAGACCCGCAGTTTTGAAGATATCTTTGTTAGCAGGCGTCCCCATCATAATTTGGGTTTTGTTAACGCCTTCCATTGTTGCAATTTTATTCGTGAGAAGCATTAGGTTAACTGAATCCTGGTATGAATTCTGTTTCACGATTGTATAAAGCATGTTTTCACGCACCTCTTTATTATTATTTTTACTTCTAATCTTTAGTTCATCAAAGCAAAATTGGCACAGGAAAGTGGGTGGTTACTATCAGCAGACCACCCTATTTCCTTCAAAATATTATTTAGCAAATGGGCTTTTACTATCGTACGCATTGTTGTGAACAACATCTGAAATCAAATACTCGTAAATATGGTCTACAATTTCAATGCCGTTTTCTTCATATTTCTTTTCTCTTTCAGCACTTCTTTGTCCAGGGTAAGAAACCTGATCAAAACCAGAAGCCGGTTTAATGTTATTAAGGTCTTGCATTGTTGTCGCAATACCTTCCTGGAATGCATTTAATCCTGCAAAGTATTCCGGATTAATAACAATATGAAGCTGTCCAAGATTTCGATATTCAGTTAAATCATGGTACATGGAAGACACTTTGTTTCCAAATGGAAGTCCCAGTAAAATTCCGGACAAAACGTCAACCATCATCATGAGACCGTATCCCTTTGGTCCAGCAATCGGTACAAGAGCATTCACTTTAAATGGATCTGTTGTAGGCTCTCCTTCGCTATCAACTGCCCAAGTGTCAGGAATGGGATCATTTTTTGATCGAGCATGAAGAATTTTGCCCCAAGCTTGGACGGTTGTTGCCATATCAAATGTAATATGCTCGCCGTTTTTGCCTGGTGCTGCAAAAGCAATTGGGTTTGTTCCGTAGTAAGGCTCTGACCCTCCGAAAGGAACGACCATTGGATCCGATTGGCAAACTGAAATACCAACCATATTCTCATTTGCAGCCTGTTGGACAAAGTAAGAAAGTGCGCCACTATGGCCGATTCTTCTAACCCCAACCACAGCAACTCCATTTTCTTTTGCCATTTGAATCGCTTCGTCCATTGCTAGCTTTGCTGCAACATGTCCGACCCCATTATCGCCATCAAAAATCGCTGTAGCTGGACCCGTTTTTTCAAATTTGAAATCGGGATTATTATTCAGACCACCTTTAGCAATTCGCTCTGCATAGTACTCCACGCGCATTGCTCCGTGAGAGTGAATTCCCCTAGCATCCGCATGAACAAGCACATCTGCAACGCCACCCGCATGATCCTCAGTTAATCCTGCCTTATGAAGCTTTGTAACAATTAAATCCTTCAACTGCTCTTTACTTAATCTCATCCCTCGCACCCCTTTTGTGTTTTCCCTCACTAAACCGGTTTATATCTATTCGTACTGCATAAATTATTTAGCAGCAAATGGGTTTTTATTATCATAATTGTTATTATGAACGACATCCGATTTTAAATACTCATAAATATCATCAACAAGCTCGATACCATTTTCTTTATAATCCTCAATGACAAGATCATTATTTTGTCCTGGATAAAGGACCTTCGAAAATCCTGATGCAGGTTTGATTTGGTTTAAATCTTCCATCGTTTGCGTAATATCATTTTTAAAATCAGTGATTCCTCTAAAGAATGCTGGGTTGATGACAATATGAAGCTGACCCAATCTACGGTATGCCGTTAAATCTTCATACATAGAAGATACTTTGTTACCGAATGGAACGCCCAGAAGAATTCCTGATAGAACATCAACCATCATTGCAAGACCATACCCTTTTGGACCTGCAATCGGTAGCAACGCTTGTACATCTAACGGATCTGTTGTCGGTTCCCCATTGCTGTCAACCGCCCACGTGTTAGGAATGGATTCATTCTTCGAACGCGCATGAAGAATTTTCCCCCAAGCTTGTACAGTAGTTGCCATATCCAATGTGATCATTCTACCGTCGCTACTTGGAGCAGCAAAGGCAATCGGATTTGTTCCATAATATGGCTCCGCACCGCCGAACGGAACAACCATCGGATCCGATTGGCACATTGTAATGCCGATAAGACCCTCACTCGCCGCCTGTTCAGTGAAATAAGAAATTGCTCCACTATGAGAGATCTCTTTTACACCAATAATGGCAACGCCACTCTCTTTAGCCATTTTGATTGCTTCGTCCATAGCTAATTTCGCTGCTATGTGACCATTACCGCCATCGCCGTGAAATACGCCAGTTGCTGGGCCTGTTTTCTCGAATTTAAAGTCTGGGTTCGTATTGATCCCGCCCTTTGCGATTCTTTCAGCGTAATACTCCACGCGCATAGCACCGTGGGAGTGAATGCCTCTTGCATCGGCAAATGTAAGTACATCTGCCGCAACATCAGCATGCTCCTCATTCAGACCGGCCTTTTGAAGCTTTGTTTTGATTAGACCTTTTAAGTCTTCACTTTTAACTCTCATCGTTACACCTCTTTTTTGGGTAGATTATAATGATGCATCCCGATTACAATCTTTTGAGTACACATATGTTAATGGTTCTCTGCCGACTGCATACGCTGCTTGATGCACATACGGTGCCATAAAGATGTAATCGTCTTTTTTAACTGGAATCCATTCATTGTCAAGGTTATACATACCCTCACCAGATAACAGGTAAGCACCGTGCCCTTGGTAATGTGTTTCAACAAATGGGTGGCTTGCTGCCGGATCAAATGAAAGTATGTGGAAGTTCATATCGAAAGCAAGATCTAATGGTAGTAAATCTTTAAGATGTACGTTGTGCATATCATCGTAGTCCATGTACTCGATATCATTCGCATGACCCGAAACGACCCAAGGCTTGCTTCCTTCTAACGGGTTGTGTTTTTGTTTGTAAAGGAATATACGTGAATCACCTGACGCCATATTTTCCAAATACATTTTTACGCCTGGAGGGCAATATAAATAACCGCTTTCTTCTAAAACAAATTCTTGGTCATCTGCTTTAGCCTTCACTTTTCCGCTTAGAACGTAAACGAAGCACTGTACATCTTCTTCACCACAGTAACCTTTGCTGTTCTTTCCGCCTTCGTGCATTGTGATAATGTAGTCAACAAAGCTTGCACCAAGTTTTGGTGAACCTAAGATCGAGATTCTGCAATTTTCAAATCCAGGAATAACATTATTCACTAAACCTTCTGGAGCGATTAGTGCGTATTGACCCGGTTTAATAATAGATCTGCTTGAAAGTAAATCTTTTGGATATCCCATTGTTACATTCTCCTCTGATTGTATATATTTTTAGATGTATATCTGCTATTCATAAAATCAAATTCATAAATGTATTATTCTTTATAGCCAAGTTCGTAAAGTGCACCGATTAGTGCTTTCACGCCTTCAGCCAAATCTGCAGGCTCTGTAAATTCTGCCGGATTATGGCTAATCCCTTTCAGACTAGGGACAAACAGCATAGCTGTTGGCACGACTGGAGCAAAGATTTGAGAATCATGTCCTGCGCCACTATGCATCAGCTTATAATTCAAACCGTTTTGTTTACATTGTTTTTCAATCAGTTCAACAACCTTTTGATCCATTGGAACTGGATCTTCATCCATCCACAAATCAATGTTCATTTCAACTGTGTGTTCTTTTGCGATGTCCTGCATTTTTGCCGTCATTTGTTCTGTAAAAGAAACAAGGGACTCTTTATCCGTATGGCGAACGTCGATTGTGAAAATTGCTTTTCCCGGTACAACGTTAACGATGTTAGGAAAAGCTTCGATTTTCCCGACAGTTGTCACCAGTGGATCTCCGGCTTTTTTTGCCATCGAAATGATTTCGTACATCATGTGGCTCGCTGCAAAAACAGCATCTTTTCGATAGCCCATCGGCGTAGTACCTGCATGGTTAGCTTCGCCCATTATTTCAACCGTATACCTTCTTTGGCCGACAATATTGTTAACGACACCCACAGATATTTTTTCTGTTTCTAATACGCTTCCTTGCTCAACATGAACTTCAACGAATGCTTTCAAGTCTTTGCGTGGTCCGTTTGATTCATCACGGAAGTTAAAGCCCGCGTTCTTCATTGCCTCAACAAATGGAACACCATCGAAATCCTTAATGTTTTCAACATCGTCGCGCTTCGCTATTCCAACAATGTTTTTAGAACCCCAAAATGAGTAAGGAAAACGGCTTCCTTCTTCTTCCGCCATGGAAACCACTTCGATATTCCTTACGGGTTGACCGAAATGTTTTTTCAGATATTTCAAGGCTAGGATCCCGGCAACAATTCCATACGCACCATCAAATCGGCCGCCGTTTGTTACAGTATCTACATGGGAGCCAGTCAGAATCGTTTCATTTGTGTTTTTCCCTTTTAAGGTACCAAATAAACTTCCAACTTCATCAAAACGAGCTTCAAGACCTTCGCTCTCTATCCAGTCTTTTAATGCGTTTTGACCTTCGACCCACTCTTTTGTATAGAGTAAACGAGAGACTCCGCCTTGAGGATCTTTTCCGAATTCAGCCAACCATTCAAGCCTGTCAGCTGTTTCTTCAGCTAGATGATCAAGTTTTTGTACAGTTTCTTTAATTTCGTTCACCATTTTCCACCGCCCTTTTCCTCACTATGTATAAATCACTTGTAGTTTTCAAAAAAATGTTAACGCTTTGTTTATTTTCATGTATATCATATGGCTCCATTAATAATTGTAAACGTTACATACAAAATAGTCTTTGGCGCATATAGATAAAGTTTCATCTTTAGTTTAACTAAACTGGATAACATTTTATTAGTTTAGAATACTAAAAAAGGCAGCACATACGGCTGCCTTTTTCAGTATTCTTGATTTTCACGCTGAATCAGTTCATGAATCTTAAGCCCAACACGTACAGACAACATTTCTTCCGAATCATTGAAGTCCATACCTGTTATTTCTTTTATTCTATCCATACGATAAACGACCGTCTTATAGTGAATAAAGAGGAGTTTGGCCGTTTGAGCAACGTTTTGATTGCATTCCAAAAAGGTTTGCAATGTTTTCAATAAATCCGCTTGATTTGCCTGTTGGTAATCGAGTAATTCCTTAAGGCTATGTGGGATAAATTGAATTAAAGCGGGGGAATCTTTAATATGGCGCAGCAATCTAAAAATCCCCAGCTCCGAAAAGGCTGTGATCGATTCTAAGCCGTTCAACGTCTCTCCCAAATCTAGTGCATCGTGGGCTTCCCGATAACTTTTAGGGATTTCGGTGATCGTGCTTACTGCACCACCTATCCCGACTTGAACAGCGATATCTTTAAACTGTTTATTGATCAGTTGCTGAATCGCTTGCGAAGTTTCCTTAATTTCGTGCATCCATGAACTATCATTTTTGCTCGTCTGCTCAACTTTCCAAAGAACAATAAACAGATTGCTCTTATTAGAAATAATACCATTAGGCAAATAATGATGGATCGCCTCATGTAAAAGGAAGTGACTCCGATCAGAAAGCCCACTATTTTGTTTGGAGACACTATCAGTAAAACGGTTGATTTTGAATAGAACCGCAGCGAAAGGCCCAACCAGATCCCAACCGATCACGTTCGCCTTTTCGTAAATGGCATTAATCGATTGGATTCTGCCACTAATTAGCTCCTCTATCAGGTCATTTTTATATTTCTTTTCAACCTCTGCAACCGCAAATTGCTTAACTAATTCGAGAGATAGGGAAATTGCTGCGTTTTCGACAGCGATTAAATCAAGTTCACCGAGTGACTTATTAATTTCACCGATCAACAAATACATTTTGTTATGGTTTAATGTTTCAATCGGAACGACAATTTGATGCCCTTTCGCATTATCCAGTTCCGGGTATTTCACAATTTGTCGATAATGAGGAAATTTTATGCCCGCTGTCTGTTTGTAAAAATGGACTTTTTCGACCATCTCAAATGTTTCAAGACCAGGATATGTTGAAACTAAACAGCTAAAGTTCCGGTCAAACAGCGCAACCGGATTCCCGATCAACTCTTCAAGCGTGTTAATAATTTTCTCAAGACCCTTATCAGCAAGAGATAAGGCCGTAAATCGATCATGGATTTCTTTATAGTACTGTAGTTTTATGACCTGATTATTGAAAAGCTCCCCCATGATGGGATACATGATATCGACAAAAGGAACTTCTTTCGGAAGCTGGATGATTGGCATCTTGAATTTTTCCCCTGCCTGAATCAATTGGTCGGATATTTCCTCGTTAGGCTTCTTGATGATTAGAGCACTTACTCTTTTTTCGGCTAACTTAGCGGTAAACTCCCTCAACTCTTTTTCATCAAAGTCCTTTATTGAATAAAGGCTTGTTAAGATGACTTCTCCACCTTTAATCCAATCTGCAATATCAGGCCCTTCCATGATGGTCACACCTTCAATTAGATTATGAGTATATTGTTGTCCCCCTAGCACTTCAGCGTCCTTCAGGGGTTCCATTGCTAATAAGTCCTTTACTTTAAGATCCATTTGCTACACTCCTTTCCTTATATCCTTTGATGATGCCATTAGTCAAAACCTTAACTGACATGACTAACAAAAAGATGATTATCTCGAAATACCATTGCTTTTATTATACAATACTAAAATAGTAATTAACTACAGAAAGAGCGTGATGTCATGTTGAAAACAACCATCATCTTTAAACAGGAAAAAAACTTCGAACTTAAAGGAGACTTTTACCCCGCTTCCCATACGTCTCGCCCGGTTATCGTGTATATTCACGGAGGTGGTCTTCTTTGGGGCTCGCGCGAAGACATGAAATCCGAACAGATTGAGCTTTATCATCAAGCCGGTTTTAATATTTTTTCGATTGATTACCGTTTAGCGCCCGAATCCAAGCTCCCTGCTATCAAAGACGACATCGCCGACGCCCTACACTGGGTTGAAAACGAAGGTGCAAAGCAGTTTGACTACGACCCGGAAAAAATAGCTGTTATCGGAAGCTCCGCAGGTGGGTTTCTCGCTCTTCTGTCAGGTACATTCACAAACAAGCCGAAAGCAATCGTTTCTTTTTATGGGTACGGTGATATTACAGGAGACTGGGCTTTGAAGCCAAGTCCCCATTATTCAACTATGACAAGTGTCCCAAGGGAACTCGCCAAAGCGCTTGTATCAAACGAAATCATTTCAGTCGGGCCGATTGAAAAGCGGTATGCCCTGTATATGTACGCGAGGCAGCATGGCGTTTGGATTGAGGAAATAAGTGGACTTATTCCGCTTCTGGATAAGAAAGAGCTGTCGAAGTATTGTCCACTTCATCATATTGATGGTACTTTCCCGCCCACACTCCTTCTGCATGGAACAAACGATGAGGATGTTCCCTACGAGCAGTCCGTCTTGATGGCTGAAGGATTAAGAGATAACGGGGTCGATGGTAAATTAATCACAATTCCCGAAGGCAAACACCAATTTGATGAAGAATGGCAAGACCCAATCGTTCAAAATGCTTTTAAAGAGGTAATCACCTTTTTAACGGACAAATTCAATCACACTTCGGCGTGATTGAATCCAGAATTTTAATCAGTAGTTCTTTCTGCTGATTCAAGTTGGATTAAACCAAAAGGGCTTGAGAGTAATCTCTCAGCCCTTTTTTCATAATCTCTATTCATCTTTTGTTTGCTAATCGATATTATTCGGAAAGGGAGCCTGTGCTTTCTTTTGGCTCGACTTTCTTTTCCACACCGTATTTATCCCAATTGAACAGGTTTTCTAATAGTAGGGCTAAAATGATTCCCACTAGTAATCCGCTGCTAAGCACTGGACGGATAATACTTGGAACAGTAATAAAATAAGAAGCCGGAAGGGTCATGATCACAATTCCCACAAACAATGGAACAGCCGATCGATAGACGTTGACCGTATTGAATTCAACCTGTTTGAAGAAGTTCAGGGAAGAATTCAAAAGTAACGAATAAGAAACAAATAACGCTGCGCTTCCGATGCTTAAAGGAAGTTGTGAGAAAAAGTTGCCGATTGGCGGAATCAGACCCATTACGAGAAACATCAATCCACCCAGAACAAACGGAATTCTATGCAATATTCCTGTTTGACTTAAGAAACCGATTGACGAAACGTAAGGTGAATTTGGCACAAGTCCAAAAATACCTGCAATAAGTGTGAATACACCTGTAATCGAGAATGATGCTTTATATTCAGATTTAGTCGTTTCCACATTATACATACTTTCTGTACCTTTTAACGCGCCAAACGTATTTGCAGAGTTCAATAAACCTGCTATGACAGTCGTAATGATAATACCGATGTCCCACGCTGGCTGCCCCAATGGGAATAACTCAAAGCCAAACGATGTAGCTTCGCTGACAGGATTTTCCGGCTTGAAAATAAGCGCATAAATAATCCAACCGCCAATAATTCCGATGAGTAATCCATAGCGTCGAATGCTCGAAGGTGCCTTCACACTAATCACGATGACAAGAGCCGCTATCACAATCGATAATAAAGAAACGGATACATCAATATGCACAGCCTCGGTCTGATTGCCAAACGGAATGCCAAGCATCCCCTTTAAAAAGATCCCGATCAATTGACATCCGAACAAAAACATAAAAACACCCATTACAGCAGGTGTAAATAATTTAGCGATACGAGGTCCCATCCCTGTAACACCAATTAAAAAGGTCAAAATTGCAACAATGATAATCCCAACCGTCAAGCTGCCCCCCAGTATAGGTAAAGGCATCCCTTGCGCAGTAGCCGTCGCACATAGAGTTAGAATCACACCCCACCAAAGTCCGGATTGCCCTTCCATAATGGCGCGCTTATGACCCAAAAACGCTTGAATGATACATGCTAATCCTGTCACGATAAAGGAAAGCTGAAGCATATTGACAATAGTACCTGTCGAAAGTTCAAATGCCGCCCCGACTGTGATTGGTATGACAACAATGTTCGTAAAAATAAAAAAGAGCCACTGTAAGCCCGATATCCAATTACTTGATTTTGATAACTCCTTAATAACAATCACCCTTTTTTGCTTTTTTTGAAAAGTATACTAGCCTTTATCCCCACTAAAATGCCTACTAACGTATCTGCACCCGATGTATGACCCATTTTCTTCATCTCTTCAAGGGCTTTCAAAAATTCGGGCCCCTGCGGTTTGTCCAGAACAGTACAGATTTCAAGGAGATGTGTATGAAATTTATTGTCAGTCGCATAATGAAGATATTCTAAGGCAATATGCGTAGTCCTTTTTCGGCCATGTTCTAACAAATAGGCGTTCAGCTCTTGTAGAAACGTTTGGTTTGTACCCTCAAGTGCAGTGAGGACCGCACAAATCCCTGTAATAACATCGTCCCCGCTAGGTGTAAGCCCAAGTCCTCGGCCAATCCAATAATTAAAGACCTTCTCCGCCTCTGTGCCTTCATGATTACTGGCAAGTTTTTTGAGGTCTTCTAATTTTTCTAAAACTAGAACATCCTCATGGGATGATGACGGATCTAATAAGTAATGAATGATCCGCTTTTTTTCTTCCTCTGTTTCAGCTAAGCCCGTTTGCCAATCAGCTTGAAGAAGCCTGCCTGCAATCACTTCAAAATTGTCTTTCAGGTATGCGTATTGGTAGTTAAACGGTTGTAGCTTATGATTTGTCCATTTTACCTGACCTAGCGAAAGAGAAATCCCTCTAGGGAAGACAAGCGACATCGATCGTTGATCCCAAAAAACCTTCTGGTCTATACCAACCAGCTTTGTAAGTAGCTGAGCATTTGCTTGTTCCATACCAATTCCAAATGGAGCGAGTCCGTTCTCTACTGCACCAATATGGACAAGGTGTTCGCCAAAGGCTAAATTGAAACTCGTATTGAAAACACTATGGACATTACCTATTGGGTTCTTTTCAAGGATACGAGAAATATCCTCACTTGCTGCAAGCGCAGACAATACAAACGCTCCGCTATTACGATTGGAATTCATCTCCGTTGAATAAAACAACTTCTTCACCCCAGAACTAGATTATATCCGTTAGATAGCTTTCCCTTATTTTTCACTTTTATCTATTCTAGTTTACAGCTTCCGTCTTAAAATGTCATTGTTTACTATAGACAATTTATGCTTTGATTTTTGTTTACTTTTAACGTAAAATGAATAGTACAGGGAATACCTCGAACAAGGTAAAACCTAAGCACAAAGACACAAAATTAAATTGATTTGAGATGTAAAATTTTTTAACTAAAGAGGGTATTCACATGAAAACCATAAAAGACTTACTGATTTTAGAAGGTATGAAAGATAGCATCATACTTGCCGGTCATCGCGGAATGACAAGAAATGTGCAAGCTGTTAATATATCTGATACACCTGATGTAATCGATTTCTTAGAAAAAAACCACCTTCTTCTCTCAACTGGATACGCTTTTAAGGATGATCCAGAGAAATTCTGCGAGTTAATCAGACAAATGCATGAATTAAATTGTTCAGGACTTGTCATAAAAATCAACCGCTTCTTTAACGAATTGCCTTCCGAGGTGAAGTTACTGGCTGACGATCTGGCATTTCCAATTATCGACTTGCCGACAAACTATACATTAGGTGAAGTTTCCCGCCATATCTTGAATTATTTAAATGACCATGAGGCAGAGCAGCTGTATTACGCCTTACATGTTCAAAAAGAGTTCTCTAATATGCTTATCAAAGGATATAGTTTAAACGCTCTTCTAGAACAATTAGGCCATCTTCTGGCACGACCAGCCCTTTTATTGAATCATAGGGGTGAAAAGATCGCTCAAAGTCATGACTTTTTGAAAGAGTCGATGAAGGGGATTGAACAGGAGATTGTTCAAAAGGTGAAAACAAACCTACCTACTGCACGAGAAGGAACCACGTTTGCAATCCCGTCTAGAGAACATCAATCCGTTTCTACTTTTGCAGTACAAACGAAGCGTCAATATCCTAGCATGCTCGTTATTTTCGATTCACTCACATTGCCTTATCCTTCTTCACAAATGGCAATTGAACAGGCTGGAAATGTCATTTCTTTCACAATCATTAAAGAGCAAGCGATAGAAGAAAACTCAAGATTATTAAAAAATAACTTCTTTGCTGATTTAATCGAGATGAAAATTCACTCTGATGAAGAGATTTTCAGCCGGGCGAACTACTATGGGTTACAAAAAGACATGGAGAATGTCTGCGTGATTTGTACGATCGATGCCCTAGGGGAAAAGTATGAAACATTACAATTATACGAAAAAAAGGTCGGAGAACTGCATAATAGTGTTTATGACCAGCTTGAAGATGAACTGATTCACGAAAATTTAGAAGCCACCTTATTTACAAAAGGAAAATACTTCGCGATGATCCTGCAATTTGAGGATTTTAGCGATGTTGAAATCGATAAAATTACGGAATTTATACAAAAAGTCCAAGCAAACTTTAATGGGGATTTCAGTCTTTCATTTGGGGTAAGCCATTCTGTACCATCCCCTAAAGAAATACCGACCGCATATTACGAGGCTGTGGAAGCGATCTTGACTGGATACGACCAAAATATGAAGGGCTTTATAAAGTTTTATAAAACTAGGGATTTAGAGGAATTATTAAATACTCTTTCCCGTAAAGATTTAAAAGCCCTTTATGAAAATACATTAAAATCCTTGGCCTATCCAAAAACGAAGGAAGATCAAGAATTAGTTAAAACAATTCAAGTTTATTTAGATTCCCAATGTGAATTCTCGGAAACATCCAGGAAATTATTCATCCATCGAAATACAGTGAAATATCGAATCGAAAAAGCAGAAGAAGTGCTGAACTGCTCACTCCGTGATTCAGCTGACTCGTTAAGAATTCGTGTTGCGCTCGTCATCGGCTCCATACTTAAAGAAGACGAAGAAGCATTAGGTCAATAAAAAATCTCCAGGCATTGCATATAAGCGCTGACGCTAGAGTTAAATACAAAAATCCCAAACCTGAAACGGTTTGGGATTTTTAAATATCAATTACACTTGGCGTAATTGCTTCTGGATTTTGAATTGCTTGAGGGCTAAAAGTTACGCGTTAACCTTTTTTGTAGCCGTGATTTCACCATTTTCAAATACGACTTCACCATTAACAATCGTTGATTTTACTTTCCCTTTAAATGTCATGCCGACATAAGGAGAATGCTGGTGACGATAGAACAAATCTTCTTTCTCAAGTTCAAAGCTCTCTTCTAAATTTACAATAGCCAGGTCAGCGTCATAGCCCTCAGCAATTGTTCCTTTACTATCAAGCCCGAATAATTTCGCTGGGTTTGTCGCTGTTAGGGCAACAATTTTTTCTAATGGAAGGTTCCGTTTGAAATGCCCTTCTGTTAGCATGATGTTCAATGTGGATTGAGCACCTGAGATTCCGCCCCAACCTTCGAAATAGTTATCAGTAATTGTTTTCATTGATGCCGGAGCTGGAGAATGGTCAGAAGCAATTACATTAATTTCTCCATTAATGACCGCAGCCCATAAATCTTCGACTTCGTCTTCATCGCGTAATGGAGGACAGCACTTCGCCAATCCGCCTTTTTCTTCAAGGTCTTTTACAGTTAAAGCTAAATAATGCGGGCACGTTTCAACTGTAATATCTACGCCTCTTTCTTTCGCTTCACGAATAACTTCAACGACTTTTCTGCTACTCGCATGGACAACGTGTAATTTACAGCCAGTTGCTTCTGCATAAGAGATAATTCTTCTGACCGCTTCAATTTCAGAAATGATTGGTCTTGATTCAACGAAATCTCTTGCTGTCGTTTTACCTTGCCGTTGCTTTTCTTCGGCAAGCTGATCACAAATAACCGTGCTTTCAGCGTGAACTGCAAGAAGGGAACCAAGAGATGCGATTTCTTTCATACCTTTGAAAATGGTTACATCGTCGACATGATTGAAATCAGCAATGCCGCTTGGTGACATGAAGGCTTTAAATCCGATAACACCGTTTTCATGGAGTTCCTTTAGATCTGCAATATTTTCGGGAACCAGTCCACCCCAGAAACGAGGATTCACAATTGACTTTTCATCTGAACAAGCCTTTTTCAAATCTAAGTTTTCTTTATTGATCGTTGGCGGAGTGCTGTTTAATGGCATATCGAAGAAGGTTGTAACTCCACCGGCAGCTAAGCTTCGGCTTCCAGTTTCAAGTCCTTCCCATTCCGTTCTTCCTGGCTCATTAAAGTGGACATGCGTATCAATTAGTCCAGGTAAAATATGAAGTCCTTCTGCATCGATTTCCCGACTAGCCGATCCTTGAAGCGTTTGACCAATCGATACTTCTTTAATTTTACCGTCCTTAATTGCAATGTCTCCTCGAACAACAGATTCCGCTGTGACGATATTCCCGTTTTTAATGATTAAATCGTATGTAGTCATCCTTCATTCCTCCAATTGCATTTTTCCCTGTGTCATTGCCGGTTTGACAATGACACAGGGATGAAATGTTTTATATGATGTCTCGTACCATTTATTTCACAGAAATTAATTTTCCAACTGGTTCTCCAACGATTCCACTCTCTAGATCAAACACGACATTCCCACGAACGATTGTTTTTGTCACACGGCAATCAATTTTTCGACCTTCGTATGCACTATGTTTGTTCTTATAGTAAAGGTCTTCCCTTTTAACCGTATAAGACTGGTTAGGATCTACTAAAATGATATCCGCATCTTTTGAAACGGCAATTTCACCTTTATGTGTAATGTTGAAACGTTCCGCAGGATTTGTCGCAATTAAGTCAACAAATTTATGAACGTCTAATCCACGTTGTTTAACAGCCAAGTCAAACATTAGATCGACGTTGTTTTGCGCACCGCTAATTCCGCCCCAAGCTTCCCAAAGATTCCCTTGCTTTAAGTCCTCGGTACAAGGCGAGTGGTCAGACGTTAACCAGTCGATATTGCCATTTAGAAGCTCGTCCCATAATTTTGCTTGATCTTCTGCTTTTCTGATTGGCGGTTGACATTTTGCTCTAGGACCAATTTCATCAACTTGATCGGCAGTAAAGGCAAAATAGTGAGGGCATGATTCAACCGTTACATCTACACCTTCAGCACGCGCTTTTAAGATCGTCTGTATTGCCTCTGAAGTACTAATATGAACAAGATGCAATTTACAACCCGTTTCTTTAGCAAAAAGGATTGCACGTTGAACAGCTTCCACTTCTGTAAAAATAGGACGTGATTCCGCGTATTCTACTCCGGAGTTCTTTCCTTCTCTCGCATATTCCTTAGAAAGCCCAGACGTAACGGATGCGTTTTCCGCATGGATACATAGAATCTGATCCAATTCAGCTAACTTTTGCATGCCTTTGTATAATGTGTAATCATCCACATTTATGAAATCTTCTGGAATGTCACTTGTAATATCGGATAAGAAGCATTTGAAAGCGAGAACGCCAGCGTCAGCTAATTCTTTTAGATTGTCCAGGTTCTCAGGTACAAGTCCGCCGTAAAATGCGTAGTCAACGTAGTTTTGGTTAACAGCTGCTTCCAACTTAAGATCTAATGCCTTTTTATTGATTGTTGCTGGCAGAGCATTAAGTGGCATCTCCACATAGCTAGTTGTTCCTCCAGCAGCGAGCGATTTCGACCCTGTCTCGAAACCTTCCCACTCTGTACGTCCAGGTTCGCTAATGTGTACATGTGTATCAATCATTCCCGGCATTACATATTGGCCAGTTGCATCGATAATCTCTTTCGCATCATCCGAAATATTTTCTGCAATGCTTGAAATCTTTTCATCTTTAATACCGATATCTACTTTGTAAACACCATCACGCAATACAACATTTCCACCTTTAATAATTAAATCAAATGCCATTTGAATTTCCCCTTTCAGCTATCAATAATTTTTTACATCCAACACATTTATGCCAAACATCAGTTTCGCCATTTCTTAATTTAACTATTCTCCTCATTTAACTCCGGAGTATTTTCTAACATCGTTCTTTTCGACTGCGCCGATTGAAGCACCGTGTAAAGAATAAATGCTGTGATGATGCCCACAAACCAGGACATATCGTAAAGCGGTTTAAAGAAGGGGACAACATTCCCGATCAAACAAACAACGCCCGCGATGACTGTTGTGACAATCGCATTGATATTGAAGCCCTTATTATAATAGTACCTACCCTGTTTTGAATCATATAACGCATTCAAGTCAATCTTCGTTTTGGATAGGATGAAATATTGAGCCAACATAATGCCAGTAACCGGAGCCAAAATCCCACCTACAACATTTAAGAATGTAAAAACACTTGTCGCGCTTTCCATTAACTTCCATGGCATAGTCAAAATCCCGATAATTGCCGCGATGATGGCACCCGATTTGAAAGTGAGTTTCTTCGGGAATAGGGATGCTAATTGGTAACCGGCAGGTACAATATTTCCGGTAACGTTAACCGATAATGTTGTTAAGCATAGTGTTAGAACGGATATAGCAACTGCAAACGTCCCATCAAATCGAGCTACAACGTCAAGTACGTTCCATATCGGTGTCCCGAAAGCAATTTCAGAACCAACAATAATGGAGATACTCGCAACCGCAAATAATAGATACGCCACAACAAGTCCGACAGTTTGTCCAATGGCTTGCGTCTTCGTCGATTTCGCTAGCTTCGTGAAATCTGAAACGTTAACAATTGGCGCTGCCCATGCTGCAATCACTGCTGTTATTGCGGCGAAGAAGATAATTATTTTATTTCCTTCAACTCCTGAGCCTGTATACGCTAAAATCGGACCTATTCCACCCGCTAAGTTTATGGCCCAAATTGCCATTCCTCCAAAAACAATGTAAACAAGAGGTGAAAGGATATTAGTAAATTTCCCTAAGAACCCCATTCCTCCATAAATCAAAGCCACATTAAATAACCAAAATATGATAAACGAAAGCAAAGCTGGTAATGATAATCCTAAAATGCTCCAATCTCCGCCTAACGTTAAATACGTTGGCCAAAGCTTTCCAATTAAAATTGACAATGCTTGGCTTCCTGCGTAAGTTTGAAACCCGAACCACATAATTGCCGAAATAACTCCCCTTAATACTCCGGGAATCATTGCTCCTTTTGGTCCATATGATAAACGCAATAGCATCGCAAACGGCAATCCGTATTTTGACCCTGCATGACCATTAAGAACTAACATCGCTGCTATGACAACGGAGGCAACCAGTATAGCCGAGAAAACTTGACCGACTGACATTCCTAAAGCAAAAAGACCGCCAATGGCGATATAGTTTGGAATGTTATGAACAGAGCCCATCCAAACAGAGAAAAAATTCCCTACGCCCCAATTTCGATCTTTTTCATTTGTCGGTAAAACATCAGCACTATAGCCGGCAGCTACCGCTTTTTCTCTATTAAAATGAGTCAAAAAAACTCCTCCTTATATGATGCCACTAATTATTAAAGCTTTTGTTTGTATAGTTGATTAAACAATAGGGTTTATCGACACTATTCGACTAACTTCGATTTCACCCTAAAAGCTTTATTGCTATAACAGTGGACAACATTATTATACAAAATAAATATCGATACTTCTTTAGGATAGTTAACCAAAAAAACACTCTTTTATTATGTATATTGAATAAGGAAGTCATGCATTATATACACTATGCACAAGCACTTGTGCATAGTGAACATAAAAATCACCTCATGAGGATAACGTCCTCATGAGGTAATTCAATTGTTTATTATTTCTCGAAAATCGTTCCTTTTTTGAAACTTGAACCCTTAAAGGCATATTTCGATAGAAGATAGTAAGCTATTCCTGCCACTATTACACCAACGATCCATGCTAGCTCAACCTCCACGAACGCAGCGGCTGCACCAATTAACATCGCAATCAAACCAGCTTTATTAAATCCGGTATAAGGACCTTCTTCATTATACAAATCAGCAACATCAACTTTTTGTTTTCTTAGAATATAATAATCAACTAATAGAATGGAGATGACCGGTCCTAAGAACGCAGAATATATCAGAATGAACATGTTCAAACCTGCAGCTGACGATTCTTGAATAAGCAACCAAGGGAATGCACATAAAGCAAGCAATCCTGTAATAATGGCTGATGGTTTGTATTTAAGTTTCGTTAACATTGTAATTACATAAACCGGCGGGATAATGTTCGCCACCATATTTGTCGCAATTACCGTAATTACGATAAATGCAGATACCGCAACAGAAAGAATATCATTATTCAATATAACTGGGAGTGCCTGTGCAGGATTCGTTATACCCGTGGCAGCAGCAAGCATTGCACCAATGATAATAACAAAACCGTATGAAAAAGTGATTGGTATAAAGTATAATGCTCCACGTTTCTTATCACTCAATCCAGTTTTTAACTCTCTTGAATAGTCAGCTGCACTTACAAAAATACCAGCATAGTTCCCTAGGAAGACCATAATAAGTCCGAAGAACGGCAAGCCCCATGAACCTTCTGCTTGTACCCAATTTTGTGTAATTTCAGTGCTGTAGTTTGACACAAGAATACTAAACACATAAATGAGCCCAATCGAGAAGACAATTGATGCAATTGTTTCTACCCATTTAACAGCATGGAAGCCGAATAACGAAAGCACTATTTGGAATAATTGAAGTGCAACAAAACAAATGAAAATATTATTAAAAGACCCACCTGTAACAATCTTTGCAATTTCGTTTAAGGCAGTTCCGCCAATCCAGCTTTGAATACCGTACCAAACGATGGCAGGTATACCACGTAATAGTGATGATATAACTGTTCCTTTTATACCAAAGGACATTCTAAGCTGTACAACGTATGGAACTCCATTTTTGTATCCTATTCGATCATTTAATGCAAAAACAGTAGATATGATCGCGATTGCAGCTAGAGCTGCTAGTATTGTTTGGAATATGTTTAGTGTTGCCACACCCGCTACAATTACACTAGCCCCTAACGTCATATTCCCTAAGTTAACACCATCGCCCATCCACATAAAGATATAGTCTTTTGGTTTAACCGTCCGATCCTTATCGGCTTTTGGATGTAGTGATTCATCTAATCCCGTGGCATGATCAATCTGCGTCGCTTTTGCATCGTAAGTTTCATTTGTTGTAGTCATATGCCATACTCCTTTTTATCTGTGCTGTATTTACAGCCACATATTTTTCCGATAAATTAAAGATTAATCTATAACTGTAAAATTATTTCCCTATACCAAGTAATTGCAAATGATAGACGCTCGAACTCTGTCTAGCTTAATCATTTCGAGTTCTATAATAAATTATCCAAACATATTTACTATCCTCTCAAAACATTTTCTTGGAACAATACTTATTATACATAGTTTTATCGTCTTCGTCTTTATGTCTATTAAACAAAATGCACAAGCCTTCGCTATATACAGTGCATAACATTTTGCCCGATAACAGCTTCTTTGACTAACCGCTTGTACACTTTGCACAACGTGAATTGTATTTTCTTTCCGGTTATGTGTCCAAACACAGAAAAATCAAAACGAGTTGAAATCCGTAGGCTATAAACGGATTCCACCTCAGAACAATTGCACCACGGCGTAATTGCATTCAGATTTTGAATTGCGCTTGCGCAGATTTAGTCTTCGGACAACAGACTCATGCGCATCACCCGTTCAGTTTTAACAGATTACTAAAAGTGTCAGGTTTTAGAACACTTCGGAATAGCATTAAACGCTGGCAATTTTATTGTACCGTGAACAGTACAACCACGGAGTGTTCGTAAAACGGATCACAATGTGATGAAATTGTTTTCACGTGGCGGTATATTCACCTGGCTGCAGCACTTCATCTAGTGTTTCAACAGAGAACGCTTGATATGTCTCCGATTCAACGGGCAAGACACTTCCTGAATCCTCGTAGCGGGGATTCGAGGTAAATATTGCTTCCGAGTAGGTGAATAGATACCAATGCCCCTGTTTGTTTACCTCAATGTGTCAAAATGCTACGATGTGATATTCGCTTGAACTGTTGTTTCAATTAGTACGTCAATTTTAGGTTGTGACTCGATAAACATAATTTGACTAAGCGATAATGATTCCCTACTTTCTCATATGGAAATCGAACCTAAAAAAAGTTGAAGTGAATTCCATCAGTAAGAATGGATTCCACTTCAACTTTTTTGTTATTGATTCAAATCATAAATCTTGCCTTTTATCAAATACGCAGCGCTTTCGGCGATGTTTGTAATATGGTCAGCAGTGCGTTCAAGATAACGATTGACAAACAATAACTGCACGAGCTGAGTTGTTTCTTCTGGATGTGAACGTAAATATTCCGTAATTTCTTTGTAGGTCTCAGCATAGAAATTATCCACTTTGTCGTCCAACTCCGCTACTTCCTTAGCAAGCGCTATGTTTTCATCAATAAATGCTGATACAGCCTTTTTAAGCATATTAAGGGATATCTCGTTCATTTGCTCAAGTTTTGTAATCGAAAGCAGTGACTCCGTCACTCCGATTCTGGCAGTCGCTTTTGCGATGTTTACCGCAAAGTCGGCGATCCGTTCGATATCAGAAGTGATTTTCAAAGACGCAATGATTCTTCGTAGATCTGTTGCAAATGGTTGTTCTTTTGCAATAAGCCACACAGCAAATTCGTTTATTTCTCGGTCAAGATTATCAATTGCCGAGTCTTCATCAATGACTCTTAAAGCTAATTCAACATCTTGTGTTTTAAAAGCAGTGAAAGCTTTTTCAAATGCACATACGGTAAGTCTGTTCATCTCATTCATTTTGTTCTGCAATTCTGCCAAGTTCTTGTCAAAGTTTTTCCTTACGTTCACCAAAGTCACCCCTTCATTTAAATCAATTACGCCTTGGCGTAATTGCGAATCGAACAGCGAAGTGTTCGATTTGCCTTAATTTCTGCGTGCTTCGCAGAAATTAAGGCACTTTCAGGACGCGAAGCATTTAGGTTGTCTTTCTTTAACGAGGAGGAATTGAACTTCATTCCTTCTTGTTAACCGAATCGACCCGTCACATAATCTTCTGTTCTTTGGTCTTTCGGATTTGAAAAGACGTTATTCGTGACATCATACTCAATAATCTCGCCATTCAGGAAGAATGCCGTTTTTTCTGATACACGTGCAGCCTGTTGCATGTTGTGTGTCACTATTACAATTGTATATTCTTTTTTCAATTGTGCAATCAATTCTTCAACTTTTAATGTTGATATTGGATCTAGTGCAGAGGTAGGCTCATCCATAAGTATAACATCTGGCTTCATCGCAATTGCACGGGCAATACAAACCCTTTGTTGCTGACCACCCGATAAACCAAGTGCTGATGTCTTGAGACGGTCTTTGACCTCATCCCAAATCGCAGCGCCACGTAAGCTTTCCTCAACAATACTGTTCAGTTCTTTCTTATTTTTAATGCCCTGTGCACGTGGTCCGTACGCGACATTATCGTAGATGCTCATTGGGAATAAATTCGGCTTTTGGAATACCATTCCGACTTTTGTACGCAGTTTAATGACATCACTGGATTTATAGATATCTACGTTATCAATTGCTATATCCCCGTCAATTCTGACGCCATCGATCAAATCATTCATACGGTTTAGGGTGCGCAGGAATGTCGACTTCCCGCAACCGGATGGCCCGATTAATGCTGTCACTTTCTTCTCTTGAATATCCAACGACACGTTAAATAGTGCTTGTTTATCCCCGTAAAATAAATTCAAATCTTTCACGCTAATCTTAGCTGTTCCCTCTGAGTGCTTCATAAGTGATACATTAGCCTCCTTCGCTTCTATGTTCCGCTCAAAAATTTCTGTACGTTCGTATTGTAAAGTTAATAATCCGCTTTATTTAATTTCTTGGATATATACGTAGCTGAGAAGTTCAAAATCAAGATGATAACAATCAAAACGATTCCTATGGCAGCTGCAAGTTCAATATCTCCTGCTTCCTGTGTAACTAAATAGGAGTGAACCGTTAATGTCCTTGCGGAAGAGAAAATGCTTGAAGGCATCGCTGCTACCGTTCCAGCAGTTAAAAATATCGCAGCAGACTCGCCGACAATCCGTCCCATCGAAAGAATGATTCCTGATAGTATGCCGGGCATCGAACTTGGCAAGATAACTTTAATAAGTGTTTGAAGTTTCGTTGTTCCTAAAGCCAAAGAACCTTCACGATACGATTGAGGCACCGTTTTTAGTGCCTCCTCTGTTGTTCGGATGACCACAGGCAAAACGATGATGGTCAATGTTAATGACGCAGCGATGATCGACATACCGAGCTTTAAAGTCGTTACAAAGAATACCGCACCGAACAATCCGTAGATGATTGAAGGAATCCCTGTTAGACTTTCTGTCGCAAAGCGTATCATTCTTACAAGCCGGCCTTGCTTCGCGTACTCTTGAAGATACACAGCTGACAAAATCCCGATAGGTGTTGCAATTACCAGTGATATAACGATGGTATACACGGTTGTAACAATCATCGGCCAAATGCCTCCGCCACCAGTTGGTGAGTAATCCCCAAAGATAAACTCGAAGTTGATAAGACGGAATCCTTTATAAAAAATGTATCCTACAATAAGCACAAGAATGGCAACCGTTACGAAAGCTGAGAACCATAGAAGTCCACGCAAAAAATTATCCTTAAAAGTTCTCATCTTATTTAGCACCCCTTGCGCCGATTTTTGCTAATACGAAATTCAAAATCAAGATAAAGGAGAACAACACAATTCCTGTTGCAAATAACATTTCTTGATGTACTCCTGCAGCATAACCCATTTCCAAAGCAATATTGGTTGTCAATGGGCGGACACTGTCCGTCAGGCTTGTAGGCGTGATCAAACTGTTTCCGGCTATCAAAATAACGGCCATCGTTTCACCAATTGCTCTACCTAAACCTAAGACAACGGCTGCCATAATACCGGACTTGGCTGCCGGTACGACTACTTTAAAAATTGTACCGATTTCAGATGCACCGAGTGCCAAAGAGCCTTCCCGATACGTTTTTGGAACAGCACGGATCGCCGTTTCAGCTACCGTAACAATTGTTGGAAGCATCATGATCGCTAATACCAAAATGACTGCCAATAAGCTTTGCCCTTTTGCTAAGCCTAAATTGTTCTGCAAAAATGGCACAATAATGGCAAGTCCAAAAACACCATACAGAACAGATGGAATCCCAGCAAGCAACTGTACAGCCGGTGAAATAATTTTCGCAAAACGTTTAGGTGCAATTTCCGATAGGAAAATCGCTGTAAATAACCCAATTGGTACCCCGATGATTAACGCTCCAATTGTCGCATAAATGGACGCAACAATCATTGGGAATATCCCGAATTTATCCTCACTTGGCACCCAGTCTGTTCCAAAGATGAATTCGAAGAAGCTATACCCCTCCGCTATAAACGGATGAGAACCTCTATAAAACACGAACCCGATGATTAACAACAAACTGAACACGGATAGAAGTGCACAGATTAAGAAAAGCTTTGATGATAAACTTTCCATTAGGTATTTTCTTTTATTTGATTTACCGTTACCTACGTTTTGTTTTTCAATAGGTGGGCTTGTCATGGCTGCATTCCTCCAAGATTACTTTTACAAGACAGACGTAGATTCGATTCCCACTTCATTTAATTGGTATTGCTCCCGTTTCCGAAACAATCACTTGGCCATCGGGACTTAATATGAAGTCAATGAATTGTTGTCCTGCATCCGTTAGACTTTCTTCTTTGTTGACAAACAAGAATGGACGGGCTAGTTTGTATTTTTCCAACAGCACATTTTCTGCTGTTGCCTCCACTCCATCAATGTCAATCGTTGAAATGGATTCATCGATATATTCAAAGGAAATGAAGCCTACTGCATGCTTATTCATTGCAACAGTCGTTTTAATATTTCCGTTACCACTCGCAATAATGGCAGTTCTCACTAACTCCCCTGATGAGTAGTCAACGATTTCCTGGAATGCATCACGTGATCCTGAACCGTCCTCGCGAGAAACAACCACAATCTCCATGTCATCACCGCCAAGCTCTTTCCAGTTTGTCACCTCGCCGGTGAATATTTTCTTAACTTGTTCCAACGAGAGATCTTTTACTTTGTTCGTCGGATGAGTTACGACAACAATACCGTCGTAAGCAATAATGGTCTCACTCAAACCGCTGTCGATCTCTTCCTGTTTTAAATCACGGGAGGCCATCCCGATTTCAGATACTCCACTAATTGCATTTGTAATACCAGCTGATGATCCAATCTGGTTAATCTCTATTTTGACATCGTTGTTCTCTTCATATTTAAATGCTAATTTTTCAGCTAAAGGTCCTACGGAAGTAGACCCGGAAATAGCGATTGTAGCTAACCCTTCATTGGACGATTTGCTACCTCCTTCGGCATTGTTACCGCATGCACTTATGACGGCTGCTAAGGAAATAACCAATAATCCTTTTGTTGCATTCCTAATAAATTTCATATTTGTACCTCCAACATAATTTATTGGCCCTTTGTAAATAATAATGTCGAATTGTAAATTTTAATAGGTTTTATTGTAAAGGTTTTGTAAATTCACTTTACATATTCTGAATTCTGGGATATAAATACTTTTAAAAATATTCCAAATAAAAACTATACTCACTTGACGCTTTGAAGATATAGCCTCATTACCTTCCCTACCCGTAAACCATCTACTCATAACATTCTTTCCGACGGCAATCATGAAGGACCTTTATCTAATTTAATTTCCCCTTTATCAGGAACTATATACTGTTTTCAAATTAACTTTCATCACTTCCCTTTCCAAAAGGAGTCAGAAATTATTTATAAATGGTAAGAACAGTTTTCGTCAATGACCACTTCATTTTTTTAGTGTTCTGAATTCTGAAAACAAAAAAACGCACGAGCATCGTCTCTGTGCGTTACTGTTTCTATTCCGGGATTTTTCTCATCAATTATGTCTCGGCGATATTCAAACCACCTTCTGCCAACTTATAAGTCGATGAAGGTAACCACTTTGGATAGATCCGTTGCCAGTGTTCTTCAACTTGCTCACAGTCCCCTCCACTTAAAAAATGGCCCATAATAAGGAAGGAACTTTTAATGTTGAATAGTTAACCTAGGCCATTTCACTTTAGTTTGTTATACTATTTGCTTTAATTTTATTCGTAATATAGCTGGAGGCAGTGGTCATAAATAATACACCTACGATCATTATGATGATACTGCTCATTAAATAAGATGAATCGATGCTTAGTAATACGTTATTTCTGAACCAAGATTGGAATGGCAACCCTAAACCGAGTAAAACGCCGAAGAATAACACTTTACTCGCCCAGCCTTTTCCTTTCATCTTTTTAATCGAACGGTTCACAAATAATCGTAATAACCCTAATCCCGTACCAATTGCAAAGAAGGCTAATACAAATAACTTAGCATCTTCATTTAGTATGAACGCTTTGCCAATTATTCCGACGGCGACTAATAAGGATATACTCATAAGAATAGTAGTTTTTTTCATTAAAATCACCTTCCGTTTTTTTGATTACCACTAAACAACCTGTTGTATGGTATGTCTTTATTTTATTATGTTGGTAAAATGAAAGCAATAAACATAAGATATGATTATGTTCAGTAGTACGGAGGTGATGGCATGGTTTCAATATACGATGAAATGAATGAAAAAACGAAGGGGAATATCCAGAAGAGTTTTCTGCAGTTACTAAAAGAACAGCCATTTATGAAAGTATCTGTGCGAGATATAACAACTATTGCTGAGATTAACAGAGGGACTTTTTACTTGCATTACGAAGACAAATTCGATCTTCTACACCAAATAGAGGACAACTTACTTGAAGGACTTGAATTGCAATTGAAACGTCTAAAACCAGACATTTTGCTTTTGGAAGCAGAAAACGGACAAATTTCAGTGCTTGCTGTTGAAGTGTTTCGCTATATACAAACAAATGCAGAACGCTTCCAGGTATTATTAGGTGAAAATAACCAAATTGGTTTTCATAGGCGCCTTAAACAGTTTTTTCTCCATCATTTTGGAGAAAAAATGATACAAAATAGCACTTTTTTTAAAGATTTAACCATACAAAAAGATTATTTATCAGCGTTTGCAACCTCTGCTTTTTTAGGATTAATTGAGCAATGGCTAGATAATTCCCTAGCTGAATCACCAGATGAAATGGCTGACATGTATATTCAAATCATTCTCTTTATAAGGAATATGTAATGCTATGGAGTATAAATGACTGATGTACCTCTTGTAATAAATTTTACTCACTTGCGCGATCTAATCACGTTCTGCTAATTAGAAAAACACTCTGTTCATTAAGAGTGCTTTTTTAATTGGTTTCCTTATATGAATTGGATTTAGATCCTTTTTAAGAATATAAATGATCCCTCAAATATTATACGATAACTAATAAACGATCGAAAAAGGGAGACAAAATAATGAAAATCAATATGATCATTTTTCTAACATCGACGAAAGAACAAAAAGAGAGTAATCGTAGTGAACTCGTAATGAAAACATTCGAATCTACATTTCGCCCTGCTATAGGTGATATTATTGACGACCCCGGATTTGATCCGAAATTTCATAATGGATACGAAGTTGTAAAAGTTACGATCAATTATGAGTTGAATGAATGCTATGTCTCGTTACAGCCACTTGTGTTGGAATTAGAGGAAATGAGTATCGACGACTATATCGTAAAACTTGTCGCAAATAACTGGCGTATTGTTTCAAAAGAAGAATTACTTACTTGCTAAAAAGAGCAACCCCCAATATCGATTATGGGGGCTGCTCTTTTTACCTCAATCCAATTCCTGTTCTAAGACTTGTTGTACTAAACGACGCACCTCATCCGTTGATTTCGTATCCATCAATCGGTTCCTTAGTTCGCCCGCACCTCTAAATCCGCGGATATAGATTTTGAAAAAGCGGAGTAGTGGTTTAAATGGACGTGGTTCGATTTCTTTTGAATATTTATCGTGGAGATCTAATTGCAAAAGTAATAAATCAAGGAATTCCTTCACACTATGTGTTTGTAGGTTCTTTTTCGAAGGCAAATGGGTTGGTGAAAACGCCACGGCCAATCATAACGCCATCCACGCCGTATTGTTCTACTAATTTTAGTCCTGTTGCACGGTCAGGGATATCTCCATTAATGGTTAACAATGTATTGGGAGCAATTTCATCTCGCAACTTTTTTATATCGGGGATCAGTTCCCAATGTGCATCCGCTTTACTCATTTCTTTTCTTGTACGGAGATGAATGGACAGATTCGCGATATCTTGTTTCAATACATGTCTTAACCAATCGTGCCATTCGTCAATTTTGCTATAGCCTAATCTTGTTTTCACACTGACCGGCAAGCCTCCCGCTTTTGCGGCTTGAATAATGTCCGCTGCGACTTCCGGACGTTGTATTAATCCAGCACCTTTTCCATTTGCTGCAACATTTGGAACGGGACATCCCATGTTTAAATCGATACCACGAAACCCAAGCTTTTTCATGTCAATGCTCATCTGTTCAAAAAACTCAGGTTTGTCTCCCCAAATATGCGCGACAATCGGCTGTTCATCCTCTGTGAACGTTAAACGACCACGTACGCTTTCTCTTCCCTCAGGGTGGCAATAACTTTCCGAGTTCGTAAATTCCGTGAAAAATACGTCAGGACGTGCGGCTTCACTAATAACGTGACGAAACACAACGTCTGTGACATCTTCCATTGGTGCTAATATAAAAAACGGCTTCGGTAAATCAAGCCAAAAATTATCTTCGTTACTCATGTTATATCCTCCTTTTTCAGCCCCAAAAACAACTTTATTTATTGTAAAATCCTTTAATTATCACAAAAAAGAGCAGGGTAGATTCCACCATCTCCATAATAACTGGGTAGGTAAACTCCATTAGACCATAGTTAATTATGATAGCAATAAAACCTTCTATATACAAAATCTAATACTTAGGTACAGCCCGATTATGAAGTTAACACATACCATGTAAGAGCATTTTCATTAATTGATACGAGTATTGTACCAGAAGGTGCTACTTATTTAATATGCATTGTTTGAAATAAGGGCTTAAGATAAATAGTAAAGAAAGCTTACCCTTCATTTTCAGACTTTGTAATGGGTGCTTTCTTCTTTCCTAAAGCAAGTTCACGATAAATTTCAAGTTATTTCAAGGGTTATTCATCTATAACGAGTAACTAATTTATAAGAGGATTTCCTTTTATATATAAATTTTTTACCGTTTCATTAAAATAGAAGTATACTCCGGTTGTTCAGAGCGAAGGTGGCGACTCCAACGGGAACAGCGCGAGCTGAAGACCCTGGACTGAGCACAGCGAAAGCCGTACCGGAGTACAACGGTTATGGTGTAGACAAAAAATAAAGCGACGCAAATTTTAAAATCCAAAATTTGCGTCGCTTTTTATTTTGAGGTGCGTTTTGTCCCAGCCTCTTTGATTTGTTTATTATTGCACCCACCAAAGATTTCCGTATAGGTCCACAAATCCACCCATATTTCCGGTTTCTCCAGATGGTGCCATTAAAGGAGTTGCTCCTTCTGCAATTGCTTATTTATAGGTATCAGTAAAATCAGTTACATGCATGTACAATCAACAGAAGCCCTGGTCAATCCCCTCGAAAGCACACCGTATATTTTCAGCCTACACCCCTTAAATTAACAACTTTTTTGTCGGATATAGATATGAATTCCATTATTCATTTCAATTCTCCGTTTCCATAAACCTCTGTTCGAGCCCGCCATTTATGTTTTTCCCTTATCGTAAAATAGATGATTAATGGTACGAGTACAATCGTCGGGGCAAACCATAGCCAAATAGGGGCTTGTGACATTGCGAACACACGTGGTGCACCAAAAACAACAAAAGCCGTTACTGTAGATATTCCGCAACTTAGCATACCCGTAAGGTGCTCAATTACCCAACTTTCTTTGTTGGACGGTCTACGCCACCAATAAAGCATGTGAGATATGGACAGAAACATCCCCACTATTGGAAACCACGCAAGCAAAGGTTCTCCAACGATAAACCCATACACACTCATCGCGACCGCACTGATTAACAGGACGGAAGGAATCAGCCAATCGACTACATATCGGTGCTCCCCTTCGTGTTGCTTAAATTTAAGCACCCGTAATCCATACATTGCTGTTGCAAAGCTTAAGATAGCAATAAAAGTCAAAAAGAGATAAAAAGAAAATTGTTCTGTTGTTAGATCTGGATCAAACCAAATTCTATAAAAGGCCATGTGAACGGAAGTACCACTTATGAGGAACATGCTAGCTGTAAATATCCAACCCGTAAGACGGTGATACTTTTCACCTTTTCTAAAAAACAGCGGCAACCACAACGTAATCAGAGCAACGAAACCTGCTATTACATGAAGCACCAATGATAAAGAAAACATGTACGCTCCCCTCTTTCTAACTATTCAAATTACTCCTTTCATCAGTCTATCACAGCTGATAGTATTTTATTTCCATACTCCTGTGCATTGATGCGATCGACGGTGTATTAACTGGCATTATATATATGCGTCACGAATCCGACAGCAGTACGTCCTATAGACAAATTATTCCATACTTCTCCATCCAAGTACCAGATACGTGAACATCCGTACATCCTTTTCACATTTGATTTTAAAAGCCTTTTGGCAGAGTGAACCATGACGCGATAGACAGGTTACACATTTCATCGGGCGTGGGCATTATTTTCGGGCGTTTGGTCAGGCTTATTCTGGCTCTGTTTAAGCATAAAAAAGATCGAAGGTTTACTGATTCTGTATCAATAAACTTTCGATTCTGGAATGATATTTTTTTGAAAGAATGTTGTTATTGTGTTAGGAACAGAAGTTATAGGTTGAGCTATCATTGCAATAAATATTTGATACGTGCCTATCTTCATGTCCTGTAAGCAGTTATTCTATATTATCTTTATCGTATTTCTTTTTCGCTGCATTGATTGGTTTATGAATAAGATCCTTCGTCAGTACAGCCGAGCCCGCAACTAAAATCCCCTGAACTACAGCTTGAATGATCATGCCATAATAGGCTAAGCAAAAAGTTACACCAACAAAAACTTGCACCCATGGAGTAATCCATGATGGGACAATAGGTGTTCGATCCAAAAATAGCCCAATCAAATATAAAACAGGAATCATTATGACTGACTCAGGTCTTATGAAACTTTCTAAAATGTAAATATCCATATTTCATCCCTCTATTGCTTCAATCTGAATTGCTTATTAACACCTGTAGTATCTATCTTATGTGTTAGCCATTCAGCAATCTAGGGGGTTAACTACTAACTTTCAAACTATTCAACCAATGCAGAGAGTAGAGGTATTGTTGAATACTCTACTCGCCTAAATGAAATTAACTCCTATAATTCCTGTTAAGCAAAATGTTTTCCAACTCAATCTTTTAACCATTTTGCTGTCAATGTTTCTGCATGTAACATCTCTTCGGGCGTACCTTCAAATAATAGGTGTCCGCCTTGTTTACCTCCGCCTGGGCCCATTTCTATGACCCAGTCACTGGCCGCTATAAAGTCTAGATTGTGTTCGATGATGATTACAGAATTACCTCTGTTTACAAGTTTTTGAAATACATCTAAGAGTTTTCCATTATCTTTTGTGTGCAGCCCTAAAGAGGGCTCATCTAATAAGTAGATTTGTCCTTCTTTTTGTAAGTGGCTGGCCAGTTTTAAACGTTGGAGTTCTCCTCCGCTTAGAGAACTTGTGGTCTGTCCAAGTGTGAGGTAGCCTAACCCTACGTCTTTAAGCGTATTCACTCTTTTAATGATCTTCGGCAATTTAATAAAGTCAGCAGCCTCTTCTATCGTTAACTCCAAAATCTCCACTATATTTTTATCTTGATATCGATAGGACAGTGTTTCGTCTGAATATCTCGAACCACTACACGCTTCACAGGGGATTGTCACTGGATCTGCAAATGCTACGTCTGGCGTTAGGACACCTTTTCCTTTGCAGATCGGACATGCTCCTAAAGAGTTAAAGCTGAACAAACCTGCTGGTTGTCCCGTTTCTTTTGAAAATAGGGAGCGAATATCATCCATGATTCCCATATAGGTAGCGAGTGTCGAACGGCTAGAGATTCCTATGCTGCCTTGCCCTACCACTATGGTTTCTGGATAACTTTCTACAAATGCTCCCAACATTAATGAGCTTTTACCTGAACCAGATGCTCCACATATAGAAACCAAGACATTTTTAGGAATCATTACGCTTATATTTCTCAAGTTATTGTTACTAGCTTCCTTTACATTAAAATAACTTTCGAAAGATCTTGGATTTTTGTTGAATTTCAGCTTGTGGTTTAGGCTGGTTGCAGCTTTAGCGTTTTTAAGTCCATCTAGTTTTCCTTGATAGACAACCTCTCCTCCATTCACACCTGCTCCTGGTCCCATCTCGATTATTTCATCCGCCACTTTTATTACCGCTAAATCGTGCTCAATGACAATGATGGTATTATGTTGCTCTTTAAGACTTTTCATCATCTGTATTAACAGTTCCACTTCTTCTGGATGGAGTCCTGCACTTGGTTCGTCAAAAATGTAGGTGATATTATTGAGGCTGCTTCCCAAATGACGAGCGATTTTAACTCGTTGCGCTTCTCCACCCGATAAGGTGCCCATTTTTCTAGAAAGACTCAAATACCCTAATCCCATTTGAACGAGTTGGTTGATAGGCGGGATTGCTTGTCGTGCTATCGATTCCCCCATGGGACTTTGTATGTTCTTGAGCTCCTCAAGTAGTTCTGTCAGCTCTAATCGATCGTAATCCACGATATTTAACTGGTTGATTTTACATGCCAATACCTTTGGATTCAACCCTGAACCTTGGCATGTTGGACAGAAGGCTTGAGTGGAGACGGCTAAGACGTCATCTTGGTTTATTTCTTTCAGCTTTGAAACATCTCTATTGATGTATAGGCGTGTAAATCGAGGCAATAACCCATCCCACTCATGAGCTTGAGGGCCATTTTTTGTGTGAAACGGTGCATACACTCTCTCACCTTCGCGGGGACCATATACGAGCAAGTGGTATTTTTCTTCTGAGTAGTCTTTTATCGGTTTATCCGGATCAAATAATCCACCCGTCATCATCCATCTCCCCTGCCAGCCTGAAGGTGATAATGGTTTAAATTTCACTGCATATTCGCGAAGTGACTTCTCAAAATCAATCATCTTATTTAGATCTGGTGCAATGACCTCACCGTATCCACTACATTCTGGACATCTGCCAAACGAACTTTGACTCGAAAAGTCTGTAGCGGAACCTATAGATGGTTTTCCTATTCTTGAAAACAAAAGTCGAATGAGTGGATTGATATCCATATAGGAGCCAACTGTTGAGCGGGGATTACCTCCTACCGGCCTTTGCTCTACCACTACAACTGGGCTTAAATTTTGCATAAGATCGGCGTGAGGTCTTTCGTACCTAGGCATTTGGTTTCTGACATAAAGAGGATAGTTTAACGTCATTTGTCTTCTGCTTTCAGATGCTAGCGTATCAAACACAACGGAACTCTTTCCCGAGCCTGAAAGACCGGTAAATACGATGATTTTTTCTTTGGGTATATTTAAATTTACATTTTTTAAATTATTTTCTTTAAGCCCTCTTAATATAATTTCATCTTTTCTTTCCGACATATACCCACCTACTCTGACTTTACTATACTTCTTTTAGTTCGCTACAAGTCTAGCCACTCCTGTGAAAAGGAATACCTTTCTAGCTAGTTACTATTATCCTGTCAATATTTCCACTATTATAACTATTCTACTTCCTATCCACTATAGCTTATAAAAGAAGCCAAACTCAACTGCGTTGCCTTGCTCCACTATGCTCAATTGAATGAGATTTTTTGTCATAAAAAACCCGAATTCGCAAATGTGTATTTTCACGAAATCAGGATTGAATTAGTAAATTGTAGATTTTATCTAGCAAGGGTTAATTTAGTTGCTCAACTCCAACCAATCCACACACTCCACGTGTGTGGATTGCTGACGGTAGACAAATAACATAATATACGTGTATTCACCTACATTTTTTTGCACAGATTTTTTTCAAACTTGGAAAGGCTCCTTCCACTATCGACTTCTTTTTGCAAAAAGTTTTTTCTTTATGTTTAAATAGTTTTTCATTTCACAAGTCAAATAAAATAGATTCGCCCTTACTTCAAATTCTTCTCTTGTCTTCGGCAAATCCATCTTGCGGATCAATGCATTTAATTCCTCTAACTCATTTAATGAAATATCTGTTGTATCTCCCGAATGAACGTTCTCACTTAAATTTTCCAAGAACTCTGCAAGCATTTCTTTCTGTTTGACTCTACGTTGGATGAAGAGAAAATAGCAACGATTTTCATCATATGTTTTAGGAGTTCAAGTTGATCTTCTCGCATTTCCACATAATAATAATCTTTATTTTGTTTTCTCAACAGATGATTTTCTACATCTTGAATGCCAATACTTTTGGATTGATTTATCAAATCCTCTACCTCAAGTATTTCTTTTCCGTCCCTGTTTCGCTCACTATCCCTTAAATGGGCAGAGAATTCAAAGAGAATAATTTCAAATTTTGTTCAATCTCCTTCTTAAAAGTTTCAATATCTTGCTTGAAATTTGGCATGAAACTATTGACGAGAAGAGCAATTCCCATACCGATGAAAATAATATAGAGCTCGTTCAGAAACATAGCCGAGTTAGCATTCTCTACCGCATAAACATGTAATACGACCACCATACTAGTGACGAAACCGCCCTGAATACGAAACTCTTACAAGGATTGGAACAAATAATAAGATAAATAAGGAAAAGACAATGGGATAATAACCTAATACTTCAAACAACAAAGCACCAAGAATCAAAGATAAAAGAGAGGCGAAGAATTTATCCTTAATTGTAATTAATGTCTTTTTTTTCGTTTTCTCGATACACATAATAACAATAATTGCTGCAAATGTGGCAAATTCCAAATCCAATAAACTCGCAATCCAAATTGCCAGCCCTGCTCCTACAGCAGTCTTTATCGTCCGATAGCCCATACCAATCATGGAAGCACCATCCTATTATTTTCTATATAACCCCTAATTTAGCATGCCTGTGCAGCAAACTATTTCTGAATTCATTCTTGTACAGGTACCCCAAAATTAAATCATACTTATCTCTTGGAAGATAGCCTCCGCACATATTCATGTTAAACCACCTCATCATGACATATTGCTTATACACCTGAAAGTATTAACGTTCTTAACTTCTCTGTCATTTTGGGAGTAGTGAGATCAATTTCATCATTCCCGATGTACATGAACATACTTTTTTCATTTTCCTTTCCCACCACAAATGAATACGATCGTTTAAAACTAACCTTCCGCTGAAGTGTATTCAACCATCACATCAATTTGATTCCGCTACATCTACTTTTCCCATTTGTTTTTGGGCGGTTGTAATTGCATTACTGAATGTCTCAATTGATTCGGCATCGGTATAAGAATGCAAATAGTCTTCATTCATTCCGCCAAATCCATTTGATTTTGAAATTTTCAATGCAGAAATCTTTTCATCTAAAAGAACCATCGTTTCCGCCGTTTGTGATTGACAACCTACTAAAATCGTCATTCCTAAAATAGATAATATCAAAATAATCGTTCTCATTCTCAATTTAATCTCATTCTTACGTTCATTGTTTCCATCTCACAATATAAAACGCATGACCTTTAGACTTCTTCGGACTCGAATTTCCCTGCATCTATGGTTATTAAAGCCACATTCTCAAAAAAGGTTACTGTTGAAAGGTTGACCTTATTTTCGTTTAACAAGCACATACGGGTGATGGATATTTACACGCTCATACCAAAGACGACTTCGTCCATGTTTTTTCCATGTATACCAACTTTAATTGGTGAAACGTATCTTCTTCATCATCTCCGAATAAAAGAGCATTACGCTTAAAATCCATTCCCCAAAAATTGGAATTTCTTTTTCAATCCCTTGCTTTGACTTTAACGCTTAGTCTTTAGCGCTCATAAGCTATTAGATATCGCTTCTATATTCTTAGCTATATACGCTTCTAATACCACGAATAAATTACATATATATCCCTTATCCTTCCTGTTTCATTTCTAATCGTTCTATTAAAGCAAAGTCTTCAAAGAGATATTGCTTTGAACTGACCTAATTTAATTGAACAAGCGCATTAGCTGATGGATAATACACTCTCATCATCAAAAACGACTATTTCTACCGAATAAATAATGATGTTCAATCTAATCTAAAGCCTATTGGTAGCAACAAAAGTTAACTTGATGTTTGCTCCAATTGCCTAATAGGAAGGTGGTTCTTGCGCTTCCATTCAAACATTAATACTCTCCAGTAAATTTCTCTGTAAATCTTGGCGTCACTGGTACCTTTGGAACCCTTTCTATACAGTATAGCCAGTTACATGATGATTTGCATAAATCACTCAATAAGAAAAGTGGAGAATCAAGTTAACCTCGACTCTCCACTAACTATTCAATATTTTATTTCAAATTCCAACCAAGCTACACACTCCACATGACTCGAATGCGGGAACATATCCACCGGTTGGACTTCCTGCGTTCGGTAACCGCCATCTTCCAGTATGCGTAAATCACGCGCAAGCGTACCCGGATTACAGGAAACGTAGACGACGCGTTTCGGCTTATATTCCAAAATCGTTTTTAACAGTTCTTCGTCACAGCCTTTGCGTGGCGGGTCAACGACTAATACATCAAATCGTTTTCCATCCGCGTACCATTTCGGAATGACGACCTCTGCAGGACCTGCTTCGAAATAGGCATTGTCGATACCGTTCAATGCTGCATTGCGTTTTGCGTCTTCAATTGCTTGTGGGACGATTTCAACGCCGTACACTTCTTTCGCATTTTGTGCGAGGAACAGGGATATCGTGCCGATACCGCAATAGGCGTCGATGACGGATTCGTTTCCTGACAGCTGTGCATATTCGAGCGCCTGTCCGTAGAGAACTTCCGTTTGTTCCGGGTTCACTTGATAGAAGGAGCGTGCGGAAATTTCGAAATCGATATCACCGATGGAATCGATGATGACGGATTTGCCGTAAAGTAAAATCGTTTCATCACCGAAAATGACGTTGGTCTTCTGATCGTTGACGTTTTGCATGATGGACGTTACCTCAGGAACGACACGTTTAATGAGTTCGACCACTTCGTCTTTTTGCGGGAATTTCTTTTTGCGTGTGACTAGGACGACCATGATTTCACCTGTGGCACGACCTTTGCGGACAATCAGATGCCGCAGCATGCCGCGGTGGGTCTTTTCGTCATATGCATCGAGCCCTAAGGCGTACATTTCATGTTTCAACATAGACATCAGCACGTCCGCTTCCTCACTTTGAATAATACAGACGTCTGTGTCGACGATGTGGTGTGTGCGGGATTTATAGAAACCGGATACCACTTTTCCGTCCCTTTCACTGAAAGGGATCTGTGATTTATTGCGGTAACGCCAAGGATCTTCCATCCCCTTCACCGGATGGACGGGTACGTGAGGTAGTTTTGCAATACGATCCATCACGTCACGTACCGTCTTCCTTTTCTGAATAAGTTGACCCTCATAGGATAAATGCTGCATTTGGCAGCCGCCGCATTCCCAAAACACATGGCAAGGCGGTTCAACGCGATCGGGCGATGCTTTCGTCACATTCAATAGGCGCGCAAAGCCATAGTTCTTCAACGTTTTTCCAACTTGGATTTCAACCTCTTCACCAGGAAGTGTGCCGGGAATGAACAGCGGATAGCCATCCACTTTCGCAACTCCGGAGCCGTCATGCGTTAAATCCTCCACAAAGACGTTGAGGCGATCATTTCTATTTACACTAAAAGCCATTGTTTTTTCCTCCAAATTTCAGATGTCTATAGTTTACCACGGAGAAGGTAAAAATGGAGATTCCGCATTGTTCCGCAAAGTTCGTAACATTCTCTCCAAACTAGACAACGCTAACGTGAAACCCCTCAACGTTTTACCATAATCCCGCAACGTACATACAACTAAACAACTTCACACACATCTAAAAAAACAGACGCCACTACGACGTCTGCATCCCACTCATCATTTATCCTTCTCCGCGCTTTTCCTCACCGCTCCGTCCATCGGTGCAACGACAAATGCGACAACCAACGCGCCGATTAGTACGATGAACGGTGCATAGAAAATTAAAAAGTCATGCATGAAAATCTTCCTCCTTTACGCATGGTAATCGCCTTTTCCACGGACATAGTCTTTATCAAACAAGAACAGGCGCATCAGCAAATACAAGGACGGGATTAGTAGTCCAAGCCCCATGATGAAAACAATGACAAGCGAAATTGCCATAGCTGGATTCGTAAAGCTGTCGTAAATCGTCAGGTATGGGTACAGCAGATACGGATAATGTGATGCACCGTAGCCAAAGAAAGCAAAAACGAATTGTCCGAACAATAGCATGAATGCGAGTCCGTAGTTCCGTCGTTTCCAAAGTAGCCAAACCGTCCCGACAAACAGGATGAACGAGATCAAGAACATCGGCCAGAAGTTTTGGATGTTGCTATAATGCTCCGGGTTATGGTCCCTGAGTTCTACGATAATGCCGCCCGCAGTTACGATTGTCGGCAAAGCCCAGATGAGCGCATATTTCCGCAGAAGATTTGTCGCCTCCACGTCCCTCGCCTTATTGGCATACCACGTCAGGAACACGGCGGAAATGTACAGGGTTGCCGCAATGCTCAACACGACAATCGACCACGTCAGCGGGCTTGTGAATAGCAGCCAATAATCGAGTACCGGATTACCGTCCACCATTTCGACGAAGCCGCCTTCCGATATCGTCAAAACGATTGATAAGGAAGCCGGAATAAGGATACCGGCCAGTCCGTACATGAACGAATAGCCTTTATGGCCTCGTGCACCGTATGTTTCGAACGCGTAATACGAGCCACGAATCGCCAGCAAAATGATGCCAATGCTTACCGGAACGAGCAATATCGTCCCGTAGTAAAACGCCGTCTTCGGGAAGAATCCGATAATCCCGACGAAGAAAAAGACGAGGAAAACATTCGTCACTTCCCAGACCGGCGACAAATAGCGCTGGATGACGTGCGTCAAAATGCGTGTTTTACCTGTCAGCAGACTATAGGCATTGAAGAAGCCCGCTCCGAAGTCAATGGCGCCGACAAGTATATAACCAAACAAGAACGTCCATAAGACGGATATGCCGAGGATTTCGAGAGTCATAACATGTCACCGCCTTTCCTACTATCGCGGTCTTTGATTTCACGTTCGACCGGATTATTTTTAAACATTCTTCGCAGGACGACTACACTGCCGATTCCTAGCACGAGATAGAGAAGAGAGAACAGGATAAGCATCTTATCTACATGGCCACTTGTCGTCGCCGCATCCTGCGTACGCATCAAGCCTCTTAGAATCCACGGCTGCCTGCCGACCTCAGCGAGCCACCAGCCAGCCTCGATAGCTATGATTGACAACGGTCCACCTAATACGATTAGCCAGCGGAACCATTTGGACGTCACCATCTTCCAGTGTCGTATCGTCCCGATCCAGAACACGCCGGAAAACATGATCATCCACATGCCAATCAACACCATAATCGCGAACAGGTAATGGATGTACAACGGTGGAATTTCATCCTCGGGGAACTGGTCGAGTCCAATTACCTCGGCACTGGGAACACCGTATGCAAGTATGCTTAATGCATAAGGTATTTTAATGGCATATTTCACTTCTTCGTCATCCAGTACGCCAAGAAGAATGAGTGTTGCATTCTCCTCCGTTTCAAAATGCCATTCGGCGGCAGCCAGCTTTTCGGGCTGATACTCAGCTAGATATTTCCCCGAGAAATCACCGATAATCACTGTGGCAATTGAAAAAACAAGACCGACTTTCATCGTCAAGAAAAGCGCCTTTTTATGGTACACATGATTCGAACCTTTCAACAGGCGGAATGCTGCAATCGATGCCAGTACAAACGCTGCGGTCATATATGCCGTAACGACTACGTGCGCCACTTTCGTCGGCATTGCAGGGTTCAGCATCGCGAGCAGCGGGTTGATGTTGACCAGTTCACCGTTGACGATGTCGAACCCTTGCGGTGCATTCATGAATGCATTGACGATGGTGATGAAAACCGCGGAGAATGAAGCCCCGATTGCTACCGGAATCAGCAACAGTAAATGTTTCTTCTGATTTTCAAACCGATCCCATGTATACAAATAGATACCTAGGAAAATCGCTTCAAAAAAGAATGCGAACGTTTCCATGAATAACGGAAGCGCGATGACATTCCCGGCGAGCTCCATGAAGTTCGGCCATAACAGTGATAACTGTAAACCGATAGCCGTTCCGGTCACGACACCGACCGCAACCGTGATGACAAAACCGCGCGCCCATCGTCTGGCCAGTAAAATATAGTGTTCATCATTTCTCTTGATGCCGACATATTGGGCAATCATGATCATCAGCGGTACGCCGACGCCGATTGTTGCGTAAATGATATGGAAAGATAATGTCGTTTCTGTTAAAACGCGCGAAAAAAAGACAGCTTCTTCATTTCCCAACTGAATTCCTCCCCCTCAACTTCCAAATACCCGGCCCAAAATCGAAAACAGCATAATCCCCGCAATGATAAATGCAAGCCACACTAGACGTTTTTCCTGTAATTTGTACATCGGGCACTACGTCCTTTCAACTATATTTTTCAACCTATATATACCCAATACTCATCGGTATCATGTTTCCCTTTCAGGATACCGATGAATCATTTTCAGACAGATAAATAAATTTCTATAAGACAACCGAAAAAACCACTTGAGAATATTCCGAATTGGGTGTATAATGTGTAAATTAAAGAGAGGCATATGAACAGCATAAAACTATCTATAAAAGCAGATAAAAGTCTATTAATATTATGCTTATTTTTCCGTTCTAGGGGTAAGTGTATTTGTACGAAGGTTTTTTAATGTGGAATTCAGGGAGATACTGCCAGATGGGTTTATAATTGGCCTCTCACATGGCAACAGGAGTTAATAAGACAAAAGAAGTACACAAGTTCGAGAAGCGCCTTCGTAAGTTGCAGAGAAGCGTTTTCCGTAAATATGAAATGGATAAGGAGGAGACCGTTACGTCAAAACACGCAACTGTATAAAAATCTAAAAACATATGACACCTACACAGGCGATTGACAAGCATCTATGCCAATCATATTCTCCAAGCGACGATCGCAATTGCGAAGTTGTGATGGAAGATTTGAATGTGAGAAAGAAGATGAAAAATCGCCACCTGTCCAAAGAAATTGAAATGCACTAGATTAAGGTATTCTCCCGCCAAGTGGAATATATGACATTAAATTCACAAAGGATTGATTGTTTCTTACCGTCCTCTAAAAAGTGTTCTTCATGCGATGAAATCCAGAAAGATTTTAAGCTGAAGTACCTTGTCTATGCATGCAAATGTGGGTTAAGGATAGATTGGGATTTGAATGCTGCATTGAATTTGTGAATGGCAGGGCAATTAGCAGGTTAACCATTTAAAAGATACTGCTACTGTGTAGGATTCGTTGCAATCGTGGTGACGCCCGTGGAGTGTCCGAGTAGCTACGGCAAAAGCAGGCACGATGAAGCAGGTAGCAAACAAGGCGTATAGATTTTTATAGGTTTTTGGCAACGGTGGGCACAATGGAGTTAAAAAGGAAAGTACTAGCTTATATTACGAAAGAGGAAGAAGACGGACGCGAAATCCTTGTGTTCGAACAAAAGGACAATCCGGATGCGGGTCTGCAAGTTCCCGGTGGTACCATCGAGGAAGACGAACTTCTCATCGATGCGCTCTATCGCGAAATTGAAGAGGAAACAGGCATTCCACGTGAGGATCTCGAGTTGAAAGGCAAAGTGAATAAAACAAATTATTTTCCAATGAATCGTGATGTTGTATACGAACGCAATATTTTTCATCTTGCATTTATCGGGAACGGACAGACCAGATGGGAACATCTTGTGGAGAGCACCGGAAAAGACGACGGCATGACATTTTGCCACCGTTGGATCCCCGTCAAGGATTTGCCGGAATTGGCCGGTGATCAGGGCCAAGCGATTGATTTCATTTGATTTAAGCGATTTGAAAAAAGCTGTATGGATTGCCGAGTTCGGCATCTATACAGCTTTTTAGCATCCCGCTATATTAAATTGAAATCCGATCCTCTTCCCTCAGCTCGTCCACCGGCGCAAACATCTCGATATGCCTGCACAGATTTTCGAACGTCGCCGGTAGTGCACCGCCATATTCCCCATCCAAATTCAGAAGAACTTCCTCAGATGAAGTGATCGTAATTTTTTCCGCTTTGCTAGAAATGACGAGTGGATCGCCAAGGTGTTCGCCTCTAAGTGCAAGGGAAACGACGCGAATGAATTCGGCGATATTGCACTTTTTTAAGATTAGCAAGGTAAATTTCCCATCGTTAATGCTTGAACCTGGTGCAAGTTTTTCAAAACCTCCGACCGAATTTGTCAAGCCAATCAGGAACAACATTACTTCACCATCAAACACTTCGCCGTCGTATTCAATCCTGACGGGGCTTGAGTGGATGGACGGCAACATTTCGATCCCTTTCAAGTAATAGGCAAGTTGTCCAAGAACCGTTTTCAGTTTACTTGGCACATCATATGTCAATTCGGTCATTCTACCACCGCCAGCGATATTGATGAAATGACGACCGTTCATCGTTCCGACATCGACCGGAATCGTTTCGCCGCGAAGAATAATGTCAACTGCATCATCGATATCCCGCGGAATCCGTAGCGCACGTGCAAAGTCATTCGTCGTCCCCGTCGGTATTAAACCAATTTGAGGGCGTTCTTCGAATGCGCTTACGCCCGCTACGACTTCGTTCAAAGTGCCATCTCCACCTGCCGCCACAATGAGATCAAAGCCCCTTTCCACAGCCTGCTTTGCCGCTACCGTGGCATCGCCTTCCCCAGCGGTCGCATGACAGGATGTTTCATAACCGGCCTTTTCAAACTTCTGTAACACTTCTCCAAGATGTCTGCGAAAAACTTCGCGCCCTGAAGTCGGATTATAAATAATTCGTGCACGTTTCATGCGATGTCCCTCTCTATTCGTACAAATGATAGTATCTTAATAAGACGTCAGCTTCGCCTAATCGGCTGCAGCTGTTCGTTGAAATGCGCTTGAATTCCTTAGGCTTGCTTTTGTACCGCCGGAAGAAACGTTTTACGGAGATCATCATATACCGTCAACCATAATTCAGGTTTTGTCGTATATTCAGCTGTCAAACGCTTGATGAACTCTTGCTGTTTCTCTTTATATTCAGGTGCATCCGCCGGTGGCATGTCTTTGCGTAGCCCCATGACATACTCCTGGATGGGAGCGGCACGTGGTCCCCATTTCGCTTCCACTTCCCCTTCGGCATTTAACAATAGGTACACAGGGATTGACCTGCCACCGTTTGTCAGATGTCTGTCAATCAAATCCGTATCTGCATCACGGTAAACTGCACGGACATCTAAATCTGCTGCTTCCGCAATTCTCCGCAAGATCGGATTGTTCATCATAGCATCCCCGCACCAATCCTCTGTTATGATAAGAATATTCGGTTTTTTCACTTTTAAAAGCTCGATGAATTCATCATCCTGTGGCACTTCGAACTGTTCGTAAATTTGAAAACTGCTTTCTTTATGACTTTCCATTTTGTCCATATACTGTGTGAGTGAAATTGCCTCATCGAAATACTGTTTCTCTGTTTTCATCAAGAACACACTCCTTTTCCTAATTGTACGGCGTCCCTTCGTTTGAATCAAATTCCAGGATTACAATCAAAAGCGGAAGCGCCTGGTCATTAAAGGTACGCAGTCTAAGTACGCGACGTCCTGTCGAAACGACTGCATGACCCGAACTCCTAGCGCTGGAGCCTAGACGTCAAAAAAGCAGAAGGCCTCTGAATTATCAGTGTTCACCGGGCGATTACCAGCAAGTGATCAGCAAATCTGAACTTTGCTACCATACAAAACAAGACGCCCTGTACAGGGCGTCTTCTAACTTATTAGCGCTTCCCGATTTCCTCGAGAAGAATTTTATTGACGAGTGGAGGGTTAGCTTGCCCTTTCGTCGCTTTCATAATTTGACCAACGAGGAAACCGATTGCGCGGTCTTTCCCGTTTTTAAAGTCTTCGATGGATTGTGCGTTTGCATCCAATGTTTCATTGACCATCGTGCGAAGCGTGCCTTCGTCGGAAATTTGAACGAGACCTTTCGCTTTGACGATGTCAGCTGCGTCCCCACCGTTATCAATCAATTCCTTAAACACTTTTTTCGCGATTTTGGAAGAGATTGTACCATCTGTAATAAGCTTAACCATGCTGGCAAGTCCTTCCGGCGTCAATGCTGTTTCGTGCAGTTCCTTTTGCTCAGCGTTCAAATAAGCCGAAACCTCACCCATGAGCCAGTTGGAAGCAAGCTTCGCATCTGCACCGGCTGTCACTGTCGCATCGAAGAAATCGGACATTTCTTTCGTCAATGTCAATACCATAGCATCGTATTCAGGTAGATCCAGTTCGCTTACATAGCGTTCTTTCCGCGCATCAGGTAGCTCAGGAATTTCTGCACGAACCCGTTCAATCCATGCCTCGTCGATGTGGATATCTGTCAGATCCGGCTCAGGTATGAAAAGATAATCGTTTGCTTGGCCTTTGACACGCATGAGCAATGTTTTACCCGTTGCTTCGTCGTACCGGCGTGTTTCTTGCTCGATTGTCCCGCCTGCTAGTAAAATCTGTTCCTGACGCTCGACTTCATAAGCCATCCCTCTACGGACGAAGTTGAAGGAGTTCAAGTTTTTCAGTTCCGTTTTCGTACCGAATTCCTCTTGCCCGAAAGGACGAAGGGAAATATTCGCATCACAACGAAGTGATCCTTCTTCCATACGGACATCGGAAACACCCGTATATTGGATGATTGCTTTCAGTTTTTCAAGGAATGCATACGCTTCTTCCGGTGATCGGACGTCGGCTTCCGTGACGATTTCAATCAGCGGTGTTCCTTGTCTATTCAAGTCCACAAGGGAGTGCCCTTCATCGGTATGCGTCAGTTTCCCCGCATCTTCCTCAAGGTGGACACGTTCGATACGGATTTTCTTCTTTTTACCTTCGACTTCGATTTCAACCCAGCCATTTGCGCCGATTGGTCGGTCGTCTTGGGAAATTTGGTACGCTTTCGGATTATCCGGATAGAAATAGTGCTTCCGGTCGAAATTCATGATTGGTGCGATTTCACAGTTAAGTGCCAGTGCAGCCTTCATGCCGTATTCGATTGCACGTTCGTTCAGTGTTGGTAGAACGCCCGGGTAAGCCAAATCGGTTACGTGGATATTCATATTCGGTTCCGCGCCGAAATGGGCCGGAGCAGGCGACATGATTTTTGTATCTGTTTTGAGTTCTACGTGGACCTCAAGTCCACAAATCGTTTCAAAGTTCATAAGTTATTTCCCCTCCCCTATCGCTGGAGTTTGTGTATGGAAATCGGTCGCTTTTTCAAATGCATGCGCTACTTTGTAAAGTGTCGCTTCATCGAAATGTTTACCGATAATCTGCAAGCCGATCGGCAATCCATCCGCAAATCCGCATGGTATCGAAATGGCCGGTATACCAGCAAGATTGACCGGTACCGTCAGCATATCATTCGCATATAACGCCAATGGATCTTTGTTCGTTTCACCGATTTTATAAGCAGTTGTAGCCGATGATGGCCCGATAATGACATCGTATTTTTCAAATGCTTGTGCGAAATCCTCTGCGATTATTGTACGGACTTTTTGTGCTTTCACGAAAACATCTTCATGGTGGGCCGCACCTAATGCATATGTTCCGAATAAAATACGTTTCTTCACTTCATCCCCGAAGCCTTCTGAACGGGAACGGGCATAGAGTTCTTCTAGATCATGGACATCTTCCGCACTGTGACCGTAACGTATGCCGTCAAAACGGGCAAGGTTGGACGTCGCTTCAGATGTTGCGATAACATAGTAAGCTTCTGCCGCGTATTGTAAATTCGGAAGGGATACTTCTTCCCATTCAGCACCTAGTGATTGCAGTGTCTGTAAAGCTTCCTGCACTGCTTTTTTCACTTCTTCTGAAACGCCTTCACCAAGATATTCTTTTGGAACTCCGATTTTCAAGCCCTTCACATCGCCTGTCAGTGCAGCCTGGAAATCCGGCACTTCTTGCGGTGAAGTCATGGAGTCTTTCGGGTCCAATCCTGAGATGGCACCAAGTAGTAGAGCGTTGTCTTCTACATTACGTGTGATTGTTCCAATTTGGTCAAGCGATGATGCATACGCGACAAGACCGAAACGGGACACACGGCCATATGTCGGTTTCATGCCGACAACGCCACAAAATGCTGCAGGTTGACGAACTGAACCGCCTGTATCAGATCCGAGCGCAAATGGGACTTCGCCAGCTGCAACCGCTGCTGCGGAACCGCCTGAAGATCCTCCCGGGACATGGTCCAAATTCCAAGGGTTATGCGTCTTCTGGAACGCCGAATTTTCAGTTGTAGAACCCATTGCAAACTCATCCATATTCAGTTTCCCGACGACTACCATACCCGCCTCGTTGAGCTTTTCAACAACAGTCGCATCGTAGACAGGAACAAAGCCGTCTAACATCTTACTTCCGGCAGTTGTGTTGATACCTTTTGTTACGATATTATCTTTCAGTCCGATCGGTAAACCGAAGAGTGGTCCTCGGCCTTCCAACGGCTGCTTGTCCAATTCTTCTGCTTTAGCCAGTGCATTCGTGTCATTGGTCGAAAGGAATGCTTGTAAACTTTCATCCATTTTCGCTATGCGCGCCAGTGATTCTTCCGTCAGTTCTTTGACAGACAGTTCCCGGCTATGTAAAAGCGACTGAAGTTCTGCTGCCGACTTGTTCAATAACGTCATTTGTTTTTCCTCCCCGAATCCGTCCATCAAATGATGGTCGGCACTTTAATCTGTCCAGCTTCATGCTCTTTCACGCTTTTCAACATCTCTTCACGGTCGAGTACATCTACCGGTACGTCTTTGCGCAATACGTTCACCATTTGTAAAGGATGTGTTGTCGGGGCTACTTGCTCCGTATCCACTTCCTGTAATTTCCCGATGAAACCGACCATCTCGCTAAGTTCTTTCGCGTACATTTCCGCTTCTGCATCCGGCATGGCTAGCTTGATGCGGCCTGCTAAATATTTCACTTCTTCAGCTGAAACTACTGTCATTTTCTTTCCTCCTCGTCTTTCACACATACATTGTACGATTAATCATAACACCTTCTAATTGTGAAGAAAAGTTACTGGATGCGTTGAAATAAAAAAATCCTTTAAATCCACTATGGGGGTCGTCTACGCTTAGTTCGTATAGATGTTCAACTTATATCTCTCAATAACCATATAGATGGACAAAAGGTTCATCTTTTCCCGGTTCGCTGACAATGAGCGCTTCCGGTCCATTGGCGGATGTGATACTCACTTCCGTATAGGTATTCGGGAAATACTTGACAATGAGCCCTGTCAAATACTGCGTGAAGCCAATCGTTTCACTCGTCCCAAAAAATTGGATTGGAACCTCGATGCGGATGGATTGCAAGTTTCCATCCTTATAAAACCCTTTACCGATGACGTTGACGAAACTCGGGAAATAGGCATCGACATCCTGCTTAAGATGTTCGAACACCATATTAATATCCCGGTAATTCTCCGTCTCGGATGAAGCAGGGAACACGACGTATTGCTCTTTCACTTCTTTCCAACCAACAGGAGCCGCTTTGCCTCTTTCCGCTACTGCTGTCGCAAAATACGTACCTGGGGTGATGGAATTCCGGCTTTCCTGCTTAAATAGGGCGACCAGTATCGGAACATCTGCTAGGCCGTCCATTGCCCGCACTCGGCGAACAACTTCCTCAGCCATTTTCATCCCTTCTCTTTCAAGCACGTCATCGGGTATTTTGGTTTCCCTACCACTTCTCGAATAGCTGACTGAGTTTAAGGCAAGCCCGATTGAAATCCCATCTAACCTGACTTTATTGTCATCCGTCATGATTAGATAATTCTGCTCAACGATATGCGCAAGATAATTCGGCGATTGTTCCGCAACTTGCTCTTCTGTCAAACCTTCTTTCGCAGGCGGATTCAGCCCCGCTTCATCTGCAGAGCTTCTGGACAACCAAGAACGAGCTGTATCCTTATCGATGTATTGCCCTTCCTGAAAAAAGTGTGTGTCCGGATCGAATTTTTGCGTCGACAACCGTAACAGCCCTTCCTCCGCTTCCTGCATGTCATATTTCGTATAGATATTGCTGACGATGAGACCACGGCTCGCACTTTTCTTAAAAGGGAGAAGTGTCCGGTAAAAATCATCCTTCAATTTGACGTCTGGAATCATGACGGTCTCTTCAACACTTTCCTCATTCTCCTGGATGACGCCCTCTTCATCCTCCTCGGATGGTGAAAGACATCCCCCTAGCAGTAGAATTCCTGCTAACCCAGAGATTAGCCATATCCTTTTCATCGTGTCATTACCCCTTCTCGCCAAATGCCTCAACCAATGTTTCTTCATCCCAAACAGTGATTCCGAGTTCTTCGGCTTTTGCCAATTTCGATCCCGCATCTTCCCCTGCGATGACGAGATCCGTTTTTTTACTTACGCTTCCGCTCACTTTGCCACCAAACGCTTCAATCTTCTCTTTCGCTTCGCCACGTGTCAGAATGGATAATTTCCCTGTCAGCACGACTGTCTTCCCGGCAAATGGTCCATCCGTAGGTACATCCTGTTTGGCGCGCCCTTTATACGTCATATTCACACCATATGACTCCAGCTTACGAAGCACTTCGAGCACGTCTTCGTTGCTGAAATAGGTTGTGATTGAGTCAGCCACTTTGTCGCCGATCTCATGGATCGATACCAGCCGTTCTACATCCGCTTCCATTAAAGCTGCCAGTGTCCCGAATTCCTCCGACAAAATGGTTGCCGCTTTTTCACCGACATGACGGATGCCAAGTCCAAAAAGCATTTTCTCCATGGAGTTCGCTTTGGATGATTCGATGGCTGTTAACAAATTCGAGACAGATTTCTCGCCCATTCGTTCGAGTTCGATCAATTGCTCTCTCGTCAATGTATACAAATCGGATACATCTTGGACAAGCTCCGCTCGGTACAATTGGTCAACAACTCGTTCACCAATACCTTCGATATTCATGGCATTGCGCGATACGAAGTGAATAAGCGCCTCTTTCATCTGTGCAGGACATTTTGGATTGACGCAACGGAGCGCAACCTCGCCTTCAATCCGGACCAATTCCGAATCACATTCAGGACAGTTGTCCGGCATTTCAAACGGCAATTCATCCCCCGTACGTCTTTCGACTAGCGGCGCGACCACTTCAGGGATGATGTCCCCCGCTTTCCGGATGATGACCGTATCGCCGATTCGGACGTCTTTTTCTTTGATTAGATCCTCATTATGCAACGAGGCACGCCCGACTGTAGAACCCGCAACACGAACAGGCTCCAATATTGCCGTCGGTGTGACGACGCCTGTTCTGCCGACGCTCAATTCGATATCAAGTAATTGGGTCACCACTTCTTCCGCCGGGAATTTATAGGCGATTGCCCATCTCGGGCTTTTCGCAGTGAAACCGAGCTGCTCCTGATCCTCGAAGTTATCTACCTTGACGACAATTCCATCGATTTCGTAATCCAGATTTGAGCGCTTTTCCACCCACTTGCCGATATAGTCAATCACTTCATCAATCGTTGCACAACGTTTCCGTTCCTGATTCGTTTCAAATCCAAGCGACTGAAGATAATCCAAGGAATCTGAATGGCTATCCTGCCCATATGCACTGCCGTCACCGCCGATGCCATAGACGAACATCGCCAAGTTCCGGCTGGCAGCGATTTTGGGATCGAGTTGCCGGAGAGAACCCGCTGCCGCATTACGCGGATTAGCGAACGGCTCTTCACCAGCTTCGTCTCGAGAAGCATTCAATTGGACAAAGGACTTTTTCGGCATATAGGCTTCGCCGCGCACTTCTATTGAAATCGGTTCTGTTACGCGCAAGGGAATCGTCCGGATGGTCTTCAAGTTGGCGGTGATTTCTTCCCCGACTGTTCCATCCCCTCGTGTAGACCCTTGGACGAACCGACCATCTTCGTATCGAATTGAAATGGCTAGCCCGTCAATTTTCAGTTCGCAAATATAGGATATATTATGACCTGCCGCTGCTTGGACACGTCTGTCAAACTCCCGTAAGTCTTCTTCGTTGAAGGCGTTCGAAAGACTGAGCATCGGAAAGGCATGGACAACTTTTCCGAACCCCTTCAAGATTTCCCCGCCGACCCGTTGCGAAGGGGAATCGGGATAGATCAAGTCAGGGTTCTGCGCTTCAATCGCCAATAGTTCTTCCATTGTTTGGTCGTATACCGCGTCTGAAACGAGCGGTTTATCGAGTGTGTAATAAGCATGGCCATACGCATGGAGCAACTGATTCAATTCCTCTACCCGTTTTTCGAGTTCGATTCGATCCATCGACTTCTACTCCTATCATCCTTTTTCTATCGGTGCAAACTTGGCGAGAAGACGCTTGATGCCAACAGGATCCGGGAAGGCGATGTCCAGCTCAACATCCTCACCCATGCCCTTCACGCTGACCACCATTCCGGTGCCCCATTTCTTGTGGACCGCTTTGTCTCCCGCTCTCCATCCCACTTTGTCACCACCGCTGGACTTATATACCGGCTTTTTGACTGCAGAACGGACCGGGGCTGCATTTCGACTGGAAGAACCGCCGCCGATTGCGAATCCGGAATTGGCGGATATAACTTCTGTAATGTCGGCAGAAATCTCCGCGATGAAGCGGGACGGGCTATTGTAGCTCGCACGTCCGTAAAGCGTCCGGTACGATGCCGATGTTAAGTAAAGTTTCTGCTCTGCTCGTGTGATGCCCACATAGGCCAAGCGTCGCTCTTCCTCCATCTCCTCGTCATCACCCATTGAGCGGGAATGCGGGAAGACGTTTTCCTCCATACCGATGATGAAGACGACAGGGAATTCAAGTCCTTTCGCGGCATGCATCGTCATTAGGACGATTTTTTCCGTCGATTGGTTCTCTTCCTTATCAAGTGAATCGATATCCGCAATCAGGGCCAGATCCGTCAAGAAAGCGACGAGTGACCGATCCCCGGTGTCTTCTTCTGCGCGCTTTTCGAAAGCTTCCGTTACGGATAGGAATTCTTCGATATTTTCAAGGCGGCTTTCCGATTCAATCGTTTTTTCCTTTTGCAGCATTTCACGGTATCCTGTTTTATCAAGCACCTGCTCAACTAGTTCCGTGACGGACAAATACTCTTGCATTTGTGTAAAGCCCGCAATAAGCTCGCGGAACTTGGCCACTTCGTTCGCTGCCCTCGAAGTCAACCCCATGAAATCGACTTCTTGCAAAGCATCAAAGATGGAACGGTCATGCTCAATCGCAAAGGTCGCCATCCGGTCGAATGAAGTCGCCCCGATGCTGCGCTTTGGTTCATTGATAATCCGCGCAAGCGCGAGATCATCCTCGTTATTGGCGATCAACCGTAAATAGGCCAACAAGTCTTTGATCTCTTTCCGATCATAGAACTTCGTACCGCCTACAATCGTATAATCCAAATTCGATTTCACGAGGTATTCCTCGATGACTCGTGATTGGGCGTTTGTACGGTAAAGAATTGCAAACTGATCAAGTTTCAAGTTCTCTTGCTCTTTCAATTCAATGATTTTACCGACGACAAACTGCGACTCGTCTTTTTCATCGCGCGCTTTATAGACGTTTATGGAATCCCCTTCGTCATTGTCCGTCCGTAATTTTTTATCGTACCGGCTTTGGTTATTGGTGATTACATCATTCGCCGCTTGCAAGATACGCTTCGTCGATCGGTAGTTTTGCTCGAGCATAATCATTTCAGCATTTTTATAATCTTTTTCAAAAGAAAGGATGTTGCCGATATCCGCACCGCGCCATCGATAAATCGATTGGTCGGAGTCGCCCACAACACATAAGTTCTTGAACTTTTCCGCCAACATATTGACAAGACGGTATTGGGAATTATTAGTATCCTGATACTCATCGACATGGATGTACTGGAATTTCTGTTGATAATATTCGAGGACATCTGGGACGCGCTCGAATAAGACAATTGTCATCATGATCAAATCGTCAAAATCAAGGGACTGGTTTTTACGCAAACGCTTTGTATAGCCATCATAGACATCCGCTATCGTTTTCTCATACGGATTGTGGGAATTGATCTGTCCGCGGTACGCTTCTGCATTGATGCATTCGTTTTTCGCAGAGCTGATCGCGTTCAACATGGAACGTGGTTCATATTGTTTCGGGTCGAGGTTCAGTTCTTTCAGCACAGCTTTAATGACAGTCAACTGGTCTGTCGTATCGAGGATCGAAAACGATTTTGACATACCGATCCGGTCGATATCCCGGCGCAAAATGCGGACACACATAGAGTGGAATGTTGACACCCACATCCGCTCGCCTGTACCCTCGCCAAGAAGTCCATCGATCCGATTACGCATTTCACGTGCCGCTTTATTGGTGAATGTAATTGCAAGGATGTTGGATGGGTAGACGTTTTTCTCCACCACTAAATAAGCGATCCGGTGTGTCAGGACGCGGGTCTTTCCGGAGCCCGCCCCCGCCATGATCAACAGCGGTCCTTCCGTTTTTTTCACCGCGCGCGCTTGCTCTGGGTTCATGCCTGTCAGCAAGCCTTCTGCAATTGTATTCATAGTCTACCGCCTTTCGGAACGTTTGTTCTTCATTATACACAGGTTTAGCGTTTACGGGAAACCGATTGTACCGCTTTGACTGTCGCCAATGCTGCTTTCAAATCATCATAGATGATATTGCCAATAACAACTGTATCCGCGATGGCTGCCATTGTTTGGGCTTCGTCAGGATTCGTAATGCCGCCGCCGTAAAACAGTTGCGTGTTTTCAAGTGTGCGTGCTGCCAGTTCAACGATTTCAGGATTACCATACATCCCGCTATATTCCATATAAAATACCGGCAATTTAAATAGATGTTCAGCCATGCGGGCATAGGCAATGACATCCTCATCGTCCGGAACCGTTGTGACGCCCGTCAATTCTGCAGCTTTGCAGTCGGGGTTCAGTATGCAATAGCCTTCCATGACGATTTCATCCCAATTCAACATATGGCCATATTCGCGCAAAGCCGCGTGATGAAGTCCATTAACCCATTCCACATTTGTGGAGTTGAGTACGGTCGGTATGAAATAATAATCGAAGCCGGGAGTCACGGATTCGACCGTCGATACTTCAAGCGCAACCGGAACGGAATACCGTCTCACTCTGACTAACAAATCGAGCACGTTTTCGAGTGTAACCCCGTCCGATCCGCCGACGATCAATCCATCCGTTCCCGATTCCGCAAGCAATTCCAGCTGTTCATCTGACAGCGTTTTTGCAGGATCTAGTTTAAAGGCATGACGCCATGTTTTATAATCCATCTTCAACCACCTACTCTAATAATATCCGTTCTTCTAGTATACCAAAAAAACCGGACGAGTTCTTTCCTCGCCCGGTGCTGATCCCAATTATTGCGTTTCGTCTTTTTTTTCTACCTCTACTGGATACAACCGATCAAGCACGATATTGTATCCGCCCGACCCGTAATCGACACAACGGCGGACCCTCGAGATCGTCGCCGTGCTGGCACCCGTCTCATTTTGGATCGTATCGTACGTCTTGCGCAGTTTCAGCATTTGCGCTACTTCGAGACGCTGTGCAAGTGATTGCAATTCACTGATCGTGCATAGGTCATCAAAAAATTGATAGCATTCATCGAGGTCTTTCAATTCGAGTATCGCCTTGAAAAGCTGTTCCGTCTGATGACCGCGGATTTTATCGATTTGCATAGCATTCCCTCTCTCTGAATGGATTTCTTAAGGCGTATATGTGACGGAATTATCCATGCCCGGATTTGCGGAGACAATATGAATCCATGTCTTACCCGGAACAAGTTTCGACGGTGAACCGTTTTCGACCGGCGTCAGAACGCCATCCCGGTTTTCCCATTCGATTTCTTTGGCAATGCCCGCTTGGAAAAGCATCCCTTTACCGCCAGATTCGATATCGATGGACTGTCTGCCAATACTATCGATGGTCCGATGAGTCGCTTCAAATACAAGGATGTTGGCTAACTCAACTGGAACCTCATCCACTTTGTCGACGGTACTGACACCATTTACCGCCCGGCCATATGTGCCTGCGATTGCATCGTACGTATAAGTGCTCGTGAATTTCGGGTCTGAACCATAACGTACAACGATGGAAGCTGTCTGATCCTCTATTTTAGCATCTTCAATCGATTCGTGGAAAGTAAATGGCGGAAGTACGGAGATTTCCATAACGGAATCCGTCTTCTCCGCAGCCGTCAGAATGTTTTCTTCAGATATATAGGAATTATGTGGTGCACGACGATCGTTGGAACGCCAGAAAAGTGTTCCATCATACTGCATGCCGTTCACATGATCGACAACTCGGTTATTCAAAAGTTGCTCGGCGTCCGGACTGTAGCCATGCGCCACGTAAAACGCATCGAGCCCGTTGGCGATATGGACGAAATAATCCCGTGCGCTACGGACAGGCCCTATTTCTTCCGGCAACTCAGTTTGGAATAAAGCTAAAAGTCTTGTGACATTGCCTTCCGCAGCCATTTCATAGATGATGTCCGCGTCACTGATCCCCGACTGCGGTCTTGCCTTCGGGTGATTGTTTATCGTCACAAGAACCGGTCGGCGTGTGATCTCCTCTTCTGAAAGGATACCCGTGAATGGTGCCATATACTGCGTAACCGGCTCCTCCTCAGGTTCGATTGCATCTCCCTCTTCATGGGGTAGCGGGGTCTCTGCCTCCCCTTCGTTCGTACAAGCTGCAAGCAGCATCACAATGGCAATCAACAATAGCCAGACACTCTTTTTCTGTTTCATTATTTCCTCCTATCTTTCCTCCGCTGGAATCATTACTTCTTTTTTCATCACATCATAAAGCCCCATTTGTGTAATGCGGATGTACGGTAAATGGGTGGACGTCAAGAACAGGCATGAATAGACCGCATCCCCATTTTTGTAGCCGCGTTCCGCAAGTGCTTGCTTCAGTTCCAATTCCTGTGCAATCAATGTCTCCATCGGTTCTGCAGAAAGTCCGCCGCCGATTGTAAGCGGTAACCTGGCTACAATCCCGCCATCCTCGGCAATCACCATCCCACCGCCGATTTGCTTGATTTCATCGAACGCGCGAAGCATTTCACGTTTGTCTTTCCCAATCAGGATGATATCCCGCGTGGACGAATACGAAGAAGCGAAGCCTTGGACGTTCGTAGCGAACCCTTTAATGAGAGTATTTACATGCCACTTACCATTTCGATCTATCAGCATCAGATAACTTTCATCATGACCATCCGCCAGTTGGTCACCCGTCGTGTCAATCGAAATCGTATAGGGCTTCGTTATGACATCGTTCACCATTTCGATGCCGATCGGTTCATCGAACGTCAACGCCGAAAGCGGCAGGTCAAATTCCGGAGCAAATGCGTCCAGCTCAGAAAAATCGATGTCCGGGAATGGCGCTGTCGATTGGCCATCACGTTTCAACCATTTCCCTTTCGATAACACATCCGTCGGCACAGGGTTGTACACATCTTCCAGGAAATTGAGTGTGGCATAACGTCCCGTCGCAATCATTCCATGTAAATCGGTCATGTCGTAGTAGCGCGCGATCGTGTAAGAAGCCATATGATAAGCATCGATTGGCGGAACGCCCGCCTCAAGTGCGACGCGGATACATTTGTCCATCACACCGTCGATATGAAACGATGGCGTTGAGCCGTCCGTCGTCATCATCAAAGAATCAAACACATCCAGTTTTTTCTCAACGATCCCTTTCAAAATGTTCGGAAGATCCGGACGGATGGACGAATGGCGAAGCGTCACCCCGTAACCATGAAGCAAGCGTGCCTCGACCTCTTCCACCGTCATCGCCTCGTGATCGCCGTCTACCCCAAGAAGACGCATGCGTACGAGGGTCTTTTCGGATGCGCCTGGTAAATGTCCTTCAATTTTCTTACTCGCTGCTTTCGCGGCACGAACGGATGCGACCATGTCCGGGTCCCCCGCCATAAGTCGCGGCCAGTTCGTCAATTCTCCACCCAGTAAGACATCCCTGCGTTCCAGCCATTGTCGGATTGAATCCAAGTTGAACAATTCCGCCTCATTCTCAAGCATGGTCTGTGAATCAAAGCGTGCCCACCAGTAAAAGGAAAACGGCAATTCATCCAATTGGTCGAGAATGGAAAAGGATGCCGCATTGTCAAGTGACAGGAACAACACGAGGTTGTCCGAAATGAACGTTGTCGTTCCGCGCTGTGCTGCATAGTCCGCAAATGTTTGTGGATTGTACAGCTGATAAGGATGGACATGCGGTTCGATGTAACCGGGCACAATTTTCTTTCCTGCCGCATCAAAAATCTCCGCACCTTCCGTCACAGGCGGCATTTCCTTCCCTGCATAGATGATCCGGTCGCCTGTGATCCAAATATTTCCTGTCACCCATTTTTTATAGATCGAATGTAAATATTCCGCATTGATGATGAGTAGACCTGGCGCCTTTTTACCATTAATCGCCAGTAGCTGATCTTCTATTTCGTCATGCCCCCACATGAAATCCCCCTCTTTCAAACATCATTGCTCTACTATTTATCCTAGCATAGCATTGGGGAAATAAATAGAGAGTGGAAAAGTTTTGGATAAGGCATCGTATTCTTTTACATGAGTTAATTTTATGATTTCCTATTCTATGGAAAGGATTTTCTAGCCCTTTATCGAAAGAGTTACTACTACTTATGACAGGATTTGATGATATGACAGACAAAATGGCGTTCGATGAAGAAATGGCGACTGAATACGATAAAGGAGTACGCCGGACATTGCCCACTTATGATTCTATGTACAGGCTCGTCCAAACTTTCCTCCGTGCGCATACGGCACAGCAGGCAAATGTGCTAATTGTTGGAGCCGGGGGTGGCAATGAACTTGATTTGTTGGGTCCCGGAAATCCCGGGTGGGCATTCACGGCTGTGGACCCCGCGCCCCCGATGCTTGACAGCGCCCGCATGAAAGCGGTCCATTTAAAAATCGTTGATCGGGTGAAATTCATCGAGGGGACGGTAGAGCAAGTCCCATCGAACAATTTACATGATGCGGCAACTTGCATGCTTGTCCTGCATTTCATTGCAGATGTGGAAGAAAAGCTTCAACAATTGAAAGCGATACGCCAACGCTTAAAACCGGGTGCGCCATTTGTTTTGGCAACGATGTACGGCAATCCCGATGATCCGGCTTTCGATGAGCTGTTCTCGCTTTGGAAAGCCTACTGGCTTGACGCAACCAATCTGTCAGTTGCGGAAATGGATGAGATGGAAAAAACAGTCCGCGCCCTCTCCTTTATTCCCGAAGAAGAGATTATCCGTTTGCTTAGCAAAGCCGGTTTCGGGAAAATCGCTAAATTTTTTGTGACAAATATGTTTGGCGGGTGGATTAGTAGAGCTGAATGAGAGATTCCCAAAGAATTCAAAAAAAAACAGGCTCTCCCAGTCTATAGGAAAGCCTGTTTCATTATGAATACTTCTTCGAATCTTTAGGTGTGGTGAAAATTACGGAGAGCATGGACAAAATACAAACGCTTGCACAAATCCCTAAGCCAACCGTTGCTGCATAACCCGCATCATGACTCGTCGATAATGTACCGAAAACACTTGCACAGATTGCAATCCCGATTGATCCACCAAGAGTACTTGCCATTTTGTAGATACCCGTCGCAACACCCGCCTTATCTGCCGGCGAATTGGAAACTGCTGTATCTGTCGATGGCGTCGCATAGAGGCCAAGACCGCTTCCGAAAAAGATAAAACCGATAATTACTGCGATGGTATAGGGCACATCATCTAAAAAAGTCAATGTCATCAGTATAATTCCGAGACTTGTCACAAATGGTCCGATCATCATCGGTTTTCTAGCACCGATTTTCTTAATCAGTTTCTCTCCTATACGTATTGTTATTAAAATACACACGAGGTAACCGATGGACAGCAACCCCGACTGAAAGGATGAGAATCCTCGCGCCATTTGGAGATATGTATTGATGATGATCAAAGAACCTGCCACCATGTTTAACAAAAAGTTCGATAGCGTCGCACCTGAATAAGCGCGGTTTTTGAAAATCGAGAAGTCTATGAAACTGTCTTCTCCTTTTTTTACACAATTTATGAAAAAGAATATCATCGACAGAACAAATAGAACGATTAAAGACATTGTGATCCAACTTGACCAACCAAACGAATCTCCTCTGGTGATCACAAGATTCAAGCTGATCATCGCTAGAACAAATGGTACAAGTCCTACATAATCGAACTTACTGCCGGAGGCCACCGTCTTTGTTTCAGGCGTCCCTTTTAACAATAACAAGGAAATAATTGCGACAGCAATGGAAAAGATGAAAATCCATTTCCACCCCAATGACGTGGCGATTGCACCACCTACCAACGAACAGACGCCTGTCCCTCCCCAAGAACCGATCGCCCAGAAACTTAATGCGCGTTGACGGGCTTCCCCCTCAAAATATGCTTTGACAATTGAAAGGGTTGCAGGCATGACACAGGCTGCCGAAAATCCTTGAATGACACGTGCGGCTAGGAATAGCGTCGTGTTGCTTGCCAGGATGAGTAGCATTGAACCTACAATACTGAGAATCAGGCCGATGACCGTTAACCTCACAGCCCCGAAACGATCAACAAAGCCCCCTGCCACGACGACAAAAATACCGGAAAAAAGTGCAGTTATACTAATTCCAATCCCAATCGTACTCACTTCTATGCCCAAGTCCTGTTGGATAGCAGGTACCGTATTTAACAACGCTTGTGCAAACAACCAATATGTAATGATCCCCAAGACGAGACCTAAAATAAGTTTATCGTTACCTTTATACGAATCTTCCATCTTTACACCCCATGTAGTTTGACTTCCTCATGCGTATAAAAAAATCCTGGATCCTGGACGATAATCGATATATCCAAGATCCGGGATAATGTTCAAGGATGATAAATAATAAAATTATTCAAACGTTCGCCATCCGATGTCCTGTCTATAGAAGAATCCCTTCCATTCCAGCTGGGACAGACCACTATATACTTGACGTTGTGCTTCTTTCAGCGAATCCGCTTTTGCCGCAACAAGGATAACGCGACCACCATTTCCCGCAAATCCGGCACCGTTCGACTTTGTACCAGCATGGAAGACTTCCAATCCTTGAGCTGTAAGAACACCTAAATCAGGAAGGGCTTCCCCTTTTACAACATCCCCAGGGTAACCATCCGCTGCGATAACAACACCTAACATCGCTTCCTCATGCCACTTCAGGTCAAATGGTTTACTTTCCATAAGCGCCGACATGAATTCACCGAAATCGGATGCCATCAGTGGAAGGACGACTTGCGTTTCAGGGTCACCGAAGCGTGCATTAAACTCAATCACTTTTGGTCCCTTTTCCGTCAAGATCAGTCCGGCATACAAAATCCCTGTAAAAGGAGTTCCTTCCGATGCCATCGCCTCAACTGTCGGAACAACAACTTTGTCGTATGCTTCCTGCACGACACTGTCCGAAATTTGAGGTACAGGTGAATACGCGCCCATTCCACCAGTATTTGGCCCTTTATCGCCATCAAACGCGCGTTTATGGTCTTGTGCAACAACCATCGGGTAAATCTGACCATCATGCACGAACGACATGTACGAAAACTCTTCGCCATCCAAAAATTCCTCGATGACTACGCGGGACGATGATTCGCCGAATTTCTGATTGCCTATCATATCATCCACCGCTTCGAGTGCTTCCTCTAGCGTCATCGCGACTATGACACCTTTTCCAGCCGCAAGACCGTCCGCCTTAACGACAATTGGCGCGCCATTCTCACGGATGAAAGCCTTGGCCTCTCCTGCGTCCGTAAACGTTCCATAGCCAGCTGTTGGAATATCGTACTTAGCCATAAGTTCTTTAGCAAACGACTTGCTTCCTTCGATTAACGCCGCCGCTTTTGTCGGACCGAATGCTTTCAACCCGTGCTCAGCGAAGAAATCGACAATCCCTTCCGCAAGCGGTTGTTCAGGACCGACAAATGTCAGGTCCACCTCATTCTCTTTCGCAAATGAAGCAAGCGCTTCGAAATCCAATGTATCGATTTGCACACATTCCGCATCATTTTTCATGCCGTCATTGCCTGGTGCAACAAATACTTTTTCAACTGAAGGGGAGACATTGAACTGTCTGGCAATCGCATGTTCGCGACCACCGCTCCCGATAACGAGTACTTTCAATGTTGTCCACTCCTCAATGTTTGAAATGACGGACGCCAGTGAATACCATGGCGATGCCGTATTCGTTCGCTTTCTTGATTGAATCTTCATCTTTCACAGATCCACCCGGTTGAATGATTGCGGTAATGCCTGCTTTCGCTGCCGCTTCGACCGTATCATCCATTGGGAAGAAAGCATCCGATGCAAGTGCTGCACCTTTCGCACGCTCACCCGCTTGTGTAAGTGCAATGTTCGCCGCACCGACACGGTTCATCTGTCCTGCGCCAACGCCAAGAGTCATATGGTCATCCGATACGACAATCGCATTCGATTTGACATGCTTTACGACAGCCCAACCTAGTTTCATCGCTTCCCATTCAGCGTCTGTCGGTTGACGGTCTGTTGCAACTTTGATTGTTGCATCCCCAAATCCATAAGCGTCCGGCTCTTGCATTAAGAGGCCACCTTCAACAGATACTGTATTCCATTTATCTTTTTTGTTTTGATCGAACGAAATCGTAAGCAAACGGATGTTTTTCTTCTTCGTCAGGATGTCAACCGCTTCTGCTGTAAATGACGGTGCGATTACAATTTCAAGGAAGATCCCTGATAGCGTCTCGGCAGTTGCCGCATCCACTTCACGGTTCAATGCAATAATACCGCCAAAGATGGACATCGGGTCCGCTTCATATGCTTTGTTGAACGCGTCGAAAATCGTTTCTCCTGTACCAACGCCGCAAGGATTCATATGTTTTACTGCTACAGCAGCAGGCCCTTCGAATTCCTTGACGATTTGAATGGCTGCATTCGCATCTTGAATATTATTATATGAAAGCTCTTTTCCGTGCAATTGTTCCGCGTAAGCGATCGAGAAATCAGAACCGAGCGGACGGCTATAAAACGCTGCTTTTTGATGCGGGTTTTCGCCGTAACGAAGCGGTTGTTTTAGTTCGTAAGTATACGTCACTTGCTCTGGGAACTCTTCGCCTGCAAGTTCAGTTAAATAACCCGAAATGAGCGCATCGTAAGCCGCTGTGTGGCGGAATACTTTTGCTGCTAAACGTCTGCGTGTTTCAAGTGTTGTTTGGCCATCAGCTTGTAATTCGGAAATGACTTGCTCATAATCTGCTGCATCGACAATCACCGTCACGTAAGCATGGTTTTTCGCAGAAGCACGGAGCATCGCCGGTCCACCGATGTCGATATTTTCGATAGCATCCTCCGTAGATACGTCCGGTTTTGAAATCGTTTCTTTGAACGGATATAAGTTGACACAAACGATATCAATCGGTTGGATACCGTGCTCTTCCATTTGAGCCTGATGTGCAGGGTCGTCCTGTTTTGCGAGAAGTCCGCCATGAATCATAGGGTTAAGCGTCTTCACACGGCCTTCCATGATTTCAGGGAAGCCTGTAACCGCATCGACAGCGGTAACAGCTACACCGTTGTCCGCTAGATGTTTCATTGTCCCGCCTGTAGATAGCAATTCATAACCGAGACCTTCCAATACTTTCGCAAATTCCAAAATACCACTTTTGTCCGACACGCTTAGCAGTGCACGTTTTTTCACGAGTAAAACCCTCCAATTTTTTAACCATCTAGATTCGCTATATAAGGAAAGCCGGTAAAAGATTACCGGCTAAAAATCTTGTTCAATGTTTCTTTATATAATTCATGTTCAACAGCATGAATCGCTTCAGCCGTCTGTTCTACGTCTCCCTCCACAACATCGACAGCGCGTTGTGCGAGAATCGGTCCAGTATCCATTCCTTCATCAACCAGGTGAACCGTTATACCGGTCACTTTCACACCATGTTCAACCGCCTGTTCAATCGCATCTTTCCCTGGAAATGAAGGCAGCAAGGAAGGATGGATATTAACGATATGAGACGGGTAAGCTTTCAACAATGGTTGTCCAATCAGGCGCATATAGCCTGCTAGGATCAGCCATTCCGCCCCTGCTTGACGAAGTGCGGCAAGAATCGCTTCCTCGTATGTATCTTTCGTATCGAAATCTTTCGGCCGGAACGCCGCAACCGGAATGCCTGCTTTTTCAGCGCGCTCTACGACGAGAGCTTCCGGTTTGTTCGTCACCATCAGAACGATTTCAGCATGTAACTCACCGTTACGACATGCTTCCTCAATTGCCGCAAAATTACTGCCGCTTCCGGATGCGAAAACGGCAATTTTTATTTTACGAGTCATTTTACGAGGCTCCCGTCATGTTCGCCTGTAAACGTGACACCTTCACCTGCTACGACGCGTCCGATTTTGTACGCTTTTTCTCCATGTTGCTCCGCGATTGCAATCGCACGGTCCGCTTGCTCAGCTGGAAGTGCAACGACAAAGCCGACACCCATATTGAAGACGCTATAAAGATCTTTATCCGTCAGCTCGCCTTTTTCTTTCAGCATATTGAAGACTGGAAGGACCGGCCATGCACCGAGGTCGATTTCTGCTCCAAATCCATCTACCAACATACGTGGCAAGTTTTCAAAGAATCCGCCACCCGTAATATGGCCCATAGAATGGACATCAAGTTCCGCGTGCATGTCAAGAACAGGTTTCGCATAGATTTTCGTTGGCTCAAGAAGTGCCTGACCTACTGTTCCTAGCTCTTCGTAACCATCAATGACGCCGTCAATCTCATAGCCGCCATCTTCAAGTACGATTTTACGAACAAGTGAATAGCCATTGGAATGAATACCGCTTGACGCAATCCCGACAAGTATATCGCCTTCCACAACTTTTTCGCCAGTTACGATATTGCTCTTTTCACAAGCTCCTACCGCAAAACCTGCAAGATCATACTCATCGACTTCGTAAAGACCCGGCATTTCCGCCGTTTCTCCGCCGATTAACGCTGCACCTGACTGGACACAACCATCCGCAATTCCCTTAACGATTGCTTCGACCTTTTCAGGGACCGCTTTTCCAAGTGCAATGTAGTCCAAGAAGTAAAGCGGTTCTGCACCTTGCGCCACAATATCATTGACACACATCGCAACGCAATCGATACCGATTGTATCGTGCTTGTCTGCCATGAATGCCAATTTCAACTTTGTACCGACTCCGTCCGTACCTGAAATGAGAACCGGTTCTTTATACTCTAGTGCAGATAGATCGAACATCCCGCCAAATCCGCCAAACGTTCCCGCAACACCTTTACGTGCTGTGCGTGCAACATGTGATTTCATCCGTTCAACTGACTCGTAGCCAGCCTCGATATTTACACCCGCTTTTTCATATGCCTTCGACATGCAAAAGCCCCCTTATCTAACGATTTCTTTTTCGTGTGGCATGGCTGTATCCGAATAGATTGCCGTCGGATATTCGCCAGTGAAGCATGCAAGACATTGTCCACAGTTTTTCATTTCCGATGAGCGGCCAATTGCCTCCAACATTCCATCCGCAGAAAGGAATGTCAGTGAATCCGCTTCAATGAGTTCCCGGATTTCATCAATCGATCTATTCGTTGCGATCAATTCAGAATCCGAACTGATATCAACGCCGTAATAACATGGACTGACAAGCGGAGGTGATGCGATCACAACGTGAACTTCCTTCGCTCCGGCCTCTTTCAACATCCGCACGATCCGTTTTGATGTCGTCCCGCGAACAATTGAATCATCGACCATGACAACCCGTTTTCCTTGGACAACTTGTTGAACAGGCGAAAGTTTCATCTTCACACCTTTTTCACGCAACTCCTGCGACGGCTGGATGAATGTCCGACCAACATAGCGGTTTTTGATGAGGCCGAGTTCATAAGGAATTCCGCTTTCTTCGGAAAATCCGATGGCTGCTGAAATACTTGAATCAGGCACACCTGTGACCACATCCGCCTCGATCTTCACTTCACGTGCAAGCTGTTTCCCGCAACGTTTTCGTGCCATGTGGATATTAATGCCATCAATATTGGAATCAGGACGTGCAAAATAGACATACTCCATCGAACACATCGCACGGTCGGCAGGCTCTGCAAACCGTTCAGATCGCATTCCTTTGTCATTGATGATGACCAATTCTCCCGGTTCAACTGAACGGATGCATTCCGCGCCGATGATGTCGAATGCACAAGTTTCTGACGCGACGACCCAAGCATCTCCCATTTTACCGATTGATAATGGTCGAATCGTATTGGGATCTTGTGCAACCATCAAGCTATCTTCCGTCAACATGACAAATGCAAAAGCACCTTTGAGTAGCGCCAACGCCTTTTTCACACGGTCTTGCTGGTTTAAGGAACCGCTCGTTGTTCTTTTCACCAAATGTGCAAGTACCTCAGTATCTGAGGCCGTTTGGAAAATACTCCCTTGACGTTCCAGATGCTCTCGCAGCTCGAGCGCATTGACAATATTACCGTTTAATGCAATTGACAGACTGCCTGTCGTTGAACGAAAAACGAGCGGCTGTACATTCTCGATTCCCCGACCGTTTTCCGTCGAATAACGGACTTGTCCGATAGCTGCATTTCCTTTCAAGCCATGAATGACGTCGCCGGAAAACACTTCATTGACAAGACCTTCATCTTTGACGACATGAAGCTTTTTGCCTTCCTTCGTCACGATACCGGCGCCTTCTTGGCCCCTATGTTGCAATGCGTGCAGACCATAATAACTGATCTGCGCCGCATCTTCATGACCCCAAATGCCGAACACGCCGCACTCTTCGTTTAATCCTCTGAGTTCAGCAAGCATTGGATAGCCCCTTTCCAAGCAGAACGGAATTCTTCAACCGTTCCGTCGATTAACGTGCCATTGTCACCATTGATGACGATTCGGTTGCTGTCCGTTACTGCACCGATTTTCACTGCATCTTTCACAGCTGTTTCAAATGCTGCCGCATTTTCTTCTTTTACCGTAACCAGGAATCGGGATTGCGTTTCGCTGAATAAAGCCGAAACCGCAGAACCTGAAACGGTAACACCTGCTCCAAGTCCATCTGCACCGAACGCTTTTTCACACAGTGCAACCGCAAAACCGCCTTCTGATAAGTCAGTCGCCGATTGAACTAGACCGTTTTGGATAGCTGACAATAGTTCTTTCTGACGTACAGCTTCGACATCTAGGTCAATTGCCGGTACTTGTCCGAAAATTTTCCCTTCCGTCATTTGCTGAAGTTCACTGCCGCCGAACTCCGTTGCCGCTTCACCAATCATATATATCACATCGCCCGCTTGTTTGAATTCCGTTGTCGTCGTTTGTGAAAGTTCGTGTACAAGACCAACCATTCCGATTGTCGGCGTTGGATAGACCGGAACACCGTTCACTTCGTTCGACAATGAAACGTTCCCACTGATAACAGGCGCATTCAATTTGCGGCAAGCATCCGAAATACCCTCTGCCGACTTTTCAAATTGCCAAAATACTTCCGGCTTGTCCGCACTACCGAAGTTCAAGCAATCGGTAATCGCAATCGGTTCCGCACCCGAGCAAACGAGATTACGCGCCGCTTCCGCCACTGCGATTTTCCCGCCTGTTGCTGGGTCCAGGTAGACGAAACGAGAGTTACAATCGGATGTCATCGCAAGCCCTTTATTTGTTCCTGCGACGCGGATGACACCTGCAGATGCGCCTGGTGCTACGACCGTATTCGACCGTGCTTGCGTATCAAACTGATTATAAACCCACTCTTTCGAAGCGATTGTCGGGCGTTGTAATAGATCTTTCAACGTTTCAGTCAAATCATCAACGACCGGCTCCGTATTTTCCATTGCCTGAAACTCTCTGAAGTAAGCAGGTTCCTCGGATTTTTTATGGTAAACCGGTGCATCTTCCGCAAGTGCATCGGCTGATACTTCTGCAACCACTTCCCCTTTATGAAGGAGTCGTAGCATTTTATCATCGGTCACTTTACCGATAGATACCGCTTCAATATCATATTTTGCAAAAAGATCCGTCACTTCTTGTTCACGGCCTTGTTTCACAACAATCAGCATACGTTCCTGTGATTCAGACAGCATCATTTCATATGCCGTCATGCCTTCTTCGCGCTGAGGAACAAGGTCAAGATTCAATTCTACACCGTAGCCGGCTTTAGATGCCATTTCCGCTGCTGAAGAAGTGAGCCCCGCCGCTCCCATATCTTGAATCCCGATTAATGCATCCGACTTTACAAGTTCAAGGCATGCTTCCATTACAAGTTTCTCGAGGAACGGGTCACCCGCTTGCATTACCGGCAGTTCCGCCTCTTCTCCGACTGAAACTTCCGATGAAGACATCGTTGCACCATGTATCCCATCTCGTCCCGTCGTTGCACCAGCGTACATAACCGTGTTGCCAACACCTGAAGCGACCCCTTTTTGGATGTCTTCATGATTCAGCAAACCGACAGCCATCGCATTGACGAGTGGACGTTTGGAATAACAATTATCAAATTGAACCTCTCCGGCAATCGTTGGAATACCGATTTTATTTCCGTAACTTGCAATCCCTGCAACCGCCTCTTCGAATAAATAGCGGTCACGCGCGTCCGACAAATCACCGAAACGAAGCGAGTTAACAAGCGCTACAGGGCGTGCTCCCATTGAAAATACATCGCGGAGCACTCCGCCCGCGCCAGTTGCCGCACCGATGAATGGCTCAATTGCAGAAGGCGAGTTATGAGATTCCATTTTGAAAACAACCGCTTGGTTATCACCGATATCGACGATTCCAGCCCCTTCCCCAGGCCCTTGAAGGACACGTTCCCCTTCCGTCGGGAATTTGCGGAGTACAGGTTTGGAACTTTTGTACGAACAATGTTCAGACCATAATGCGGAGAATAGACCCGTTTCCGTATAGTTTGGAAGACGCCCCAACATTTCTTCTGCTAACGCGAATTCTTCGTCGGTCATTCCCATTTGAAGGTATAGTTTTTCATCTTTGACTTGTTGAGCGTTCGGTTCATGCTTGGCTGACATTGTTTTCACTCCACCTTTTCAAGATTGAATTGAAGAGAGGCAATCCGTCTGTTCCTCCGATAATTTCCTCTACTGCACGTTCAGGAAGCGGCATCATGCCGAGCACATTTCCTTGTTCATTCAACACACCGGCAATTGCTTCTGTGCTGCCATCGACGTTTCCGTCTGCGTATGTAAAGACGATGCGATTGTTCGCTTTCAGATCCGCTATTGTCGCTTCGTCAACATAGTAGTTGCCGAATTCGTGCGCAAATGGAATCGTAATTTCTTGACCGTTTTCATAATCTGACGTGAATTTAGAATCCGTGTTAAGTACTGTCAGTTTCGCATTGCCCGATCGGAATTTCAGTCCTTGGTTGCGTAGGAATGCCCCTGGTAGTAATCCCGCTTCCGCAAGGATTTGGAAACCATTGCCGACGCCAAGAACCGGTTTTCCTGTCGCAGCGAATACTCTCAAACCTTCAATCGCTTGTGAACTTTGCGCCAATGCACCCGGACGAAGATAATCGCCATACGAAGCACCGCTCGGGATTATTACAGCATCAAAGCCTGAAAAATCCGTTTCCGTATGACTGATATATTCCGCTTCTTCACCTAACACTTCTTTTATCGCATGATACGCGTCGATATCGCTGCCCGATCCCGGGAACGTTAGAATAGCGAACCTCATTTGCCCGCAACCTCCCCGATTTCGTAACGGTAGTCTTCGATTACTTTATTGACGAGTAATTTGTCGCACATTTCTTTGACTCGTACATCGATTTCATTCACTGTTCCGTCCAATTCAAGTTCAATCAATTTTCCGATGCGGACGCTTTCGACTTCTTTATACCCTAGCGTTTGTAGCGCTTCTTTCGCTGCAATCCCTTGTGGATCAACAACACTTTCACGGATTGTTACGTATACGTTTACTTTTGTCATGTCTTTTTCCTCCCAGGTGGAATTAGTTTACGTTAATTACTACAAGCGATTGGATTATACAGGCCAAATGCCCGAAGCATCGATTTCTTCTAGCGTCTGTTCGACATTATCAGTCATGATTGTCACATGTCCCATTTTACGTTTTTCTTTCGCTTCCGCTTTGCCATAAAGGTGGATGGACCAGTCCGGGTGACGAGCAACCGCGTTCGTGAGCGGTGCAACATGTTCGCCAAGCACGTTCACCATAATGGAAGGTGCCCAGAGTTTTGGTTCACGCAACGGCCAACCGCAAATCGCACGGATATGTTGGTGAAACTGTGAAACATTGCACGCTTCAATGGAATAATGCCCTGAGTTATGGGGGCGGGGTGCCAATTCATTAATGATAATTTTATTGTTCTCTAGAACGAACATCTCAACCGCCAAAGTTCCGACAAGTTCAAGGTGATCTGCAATTTTCATCGCTGCCTCTTCAGCATGCGCCAAAACGTCAGCATGTACCCGTGCAGGCACGATTGACTCGTGAAGAATATGGTGTTTATGAATATTCTCAGCTACTGGCAGACAATATGATTGCCCTGCTGCATTGCGTTGAATGATAACGGAAATTTCCTTTGTAAAAGGAACAAATGCTTCCGCGATGCAAGCTGAATGCGCAAAAAGTGATTCCGCTTCGTGTAACTCTTTTTCGGAGTCTAGTTTCACTTGGCCTTTTCCGTCATAGCCGCCAAACGCTGTCTTCACGATACATGGGAAACCTACTTCTGTAATTTTGGACGTCAGTTCTTCAAATGTCTGTGCTGTGATATAGTTCGCAACAGGCGCACCCGATGCTGTAATTTCCGCTTTTTCATTGATGCGATTTTGCGTGATTCGGACCAACTCGGCACCTTGTGGCACATAAGCGAATTGCGTGAGCCGCTTCAGCCCTTCGTAGTCGATATTCTCGAATTCATACGTAATGACATCACTTACTTCAGCAAGCTCTTCAAGTGCTGCTTCGTCGTTATACGGCGCAACAATTCGAACATCCGCAATCTGACCGCATGGCGAATCCATAACGGGATCCAGCACTGCAATTTTAAATCCTGCTTCTTTTGCAGCAAGCCCCATCATCCGCCCGAGTTGCCCTCCGCCGATGATGCCGATCGTTTGTCCAGGTAAAATGGTTTTCATACTAAATCATCGCTACTTTCCAATGCGACATCGCGCATATGATTACGGCGCTCTTCTAGGCGCTTCCCTAATTCCTGGTCATGGACGCCCAAGAACTGCGCTGCCAGTAAACCTGCATTCGTAGCTCCCGCCTTTCCAATCGCCATCGTCGCCACCGGAACACCGCCCGGCATCTGGACAATTGACAGCAAGGAATCCATGCCATTCAAAGCTTTGGATTGCACCGGCACGCCGATAACAGGCAACAGCGTCTTTGCAGCAACCATTCCAGGAAGATGAGCCGCGCCACCCGCACCTGCAATAATGACCTCTATTCCCTTGCCTTGTGCTGTTTCTGCATATTCAAACATGAAATCTGGTGTGCGATGAGCCGAGACAACTTTCTTCTCGTAAGGGACTTCTAGCTCGTCCAATATTTCACACGCATGTTTCATCGTTTCCCAATCACTTTTGCTGCCCATAATCACACCAATTTTCGGTTTCACTGATAATCCGCTCCTTTTATTACAACGGTGACTGAAGCCTGACCTGCATTTTCTAATCTAAAAAACGCCCTCGAATAAACCACTCTTCACATGCGTGAAAAGCAGAGTATCCAAGGACGTTGAAATATGCGTTAAGATGATTGTACCCATCGGTACCCACACACCTTTCGCTTCCATTCTTGAAAGTTCGCTTTCCCGCATAGTCCGGACATTACGGTGTCCTGGTAGAAACGCTGAAGCCAATCCTTCAACATATATGGGGATTCCTATTTACTCTACATATTTTATCAAGACCAAGCGAATCCGTCAACGGGAAAAGCGAACGTTTTACTACTCTTTTTTTATAACGTTCGCCTTTTTGTCATTTATTGACCATTTAGAATGCCTTTGAATTTAATGAGTTGCCTGATGGGGATATATTCACCATTCACTTCTTCAAATAGCGGTTCTTCTTTTCTTCCCGCTACCATGTACCCTTCAGCTACCATCCTGTTCAAACAAGCTTCAATGCTTTCCCCGTCCTGCACTTCAAACCATACCGTCTTTTTTTTGCTCATTTTTAAATAGCTTTCCTTTCCTCACCGTCTTCACCCAGAAGCCACCATGTATCGTTTTCGCTTCATAAGCGATAATAAATGCCCGTGGATCGATTTCTTTAATCAGCGTATATAATTTAAGTTCATACTTACGCGGGGTTAGAATCTGCATAGCAGATCGGTCTCCGTCAAGCCCATTCGCCGACCAATCTGTCACGCCATATCCCTTTTCCCTTAGTATGGCCGGTAATTTCAAATTTTTCTCTGCCGTTATCACATTCACCGTAATATACCCAAGTGCCATCTTCTCTTCAATCTTCGTTCCAATAATTACGCCACAGCCATAGCCGATTGCGTAGGCAACCAAGTTCTGGATTTCATCGAGATTATCCAACACGAGGCCTAGTCCTACAACGTAAATGACAACTTCCACCATGCTAACAGTAGCCGCAAAGTACCTATACCCTTTAAGCGTTAAAATCATGCGTACTGTGAAGAAAGTTACGTAAACAATATTGATAGTGAAAATGATAAGCAACATTTGCAAAATAATATCCCCTTTCATTGCTTGTTCTAATCGTATCGCTCATAGGGATGGATTTCAAGGGATTATCGTTGATATTTCAAAGGTTACTGCAATCAAAAAACATAGCTATTCATTAGTTCAACCTATATTTCAGTAAAACTAAATTATACTAATATTAAAATAAAAATCCCGACACTGATTAGCGCCAGGATTTGGGTAACTTCGATAAAAATAAACACAAAAAAAGCCACTACCGATTGGCAATGACCTTGCGCCTGGCGACGTCCTACTCTTGCAGGGGGAATCCCCCAACTACCATCGGCGCTGAAGAGCTTAACTTCCGTGTTCGGTATGGGAACGGGTGTGACCTCTTCGCCATCGGCACCAGACTATTGAGCTTGTTCGCTCAAAACTGGATAAAACTAACATTGTGGTATTCAGATCAGGGCCAACCGTGCCCTTTTTAATTAAGGTTAAGTCCTCGATCGATTAGTATCTGTCAGCTCCACACGTCGCCGCGCTTCCACCCCAGACCTATCAACCTCATCTTCTTTGAGGGATCTTACTTACTTGCGTAATGGGAAATCTCATCTCGAGGGGGGCTTCATGCTTAGATGCTTTCAGCATTTATCCCGTCCACACATAGCTACCCAGCGATGCCTTTGGCAAGACAACTGGTACACCAGCGGTGTGTCCATCCCGGTCCTCTCGTACTAAGGACAGCTCCTCTCAAATTTCCTGCGCCCGCGACGGATAGGGACCGAACTGTCTCACGACGTTCTGAACCCAGCTCGCGTACCGCTTTAATGGGCGAACAGCCCAACCCTTGGGACCGACTACAGCCCCAGGATGCGATGAGCCGACATCGAGGTGCCAAACCTCCCCGTCGATGTGGACTCTTGGGGGAGATAAGCCTGTTATCCCCGGGGTAGCTTTTATCCGTTGAGCGATGGCCCTTCCATGCGGAACCACCGGATCACTAAGCCCGTCTTTCGACCCTGCTCGACTTGTAGGTCTCGCAGTCAAGCTCCCTTATGCCTTTGCACTCTACGAATGATGTCCAACCATTCTGAGGGAACCTTTGGGCGCCTCCGTTACACTTTAGGAGGCGACCGCCCCAGTCAAACTGTCCGCCTGACACTGTCTCCTGCCCCGATAAGGGGCATGGGTTAGAAGTCCAATACAGCCAGGGTAGTATCCCACCAACGCCTCCTCCGAAGCTGGCGCTCCGGAATCTAAGGCTCCTACCTATCCTGTACAGGCTGCATCGGAATTCAATATCAGGTTACAGTAAAGCTCCACGGGGTCTTTCCGTCCTGTCGCGGGTAACCTGCATCTTCACAGGTATTATAATTTCACCGAGTCTCTCGTTGAGACAGTGCCCAGATCGTTACGCCTTTCGTGCGGGTCGGAACTTACCCGACAAGGAATTTCGCTACCTTAGGACCGTTATAGTTACGGCCGCCGTTTACTGGGGCTTCAATTCGAAGCTTCGCTTGCGCTGACCTCTCCTCTTAACCTTCCAGCACCGGGCAGGCGTCAGCCCCTATACTTCACCTTGCGGTTTTGCAGAGACCTGTGTTTTTGCTAAACAGTCGCCTGGGCCTATTCACTGCGGCTCTCTCGGGCTTTAACACCCTACCAGAGCACCCCTTCTCCCGAAGTTACGGGGTCATTTTGCCGAGTTCCTTAACGAGAGTTCTCTCGATCACCTTAGGATTCTCTCCTCGCCTACCTGTGTCGGTTTGCGGTACGGGCACCTCCCGCCTCGCTAGAGGCTTTTCTTGGCAGCGTGAAATCAGGGACTCCAGGGAATACTCCCCTTGCTATCACAGCTCAATGTTATAGGAACGGGATTTGCCTCATTCCACACCTCACTGCTTAGACGCGCATAACCAACAGCGCGCTCACCCTATCCTACTGCGTCCCCCCATTGCTCAAACGGCGGGGAGGTGGTACAGGAATATCAACCTGTTGTCCATCGTCTACGCCTTTCGGCCTCGACTTAGGTCCCGACTAACCCTGAGCGGACGAGCCTTCCTCAGGAAACCTTAGGCATTCGGTGGAAGGGATTCTCACCCTTCTTTCGCTACTCATACCGGCATTCTCACTTCCAAGCGCTCCACCAGTCCTTACGGTCCAGCTTCAACGCCCTTGGAACGCTCTCCTACCACTGACACCTTAGGTGTCAATCCACAGTTTCGGTGATTCGTTTAGCCCCGGTACATTTTCGGCGCAGCGCCACTCGACCAGTGAGCTATTACGCACTCTTTAAATGATGGCTGCTTCTAAGCCAACATCCTGGTTGTCTGGGCAACGCCACATCCTTTTCCACTTAACGAATACTTGGGGACCTTAACTGGTGGTCTGGGCTGTTTCCCTCTCGACTACGGATCTTATCACCCGCAGTCTGACTCCCAAACATAAATCATCGGCATTCGGAGTTTGTCTGAATTCGGTAACCCGGGATGGGCCCCTAGTCCAAACAGTGCTCTACCTCCGAGATTCTTAAGTTTGAGGCTAGCCCTAAAGCTATTTCGGAGAGAACCAGCTATCTCCAGGTTCGATTGGAATTTCACCGCTACCCACACCTCATCCCCGCACTTTTCAACGTACGTGGGTTCGGGCCTCCAGTAAGTGTTACCTTACCTTCACCCTGGACATGGGTAGATCACCTGGTTTCGGGTCT
>CAWJLH010000009.1:367500-457500 GCA_963843665.1 uncultured Caryophanaceae bacterium
GACTTTCACGGCATAATCAGTCAACGTCATACTATCCGAGCGTTTTAAACCGAAACGGTCCAGTTGCTTCAGTAAATGATTATACCGTTTCACAAATGTCTCCCAGCCTTCCGGTTCCGAACGGTTCATCTTTATAAGAACTTTGGGTAACCATTTCACTCTTTTCGAATAGAATAGCCAAGCAAGCAAGGCAAGAACAATCATCCCTGTGATACTCATCCATTTATATTCCTTAAACCACGAAGTGATTGGCTTGAAATAAGTAGCCATTTCGGACTTCTTAACCTTTTCCCTCGGCTCTTCGGGTTTCTCCCGCTCGCTAGGTTTTTGTTCGTTTGTTTCCGGCGCTTGCGGATCATTGCCATCCAACTCGATATCATAATCGATATCTGTTAAATTACTGAAACCGATTGTCGGTTCAAACGGCATCCACCCAATTCCAGGTAAATAGGCCTCAACCCACGAATGCGCTTCGTTATTCGTAATCTGATAGACCCGTTCTCCCTCGTCATCCAACTGATATTCGCCCGGTGCAAATCCTTTCACCCAGCGGGCAGGTATGTCAATGGAACGCAGCATGACGACCATGGACGTTGAAAAGTTATCACAATAGCCCCTTTTTGTATCAAAAAGGAATTGGTCGACATAATCTTGACCAGCATCCGGGATGGCAACATTTTGCTGTGCATAAACAAAGCCACTTTTGCCAAAATAACTTTCGACCGCTTTCGCCTTTTCATATACACTTTCCTGACTTTCCGTTATGGACACGGCAAGTTCCCTCACCCTGTCCGGTAGTTCTTCAGGTAGCTGCAAGTACTGTGAAAACGAGGCGTCTAAAGTCGACAAGTCCTGCATCTCCGTCGCCCTTAACGCTGTCAAACTATAATCCGGTTCTTCAAATTCAATCTCGTAGGAGGAAAGTGGACCAATCCTACCACCGATTTCCGTCGTATATTTCCCCGTAGCATCTGAATGAAGAAAAGCGACAGCACCATCTGCATTCACTTTTTGCATCCCATACGGATAAACGATAAACGGAAACTCGAGCTCGACTTGTAAGTCTGCAGTTCGGGGATCTCCGCCCTGTTGGCCGTTTTGCGTCATTTCCATACCCGAAGTATAGACCGTCTCCCCGCTATCCGCGGACAGTTGCTCCCACCCTTTTGATGTATAGGTGTTTTTCGTTTCGATTTTCCAGTATTGCTTGTCAGCCACTCTCGCTTCGAATACGAGTGTTTCGTCCTGCACAAACGAACCGCCAAGCAGTGTATCGTCTGTACCATAACCACTTGTCTTGACCCCGTTGCCGATACCAGTACCATCTTTCCCCAGTACAATCGATTTGAAATACGGAACCGGGTCCGGCCAGATTGGATCCTGTTTCGGCATGAAGTTGGCAAATGTGCTACTTATCACAGTGACGATTAGCAATGGCACCGTGATTGTCAGAAATGCCCCTGTTGAAATGGCGGTTTTATGCTGCTCCGCAAGCCTGGAGACAGCTAATAATCCCAAGAGCAGAAGCCCAGTCACCATAACGACAATAATGGAACCGTCTGTTGCTAACGGACTGAAGGTATCGATTGTTGCAATAAAAATAACGGTCATGCTGTAAAATAGTAAAATGCTTTTCCTGACTTCAATCCAATGCCGGATCAGATAAGTCGTCATCCATAGTAGCGAAAAAAATAGCAATGTCCTAAACGGGTTCGTAATAGCCTCCCAGTTCCCAACTACTAGTGTGGGGATATTCGAAAGAAGGTCTTTCACAATATAAACGACATGCCCTATCGACAACATCATTTCATCTAAATACATGTACTGGATAGCCCAGATAATATAGATGATTTTTAGAGGAACAGACAGCCACCATTTCACCCGTGCCAACGCCAATAAAAAAACAAGCGCAATAAACAGCAGAAAGAGTTGCAAATAACTCGTATCTGTCAACATCATAACCGGAAGGAGCCATTCCCGTAGCAAGATAAAAGATAGAAGATATAAAATGAACAGAAGTCGTCTGTCAATCTGTGTTCCGATCATAATCCACCCGCCTTTTGAAAAGCTTGTGAAAACTGGTGCCGTTTGATCAAACGGACCTGAATTCCCTTCGACTTTGCAAAGCGGATATCATTCTCCACTTTTTCTAAAGACTTTTTTTCCTCGTCCGCAACCACGTAACAAGCAATCGTTCCGTCATTCTTCAAACTGTGTAAGATAGACTGGAGAAAAGCCCAATCCGGGTTTGCGGTGATAACAACCGTACCTCCCCCAAGTTGAGGGGGACTCTCCATAACAGCCGAGGAGCCGTCCGCTCTTCCAAATGGTTTTATTTTCGCTAAATGGACAAGTGCGTTATGCAGGTGCTCTTCCGTTTGGATGAACGGGAAGATGGACGTCTCCGCCCCTGTTGTCATCAGTGCCAGTCCAGCCTGATGCTCTAAGGCTTCTTTCAAGATAGAAGCAGTCAATTCCACGAGATCCTCAAAAATTTCCGAATTTCGGCCGTCCATAATGAGGAACAACTCTTGTGACCTTCTATCCTCGAATTCTTTCGTCATCAAAGTTTGCGTACGTGCAAACGATTTCCAATGGATCCAAGTTACCCGGTCACCCGCCTGATAATTGCGCACACTTGTCGCCATCGTTGTATCTTTGACAATGTTCAAAGGAGAGGCAATCTGCCCTTGGTCATAATGAGTATCGATTGGAACAAATTGAATATCACTCGTTTTAGGAAAAACTAACACCCTTCCTTTTAACGCGAACCATTTCTTTTTACGAATCCATCCGAAAAAATCGGATACCTCGACTTCGATTCCTTCCATTACATACTCGCCTCTCGGCACTCTCTCAATTTCATAGACCCATTTCATGTCTTTGCGAATTCCAAACAGGAACAACCGCTTCGATTGGCTGCCCGCCAAAACAGTTCGACCTGGTTCCGCCCATTTATCCGTCACAACGGTATATAACAAAGGGAAAGGGCTTTTCCGTTTAATCGACAACGAAACAATCAGCTTCCCACCGCTTTGTACATTTGGCGTTCGAATTTCCCTTTGCACTATCATCCCTGACATCGGATACAAAAACAGTAGGATAGAATAAAGTATAAAAGGTAAAACGACATAAAAAATGGTCCAACTCAACTTGCCTCCTTGGAACATCGCAAATACAAACGTCGAAGCCAAGACAGCTAGTACAAATAGAATACGAACCGAACTGTCTAGCTTTTTCTTGATATTTTTCATTTCAATGGGACCTTGCCAACCGGGACGCGAACCTTTGCCAAAATCCGTCCGACGACTTCAGAAGTGGAAATCCCTTCATACTTCGCTTCTGGCTTTAAAATCATTCGGTGGCCAAATACGAATGGTGCCAAGTATTGCACATCATCCGGTGTGACATACGTCCTTCCTTTAATCAATGCGTATGCCTGCGAGGACTTCATAAGCGCTAGCGATCCGCGCGGGCTCACCCCCAAGTGGACATATGGATTATCGCGCGTTTGCGAAGTGCAATCGACGATATACGATTTGACCGTTTCGTCCACTTTCACTTGTGTCACCGCGTATTGCAGCTCTTTTAAGTCTTCTAATGTAATAACAGTTTCCAATAGGTCGATTGGCACCGATTTTTCTGCGCGGTTGAGTACTTCTATTTCTTCCATTTTTGTGGGGTAGCCCATTTTCAACTTAAATAGAAAGCGGTCCAGCTGTGCTTCCGGTAGTGGGTAGGTCCCTTCGTATTCAATCGGGTTTTGAGTGGCCATCACGAAGAAGGGTTGTGGAATCCGCATTGTCTCACCGTCAATCGTGACCGAAGATTCTTCCATTCCTTCGAGAAGCGCTGATTGGGTTTTCGGCGATGTCCGGTTGATTTCATCGGCAAGGACGATATTCCCCATGATGGGGCCAGGTCTGAACTCGAATTCCATCGCTTTCGGATTGTAAATTGACACACCAAGGACATCTGAAGGCAATAGATCCGGCGTAAATTGAATCCGTTTGAAGTCTGCACCAATCGACTTCGCTAACGCTTTAACCATCATCGTCTTCCCAACACCCGGTACATCCTCGAGCAATACATGTCCACCGGCAAGGAGTGCCGTGACACTCAGTTCCGCTATATCCCTTTTCCCGATCATCACGCGATCGATATTCGTCAGGACCTTTTCAATTTTCTCATTATGCATCATTTCATTTCCCCCAGTTGTATAAGACCATCCTTTTATCCGAAAAATTAACAAAATCCACCTTCATGATACAGGATTTCCTTATCCCATACAACTTAAGCAGCGTCTACAAAAACAGTGAAATTCCATTAAAAAAAGACCCATATAGGGTCTTTTCTCATTTCCAGAAATCATCAAAAATCGTAATCGGCATATGACGCTTATGCGCCGAACGGAGAAAGTGATTTTCAATCGCCTTCCGAGGGGCTTCAGGAACTTCTTTCCCCTCAAGATAATCATCGATAGCATCATAAGTCACGCCAAGAGCGACTTCATCCGGCAATGCGGGCTTATCTTCTTCTAAGTCCGCGGTCGGCACTTTTGTGTAAAGGTGCTCGGGGCATCCGAGTTCCTTCAGTAATTGTTTCCCTTGCCGTTTGTTCAGTCTGAATATCGGCATCAAGTCAGCGCCGCCGTCACCGAATTTCGTATAGAATCCGGTAATTGCCTCCGCCGCATGGTCGCTTCCAAGAACTACGCAATCGTGCATCGCCGCGATTGAGTATTGAACTTTCATCCGCTCCCTAGCTTTCTCGTTGCCTTTCGCATAATCCGTTAGCGTCACGCCAGCAGCTGTCAAATTCCGCTCGCTCGCATCGACCGCTTCTTTAATATTTACCGTGTAAATCAGGGTCGGTCCGATAAAATCCAGTGCATCCTGGCAATCCTCCTCGTCGAATTGTGTACCATATGGAAGTCGGACCGCTATGAACTTGTAGCGTTCCTCCCCCTTTTCCCGGTTCAGTTCGTCGACAGCAAGTTGTGCCAATTTCCCTACAAGTGTAGAGTCCTGTCCACCTGAAATCCCAAGGACAAAGCCTGTTAAAAAAGCGTTTTTCCGGGCATATGCTTTCAAGAAGTCGACCGATTTCCTGATTTCCTCTTGCGGATCAATGACCGGCTGTGCTTTCAACTCAGCAATAATCCGCTTTTGTAATGTAGCCACCGTCCAATCATCCTTTCTGCTTAAATAATTGAAATGAACAATCCCATTGAACCCTACACGAAAACTATCACTGGTTGTAGGTATATTCTTCGACCATTTCCTGAATCTCTTGGATGTTGCGCATTTTGTTATCCCAACACTTCTGACTCAGGTCGACCGGATATTCTTCCGGATTGAGGGAGCGTTTGTACTCATCCCATAATAATTCTAAGTTTTCTTTTGCGTAATCCCGCATTTCCATCAAAGTCGGATTCGTATAGACGATATGTCCGCTTTCAATCACTTTCACATGTAACTCTTTCGCTTCGAAATTCGTCACGAACTTCGACACGAATGTATGGACCGGGTGGAACATTTTAATGCGCTTTTCGGATGCCGGATCTTCATCATACATCGTAATGTAGTCCCCTTCCGCCTTGCCGTTCTCCCGGTCGATAATACGGAATAGTTTCTTACGTCCCGGTGTCGTCACCTTTTCTGTCGTCGATGAGATTTTAATCGTATCTTCCATTTCACCTGCATCATTTTCGATCGAAACGATTTTATAGACAGCGCCAAGTGCTGGTTGGTCATACGCAGTAATCAGTTTCGTACCGATTCCCCACACATCAACTCTTGCCCCTTGCGCTTTCAAGTTGAGGATTGTGTATTCATCCAAATCATTTGAAACGATGACTTTTGCTTCCGGGAATCCCGCTTCATCTAACATGCGCCGTGCTTCTTTCGATAAGAAGGAGATGTCGCCGCTATCCAGACGGACACCGATGAAATTAATTGAATCGCCGAGCTCCTTGGCAACTTGAATCGCTGTCGGAATGCCAATTTTTAAAGTATTATAGGTGTCGACAAGGAAAACACAGTCTTTGTGGCGCTTCGCATAGGAATGGAACGCCTCATACTCACTTTTATAGGCTTGAACCATAGAATGGGCATGCGTTCCCGAAACAGGAATCCCGAATCGCTTACCTGCACGGACATTACTTGTCGCTTCCACACCACCGATGATCGTCGCCCGAGCACCCCATATCGCTGCGTCCATTTCATGTGCACGACGGCTGCCGAATTCCATCACTACTTCTTCTTTAACCACTTGCTTGATACGGCTCGCTTTCGTCGCGATCAGTGTCTGGTAGTTGACGATATTGAGAAGGGCCGTCTCCACCAATTGCGCTTCAATCAGGGTCGTTTCTACACGGATAATCGGTTCATTCGCGAATACGAGCTCCCCTTCTACCATCGAATAGACATCGCCTGTAAAACGGACATCTCTTAAATAGGAAATGAAGTCGTCTTCATAACCGAGTTCTTCCCGCAAATAGGCGAGGTCACTCTCACTGAAATGAAAATCACGTAAATAATCGAGAATCCTTTCCAATCCCGCAAATACCGCATAACCATTCCCAAAAGGCAGATTCCTGAAGAAGAGCTCAAAAACCGCCTTCCGATCATGGATACCGTCCGCCCAATAGGACTCTGCCATATTGATTTGATATAGATCTGTATGTAAAGCCAAGCTGTCATCTGCATATTTCGAACTCATTCCAATCCCCTTCTTCCGAATACTAAGTTAACAATAGTATACACCATTTACCCGTTTATCGAGCCTTAATAACAAATTACGCCATTTTCCCAGAAAATAATAAAGCCGATTCCCTCAAAGGAAATCGACTTTGTTATGCATTAACTGCTCTCTTTTTTCTTCCACGGTGTTCCTAATTTTGGGAGGGCCCAGCGATCTAAACCATACCAACCGGCTACTTTCCAAGCGAGAACTAGCCAAGTCGCCAATATGAAAAGTAATGGGTTCATGCCCAATGTTCCGGCAAGTAGGAAACTGACGTTCATCAACGCCCCGAAAAATGCTGCAATTCCGGTTAATAAACCAACTACCAAACCTAGCCCCACTAATAATTCACCATAGGCTACGGCAAACGAAAATACTTTTGCATTTGGGAGGACACTATTCTCCAAAAAAGATGCATACCATCCGGTCACATCTGCCCCCTCTTGAGATTTTGCCAGTGAACCCTGTACAAACCCTTGGAGTGCAGCCCCGGCATTTTCGCCTGTCCAAGCGTCACTTTGCACTTTTCCCCATCCAGCCTTCAGCCATGCATATCCTACATAAAGACGAATGATTAACCAAATGACCGCGGAGCGAGTATCACTAAATAAGAAACGAGAGACTGGATTTTCCGGAATGACAATCGTATGTTGTCCTTTCATCTCATCAAAATACCTCCTTTTCTCCTACTACACTGTACGTGTACCCAATACTCCGGATTTCGACTCTCGAATTGTCACATTTCGTTAAATAAAAAATCGTTCTCATCCACCTTTTTCATGGATGAGGACGATTTCATGGTTTGTTTTTCAAATGATAACACTCAAATTGAAGGCATGTGTTACCCAGTATCATCACTGCACCTTTTCAAAAATGGTTGATTCTAACAGTCCCACACCAATCAATCCATTTACAATTCCTGCATTCGAACAGCTCGTTGTCACGAAATCAGCTTGCGCTTTCAATTCCGGTACTGCATTCCCCATCGCAATTCCTGTTCCTACAAAATCTAGCATTTCAAAATCGTTCGTACCATCCCCGAAGGCAAAGCTATTCTCCCGCTCGATGCCAAGCTGATCCATTATCTTTTGGACCCCGACCGCCTTGGATATCCCTTCCGGCAACATATCAGATGCATTGTCTCCCCAATCAAGGAACGTATAATCCGAGTAGCGCTGCATATAGTACTGCGAATATTTGCGCTCACAATAGAGCTGGATTTGATGCACAGGCGAGTGCTTGTAAAATTCCATTTCAACTAACGGATAATCGATTCCCAAGTATTCATAACTTGGTGAGATAAGTGGATGTCCTTCCACATTCACTCTGATTTTTTGGCAATTGGAAAACGCAAGTCCATGCCCGTTTCTATGAACGATTGTCGAAAGATCATGCAGCATATCAGGGTCCATCGGATTCGCGTAAATCTCTTCTCCTTCAAATACTACATGCTGTCCATTCATCGACACATACGAAGAAATATTCAATTCATCAAGAAGCCAGTCAAACATTCGAGGTGAACGTCCAGTTGAAATCGCAGTGTAGATGCCCTTCTCCTGTAAAGCATGGATCGCCTTTTTTGACGATTCCAATACAACCTTGTTTTCGTTCAGCAACGTTCCGTCCAAATCAAAAAAGACAACTTTCTTCGCCATTAAACATTCCCCCTCATCGAAATTTCCCCCTTAATTTGCAGACGAACCTTTCAAATAACGTGTTTTCAATTGAGTAGATAACAGTTCGAGCCCAATTGCTACAAGCAATATCGCGTACGTGATAAACCCGACTTCTCGCAAATCAAAATAGAAGCCTGAAGCCATGAACAATTCAAATCCGATTCCACCTGCTCCTGCAGCAGCCCCCATTGCAACCGCCACCGTAAAGTTCGTTTCAAAACGCAGAAATGTCCACGACAACAAAGAAGTGGCAGTTGAAGGAATGACGGCATGTGTTACGATATGCCACCAATTCGCACCGCTTGCACGCAACGCCTCCAAAATACCTTCATCCAACTCCTCAAAAGACTCCGCATACGCTTTTACTAAAAATGCTACAGTATGAAGAATCATTCCGATAATGGCTGCTTCGCTTCCAAGTCCGGCAGCAATCGCAAAAATCAATACCCATAAAACCGTTGGCACTGCACGAACAAATGCTACGACCACAATGATTGAGTTGGAAACCTTCTTGGTCGATAAATTCTTGGCGGCGAATAATGCGATAACCAAAGAAAGAACTGCACCCAAAATGGTCGATAGAAAGGCCAACCCCATCGTTAGGCTTATTTGATAAACAGCCTCCCACAAAGTAAAATGACTGAGTACCGGCTGTAAAAACATCACTTTCAAATTATGAAGCGTCGCAGACACAGCCTCGATTAACGAAATTTCTTTATAATCGAATGTCAGAAACCCGTAGACGGTTAACAACAGAAGCGCTGCAAACGTGCCCATCGTCACAACTTGCGCCTTATTCCAAGCTTTTATTTTAATTTTCCCTGCATGATTCCTTTTCAAGTCAAAGATCAGTTCACTTTTCGCTAAGGCCATTACAAAATAACCCTCCTTACATAATTCGATAGGAGCTCGATACCGATGACGACGAGTACTATACTGATTGTGATAAGCGTAACGACGTTATAATTCATGCTTTTGTAATATAAATCGAACGCAAACCCGATTCCCGTTCCTGTCAAAATACCAACTAACGTTGAGCTTCGAATATTCGTTTCAATCATATATAGCACCCAACTGATCATTTGTGGAAAACATTCCGGGATGACCGCTTTCGCTACCACTTGAAAGTATGTAGCTCCAGTTGCACGCAAGGCCTCCACTGAACTGCTACTCGTTTCATCAATCGTTTCGATAAATGCCCGTGTCAAAAAGCCGAATGTCGCAAGGAACAAGGCGAAATAGCCCGTCAACGCACTTTGACCAAATGATAAAAGTAAAATTAGCGCCCATGCAACAATCGGGATATTCCGATAAACAGAAGCGATAATTCTGCTCAAAGAGCCAAAAAAGTGATTGACTTTCGTTGTGTGCGACCCCATTAGCGCCAGAAACAAAGCCAATACACTGGCAGTAGTTGTCGCGGTAATGGATAGAAAGATGGTCTCAATCAATTTATCCATAATGGATGGAAGTTTCGTCAGTGATTCTTCGGTGATATATAGATTTGAAACCATCCAACTGAACGCTTTTGGCAAGGTCTGAATGCCGTGCAAAAAGTTAAAATTCGTTATACTCGCGGATAGGAGTGTAATGCCAATGACAATGACAAAAAAAATGGTCAACCGCTGTTTCTTTTTTTTGAAAATCGCTATATCCACTACAGTACCCCCTACTCCATGATGAGTTCGCCAGCTTCAGAACCGTAGATTCGATGAATGGCAGCCGATGTCAGCCCTTTGGACGTCCCATCGTACACGACATGTCCATTATTCAACCCAATAATCCGATCCGAATACTTTTTCGCGACATCCACCTGATGCAGGTTGACGATACAAGTGATATTCAGTTCTTTGGAGATGGTCTGCAAATGATCCATAATGACTTTGGATGCATTGGGGTCCAGCGAGGCAATCGGTTCATCACAGAGGAGTAGTTTCGGTGACTGGATCAACGCTCGTGCAATGCCGACACGCTGTTTCTGCCCCCCACTCAATTGGTCGCATCTTTTATAAGCATGTTCTTCCATCCCAAGTTTTTTGAGTAGGTTAAATGCCTGTAATTTTTCATCTTCCGTAAAACGGCCTAAAACGCCTTGGAGCGTCGATTTATAACCGAATCGGCCGTGCAATACATTTTCAATGACCGTTAAGCGGGAGACCAAATTATAATGTTGAAAAATCATACCGATTTTTGTTCGATGTTTACGCAAATCCTTTTTGGTTAATGACATGACGTTGACATCATCAAAACGAATTTCCCCCTCTGATGAATCGATCATCCGATTGATGCAACGGAGAAAGGTTGACTTGCCGGCACCTGATGGACCGATAATGGAGACAAACTCCCCTTTGTCCACTTCCATATTGATATCCGATAATACTCGTTTGCCTTTATCATATCGTTTGGAGAGGTGCTGAACTTGTAACAAAGCCATTTTTAAAAACTCCTTGTTTCGATATTTGAAAGCTAAATAAGATTTCCGTCGTATCTGCTGCTCAGGCAGTCTTATAGGCTTCGGCGCCCCCACTCGGAAGGCGCCTCCGCTTAAGTTGTATCGAGAATCCTTTATTCTACCTAATATAGAAGCTACTTATTTAGACAATTCACGGATTGGATCGAACCAAGAGTCTTCTGCGATGACGAACTTTTCATCCGCTGACTTTGTGAATAGTCCAGCCGTTTCAGCATCTGCAGGAACAAAGATTTTTTCGTTGTTGGAAATAGCATCAGAAATCAATAGCTCTTGGATTTTCTTGAAATCCTCTTCGCTCATGCTTTCCGTGTTTGCAGCAAATGGTGCATTCAATACTGGTGTTACATTGATCAATGTGAATTCTTCGCCTGGAACAGTGTTGAATGGTTCAGCCGCGTCTGCTTTCACTTTGTAAACAGAACCCTTTTTGTTTGCTTCCCCTTCGGCAATTTCAATGTAGTTGCCGACACATGTATCACAAAATGCTGCTACATCTGCACGTCCGCTCAACAGGTTAACCGCAGATCCTTGGTGAGAGTCGCCATATAACACTTCCTTAAAAAGCGTTCCGCCCTCCATTAGATCTTCCGCCGTCAAATCTTTCCACTTATCCTCTTGTGAAAAATAGGAAACGATATCACTGGATGGTACTTTAAATCCTGACGTCGAACTGCTAGATACGAACGAGAAGTTGGAATCAACGATATTATCAATCGTATAGTCACCATTCACTTTATAGTTTTCTGCATCTGCTTTTTTCACAGCTAACCAGCTATAGTAAACCGCATCATCGATCGTACCCGATTTCCCGCTTGGTACAACAAGAGGCTCAATGCTGTTGTTTTTATTTTTTGCTTCGATATAGCCTTGTGCCCCCATGAATGCCAGTTGAGCGTTACCGTTCGCAATCGTTTCGATTGCAACGGCATAATCCGTTGTCAATTTATGCTCTACTTTTTTACCTGTAACATCTTCAATCACTTTCCCGATTTCATCACGTGCCCCTTTTAAATCATTTCCAGACTCATTCGGATACCAAACCATCGTCAACTTGTCATTCGAATTTGCACTACTTGATGAACAAGCCACCAAAATGGATACAAGGAAAAGCATAGTTAAAAATGACAATAGAGTTTTTTTCATGATTTTCTCCTTTTTAATAGGTTTTTTAGTCGATGATACACGTAGCTCGTGCGGTCCATTCAGAAGATGTAAGGCACTTCACATTTTGCACACCTATCCTTTCATCCAAATCATCTACACTTACTAGTCGACCATAGAACGGAAAATAAATCCCATTATTTACAGTATCTTCATATAATCTTTAGATTCATTTCGGGAGAACTGCTTCAAGAAGTTCCGTAGGACTGACAAGCTCGCCAATCAGTATCGGTGTGCCATAATCTCCATGAAAATCGCTTCCACCGGTTCGGAATAGCCCATATTCATCTGCAATCCGATCAACTTTTCGATTGTCTTCTATTGAATGATCAAAATGGTCACGCTCGAGTCCGTCGAGTCCGTTTTCCACAAGCTTTGGTATCAAATCATACGAATCGAGTTGTCCGGGATGAGCCAACACCGCAAAGCCGTTATCCGCTTTGATGGCCTTGACCGCTGCGACTGCATCCACATAGTCGATATCCCTTGCACAGATTCCGTCTCCTTTGAAAAGTGTTTGATACAGTTCCTGATAGAGTGGCGTTGTAAAGTGATGATTGAGTAAGCAATGCATAATATGTTGCTTGTAAATAATACCGGACATCATCGCTTTTTCTGCAACATCCTCAAGCCGGATGTCGTAATCATTTTTTTGAAGCTGCTCAATTTGCCAAAGGGAATTTTTATGTCTTCTTTTTAACAGCGGGTCACAAAGCTCCCGAATATTTGTTGCTTCTTTGTCAAACAGATAGCCGAGAATATGCACTTTACGATTCCTTGTAAAGTCATAGGCAGAAATTTCTATGCCGGGGATGACTGTAATGCCATGTTTCTTTCCTTCCACTTGAGCAGCCTCAATACCAGCAACTGTATCGTGATCTACTAGGCTCAAATGGGTAATCCCTCTCTTTGAAGCCATTTCCATCAATTCCGTTACAGTAGAGGACCCATCAGAATAATGGGAGTGAACATGCAAGTCTGCCTTCATACGAATCCCTTCCTTTTAGACGACTATTTTTCCCTGCAAGTCATACACTTTGTCGCATAATCCATCCATGAACGCCAAGTCATGAAAAATTCCGATGAGCGTTGTTCCATCCGCTTTTAATCGTTCTAGCATTTCACGGACTCTCAATTTAGAAGCATCGTCCAAGCTTGCTGTCGGTTCATCCAACAGTAACAATCGCGGTTTTTTTACAATGGCACACGCAATATTTAGCCGTAATTTCTGCCCCCCTGAAAACGTATTCGGATAACTATCCCATAGCTCAGGGTCCAATTCAAAATGTGTCAATGCTTCAATAGCTGCCTGACGAGCCTCTTCTTGCGATTTCCCCATTTCAATGACGGACTGTTCCACAAGTTCACGTGCCGTCGTGCGCGGCATAACATTTAAAAACTGCGAGACATAACCGATTTCATGCTTACGCAAATATAAGACATCCCTTTCGGATAACGCCGCTAAATCAACCATCCCGAACTTTTCAGAGCGGTATAAAATCGCACCTTCTTCCGGTAAATAAGTTCGATAAATACTCTTTAAAACAGTCGATTTCCCACTGCCGCTTTTCCCAACAATGCCGATGAATTCACCCTCTTCCAACGAAAAGTCAATATTCCGAACGGCATGCATACTTTTGTTCAAATGATGAATGGTAAAAGACTTACTCAATCCTTTCACTTCAAGCAGATGTGGCATCGGATCCTACCCTTTCATCATATTTATTTATGAACTGCCCAATATCAAGATGGAAATCATCCAATCGTTTTTTAATCGTTTCGTATGACCAATCCCACCAACGGATAAGCTGCAGAGCCGCAATTGTTTCTTCAGGAAAACGATATTTAATGATTTCCGCCGGTATACCGACAACAATGGCATACGGGGGTACATCTTTTGTAACTATCGCACCGCTACCGACAATCGCCCCATCCCCAACCGTCACGCCTGGCTGAATGATAGCCCCATGACCAATCCATGTATCATGACCAATTGTTGCGATTTGATTTTCTCTTTGCTCAAAAAAAGGTTCATCATCATGTTCACTAAACCCATACATCTTTTGACGATAGGTAAAGTGGTGCAGGGAAGGTCGTTCATATGGATGTTCAGTTGGACCGATCCGTACCATCGCTGCAATATTGGAGAACTTGCCGATCCGTGCATTTTGGATAAAACAGAATTGACCCGTATACGAATAATCATCCATTACCGTATTTTCTATGAAATTGTACAGGCCGATTTCAGTAAATTCACCGAGACGGGTATTTTTCAGTTGCACATGTTCGTGAATCATAGGCTCTTTGGATAAAAGTGATTCCTTCATTTTCATCGATACATCGTCCTCGTTATCAATTTTCCATCTACAATGGAAGCCGTCACGACCGGAAAGCCATCATCCATTTTCTCGATGATGATCAAGTCCGCTTTTTTCCCCTCTTTAATAGAACCGATTTCGTCATCGATCTGAACCGCTTTTGCGGGGTTCAGTGTGACAAGCTGAAACATCTCATGAAGGTCCTGCCCACACTCATCGCTTAGTTTGAAAATGGAATGGAGTAACGCAGCAGGATAATAATCGCTGCACAAAATGTCAATTGTTCGTTCTTCGATTGCCACAGCGGCCGATAAATTACCGGAATGGGAACCGCCTAACAACACATTTGGCGCTCCTGCGATTGTCCATAGACCCATTTCTTTTGCTTTGCGCGCAACCTCTATCGTCGTCGGAAACTCACTAATCGTCGTTCCGTAACTTTTGACCAACGATAGCTTCTCGATTTCATCGTCATCATGCGAAGCGACTGCGATATTGTTAGCCAATGCAATTTGAGCGATTTCCTTGATTTGTTCAAGTGTAATTTTCTCTTTCGTTATGCTGTCGGCAATGAGGACGTCTGCCTCTTCATTTGTCATGGGACGAAACCCTTTTAACGTTTCTCGATAGATTTCCAGATTTCTATATTGTCCCTGTCCGGGTGTATGGTCCATGAAGGAAATGAGATGGACTTTCCCTTCCTCAATGTTTTGGATAAAGCGATCGACTGCCTCGATATTGTCGATTTCAAATCGTGCGTGCATTCTGTTGCGAATCAGATGCTCACTCGTATGTGTTTCATTAATGGCATCGATAAGTCGATTGACATTTTGCGGGTTGCGGATCGGTTTATGTGAAAACCCATCGTCTTTATAGATAGATAGCGAATGGAACATCGTAGTAATCCCATGACTGATGAGTATTCTCTCAGCTTCCCGAATGCCCATATTGAAGTCCATTAAGGTTGTTGGTCTTGGAGAAACGATTCCTTCTATATAATCGGAATGGATATCAACAAATCCTGGCGATATATAGCCGCCTCTTGCGTCAATGAGTGTGCAGTCATTGAACGCTCCGATGTCCTCCTCAGGGATAACTGCTTTGATGCGGTCATTTTCGATAACAACAGCATGATGGTGAAGTATTTGATCTTCCATAATCAATTGGCCATTTGTCAGTACGTACACAAGATCGCTCCTATCAAATTAAAGAATAGACAAGTTGTTGCGTATAAGCATGCTGTGGATCTTCCAATATCTGATCCGTCAATCCTTGTTCAATAATTTTTCCGTTGAGCATGACAATTGTCCGATCAGCGAGCATCCGTATAACGGCAAGGTCGTGGGAGACAACAATCATACTGATGCCCAGTTCCCGTTGGATTTTTTTGATCAAGTCAAGGACGCTTGCTTGAACCGATAAATCGAGCCCCGTCGTCACTTCATCCAGCAATAGGATTGGGGGATTATTGGACAGTGCTTTTGCAATCTGGACACGCTGCTGCATCCCGCCTGAAAACTTTTTAGGTTCATCTTTCATGCGGGCAAGTGGAATATGTACATGCTCCAGTAGTTCTTTACCTCTTGTCTCCATGCGATGAACATTACGATCACCAGCCGCAATCAGTTTTTCAGCGATATTTCCAATGGAGGAAAAATCCATCTTCAGTCCAAGGATTGGATTTTGGTATACCATGCCAAGAATCATATTACGGATCAAGCGTTGTTGTTGGGAAGATTGTTCAAATATATTTGTCATCCCATCTTGATATGGGCTCATATATCCTTCCCCACTTGTTACGGTTTCGTCGAAATAGAGACATTTCATCATCGTCGACTTCCCACTGCCGCTCTCACCGACGATGCCGAGGATTTCACCCGGGTAGACTTCAAACGATATATCCCGGCAAGCATAGACGGTTCTGCAATGCGGACAATAATTTTTCTCCAACGCTTCATCGCTAGCATTCGTACAAATTGAACATCCCGAACCATATTGCTTCGTCAAGTTTTTCACTTGTAAGATGGGCTTATCATGCATGTTCAACTGCCACCTCCAGAACGGGTTCCTGTTTGTTTAACTGAGCAAGGCAATAGCTCGTGTCATTGCATTGGTGGTAGGTTTCACCCGTCTCTTGATTGACCAATTCATCCATAAAAACATTCGTTGCATGGCATAGATGACAATGCTTTCCTTCGAACGATTCCACTTCAAATGGATAATCTTCAAATGCCAACGAAGTGACGTTTGTGTAAGGCGGTACTGCATAAATCTTCTTTTCCCGTCCAGCACCGAGTAAAATCAATGCTTCCGATTGATGCATTTTTGCATTATCGAAACGCGGAATCGGGCTTGGCGCCATGACGTAACGATCGTGTACGAGTACGGGATGATCCGCATTCGTAGCTGTTTTACCATATTTCATAATTTGTTCAAACAATAGCAACCATGCACCGCTATACTCATTTTCAGCATGCAGTTTTTTCGTTTTATATTCACTTGGTTCCACCCAGCGTAACGGTTCAGGAATCGGAACTTGTAACACCATAATTTGCTTTTCCGTTAAGGGCACCTCCGGAATCCGGTGTCGGGATTGGATGATTGTCGCTTCGCTCGTTTCAATAGTTGTTGCGACTCCCGTCGTTTTGTTGACGAGTTTCTTAATGTTCACCGCATTGACTGATTCATCGGAGCCTTGGTCGATGACTTTTAAGACATCCTGTTTTCCGATGATTGATAATGTAATTTGAAGACCGCCCGTTCCCCAACCACGAGCAATCGGCATTTCTCTTGAAGCGAATGGCACTTGATAACCTGGAATGGCCACCGCTTTTAAAATAGCTCTACGAATCTCTTTTTTTGAACCTTCGTCAAATAAGGCGAAATGGGTTGTATGCTGCACTATTTTTCAGACTCCTTTTTCTGTCCAGTCTCCGAGCATCTAAGCTGCGCCCTACGCTTTTCTTATTTTTCGCATACTGTCCAGCTTGGATTGGAACGTGACGTAATGCGGCAACTTCAAATGGGAAATAAACCCGCTCGACTCAACTGAATCGATATGAAGCAGAACAAATTCCTCATCCTGTGTCGGGTAACCTTTACTTCCGAATTCTAAGCTCTGATCTAAAATGCTCATGGCGATCGCCTTTGTTTCGTTCTGTCCATAACAAATCCCATAGCCGATTTCAAACTCCAATTCTTCTGCATGATTTTCTTTTTGTATGGAAATCGGAACAAAAGATTCCACTTCCGTCACTTTAATCTCACCGATGTAATAATCATTTTCAATGTCGTCGGAAGAATCTGCCGGATGGGTGATCGTTAAGGGCAACTTACCGACACGCAGTTCTCCTACTGTCGGATGGACCGCGCCATATCCCCGTATTGCTGCATAGCCGAGCGACGTAACTGCACCCGTTTGTCCTCTCGTCAACACTTGGAGCCTTTCACCACGTGTCGTTGGAAACTGAATACTTTGCTTCGTCACATCGATTGGTTCTGAGTTATCTTCAATCGCTTCAGCAAGCAATTTTTCCTGTCGAAGATAATCGACCACCTTTGGCAAAGACGATAAATCAGATGCACCCGGGGTTGCCATTTCTTCATTCTGATAGTGCTCAAGCCATGCTTGCATGGACGATTTCGATTCATCCAGCAAATCAAAGTCCATTAAACGATGCGTATAATCATAGGATGCACCTAAAATTTGACCACCGGGAATATCCTTGAAACTTGCGGATATTCGACGTTCTACCGCCATCGTGTCCGTCTCGACAACCCTTGTATAATAGAGCCTCGGCAAAGTAGAACGATGTGCGCGTAAAAGAAAAACAGCCTCTTCCATATTCCCTTCCGATTGCTTGATGGCGAGTGCCGCTAAAAATTCCGAGTACAAACTACTTTCGGACATCACCTGATCAATCATTCCTCGCATCGTCGCCATGATTGTCTTGATCTCCAACAGTTCCTGGGGATGGATCCGTTCATATGTCAGTCGTTTAACGGATTCTTCAATTGCTTCTGTTCCGCCTTTGACTGCTGCATAGGCCACTTAGGACACCTCACGTTCAAGGAGCATTGTTGTTCTCGGCAAACACATTAGGTTACGATGCCGGTCAAGCAAAATCATATCCACGCCAAGCGGATATTCCTGATTAGCCGCCGCTCGATCAATCATCCACAACTCGCTGGCAGCAATTTGCGCATTTTCAGCCGTTTCAATGCCCGGTCCTTGTAACATCAAATCTGGGTCATTTGACAGCTTTTCCGTCTCCATAATGATGGTCGCGGATTGTTGCGGGTCCCTTAATGTCCCTTTTTTAGCTTGCAAGAAAGCCTCACTGATTAGTTGTGCTTCAGCATCTTGCAGGATGAATAGATAATCCGCCTTGTGCAGTTCAGTCGGTCTAGACAAGGTGTAAGCCGCAAACAACCCTTCAATTTCAGCTGCGTTTTCACCAATCACATGAAAGCTCACCTCGGCATCCAATATTGTCATAGCACTGAGGAACGTTGCGTAACGGCATTTTTCCAGTTGTTGCAACTGATTCCCTATACCATCAATATTTTTAATCGTTCCGGGTCTGGACATACAGTGGAGAATGGTACGAAAAAACTCTTGTGTATCATGCACGACGTCAATCATTATCAATTCACTCCTGCCTATGTATTTTTAATCAATTAACCTTGGCGTAATTGCGTCCAAATTTTAATTGCGCTTGAGGCCTACAGAATTTCTGCGTTCTTTGCAGAAATCAAGGCACTTTCAGAATGTCGCGAACTTAAACCACAAACTAAATCCACTCTTCAAAAAATTCAATCCATACTCCGAGGGATAACCTGATTCAGCAGGGAGTTTAGATCCCTATGACTGAAATACATCCCGATATCCAGCCATCATTTTCCTAGATGTGAGATTCAGCTGAATCAAGTTAAGCGTCCATCATTTCAAAATTGACCTTCGTTTTTAACAAGGCTGCTTCTTGTTTTGATTTATTTTTTTGAATCGATTTTTCTTCTTCTTCAAAGAGCGATGACCATTTTTTTGTTTCAACCAAATTCTCTTCATACGCCGCATCGATGACTGCTAACAAATAGGACAACTCTTCTTCATCCCCTACAACGATTCCGGTTCCGAATGATTGATTGATTTGTACTTTGGTTTCAGTGACGAGCACTTCGCCAAGGTAAAACAACGATTTCTTAGCCGTTTCCCGCATCTTGATCATTGTTAGTGCGTGATGCGGTTCGGTTAACACATGGATCGCATAGTTTCGCTCAATTTCTCGGACTCGTTCCCTTGCAAAATTACGCGAGCCATCGATGAGTATTTTCGTCCGTCTACGTCGATTCATCCTCTCACTCCTTCACAACCCCATCTTAACGCGTTGCCAAGCCTAGTGGTGTTAAGGGTTTATTAAAGAATGTAAATACGAATTAACAAATTACTAAAAGCCTCTGTCAAGCAAACTGACAAAGGCTTTTGCAAACTGGTCCTTCTATTCTTGTTAGTATTTAAAGTATAAATAGACACGTTTATGTGTAAAATGAAGTATGATAGTCAGTTGGAAGAGTTCCTACTTGTAATCTTTCTCTCACAAGTGGATACTAAATTATAAGGGTCTAAGATGGTTTTTCTACATAAAAATTGATATGAGGGGTACTTGTTTATATGGATGCACTAACAGAACTATTTCGAAAAAAGGGAGTTAAACGGTTCATTATTTTTGCTTTGATCATCTTCATTCTCTTTAGCGTAAGAAGTATGATGAATTTAATCTTATTGACCTTCATTTTCTCGTACTTAATGAATCGGCTCGTCAATTTTACGGCTAAGCGAGTTCCGTTAAACCATAAACTGATTGTTATGCTACTCTATACATTGATTGTTGGTATACTGACTGTCGGTCTTGTTAAATATTTGCCACTCATCACACTGGAAATCAGTCAACTCGTTAAACAAATTACTAATTTCTTCACTACACCGCAGGAGAATCCATTACTGGGTCTTGTCGAATCTGTTATCTCCGGCGAACAGATAAAGGCCTATATCGAGAATGGAGTTTCATTCTTACTACAATCGTTTTCGAATATTAGTAAAATAAGTGTACAAGTATTGATTGCTTTGATCTTAAGTTTGTTTTTCCTTCTTGAAAAACCTCGCCTTATCGAATTCACGGGCAAGTTTAAGAACAGTAAAATCGCCCCGTTCTATTACGAAATTGAATTTTTCGGTAAAAAGTTTTCACGTACGTTCGGTAAAGTGATCGAAGCACAGTTCATCATCGCGCTCGTCAATACATTTTTGACAGTCATTGTTTTGATGGTTCTTGGATATCCTCAAATCGTCGGATTGGCCATCATGGTTTTCTTCCTCGGGCTTATCCCAGTGGCAGGTGTGATTATTTCAATGATTCCGCTCACGATTATCGGTTTTACCATCGGTGGTTTCCTGACCGTTATCTACCTGCTGATTGCCATCATGGTCATCCATGCAATTGAAGCGTATATTTTGAATCCGAAACTGATGTCGTCTAAAACGGATCTGCCGGTTTTCTATACGTTCATCGTGCTTATTTTCTCACAGAACTTCTTTGGTGTTTGGGGACTAATCATCGGGATCCCGGTGTTTGTCTTCCTGCTCGACATACTTGATGTAACAGATAAGGATCCAAAACAGACTACCTCAATTGAAAAAGACAAGGTCGACATCTAATGTCCGTCCCCTTGTCTTTTTTTCATTAACTGAGATATTGTTTTACTCTATTTAGTCCTATCATTATTTCAAATAAATAGCATTTCCAGGCTTTGTAAATCGTTTCTTTTGAGTAACTATTTTCTCGACCTTCCCTGAAAGGATTAGCGCCGTAATAACCTCTGCACGGGGGTACAATAAGAGTAATCCATACAATTATTAAGTTTATTGTATGGATTTTTTATGTTAAAGTAACTTGAAGTTAACCATTCGGGATGTGAATCATATGAAAAATGAAAACAAAATTTGGATTGCATTTCGATCCGCCTTTCCATATACAGTGCCAATCATGACGGGATTTATATTTTTGGGAATTGCTTACGGAATCTTTATGAATTCAATGGGTTTTGGTGCAATGTATCCGATTCTAATGAGCCTATTCATATTTGCAGGATCAATGGAGTTTGTTGCTGTCAATTTGCTACTTGTCTCTTTCAATCCGCTTAACGCTCTTTTTCTAACTTTAATGGTGAATGCACGACATTTGTTTTACGGAATATCCATGCTAGATACATATAAGGGAATTGGTAAGAAGAAAGTCTACATGATCTATGGGCTATGTGATGAATCTTTTGCGATAAATAATACCGTTGATGTTCCTAAGAACGTAGATAAAGGCTGGTTTATGTTCTTTGTGACACTGCTTAATCATTCTTATTGGGTCATAGGATCAGCAATCGGTGGTATTTTTGGAGCGTATGTTACGTTTAACACGGAAGGACTCGAATTTGTGATGACTGCTCTCTTTGTCGTCATTTTCATTGAACAGTGGATGAAAGAGAAAAATCACTATAGTGCGCTTGCAGGGCTTGGTCTTTCAACAATCTGTCTTCTTATTTTTGGCGGAAACAATTTCATCATCCCCGCTATGCTTATGATTCTAGGGACGCTAACCTTGCTTAGAAAGTCTATGAAAGTTGAGGCAACAACCGTATGACAATGAATTTAACGCAACAAATTATTATAATTGCTATGGTTGTTTTAGGCACCATGCTAACAAGGTTTCTTCCATTCATCGTTTTTCCATCGGGTAAACCCACACCGAAATATGTACAATATCTCGGTAAAGTGCTACCGTCTGCGGTAATTGGTCTTTTGGTTATTTATTGTTTAAAGGATGTAAATTTACTGTCTGGAAGTCATGGGGTCCCTGAATTTATTGCGGTGGCTGTAGTTGCGGGGCTTCATTTTTGGAAGAGAAGTATGTTCCTTTCGATAGTCGGGGGTACTGTTGTTTATATGATTTTGGTTCAAATCATTTTTTAAGGTGAGCTGGAAGTACAAGAGGTTTTTTTACGTACAACTATTATCCTGTATATTGTTATTTTTTTTTTATAATCGAAGTTAAATTTAATATGATTTTTCTGGTGCTTGCAATGCAAACATTACCTATGGGGGCAGCTGCTGGTTTAAAGCTAGTCTCAAAAAAACACTGGTGGAAAGTCAACTTTCCACCAGTGTTTTTTTAAGTAGCATCATGGAAGACGACACACGATTCAATTCTACAATCCGATTGTGAAGGCCTTTCATCATGTACCATACTCCTACCCGATTTACTAATCACTTTTCGAGTCCTAGCAACTGTTCTTTCATATCCAAACCACCTCGGTAACCCGTCAGCTTTCCGCTCTTTGCGATAACGCGGTGACAAGGAACCGTGATTAAGATCGGATTGGCGCCAATCGCAGTCCCCACTGCACGTACCGAACTTGGCTTACCGATTCGTTCTGCGATATCCGTGTACGACACCGTCACACCAAACGGAATTTTTCGCAAAGCCTCCCAAACCGCCATTTGAAATGGCGTTCCGTGAAGATCCATCGGTAATATGAACTCCTTCCGTCGCCCTTCCAAATAATCGATTAACTCTTCTGCATAAGGTTTCAAGGCATCTACATCTTCTACAAGACTGTGACCCTGCAGCTTTTTGTACACCCATCTTTCCATTTCCTCAAAAGGCGCATTATGCGAACCGACATAACAAAGCCCTTCTGTCGTCGCAGCGATATACATATGCCATTGATAATGCTTCAGCAACATCCAATACACAACGCGATTCCTGTCCTTTTCCGTCATTCCGTACCTCCCAACCTATATCGGTATCCATGAATTCTCTTCTTTCTTAAACTCCTCAATCCCCAAAAGCCTCCGCCCGTCTCCATTTCCCGTATCTGTAGTAAAGGAAGGCAACAATGCTGCTGATGACAAAACTGAAGCCGATACCGAGCGCGATGCCTTTCTCGCCGAACATACTGGACAGGAAATAGGTGACCGGGTACCGCAGGACCCAAAACGAAATGATATTGAGCACAAGCACTTGGAACATCGCGCCCGAAGCACGGACAGCCCCGTTTAGGATGAAATTGATACCGAGGAACGGATAGAAAAATGCAATCATCTTCAAATAATCGGAACCGAAACTTGCAGCTTCCGGTTCCGTGATGAAAAGCCGAATACCGTACTCTGCAAACAGGACAATCAGAAGCGCCAGAACGAGCATGACAATCAGATTATAGACGAAGCCGTAAAATGTGATGCGGTGCACCCGATCCCATCTGCCCGCTCCGATATTCTGACCTGCCATACTATTCACCGCTGTACCAAGCGCCTGTGCCGGTAGCATAATTAAACTATCCAAACGCTGTGCCGCTCCGTATCCGGCCACGACTGCCGGACCAAATGATGCGACAACACTCATGATTGCCATCACACCTGCTGAAATGACGCTCATCTGTAAACCCGCTGGAATCCCAAGCTTTAAAATATCGAGCACTTCTTGACGGGCAGGCATATGCGGCTTCGAAAACGGAACGAGCTTTTTCCGGACCGATAGAATCGCTCCCATTGCAAAAGCCACGCCTTGTGAAAAAATCGTTGCATAGGCTGCTCCCTCAACACCCCAACCGAAGACGGAAATGAAAATCGGATCGAGCACTGCATTCAAAATGACCGCCGTCAACACGAAATATAAAGGTGTCTTCGAATCCCCAACCGACCTGAATACAGTGCCGATGAAGTTGTAGCCGAACAGGAACAGAATGCCTATGAAATTGATCCGCAAATAGGAAACGGCCATGTCCACCATCGACTCCGGTGTTCCAAGAAGAAGCAAGATCGGCTCCGCCAACAGGAAACCTGCAACACCAAGTACAATGGACATTCCTGTCAGCAAGATAACAAATGCATTCAAATAACGCCGGAGTCCTGCCTCGCTCCCCTTCCCTTTCTGTTGCGATAAAATCGTCAACGCGGCATTATTCACGCCGATGACGAATGACAAAACCGTAAAAATAACCGTTCCGGATAATGCCACCGCTCCCAGTGCATCAGCCCCGATCAGATTCCCGACCCAAAGACTATCGATGAACTGATAAGAAACCTGCAGCAGGTTCGTAATGATAATTGGAGCGGAGAATAGAAAGAGCTGCCTGAAAATATTTCCTTCCGTAAAATCATGTTGCTTTGCCATTCCCTCACCCCCGTGACTATACCTTCTAGTTTAGCAAAGTTCACGACAGGTTTCTTTTTGTATGAAAATAGCTATAGTTAGGAGTACGTACAATGGATTTCAATCATACGAAATCACTCTCTATAGGAGCTGATTGCATGCCCCATTCAACTGATTCTGCACTTCACTTTCAAAACGTCGATTATTCCGTCGATGACATCCCTATTTTAAAAGGCATTACTGGTTCTTTTCCAAAAGGAAAAATCACGACGCTTGTCGGGCCATCAGGCGCTGGGAAAACGACGTTACTTAAAATGTGTAACGGCTTGATATCCCCCACCGCAGGGGAGATTTTCATTCACACGAAACCCATTTCATCTTATGACCCGATTGACCTGCGCCGCCAGGTCGGAATCGCATTGCAAAGCGCTCCGATGATCAAAGGTACTGTATTTCAAAATCTGGCGTTGCCGCTCGAACTTCAAAACAAAAAACTTGCCGAACAAGAGGCGATTGGAATTTTGGAAGATGTCGGGTTGGAGCAATCCTTTTTGCACCGAAAAACGGACGATTTGTCTGGTGGACAGCGGCAAAAAGTATCCATCGCCCGTACACTTATCAACCAATCAAAAATTTTATTATTGGATGAAATCACCTCTGCTCTAGACCGAACTTCATTGCATGAAATCGAGCAATTGATCGTCAATATCAACCGTAAATACGGCACGACAATTATCTGGATTACGCATAATTTGGAACAAGCCATTTCGATTGGTGATTTCACATGGGTGCTAAAGGAGGGCGAGGTCATTGAGACCGGTGACAGCGATTTGTTAAAATCACCGACGAATGCATTGGTCAAACAGTTTGTACGGGGGGACCGTCGATGAGTTACACAACTTTAGCCATCACACTTATTTTTGTCGCCATCCCTTTACTACTTTCAAAAACGCTTCGCTTAGGGTTGGAAAAAGATACAATCATCGCGACAATCCGTTCCATCGTTCAATTACTTGCAGTCGGCTATATTCTGAAATTCGTCTTCGACTCGGAAAATATACTATACATCGTACTAATGGTGACATTGATGATTGTGGCCGCGACACAAAATGCGCGCAAAAAAGGAAAATCGATTAAAGGGATCACATGGAAAGTCGCTGCGACATTAGTGGCTGTCGAAGTGTTGACACAAAGTATTTTACTGGGCTTCCGGATCGTCCCGCCCACTGCTCAATACATCATTTCCATTAGCGGTATGATGATTGGCAACTCGATGGTGCTATCGATCCTTTTCCTTAATCGATTCACAGCGGAAGTTGAAGCGCATCGTGATGAAACAGAACTGATTCTGTCACTCGGGGGTACCCCGAAACAGGCAATCCATAGACAGCTCCTTCGGTCAATCAAAGCAAGTATGATTCCGACCATCGAGAGCCAAAAAACAATCGGCCTCGTGCAATTGCCAGGAATGATGAGTGGACAAATCATTGCAGGTGCCGACCCGGTACAAGCAGTTCAATTCCAGTTGCTGATTATCTTCCTATTGCTAACCACTGCCACAGTGACAAGCATCCTACTCGGCTTTTTATCGTATCCAAGCCTATTCAATGAGCGCATGCAATTGTTGCAGGAAAAACAATAATCTAACAAGGAGGAATGAAGTTTATTTCCTTCTTGTTAAAGCCCTGTGGATGTTACGGATTTTGAAAGGCGCATCAAGGAAGGCAGTCAAGTTCGCGACGTGCTGAAATTACACCGAGGCGTAATTGTTTTTTATTTTACACTTGTTTTATTTTTCGCAACATGCTAGAGTTAGATAAATTAATCTTTTCAAATAACTTCATACATTTATTCTTATCGAGAGAGACGGAGGGATTGGCCCTGTGATGTCTCAGCAACCAGCCAAGTTTAGGTATGGTGCTAATTCCAATAGACACTCGCTGTCTAGAAGATGAGAAGATTGACTTCAAAATATTTGAGGGCCCTCTTCTTGCAGAGGGTCTTCTTTTTTTTACAACTTTACTATGTCGGGTGTGGCTCAGATTAGTTAGGGTGTAGCCTCCGGAGTATTTCAATTCACTAGCAAAGGATGACTAACATGACAAAGAAGAGTTTAGAAACACGTTTCGTACAACTCGGCAATCAAAGTGACGCAAAAACGGGTGCAGTTAACCCACCAATCTATTTCTCGACCGCCTATAAACACGGCGGAATTGGTCAGTCTACCGGTTACGACTATACAAGGACAAAAAATCCGACACGCACCATTCTGGAAGAAGGGATTGCCGACTTGGAAAGCGGAGACCAAGGATATGCTTGCGCTTCTGGCATGGCGGCGATTCAACTCGTGTTGTCCTTGTTCCGTTCAGGCGATGAAATCATCGGCCCGGAAGATATTTACGGCGGCACGTACCGCTTATTCGAACAGTATTCGGATCTCTATTCCATTTCGACGACATACTCCGACTATACGAATGTAGCTGAAACGGAGAAGCTGATTACGGAGAAGACTAAGGCACTTTTCATCGAAACACCAACCAATCCTCTCATGCAGGAAACCGATATCGAGCAATATGCGAAACTTGCACGCAAGCATGATTTGCTGCTCATCGTCGACAATACATTTTTAACGCCTTACTTACAACGTCCGATCGAGCTAGGTGCTGACATCGTGTTACACAGCGCAACGAAATATATCGGAGGGCATAATGATGTATTGGCCGGCCTTGTCGTTGCTAAAGGGGAAAAACTTTGCGAACAACTGGGCGCCAACCATAATGCTATTGGTGCAGTCCTCTCTCCATTCGATTCTTGGCTCCTTATCCGCGGGTTGAAAACATTGCATCTGCGCATGAAACAACATGAGGCCAACACTAAAATCATCGCGGACTATTTAAAAAACGAACCGCTTGTGAAAGATGTCCTGTATCCCGGCAAAGGTGGCATGCTCTCCTTCCGTCTGCAAGAAAGCGAATGGGTCGATCCATTTCTTCAAAACTTGCAACTCATTACATTCGCGGAAAGTCTTGGCGGCATAGAGAGCTTCATCACCTACCCGGCAACACAAACCCATGCGGATGTCCCGCGTGAAGTACGAATTGCGCGCGGCGTTTGCGACCGCCTTTTACGTTTCTCAGTCGGTGTGGAGGAAGCAGAAGATATCATTGCAGATTTAAAGCAAGTATTTGCGAAACTACAAAAAAGTGAGGTGCCACAACTATGAGTTCACATAAAGAACGATTGGAAACGACGCTCATTCATGCATCAACGCGTGGTGATTTTGAACAAAAGACAGGGGCCGTGAATGTCCCTATCTACTTATCATCGACATTCCATCAGGAAAGCTTTGACACTTTTGGTCCTTATGACTACAGCCGTTCGGGCAATCCGACACGGGATGCGTTGGAGAAATCGATCGCAGCCTTAGAAGGCGGTGCCAGAGGATTGGCATTCGCTTCGGGCATTGCCGCGATTTCTTCCGCGTTCATGCTTCTTTCTTCTGACGATCATATCGTCATTACGGAAGATGTTTACGGCGGGACATACCGTTTCGTAACGCAAGTGTTGACGAAGTTCGGCATTTCACATACATTCGCCGACTTCACTGATCCGGAGGAAGTCGCCAAAGCGATCCAGCCGAATACAAAAGTACTCTACATCGAAACACCGGCCAATCCACGTTTAGGCATAACAGACATCGAACGAATCGTTGAACTTGCAAAAGCGAATGATTGCCTGACATTTCTAGATAATACGTTCATGTCTCCTCTTTACCAGCGCCCGATTGATCTTGGCGTTGATATCGTATTACATAGTGCCACCAAATTTTTATCGGGACATAGCGATATTATCGCCGGACTTGCAGTGACGAAGGAGGAGGAGCTGGGCAATCGTTTGGCATTCATCCAGAACTCCTTCGGTGCCATTTTAGGCGCACAAGATTCCTATACGTTGATTCAAGGGATAAAAACATTGGGTGCCCGTTTGTCCCAATCGTCCGAGGCAGCGCAAAAAATTGCTTCATACTTGGACGCCCACTCCTTAGTGGAAGAAGTCTTTTACCCGGGGTTAGCAAATCACCCGGGACATGAGATTCATGCGAAACAATCGACAAGTCCAGGGGCCGTTCTTTCTTTCCGGTTACCGGATCGGGCAACTGCAAAAGCATTTGTTGAAAATGTAAAAATCCCTGTATTCGCCGTCAGCCTAGGAGGAGTCGAATCCATCCTCTCCTACCCTGCTCAAATGTCTCATGCCGCCATGCCAAAGGACGAACGTGAGAAACGCGGGATTACAGATGGCCTGTTGCGTTTTTCAGTAGGACTTGAACACGTAGACGATTTGATCGCCGATTTTGAACAAGCGCTCACAATTGCAAGCGAAGCACTAGTAGTTTCGAATTAACTTTGGAAAGCAGGGATTGAACATGACAAATTTGACAACCGAGAACACATTGAAGAAAGCACCTTTTAAAGCGGATCACGTCGGGAGTTTTTTGCGACCTGAACGTCTGAAGAAAGCGCGTCTCCAAAGAGAAAACGGTGAAATCACCGCAGAGGAACTGCGCAAAATCGAAGACGAAGAAATTACAAAACTTGTTAAAAAACAAAAAACGGCTGGACTGACAGTTGTGACGGACGGAGAACTTCGCCGCAAGTGGTGGCACTTCGATTTCCTTTCCGGATTTGACGGTGTCGACTTGATCCAAACCGAAGATGGCGTCGAATTCAAAGGTGTTAAACGGAAAGCAAATGGCATTCACGTAACCGATAAGATCAAATTCAGTACACATTATATGATCGAAGACTTCAAGTTTCTGCACAGCATTGCAGGAGACGCAGTCGCAAAATTCGCGATTCCAAGTCCAAATATGCTGCTGCACAGAGCGACATTCGAAGATGGCGTCTATACGGACAACGAAGCAGTAGTGTCCGATTTAATCACTGCCTATCAGGATGTCATTCAGGCTCTTTACGATGAAGGATGCCGCTACTTGCAACTCGATGATACGTCTTGGGCTTCTTTCTTATCGGAAGAAGGAAGAGCGTCATTGAAAGCGAATGGTCTGGACCCTGCAACAGCCGTCCAGCAATCTGCACGGGTCATCAATGAAGCCATTGCGAAAAGACCGGCTGACTTGCTGGTGACGATGCATATTTGCCGCGGCAACTTCCAATCGACGTATTTTTCCAGCGGCGGCTATGAAGAAGTATCCGAAACCATTTTTGGCGGGTTAGATGTAGATGGTCTATTCCTTGAATTCGATGACGAACGTTCCGGCAGCTTTGAACCGTTACGCCATGTCAACCGACCTGACCTATCCGTTGTATTAGGATTGATCACTTCTAAATTCGGCGAACTGGAAAAACCAGAAAGCATAAAAGAGAGAATAGCGGAAGCTACGAAGTACGTTCCGCTTGAACAGCTTTGCTTAAGCCCGCAATGCGGTTTCGCTTCGACAGAAGAAGGCAATCTATTAACAGAAGAACAGCAATGGGAAAAAGTCCGGCATGTCGTCTCGATTGCACAGGACGTTTGGAACTAACAATCGCATACGATTTTAAAACTCTTATGAAGAGCGGTGGAGGGGCTGGCCCTATGAAACCCGGCAACCATTCAGCAGTCTAATCAATTACGCCTCAGCGTTGTTGTGTGGACAAGTTGAAAAGGTGCTAATTCCTGCAAAGCGTTACGCTTTGAAAAATAAGAGAGGATCTTCTTACAAAAAGCCTCTCCGTCTAAAAATGGAGAGGCTTTTTGTTTACACAGAAAAATTAGAACGGGATGTGTGGGAAATGAAAAAAGAAGGATTACAACGGTATCATACAATTTGGGGGTTATTATTTTTAGGCTGGTTTGTCTCGTATGTTGACCGCGTAGCAACCGGTCCAATCATCACCTATATGATTGAAAATGAAGTATCTTTCTTTGCGGATGTAGCGAATCCCCATGGAATCGGTGGATTGATCGGGAGCCTATTCTTTGCCGGCTTCATGCTGATGCAATTTCCGGGAGGGTATTTCGGAGACCGCTTCGGCTATCGCGCTATTATTATTTTAAGTATTGTCTGGGCAGGAATCGCTACTTTACTGACAGGGTTAGTAGGTGGTCTGATTACATTTATTCTTCTCCGGGTATTGCTAGGACTTGGCGAAGGTGTTTTTTACTCGAATGACCGCTCTTATATCGCCTATCATACACCACCGAAAAAAGTAGGATTAGGGATGGGTGTCGCACTAACCGGTTTGTCTGTCGGTCTGACAGCAGGTACACTGGGGGTACCTTATCTGATTACCGTTGCGGAACCATTCATGGGTAACAATGCTTGGCGCTTTCCATTTTTCGTAACAGGTGGCATTACGCTTATCGTTGCCTTGCTGCTATTCAAATACATGAAACCGAAACAAGTTCCGGGTGTCGTAGTCGATCCCACCTCCCCCGGTATTAAAGCACAATTCGGCAAGGGCTTCTTGTACATGTCCATGTACTCTGCAGTCTTTCTCGTCATCGTCATGGGCATTTATTACTTTTCCTTAAAACTAGGGCTGTCCTCTATTGCAATTGCTATCATTCTTGTAGCCCTTTGTCCGCTATTGATTTTTTATCTATACACGACGAAAAAGTCCGAGATCAAACCTCTATTGGCGAATAAAAACCTGTTCTTATTGTACTTATTCTTCATCCCGATCATGTGGCATCTATGGTTTTACGGTTTCTGGTCCGTCTCCATTGTCCAGGATTTTGGCGGTGGAGCGTTAATGGCTGCTGCATTGGTCGCATCCTTCAACGGCCTAGCCGGTATCATCGGTTTTCCGCTCGGCGGAAAAATTTCCGACCTCGTGGCAGATCGGCCAAACGGGCGGCGTAATGTACTTGCCGTGTTAACAGCTGTTCTGACGATTCTTATTTTCGTTTTCGCAGCTTATGTCATGATGGGGTATAGCAGTCCGGTTATCATGTCCATCATGCTGTTTGTATCCGGATTATTCTTTTTCGCCTTACAACCGGTCGCCCATGCACTGGCTTCCGATTTAACGCCCGAAAAAAGCAGGGGGTCCATGTTCGGTATGCTCAACCTGATTGCCGAAATCGGAGCCGTGCTCTCTCCCGTTGTTTCGGGAGTTATCCGGGATAGCACCGGCAACTGGGGGATGCCGCTTATGTTGGATGGCGCATTAATGGCGGCAGGACTTATACTTGTCTTGGCCGTCTCTAGTCAAAAAGTGCGCCAAACTACATTATCTCCAGTAAACGCCGAGAGATAACTAGCGTCTATCTTCTTCATAGTCAAACAGCCTGACTTCAGCCGAGTCAGGCTGTTTTTATATTTCATCAAATTCTTGACCTCCAATCGACCAACCGTCTCTTTCCTTCGACTTTTTTGAACAGATACAGCCAAAAAACTACTCTCTGCATATAGTAAGAGTAGACGAACAATAGCTTTATTGTTCCCATAATGAGGAAGGGAGGTTATTACCTTGAAAGCTTCGTTAGGCATCTGGATCGGCTGGATTGCCGTCCTTCTAGCAGTTGTCGGATTTTTCTATGCCCCTTATTGGTTAGGTGGTGGTGCCATCGTCTTAGGATTGGTCACTTTGGCTTTCCCGCAAAAAGCTTTGGCTTGGAGCTCAATCGTCCTTGGCATTATTGCAATAGTAGTTACGATGTTCATGTAGCCGTGTAATGACTGCCATATTTGATGATTTTAATAGGGCTTTAAAAAAACAGCTCGGAAAGCAATGTATCGTCGCTTCACTGAGCTGTTGTCGTTTACTTCAAATTATCATTTTAGAAACAATGCCTGCTGCAGAATCATGTTAAAGCGATACATATATTTTTAGCCTCTGAAAAGAACTCCAGACTATGCAGCCCGCCTTCTCGACCTACACCACTCTTTTTAAATCCGCCAAATGGTGCGCGTAGGTCACGTACAAACCAGCAGTTCACCCATATCGTCCCTGCACGTACATTGTGGGAAATACGATGTGCCCGTTGTAAGTTATCTGTCCAAATGACACCGTTGAGACCATATTCCGTATTATTTGCGATTTCAAGCGCCTCTTCCTCCGTATCAAAAGGAATCAAGGTAACAATTGGTCCGAAAATCTCTTCTTGACTGATTCTGGCATTCGGATCTTCTTGAATGTAAATGGTCGGCTCCAAATAGTATCCGTCTTTTAAATGGTCTGGAAGATCAGGACGCTTTCCTCCATAGACCAATGTTGAATTTTCTTCCTTAGCAATATCCAAGTAACTTGTCACTTTGTTATAATGCTCTTCACTAACGACCGGTCCCATATTGGTGGAACTATCTTGTGGGTCTCCTACTACCAGTTCTGAAGCAGCCTTTTTAAACCGTTCAACAAATTCATCAAAAATGCCTCGCTGCACTAAGATTCTTGAACCTGCCAGACATACTTGACCTGAATTCATAAACGCCGCTTGAATTGAAACAGGTATGGCTTTATCCAAATTAGCATCCTCGAAAATGATATTTGCCGCTTTTCCACCCAGTTCAAAGGACACTTTTTTCAATGAATCTGCCCCAGCCTTCATGATTGCTTTTCCTGTCGACGTTTCGCCCGTAAAGGAAATGAGGTCGACATCGGGATGAGTCGTCATATATGCCCCCGCAGAATTCGGACCAAACCCTTGGATAATATTGACGACGCCATCCGGTATTCCCGCTTCTTTGGCAATTTCCCCAAGGAGAGAGACTGTTAACGGTGTCGTTTCCGCCGGCTTAATAACGGCTGTATTTCCTGCTGCTAGGCATGGACCTAGCTTCCATGTTGTCAACATAAATGGCAAGTTCCACGGCGTGATGAGGGAAGCAACCCCTACAGGCTCATAGCGGGTATAGTTTAAAAACTCCTCACCCATCGGATACGTTTCTCCACCCTGTTGCTCCATGAAATCCGCAAAAAAGCTCAAGTTATGCGCGGCACGTGGGATTTCCCTTTCCAGTGCTACTGGATATGGCTTCCCGACATCCAACGCTTCCAACCGTGCCAACTCTTCCTTACGTTCAAGAATGATTTCAGCCATTCGACGGATTTTTCCGCAACGTTCTGCTACAGACATCGTGCGCCATGGCCCTTCCTCAAACGCACGCCTTGCCGCCTTACAAGCACGGTCCACATCTTCCTCCGATGCTTCATGCACATGGGCAATCACTTCTTGTGTTGCCGGGTTTTTTACTTCAAAAATGGAATTACTACTAGATGCTACATATTCTCCATCTATAAATAACTTCACTTCTTTTAAGTCTGTTTGTACATTACTCATCTCGTTCACCCCTTCGCTATTATCTGTTTCCTTTTTTTCACCGATTCTCCCGCAATCCCCCAATGTTCTGGTTTCATTTCCTGTATAAGCACACGGACGTTTTCTTTGGGAGACTCCAACACATCTGCTACCAAATCGGTCACTTCGCGTATCAACCGTTCTTTTTTCTCAGGCGAACGCCCTTCAATGATATTGATTTGAATCAAAGGCATGATTGCACCCCCTTCCTATTCTGTAAATCCGACTTCCAATGCTCCAATCCCTCCAAAACTGACGGAGAAATGGTCGCCTGGTGAAATTGTGAAAGCTTCTGATAGCGCACCGCTTAGCACGACTTCACCAGGCTGGATGCTTTGGCCTCTCTCAACCAATTTATTGGCCATCCAGGCAACCGCTCTTGCAGGATGCCCCATGACGGATGCCCCTGCACTCGTCGCGATGATTTCGCCGTTCTTTTTAAATACCATTCCCATTAAACGCAAATCCACGTCATCCACCCGGTAAAACTTCTCCCCGCATATGTAACGTGACGAGGAAGAATTATCTGCAATAACATCTGCAAGGGTAAACTTGAAATCACGATAACGGCTGTCGATAACTTCCATAGCCGGAGCGATATAAGCTGTCGCCGCTAAAATATCCGTAACGGACACACTTGGACCTTTTACTTCCTTATCGAAAATGAATGCTATTTCCGGTTCGATTTTAGCATGGATAAAAGGCTTGACGGAAACCGTTTCTCCTTCAAACAACTGCATATTTTCTAACAGAACCCCATACGTTGGCTCGCGAACGCCCATCATTTCCTGCTTCGCCCGGCTCGTTAAACCAAGTTTCCGCCCAGCTATTTTCGTATTTTCTGCTGCACATTTTTTTTCGATGAGGCGATCTTGAACTTGATAGGCTAATTTAGCATCGAGTTCAGGAAACTGATCCACGAATTTTTCCACCTCATACACGTCTTTTTCGGCTTTATATAATTCATGTGCAATTTGATCAACGACGTCTGTCTTTATCATTTTCGATCATCCTCCAAAGTCTAGAAGTGTATTTTCTTAGTAGCTAGATCCCGCGCCACTTCATAAATGAGATCTTCTTGGCCTCCAACAGCTTGCATTTTTCCGAGTTCCACTAAAATGTCACGTTCGTCAACATTGAAGCGTTTAGCCGCATCCTGAGTAAACAGTAAAAAGCTTGAATACACGCCTGAATACCCCATGATTAAACTAGAGCCGGTCACTTCCTGAGGTCTCGGCATAAATTTCGCCACAATATCATTAGCAACATCCATAATTGGATATAAATCCACTCCAGTTTGATAGCCCATACGATCAAAAACAGCTGCCATCACTTCTGTTTGCGTGTTTCCGCTTCCGGCTCCAAGACAACGTAAACTACCGTCCACATATGTGGCACCCGCTTCCACCGCTGCGATAGTATTTGCCATAGCAAGAGATAAATTGTTATGGCCATGGAATCCGATGTCACAAGATAGGCTGTCCTTTAACGCCTGCACTCTCTCTTTTACTTCATGAGGAAGAAGCGCCCCCGCCGAATCAGTCACATAGACAATCTCAGCCCCATAGCTTTCAAATAATTTAGCCTGTTCGACAAGCTTTTGAATAGGGGCCATATGCGCCATCATAAGAAATCCGACCGTTTTAAGTCCTAGATTTCTTCCGAGTTCAACATGTTGCTTAGCAACATCCGCTTCTGTCACATGTGTAGCAACACGCACCATTTTCGCTCCTGCTTTTACTGCCTCTTCAAGATCCTCACGGATTCCAATCCCTGGTAACAGAAGTACTGAAACTTTCGCCTGGCTACATTCCTCCGTTGCTGCCTCAATCAGTTTTAATTCGTCGACCGCCGAAAAACCGTATTGCAAGGAAGAACCACCCAGTCCATCCCCATGGGTTACTTCAAAATACTCGATTCCGGCCTGATCCAAACCTTTTGCTACTTGTCGTACCTGTTGTTCAGTAAATGCATGCTTCATCGCATGACTGCCATCCCTCAACGTCACATCTAAGATTTGTAAGTCGCGTTTCATAGGTCCACCTCCACCTCACTATTTCCGAACTAAGGTCAGTTGTTGTTTAGCGATTTCATTGGCCACTTTTGCTGCCGCAGCTGTCATAATATCCAAGTTTCCGGAGTATGAAGGGAAGAAATCTCCAGCCCCTTCAACTTCGATAAAGACAGAAATTTTCTTTCCATCGAATACCGGTTTCCCACGCATCCGGTATCCAGGTACATATGCTTGAACAGAATGGACCATCTTTTCGATAGAAGAAGTGATTTCTTCTTCCTTGCCTCCCTCTGACACGAGTACATGAATGGTATCCCGCATCATGATTGGCGGGTCAGCCGGATTTAATATGATAATTGCTTTCCCTTTTTGTGCTCCACCAACTTTTTCAATCGCACGGGCAGTGGTGCGCGTGAACTCATCAATATTGGCTCTTGTCCCAGGTCCCGCACTTTCACTTGAAACCGTCGCTACGATTTCCGCATATGCCACCGGACAAACTTGAGCAATGGCATGGACAATCGGAATAGTTGCTTGACCACCACAAGTGACCATATTGACGTTTGTCGCATCTAAATGCTCGGTTAAATTAGCTGATGGAACAACGAAAGGACCAATTGCTGCCGGTGTCAAATCAATCACTTTCTTCCCAAGGGCTATCAGTAATTCACTATGTCGCGCATGTGCTTTCGCGGTTGTCGCATCAAAAACAATATCTACAAGATCCGGCTTTTCCAATAACCCTTCAATGCCATTGTCGATTGTGTGATAGCCGAGCGCACTCGCCAATTTCAGACCAGTGGAGGCAGAATCAATCCCTATCATCACGCTCATTTCTAAATGAGAACTTCGTTCCACTTTATACATTAAGTCCGTTCCGATATTCCCTGAACCGATTATGCCAACTTTACACTTGTCCATAAGTTACTCCCCTTTCCTATGAAATGATGCAGAAACCGTCCCAATGTCAGAGAAATCGGCTGTGAATGTATCGCCATCCTCAATGGGGATTGCCGCAGACAATGCCCCTGATAGGACAATTTCCCCTGCATTTAGTGAAATATCATATTTACCAAGTGCGTTCGCTAACCAGGCCACTGCCCGCGCAGGATTCCCCATAACAGCTGCCGCCGCTGCTGAATCCAAATAACGTCCGTTTTTGTATACCGCCATCCCGATATGTACCAGATCAACCTCTTCTATCGATGTCGGCTTCCCTCCAATAATCGCCCTAGCGGATGAACCATTGTCGGCGACTGTATCTTCAAAACGAATGTCCCAATTTCTTATTCTGCTATCGATCACTTCAAATGCTGGTGCAATATAGTCAGTCGCTTCGATTACATCTAAAACGGTGACGCCTGGACCTTTCAAATCCTTCTTCAAGATAAAAGCAATTTCGAACTCCAACTTCGGTTGAATAAAGCCATCAAGCGAAATTGCTCCTCCATCCAGTTCAATCATGTCATTGAGAAGATGTCCGTAATCTGGTTCATTCACTTGAAACATATTTTGCATGACCTTGCTCGTTAGGCCGATTTTTTTTCCGACAATGACCGCACCCTTTTCCACTTTCTCCTGAACTTGTTGCAGTTGAATCGCGTAGGCTTCGTCCACAGAGATTTCAGGAAAAAAATCTGTCAATGGCGCAATGGGCTGGCTCGTTTTTTCAGCATTCAATAATTGCTCTGCAATCTGTTGAATATTCACTTAGTCCTCCCCCTCAATTAGGAAATCATCAAAGAGAAGGCATGAACGCAACTGCGATCATGCCGTCCTCAATTTCTACCAAACTTACACTTATTAAATCGGTTGGACGGTTTTTGTCGTTTTAATGTCAGGGGTTCCATATAAGAAATATTCTTCCGGCAGTTGCGACCCGTACCAGATAATTCCCTTATCTAGCTCGTCCTCTCTCCAAGTGACCGGCTTCCAATCTGGATCTTGGATAAGATAGCCCGCATCTCCGAATAACTCCACCCGGTTTCCACCTGGTTCGAAAACATACATGAAGTATGCTTGGCTCACGCCATGTTTCCCTGGCCCCGCTTCAATTCGAATATCATTTTCAGCAAATAGATCAGCAAGATCCATCAAATGTTGTGGATAACCATACCAGTAGGCAATATGGTGGAAACGGCCAGTTGCCCCAGATCGATCACCCATGAATGCGACTTCATGAACAAGCGGACTGACACTCATCCACGCACCAATTTCAGAACCGTCATTCATGACAATATGTTCACGCAGTTTGAATCCTAATTCATCCGCCATAAAGTTCTTATTTTTCGTGACATCTTTACACATCAGATTGACATGATCTAAGCGCCTTGCAGGTATCCCGATATTCGGTCTTTTTTGTGGACGGCTTTTCAGTTTTGTCTTCTGGTCATCAGGAGCCTGGTAGTATTCAACATCCCATAGAAGCTCCATATTATGACCGTCAGGCGTCAGGAACTGGTAAGCCTTTCCATGTCCAAGATCACCGTCAATCCATCCCTTCCCGTACCCACTTCTTTGAAGCGTTTCAGCCTTTCGATGCAGGGCCGCTTCGGAACTAGCTCGCCACGCTGTATGTGCCATGCCCGCTTCTTTTGCTTCTGTAATTTTTAAAGTGTGATGATAAAAATCCTCATACGCTCTTAGATAGACGGATTGCCCTTCTCTCGCCGAAACTTGCAAACCGAGATAATCCGTGAAAAACTTCAGTGTTTCTTCCGGTTTTGGAGAATATAGTTCCACGTGCGCCAATTGTGCCACATCAAAATTTGCCATTATAAAAACCCCCTAGTTTTTTTAATTGATTACAAGTTCTTTCGTTTGATCAGTGAAACTATCATCCATTGCATTTGATACTTCAGAAGTTAATCGTTTTAACCACATAATCCGAACGCTTTGTGTCCCTCTATTCGTGCTTATGAACGTATGTGGAATCACCATCCTAATGGCACCCTTTTCCACCACAACAGTTTGCTTCCACGTTTCCATACCATTTGAAATGATGACTTCGTATACGCCTGTACAAGGAATCAGATAATATGGATTCACGATAACTTGAGCATTTTTTTCACTGAAACAAACATCGCCTTCAATTTGATAATGTTTGCCCAAATAGTGATGGATAAGCTCCATTCTTCCTGTACGGATCTTCTCTCTGATCAATGTCGAGCTGATTTTGTCCCCATCAAACTCGACTTTCCCAACCTTGACAGCATCTAACTTCTGATTCGCATCTTCTTTCACCCGATCCATGTTCCCTTCGCCGCGGTATCCATAAGTAAAATCAAATCCTGCTACCACGTGTTGCACTTGGTAGTCAATCAGATACTTCTGTACAAATTGTTTGGGTGATAACACAGCGAAGTCAGAATCGAATTGAATAATATAGAATTTCTCCACTCCTAATTGTTGTAAAATCTTTTGTTTATCAACCAGTGGCATTAAATAGTTAACCTTTTGACGGCCATTTGTCAGCACTTCTTTAGGGTGTGGAAAAAAACTCATACACACTAATGGCAATTCCTCTTTAATAGCCACTTGTTTTGCTCTATTGATCACTTCGCGATGTCCTACATGCATCCCGTCAAAGAAACCTAAGGCCATAACACAAGGACTGGCTTTTGCAAGTTGGACGTCTCTGTTCCTGTTATTGACATAGATTACTTCCAAATGAGCCACCTCCCATTCGTGAACCTTAACTGTTCACTGCAAATTGGTTCGGTTTTAACGTACGGTATTTTCCATTGAAGAAGAGAAGCGGCTCATTTTCTTCAAGGTGAATCGCTGTTACTTTTCCGATGAAAAGCGTATGATCCCCCTCAACATGCTCCCCGACTACTTCACAAGTTACTTGGGTGAGAGCTCCTTTAACAACTGGCAATCCATTCAATTGATCAAAGGAAATTTCCCTTTCATCTTTTATTTGCCCAGCAAATCTCATAGAGATGTCTTGCTGTTCCCTCGATAAAATATTCACAGCATAGTGTTTACTCTCTTTTATTCTGTCGAGTATTTTTGCTCTTGCATCAATCGAGATGACCACCAATTTGGGATCGAGTGACAACGACATGAAAGCGTTTGCAGTCATGCCATGAATTTCCCCATCCACCTCAGTTGTAATAACTGTGACACCTGTCGCAAAATTACCCATTGCATTTCTGAACTTCCGATCATCCATTCTGAATCCCCCCTCCTCTTTAGCGTTCTACAGGTACTTTTTCAGGTTCGTGAATCCAAGTATCATTCGTCCAGCCGCTTAAATCATAGTCACTTAAGGCTGTGTCAACTAAGGATTTATAGCTATCTGCCGCTCCTGAGCTTTGTGCATGCAACAAGGTTTCCAAACGGATATTTTCATGATTACCAGCATAGTTCACTTCGTAAAGCTCATGACGCCCGCCAAATTCTGTTCCGATTGCATCCCAAATCATCTTCATCAACTTCACGCGCTCTTCTGCGTCAATTCCCGTACCGCGATAATATTGATCGAGATAAGGTCTAAGGTCCGGATTCAAGAAATCCCTAGCACTGGACGGCAATTGGATTAAGCCTCCAGCAACAACTTGTTCAAATATATTTTTGACTCTTACCCACGTCATTGGTGCCAAGACGCGATAAGCGTTGCTATAGAAGCCGTTCGGAGTAGCGATGCCATTCGGTCCAATCTCCGGTTCAGTCGCCATGGCCGTTGATAATCCCCAGAACATATTACGGAGGGCCAATACTTCACCGATATTCGCCTGTACGCCTCTGAATTGGTTCGTTCCGGAACCTTCAGTCGCTTTCAGTAAAAGACCCGACATGAAATCAAGCTTCACTGCCAAACGTGTACATCCGTGGAATGTGAAACGATTAGAAAAACCTGTTTGTGAAAAGAAGTTATTGGAAACTTCAACATTTCTATATGCGAGCACATCTTCCCAAGGAATGAACACATTATCCAACACGATGACTGCATCGTTTTCATCAAAACGACTGGAAAGTGGATAGTCATATGGAGAACCATTTTTATATGCATGCAATTCATAGGATTGACGGCTAATCATTTTGACGCCTGGTGCATTCATTGGAACAAAGAAAATAAGTGCGTGGCTTTGATCGCCGCCTCCTAAATCATTCGGTCCATAGTTTGCGACAAAGTTGTAGTTGGTGAGGGCTGCCGCTGTTCCGACCATTTTGGCACCGCTTACAATTATTCCATCGTCTCTCTCAGCAACAGCACGAACAAATACATCTTTGTTTTCGTGAAGCGGCTTTGAGCGATCCATTTGAGGATTAATAATTGTATGATTGATAAACGGGACTTCTTTCGATGCTTTTCTGTACCAATTTTTAGCATTCCCTTCGAATCCCTTATAATAATCTGCATAAGCATCTAACTGTGCAGTAAAGGATGCTTTATAATCAGGTGTACGCCCCATAAAGCCAAAATTCAATTTAGACCATTGTGCAATCGCATCTCTTGCTCCTACCAAGTCTTCTGCACTTTTTGGCGTTTTAAAAAATTTATGCGTTTTGTCTCCGTACTCTGTTTCTGTTGTTAAAACCTTGCTTAAATCCTTATCATGGAGTGCGTCATATAATCTTGCATAGGATCGTGCAGAATTTCGATAGGCTGGGTGTGTCGTTACATCTTCAATCTTTTCTCCATTCAAATAGACCACACGACCGTCTCTAAGACTTTCCAAGTATTCCTGACCGTTTAACATGTTAACCCCTCCATTTTTACAACTATTTTCTGAAACTTTTGAATCTATCACTTAATTTCATACTACTTAGTTTCTGAAAACCGAACAACGACATCAATCTATTGAAAAGTCATTATGTTCCGTATGTTGGTGTCTGTTTTTTTATATAGATGCAAAAAAAGCCTTCAACGCGAAGGCTTCTGCTGGTTTCTTGCTATAGATTACCTGTTGTACAGGTATTTATCGATTCATTGGCGTTCAATTTCTATTACTCCTGTTAACAGTAAGGATTGAAGTGCTAGATAGAGTTGATAATTATAGAATGGATCCCTTAAGCCATGCCCTAGCAATTCTTCAATTTTTTGCAGTCGATATCTTAAACCGCTAAGTGACAAAGTAGTATCCATAGCCGTTTTCTCCAGATTTCCGCCGTTGGCAAGAAAAACGTAAAGCGTTTTGACTAGCTCGTTTTTTTTACTTCCGGCTTTCCCCAACAAGGGTCCTACCATGTTTTGCGCTATATGATTAATTTCTTCATTATTGTTTTGATTGATCAACGGACCTAGTATGCCAACCGAATCGAAAGACATAACCGAGTTATTTGTTGAGGCCATTCTTTGAGCCGTCAGCGCCTCATTATAATGATTTTTTGCTTGAAGGATTTGTTTGGATTCCTTGCTTATCCCGGCAAAGAATACGATGGATGGGAAAAAAGTTGAAAGCGTTTGCAAGTATCTCCAACAATATTGTTCGACTCCATCCTTTTCTATATACTTTTTAGGCACTAGTAAAATAATGCTATGCTCACCGTGCGCCACTAAAACACTCTCATTTTTGTCATTGAAATAGCCTGCTGTCATTTCCAGTATTTCTTCATGAAAGGCGAGCTCTTTCTCAAAATTCTTTTCTGGATTCTCATATCGGACGTTTACAATTCTATAGTAATCCGTAAGGTCCAGACCAATCAGACTCCCACGCCTAACAATTTCCTCTTCGTCTTTGTAGTCCCCTTTTAATATTTCATCAAAAAAGTGTTCTCTCATTCGCCGGTCTGCACCGAACTTTGTTTTTTCATTTAATAAAAACAAAGAGCACACTGTGGAAACCCTTTCTAAAATCATTTTATGGATTTTTTCGTTAGTAACTTGATGATTTAAATAAATGAAGGTACAGTAGCCCACAATTTTATTTTGAAGAAAAATAGGCGTTATGAGCCGGCTATGATGGTCTAATCGGATATGCTTTGTTTGGCGTATATGCCGATAGATTTGCTCGCTCGAGTCATGGTCCGATTCCATAATAGGTTTTAGGTATTTTTTAAATTCCTCATTCACTTCGTCGAATTGTTTAGAGGATAGGCCGTTGTAAGTTATAGGTGTATGGTTTGCATTAATGATCATTCCAGGCGTTCCCGTCGCTTCAAAAACGACCTTCGCAATGGATTCCAAGTCCTTTCCTTGTAGAATTTCTTTCATTAATTCCTCATGAATGAGCGTGCTGATTTCTAAGTTATTTCTTTCCTCTAAAAGTTTTTCATATGTCATTTCTAATTCTTTTACGATCGGTGTATCCCGATAAAACTGAAGTTCATCATCAACTTCTCCATCCCAATAATCAAGTGATTTACCTACCCACCTACACTCACTATGCCCCTCTGCCTGACAAGATAGTTCTTTAAAGATGACCGTTTGATTACAGATTTCTGTTAGATACCCACTTCCATAACCAGTTAGTGTATAGCATACCGGCGTTTGAGAAAGCCCAAATTGCCTAATATGTTCTTCTGCCTCATAAGATCCTTTCCACGTACCTTCTATATGTACTGAGACTTTTCCACCTTCTTCTTTTGTTTCAAGTTTACTTTTCTCGATCACTGCATGCCCTTTCATTTTATGAAGAACCGGGCCGTAGTCAATCTTCTCTTCGATAGAACCCAAGTTATACGTTAAGATTTTTTCCCCATCTTCTTTCCCCAATTCCTTACCATATCGAATTAAAAAACCTTTCATTCTCCCAGTCCCGATAGTGTTAATCAAGTCTCTCCTAAGTGTTCCAAATGCTGAAATAGAAGTTAAAATAATGCGTTCATCATTGATATAAACGGCTCCATTTTCATTGACATGCAGATTTTCACTTATGTTGATTACCATAACTCCGCCACATCCTATTCATTTTTGGTAGACCTCTAGGATTCTTGATTTCATGAAGAATGAGTAAAACTTTTTTGTTTCACCGCATTGCTAATTTCCTTCTTTTTACATCATACTTGATTATAACATAGTCAGAAAAATTAGATAAACAAAATCCTTATTGGTGAATGTTTTTTCTAGTGGACAAAAAAAGCTTTCCCCCTGTTGTTATGAAAGGGGAAAGCCTTTACTATTATTTCTGAATAGCAGCCAACTGGCTTTCTCTCACTTCTTTCGCCGCCTCTACCATTACTTTCAATGCGGCAATCGTTTCTTCTTCTTTTCTTGTTTTCAAGCCACAGTCCGGATTAATCCAAAACTGGGATGGTTTAATCGTTTGAAGGGCACGATTGATGTTTTGTTTCATCTCTTCTTTACTAGGAACACGCGGACTGTGGATATCGTAAACGCCCAGGCCAATTTCTTTGTCATACGTGTTGTTTTCAAATGCGGAAATGATTTCACCGTGACTTCTTGATGTCTCAATCGAAATAACGTCCGCGTCCAAAGTACTGATGGAGTCGATGATGCCACTGAATTCCGAATAACACATATGCGTATGGATTTGCGTGTCATTTTGAACGGATGCAGTAGCTAGTTTGAACGCATAGACAGCTGCCTCTAAATAGCCGTCTCTTTTCTCGGGATCCAACGGCAACCCTTCTCGTAATGCAGGCTCATCTACCTGGATCATACGGATGCCATTCTTTTCAAGTTCCTCAATTTCCTGACGAAGTGCGAAAGCGATTTGATTTAACACATCGAACCGAGGAATATCGTCACGCACAAAGGACCAGTTCAATATCGTTACAGGACCTGTCAACATGCCTTTTACTGGCTTCGTCGTCAACGCTTGCGCATAGACACTTTCTTTTACTGTTATCGGTTCACTGAATGCAACATCCCCTAAAATAAGCGGCGGTTTGACACAACGGGAACCATAGGACTGCACCCAGCCGAATTGAGACACTGCAAACCCTTCGAATTTCTCACCAAAGTATTCAACCATGTCCGTTCTTTCGAATTCACCATGCACAAGCACATCGATACCGATTTCGTCTTGGATGTCGATCCATTTTGCAATCTGATTGTTAATAAACTCCTCATACGCTTGATCTGAGATGTCCCCTTTCCGCCATTTCGATCTCGTCTGCCTTACTTCCGGCGTCTGCGGCAAGCTACCGATTGTCGTTGTCGGCAGAAGCGGTAAATTGAAGTATTCCTGTTGTGCTTTGATGCGCTCTGCGAAAGGCAACGCACGATTGACGTCTTGTTCCGTCAGTTTCCCGATACTGTCCTTCACTTCAGCGTTTTGCCGGTACTTGGAATTGTTTAGCTCGGCAATGGCCTTTCTGCTCTCCTCGAGTCCCTTCGTAATTGTTCCGGCACCTTCTCGCACGCCTTTCGTAAGTAGGACAATCTCGGCAATTTTTTCATCCGCGAATGCCAAGCCGCCTTTGATAATCGGATCCAATTGCTCTTCTGGCTCTGTACTGACCGGGACATGGAGAAGTGATGATGATGATTGGACAATGAGTTGTTCCTTCACAACATGCGCTTGAATTTCATCCAACAAAGTCACTTTTGCATCTAAATCCGCGCGCCATACATTGCGCCCGTCAATGACACCTGCCGCTAATACTTTGTCTTTCGGGAATCCGTATTTCTGCAGTAATGCAAGCGAATCGCCATGGACAAAATCTAGCCCTAGCCCTGCCACTGGTAACGCAGCAACCGCTTCGTAGTTAGCGACCTTTTCAAAATACGTTTGCACAATAATCTTTAATTGTGGTACTGCCTCATTGATCGCTGCATATGTCTGTTCCACTAGCCTGAACTCTTCTATCGACAGCTCGCTTGTCAAAATCGGTTCGTCAATCTGTACCCATTGTGCGCCTGCTTCTGCAAGTTCTTTCAACACTTGAATATACAACGGCGTAAACTGTTGCAATAAAGTAGTGAATTCTTCCTCATTTGATGGCCTCGCCAGTTTAAGATATGTAACTGGCCCCAGCAGTACAGGTTTACCGTCAATACCTAGTTTCTCTTTCGCTTCCTTATAAAATGCGAGTGGACGGTTCTCCACCAATTGTGGTCTGACACCTTCGAGTTCCGGTACAATATAGTGATAATTCGTATTGAACCATTTCGTCATTTCAGATGCGACAGCATCCTTATTTCCACGAGCGATTGCAAAGTACGTTTCCAAAGGTACTTTTCCACCCTGATAGGCAAAACGCGTTGGAACAACCCCAAACATAATCGATGTATCGAGTACATGGTCATATAGCGAAAAATCCCCCACCGGAATAAGGTCTATTCCTAACTCCTTCTGCTTCCGCAGGCTATCTAATCGCAATGCTTCCGTCCTCACTAACAGCTCATTCTCTGAAATCTTCCCGTTCCAAAAACTTTCCAATGCTCGCTTCCATTCGCGTTTCCCACCAATTCTCGGGTATCCAATTGTTGAACTTTTTACGTTTACCATGCAAACTATCCCCTTTATAAGTCGATTTTTTTTGACAATTAACGTACAATACTTTTCGTTTGAACCATTCCTTTAGCTGCGGTTACACCTATTTTTCTGTTTATATAATCAGTTAAATTCACTGTCATATCGTAGCGCATGAATGGCGTTACCAAATAGATGCCATGAAAATGTTCCAATGCAGCATCGATCAGTTCCTTGGAAATGGCTAACCCTTCCCGTCCAGCTTGTTCCCGGTTGCCGACCGTTTCAGCCATTCTTGCACGGGCCTGATCCGTCAGCTTGATGCCCGGTACTTCGTTATGAAGAAATTCGGCGTTTTGCGTTGAAGTCAATGGCATGATTCCGATATAGATCGGTGCGGCAATATGCTTGGTTGCCTCATACAATTCCACAATTTTTTCCGGACTGTAAATGGGTTGGGTTATAAAATAATCCGCACCCGATGCCAACTTTCTCTCTAATCGCGGAATCCCCCTTTCAAGATTGCGGATATTGGGGTTGAATGCCGACGCTACTGTAAAGGAAGTCTTTTCCTGCAATGACTTTCCGGATAATGAGATGCCTTCGTTAAACTGTTTAATCAGTTCTATCAATTCAAAAGAAGTGACATCAAAAACGGATGTGGCCCCAGGGAAACTGCCAACTTTTGTCGGATCGCCCGTAATCGCCAGCAACTCCGTAAGCCCCAGTGCATGCAACCCCATTAAATGCGATTGAAGACCGATCAGATTCCGGTCCCGGCAAGCGATATGCACAAGCGGCCTAGCACCAATCTGCTGTTTAACAAGGGAAGCCATCGACGTATTGCAAATGCGTGGCGTTGCCAGTGAATTATCCGCCAATGTAATGGCGTCCACCCCCGCATCATGTAAAGCCTGTGCCCCTTCGAAAAACTTTCGGGTGTCCAAATGTTTCGGTGCATCGAGCTCGACAATGATAGAATGTCGTTGTTTCACCGTTTCAAGCAACGTAGGTGTTTGACGATTTACTGATTTTGATGCCGTAACTTCCACCTTAGCAGGCTTCTCTTTGACAACCTTTTCCCGGACAGGCCCCCGGTCCGGTAGCCCCGTTACCATTGCCCGAATATGTTCCGGCGTTGTTCCACAGCACCCCCCCATTAAATGGACACCTTGTTTCCGGAAGCTTGCCGCATATTGTTCAAAATAGGAAGGTTCGTTTTCATAAAACAGTTTGCCATCCCGATAGCCAGGAAAACTGGCATTCGGATAGACCGCCAATAAGGCACGCTTCGGCAACGGCACGAATTCCAGCGATTTCAGCATATGATAAGGACCTAACCGGCAATTGACCCCAACGACATCAGCTCCCAAATCTTCCAACTGCCACAATGCATCTTCTAGTTCTATACCATTTTGCAGTATGCCAGCCTCATGCATCGACACGTTGGTAATAATCGGAATATCTGTCTCTTCACGAGCAATTTTTAGTACCGTTGTCAATTCGTCAAAATCGTAATACGTTTCAAGCAGTAGCCCATCCACACCTTCAAGCAACAGACAATACAATTGCTCCCTGAAACTGCGCTTAATTTCCTCCTTTGTTCCAATGGTCGTCTGCGATCCGTGGATTCCCCCGATAGTCCCAAGGATGAATGTTTCTTCACCCGCCGCCTTTTTCGCAATGTCAACTGCAGCTTTATTGATTTTCTTCACTCGATCTTCCAAGCCGTATCGTGCCAGTTTAATATAGTTGGCACCATACGTATTAGTTTGGATAACATCCGCACCTGCATCAATATAAGCTTCATGAATCTGTTGTACTTGTTCGGGATGCGTCAAGTTCAGCTCTTCAAAACAACGATCGACACCGGTTGTATACAGCAGCGTACCCATTGCCCCGTCGCCAATCAAAACACGGTCTTTCAACGTTTCCAATAATTTCAACGTCAACATTCTCCTCTCACAACCCTATTTACCTATAACTGGAATAACCATTAATAAAAAAGAGCCTGCTCCCTGTGAGTAAAGGAGCAGACTCTCATACAAAAAAGTCTATTCCTCATCTATCAAGCCATTCACTGACTTGCTGGAATTAGCACCATGCCAAAATGGCGGTTGCTGAGGCGTCATCGGGCCAGTCCCTATACCTCTCTAGATAAGAAAAAGTATTTAGTTTTATTTATTAATTCTAACTAGTAACAATACTACATTATCGGATAGTGATTTGCAACACTTTTCTGAAAATAGGTAGATAACTATAAATACAATCGAAGATTAGAGATCCTCCACAACAATATATGTCATATTCATCGGTCCGTGGACGCCCACTACTAATATCATTTCGATATCGGCTGAGTTGCTGGGGCCAGTGATGAAGTTGATGCAGGAAGCTAAGCGTTCACCGCTTGCCATTTTCTCTCTGATTATCCGGGCTGCTTGGGTCATGCGTGGAACGATAGTACTTTTCGGAATAATGATGACCGATTTCAACGGCAAGAAGCTAACGGTTCTTCCTTTGTCCTTGTCGCTAAACAGGACTGCAGTACCGGATTCCGCTAGTGTAATGTCACTGATTGTAATACCAATGTTTGCTCTTTCCACCAGCTCAATATTTTCTTTTCCTCTTGAGGCGTCCCATTCATACACGTTTATTTGCTCACCCGGCAGTGTCTTATTTAAAAGTATTGAGAGTCCGAACTGGTCAAATCGGTCATCTTTCCATGTAACAACAGGACCGCCGCCGTAATTGGAAACCGTCTTATGCAAGACTTCTGCTAGTGCTATTTTTCTTGTCACTACAAAATCCGTATTGATGGTTGTACATTGTTTTTCCAACACATCAACGAGATCGTCTTGACTTGCCCCTCTTAACACTGCATCCTGTGGTTGGTGAAGCCATTGTGGCCTGACCACATTTGTGGCCACTTTTTCTCTGCCAAGTTGGTTGGCAATTTTAGATAGAGAAGGTATCCCTTTGCTTGATTGTCCCTGTCATGTTTCATCATCTCCTTTCGAGCGATCCTTGTACCAATCCCGGAACCGCTCTTTGTTCGGCGCAGGAAATTCACGAATTTCAGTCCACGCTTTTAACGGCCCGACACCTTTGGAGATTTTATCGCCAGCTGTGAAAGGGTTCATGGCTGCCGGCGCCATTTTGGACCCCATTTTATAGAGCGCGGAAGAAGCAGCACCTAACCCGAACGCTTTCATGGCCAATTTTTCCGAAATGGGTGCTTTCCCTTCTTTCTCAACAATCACTTGACGATGTTTATGCAACAATTCATGAAGCGGAATCTTAACCGGACAAACTTCCGTACATGCTCCGCATAATGTGGATGCATAAGGAAGTTCTTTATAATCATCATAACCTCCAAGTAGTGGCGACAAAATTGCACCTACCGGCCCCGAGTAAATTGAACCATATGAATGTCCACCTACATGGCGATAAACGGGACAGACATTGACACAAGCCGCACAGCGGATGCATTGTAAGATCGATTGGAAATCACTGCCCAAAATATCCGATCGACCATTGTCAACGATGACGAGATGAAATTCCTCTGGGCCATCAACCGCCCCTTCGTCTTTCGGACCTGTCAGAACGGTCACATAACTCGGTAACTTTTGGCCGACTGCACTCCTAGCTAATAAGCCGACAAGAACTTCCAGCTCTTCAAATGTCGGAACAAGCCTTTCCATGCCCATAACGGTAATTTGTGTTTTAGGCAACGCAGTTGAGAGATCCGCATTCCCTTCGTTTGTCACTAAACAGATTGAACCCGTCTCAGCAACCGCAAAGTTACAGCCTGTAATGCCGACATCAGCAGTCAAGTATTCCTCTCTCAGCATTTCCCGCGCATGTTTGGTTAACTCTTCAGGTCTTTCGCTGCCTTTATAGTCCAGTTTTTCAATGAATACATCTCTAATTTGTACTTTATTTTTATGTAAAGCTGGTGCAACTATATGCGAGGGCAAATCATGGTCATCCACCTGCAAAATGTATTCCCCTAGGTCTGTTTCGATAACCTCACAGCCCATCCGCTCCAGATTCACATTCAAGTCAATTTCTTCCGTCACCATCGATTTGGACTTGACGACTTTTTTCGCATCTTTCTCTTTCATAACATCCATAATGTAATGATTAGCATCCTCGGCAGTCGCCGCAAAAAAGACATGACCGCCCCGTTTCGCTACATTTTCACTTAATTGGTGTAAATAAAAATCCAGGTTCTCTAGCACATGCTGACGGATTTCCTCGCCTAAGGAACGCCATTCCTCCCAGTCGCCGAGTTCCTCCGCCGCAAGTTGCCGCCTGACCTCAAGCCTGTCCTGTGCACCGGAAACAGCGCCCCTCATAAATGTGTTAGTAAGCCCAGCATCTACACGTTTTTTAAAATCCTCCGCACCCACTTTCATCGGCATGTCAATTCACCCCATTCTTGAGTGTTGTACGATTATTTAATACTTCCACAATATGCAACACTTTTACTGGAGCCCCAACGCGCTCCATTCTCCCGCCAATATTCATCAGACAACCTGCATCCGCGCCGATTAAATAATCCGCCTCCGTTTCTTTGGCATGCTGAATTTTTTCATCGACCATTTGCTCCGAGATTTGCGCCATTTTCACTGAAAACGTTCCGCCAAATCCACAACACTGATGCTTATTTGGTAGCTCCGTATACTCGAGCCCTTTCACATTTTTCAATAGTTTTATGGGCGCCTCTTTGACGCCTAGCAATCGTGTCATATGGCAGGACGTATGATAGGTCACTTTCCCTTCAAAATGGGCACCCACATCTTCCACTTTCAACACATCCACGATGAACTCCGTCAATTCATATGTTTTCTTAGCAAGTGCTTGCGCTTTCGGTTCCCAGACAGGATCCCCTTTGAAAACATGTTGATAGTCATGAAACATATAAACGCACGAACCGGATGGCGAAACCACATATTCCGCATCCGCAAATGCAGTAATCATTTTTTTCATCGCTTCTTTAGAATCCTTCACATATCCCGCATTATACGCAGGCTGCCCACAACAAACCTGCGCCTCCGGAAAGTCCACCTCACAACCCAGATGTTCCAATAATTCAACCGTTGCCTTCCCTACATTCGTTTGGAACATATCGACTAAACAAGTAGCAAAAAGGGTCACTTTCATTCTATTCATCTCCTTTGGTCAGGAAGTTTTCGGTATCCTTTAAAACTGACTGCCGCCTTAAAACTAACTATTTGAGACAAATGCATACCAGAGAATTAAGCTTTGAAATCCAGACAAAGTTGATTTCCGCTCCAGGCAGACGCCTTCCGTTCCAATCAATCAACCAATCAACCAATCACTCACTCTTATTGACAAATAAATGATTATAATTCTGGAAAGATAATCTTATATTTAATTAGAATTAGCAACTCTATAGTTAACGCAATATATAGACTTGTATGAATTCACTCTAACATCTATGCTAGCAACTCTCAATAGCCTATCCATGGCTAACAGCGTTACCATTCCTAAATAATAAGATGGGCATTCACCTACGTCTTCTCTCTTGAATATCTTAGATAAGCATTGCAACGAAATGGAGGAATCTGGATGGGATATTTTATCACAGTGGAGCCTGGTGTAAATATCTATGTAGAGGATATTAACCCGACAAGTAACAAGACCATTTTGTTCATACATGGTTGGCCATTGAACCATAAACAGTTTGAATATCAGTTCGATGTATTACCTGCAATGGGCTATCGCTGTATCGGCATTGATTGGAGGGGGTTCGGCCAATCCGATAAACCGATGAGCGGCTATCATTACGACAGATTGGCTGACGATGTCCGGGTCATTATTGATGCACTTCAATTGGAAAATATAACGCTCGTCGGTCATTCCACGGGAGGGGCGATTGCCATCCGGTATATAGCCCGTTATCATGGTTATGAAGTTGGAAAACTTATCCTCGTCGACGCTGCAGCCCCTACAGGGTTTACAGCGGAAACCGCACATCAATTTCTGGTACAAACTGAAAATGACCGTCCTAAGATGGTACAAAACGTTACTGACACTTTTTTCTTCCAATATATTACCGAACCTTTCTCCCAGTGGTTCTTTCAACTCGGATTACAGGCTGCAGGTTGGTCAACTGCCGCCATCGTCATTACTTTAAGAGATGAAGATTTGTATCAAGATCTCCCTAAAATCAGCGTTCCGACTTTAATTATTCACGGCGTGCATGATAAAGTCATCCCCTTTGCACAAGCCCAAGAAGTCAATCAACTGATTAAAAATTCACAGCTCGTACCCTTTCAATACAGTGGACATGGACCTTTCTGGGAGGAACGAGACAAGTTTAATAAGCTATTGGCGCAGTTTATTGGATAAAACTACAGGCACTCCTACAAACACGAATGTTTGCATGAGTGCCTGGTATTTTCATTTTTTTTATCCTTGATTGGTAAAGGCTAATAATGTTGTACCCTTTTCACGATGGCTACATATACATAGAAGGAATAAACCAGATAAATTGAATTAGAGAGATTATCACATGGTATTCATCTGTTCTTCTGCTTTTCTAAAAATAGGTATGTATTTGCGTAATGAGGTAAAAGTTTTTCAACATGCAAGACTATTTGTAATGTATAAACTTGTACAGTCATGCTCTAATTACGTCAGCGATAGGAACAAGCCGACGTTCATGTGGATCCGCTAATCCTTACTACTACTCATAGAGATGCAGAAATATTGATGATTACTTGACAAACTCCCCCCACCAAATCAAAAGCAGCTAAAGGATCCATATTATAAATATCTTGCTACTCCCTACCTTTCTTTTTGCAGGGAATAGGATGTTTTTAATAATGGACTCTTTTATGTTTTCGTTGAGATAAAAGAGTATAGTTTAGGGGCTTTCCATGGGATAGCTAAGCCAGGAGGTGAGTTCATTTTGGTTACAGGACCTCATCTGGCTTATGGTGAGTAGCATTCCCTAGCGCTGAAGCAGCTATAGTTGACTTCAACTTTCTATTAAGCAAAAACAATTTGAACCCAGAAATATAACAGTGTCAATGTTACGATCACTGTGAGCGGTATGACAATCAACGATACGCTCAAGTAATCTTTCCAGCTGACTTTTATCTTATTTCGTCGGAGGATATGCATCCAGATTAGAGAAGCCAATGTACCGATCGGCAATAACAATGAGCCCATATCACTTCCAATAATATTTGCAAGGTAGATGGTCTTTAACGTGATTGGATCTAGCCCCATTTCAGTCAGTGTTATCGTTCCAATCATTAAAGCCGGATGATTATTAAAGAGATTCGAGAGTATCGATACTAAACCTCCCATGATGAAACTTGCTTGAAATAACCCCTGATTGACAATCGGTTCACACCACTGTACGAGTAACGCTGTAAGGCCTACATTATGCATGCCGTAGATAATCACGTACATGGAGAACGCAAAGATTAGAATATGCCAAGGTGTCTTTTTCAAGATGTCCACTGGGTTCGTCCGTAAATGATACCATCTCCACAAGAGCAAGACGACTGATCCTAGTACTGCAACAATTTCAATGGGAATGTTGACATAGGATGCAACAAAAAGGAGACAGCGCATGACAAAGACAAACAGTAAGATTTTCATCATAAATTGTGTACGTTTGCGCTTTGTTTCAACAGTGATTTTTGTTTTCAGTGGATGAAAGTTTTTAATGAAAAAGGATTCTTCAATATCCATGATGGATTCAGGTAATGTTCTCGGTAATTTTTTCCTTACAACCATATACATCAGGAATGCCATGAACAATAATCCTAATGTTGCCGGGACAAACATCATTGCCGTATGCATCCACAGTGACATGTCAACGATTTTCAATGCGATTAAGTTAACGATATTACTAACGCCAATTGGTGCACTTGACGCCGTAGCAATCAACGCGCCACTTAACAGGTAAGGGATTTGTTGTCGAGGTTTTAGTTGGATATTTTTAAGTAGTAGAATTAGGATTGGTGTTGTGATTAGAATACTGCCATCATTATTGAATAAGAGTGTCATTAAAAAACAGAGTAATTGGATATTCCAGTAGAGGCGGTAGCCCGATCCCTTCGAAAATCTTGCCAGTTTTGCCGCAGCCCAATGAAAGAAACCGAAACTCTCCAATATTACGGCCATCACAATTGTTGCGATAATGGTAATGGATGCACCACCGATTTTACTGATGATATCTAGGATGTCCTCCCGTGAGACAATCCCAGTTACGAGAATGATTCCCGCACCAACCGCTGCAGGCCATGCCTCATTCATACCTCTAGGTCTCCAAAATATGACTAACATCGTCGCTAGAAAAACCATGCCGGTTAATCCAATTTGAAAGCTCATACATATACACATTTCCCTTCTTTTTTTTTGACTACTCGCCAGTAAATTGTTTGTCCGTTTCCTTTTATGTATATTCACGATTAGCCACTGGGAACGAGATGTATGTCCACCCCTGATGAAATTGATAGGTGAATTCATCCATTATTTACACTAACCCCAACTGGGACAAGCACTTTTAAAAAGCCTTTTCAATACATCGATGTAGTTCAGCACTAAGCAAGTCCATAAAAAAATAGGCTGTCGATTCTTTCTCGTCAGCCTGAAAGAGGGTCTCCTCTTATTAAAACTACTGAAAAAAGTTGAATTGAGATCAATTTACTCTTGTGGAAAAACGAATGCAAACAATGCCCTGGGGGAATAAACAACTCTATACTTCGTGTAGTGTTTTTATATGATGAAGATTTAAGTAAACGGGGGATGTTCTTGCTGATTGAAATTCAACGATTTGTTCTTCGACAGTATTCAATTTCCCGATATAGCTCTTCCCCCCGCCTATATTCAAAACGACGATTTTATTTTTAAACTTTTCAACTTGTTTTTCGAAGGTTGTGGCAAACTTTTCAGTATTCAGCTGGGTGAGGGTAGTGTCGTTAGCCAAACCGTATAGTTTATGATTTTGGGCATAAGGGATCAACCACTTCAAATGAGCTAAAGAAATATACATCGTTTTGTAAACGGGTGATTGGAATACAATATAGTTATTCATAATACCTGTAACCGTTCCATGCAAGGACTGGCCGCCTGTTACATAAATCTCAACGTACCTTCCTTTTGCTTGTGCAAGAACCTCTCCAAACGATAAATCTTCCTCGCTTTCTTCAGCAACGATGCTTGGTAACTCTGTAGGTGCCTGAAGATCATCCTCATTATCACGGTCCACCCCAATATTTTGGACATGCGCTAAGGGAATATACACAAAATCCGTCCCGTTGAAAAGCACAATCACATCGCTTCCCACATCAATAAGCGTCCCGTTCATCAATTTCTTCCCCGAAACTTCTAATCGAACAATTTCCTGTACTAGACTATGAATAATTTTATTCAAGTCCACAACTCCTTCTTAAATTATAAATCCCTTATTTGCTGATACATCTTTGCCGCATGATTCATAAGTGAAACGTACTGCCATATAGACACAGGCTGACTCAGTGATATCTGTTGATCAGCATGCTCTTCCAACTGATATGAGTTGCCAGCTGCATGCTTCATCAAAGAAAAGAATTGCTTCTCTAGCATCGCTTTTTCTTCTTTTGGACTCATATTCCGCACAGGTAGCGTTGCGTTAGTGATTGCAGAAGGCTCTGGTTCTACACTTACTAATCCAGATTGTCCGCAATTTTCAATTTCGCTAATTGAATGATGTTCACGCTCCGGGTGCTGCATTGATTCAGTTTCTTCTAGACAATAGTTCATTTCTATCGAATGTCCATCATGCTCTGGACATTCCTTTTCCTCGGTGAGGTTGTATACGCTCGTCAATGCCTGTTTGCTTTTAAGCTTATTACGCCAGTCAGTAAGTACGAAACTTCTTTCATAGTCCAAGGGTTCAGTAAAGGTAAACAGTTCTTCATGATTCTCGTTAGGCGTAGATGCGAGTACTTCCAGGTCATCAACTTTCCTTGTTTCTACTTCGTCCTGAAAAAATAACCCAGATAAATTAAGTTTGTCGAGTTGTTCCATCAGCATCTCAAGATGCACTTCTTGCTGAACGTCTTGAATCTCTTCTTCTTGTGTGAAGGCGAACGTTTCTGTCGATTCATTATCGATACAGGAAACAAATTCCAGATTACCTTCAGCTTGACCGCTGTCTGTTTCCAGGTCTGCTTCTCCATCCACACTAGATAGTTCAAATTCCCCTACTGGCTCAATATACAGCGGTATCGCTTCAACTTTTACTTCTTGCTCAACCTCCTGCATTTCTATCTCTATTGAAGGTACCGTCAGTTCCTTTGTATGATCATCCAATTGAGGAACGGATTCTTTTATGGTTTCCAGGTGTTGCATATCAATTTCGTCTATCTTTTCACCCACCTCTACTGTTGAGTTATTTTGGATAATCAATTGTTGTCTAGTATTTTCTTTGATAATTTGGTCTTGTGCTATTTCGCTATGAATATTTGATATACAGGATGTTGGAATATAGAGTAATTCTGCATTATTAATCAAGATAATATGGTCTTCAGATACTGTGCGTAGCACCCCGAAAAGTTCCTGGTTACCCGAACCGTTGATGGTAACCCAGTTGTATCTAAAGAAATTCAATAGATCTGTCAAGCGCTGTTTGTCGAGGTAAGGAACAACTTGAGACGATTCGTAAAAGTCTTTTGCATTCTTTGAAAGTGCCCTAATATGTTGCCGAGCGATGTAAAAAACATGTTCATTGACATCAATCACTATATGGTCCTCTTTTATAGCTAACAAAATGCCTTCTAAAAATTGTTGATCGCTAAGGAATAAACCAATCTTCGTGTCTTTAAGGTCGCCTAATGCTTTTTCAAATTTCCGCTCATGCAATTTTGGGGCGCCTCCTTCATAAGAATATCGTCGCTTCTGACTACCAGAAGCGACGAATGGTTCAGACAGCAAGTCACTATCTGTTTTATTGCTTTATTTTCCCTCTTTTTTATCATTTCCTTCAGCCTTTTCTTGCTTATCAGCCTTCTTTTGAACGCCGTAGCTGATATTACGGATGTGGAATAGGGAAACCCGGATGATTTCTTCGTTCGCGACAATGGTTACAAAATCGTCCGTAACGACATCCATTACGCCTTCTAGTGTTTCTGGTCCCCCACGATTAATCTTCACCCATCGCAGTGTCAATTTTTGCAGAATACCTTTAAAGTCTTTAGCCTTAACGAACTTGAAGTTCTCTTGTAACTCCTCGTCTAAATCCAATTGGCTTTTCGAGTTATAAGTTACACTCTTGATATGCTGCGTATTATAATAGATGATTCCTTCATCCTCATGCAGCAATGTAAAGTAGTCATCCTCCGCAGCTAACAACCTGCCAACACGGGATTCTGGTCCGCCTCTATCGACTTTAACCACTTTATCCACTAGCGAGTGTATCATTTCCTTATTCATAGTTGTCTAACCTCCTTTAATAGTATCCTCCTATCTATATGTGTCTTGGGTTGATGGCGTAATGGTCAAACGCCCAGTTCGGAATAATAGGCCAAGTACTTGATTTTTGATTGTTACTGCGCGGAGATAAAAATAGACTCCTTCTCCATTTGTATATTTCCATTCGTCAGCACTCATTCTGTAACTTACTCTTTATATCTATAGAAGAAACTGCGAAAGGGATTTGTATCGGCGAGCTTGCCGGGCTTTCCTTTCCCTGAATGATCGCTAAGGCCATGCGGCATGGTGCGCCAGTAATCTATTACGGTTATTGCTGACACAATTAGAGAAGTGTTGAATACAATGATATTAAACTCTAATTCAAAGGTGGGATTTGTATGCCAAAAGGAAAAAAAGCAAGTGCTTTAGAAAATACGTTTACTGACGTGGCTGCTGCTATTGCTGCGGCTGCTGCCGCTGGTGCTGCGGCTGCTGTTGCGGCTGTTGCTGAAACTGATGCTGAAGCGGCTGCTACTGCCGCTGCTACTGCTGCTTCGGCCGCCGTTGCTGCTATTGTTGCTGCTGCAAAAGATGCTGCTGAAACCGACACTGCCGAAACTGATGCTGATGCTAAGCCGATAGCTAAGAAGAATGACGACAAGAAGAAAGACGAGAAGAATGACGACAAGAAGAATGACGAGAAGAAGAATGACGACAAGAAGAATGACGACAAGAAGAATGACGACAAGAAGAATGATAAAAAGAAAAAGTAACATTGATGTAGATCGGTACGTAAAGGGCATCATTATGAATAAATAAACACCGGCCGCTTGATCAATCTGTTAGTGGTCAAGCGGAACATCTTTGCCAACGTAAAAACGAAGATGCTGACGACAAATCCCTCTTATGGTTTAAAGTGAATGAATAGCATATTAATTTCACAAAGGCACGCTCTCTATTATTAGAGAGCGTGTCTTTGTAGTGAGTCCCGTGTCCTGCACTGATTTACTTAACAATGAAGGTATTTACCTCATTCAACGCCATATCTGCATTTTCACTATATGTAGTTGAAATTAATTGAGTGAAGACAGTTGTCCATCCGCGTGCAAAATTACGTCCTTTTCCAATCATATTATTATAAAGCAAGTGATTTACACAAGCCTGTCAATAACCTGTACATACAGTAATGAAATGGATGTTTGCAGAAGTATGGACTTTCACACCATTACGTCTACTCATTCACAATACAAAGAAAGAAGTGATCTTATGGATACGAATGGACTACATCTCGTTATCGATGCGTTTGAGTGTCAGAATGATATTCTTAATAATGCAGTAGAGTTAGAGGAATTGCTAACGAAAGCAATAAAGCAGTTAGGAATGGAGATCTTATCATCTCATTTTCACTCTTTCACGCCTATAGGGGTGACAGGGGTTATCGGTATTTCAACTTCCCATTTTTCAATTCACACATGGCCGGAACATGGTTACGCAGCGTTGGATTTATATACTTGCGGAGATCAAGATATTTGGCCAGCGTTAGAAGAAATTCTTACTACAATGCAGGCGAAGCGAACAGTTATGTACGAGCTCAATCGAGGGGAAGAATCCCATACGAAACCTATCCTGAAAAAGTTCAATCATTCTTCCGATGCCTCGACGGATGAAAAGAATGATGCACAGGAATTGTTTCAATTACAGGAAGACCGTGGGAATGATTGGGATTTGATACAATTGAAAGAAATCGCGGCGGGAAAAAATAATGTTCTTTTTCATGGAGAAAGTCAATTTCAAGATATCTTATTAGTAGAAGCGAATGATCTTCGTTTGTATTTAAACCAAGAGTTGCAGTTTTGTTCCCTGGATGAAAGACATTATCATGAAGCATTAGTTTATCCGGCAATGGAGGTTGCAGAATCCCACGAACGTATTCTCATTTTAGGAGGGGGGGACGGTCTGGCATTGCGAGAAGTGCTTAAGTATCCAAATGTTAAACATGTTGATCTCGTTGACATTGATCCAATGATTGTAGCACTCGCAAAAAATGAACCAGCGCTGGTAGCTCAGAACAATCGTTCATTACTGGATGATCGGTTGACTGTGCATTCGGAGGACGCGAAGAAGTATATAGAGCAAAAATTGCAACCTTATGATGTGATTATCATCGACTTTCCGGATCCTGTCGATCCAATCCTTAGCTCACTCTATACCAAGGAGATATTTAGCAAGATCGCCAAACATTTAGCGGTTGAAGGCGCATTAGTTTGCCAGTCCAATTCGCCAGAGGATACGCCTCAAGTATTTTGGAGTATCGCGAAAACCATTACAAATGCTGGACTAAATACTGTGGCGTACACGGTCACTGTACCTTCATTCGGTTTATGGGGGTTTCATTTAGCGACACGTAAAAAATCCATCGGTAAAATCCCCGAAATTTCTGTCCCGCACCAAGCTCTCCCTCCCAACATGGAAGCCTTGTTTCAAATTCCCCCAGCACTACTGTCCGCGCAAGATACCGCAATTGTAAATACCGAGGCGAATCTAAAATTGCACGAGCTATACCAAAAGGAAATAAAAAGTATGTATTGAAGAACAGGCTACAGATGCATTTCAATTGTAAAAGCTAACCCCCTCCATCGTTCACATACGATTGGAGGGGGTTAGCTTATTTATCTTCTTTGCGTAAGGTCTATCGATTAATAGCGTAGTCCTCTTCCACTTTCAGCGATTGCATGGGTCAAGCGAATCGTTGACACTGCCAATTCTGCATAAGTCACTTCACGATTAGGGTTGAAGCGGTTTTCTTCCGCTTTTACTAGACCCATCGAGTTTGCCATGGCTACATAACCCGCGTTTGCAGATTGGATCTTATCGGCATCTGTAAAGCCTAGCTTAAAGATACTGCTATCCTTTGCTGCCTGGTCAAGCCCTAACACACGGATCATCCATACCGAAAGCTCTTCTCTCGTAATTGGCGAATCGATATCAAAGTTTTTACGATCCGCTTTGATGATGCCCAGTTCAACCGAAAGTTCGATTTCCTGATATAACGGGTGTTTAGGGTCTATATTCTCAAACGTTTGGTTCATGTTTTCCTGTCCGAAGTAATTACCGCCATGATAGAAATAGGTGAGTGAATTCATGAGCACTTTCAATGCTTCCCCTTTTGAAATCGCAGCATCCCCGTTAAAGCTTTTAACATCTTTCACGTCCAATACTTTAGCGTTAATCAGATAGTTGAGCTCATCTTCCGCCCAAGGATGTGAAACCGATTATTGAATTTTTATCACTGAACAAGTTACTCCATTCTCCTGTAGTAGCATTCAAATAACTAAACGGGTCCTCGTTAAATACAGGTAAATAGACAAGATCATAATGATTTTCCTTTTCATTTTTAGCATGTTTCATATACGCAAGCTTAAGGCTAGCCGCCTCTTCCAAAATCGTAGTTGCCTCTGCCTCGGAAATCACGTCCTCGCTTGAGGGCCAGTTTTCCGTTTCTTGATAATTGACATTCAGGCTGTTTAAAGATTTGTCAGCAGCTATCCCCACACTGATCTCATCGCCTACGACGACAATCCCATTCACAATTCTTGGGAAAGTAAATTGATATGAACCGATTCCTTCGTCAAAATACGGTTCTTCTACGGGCATTGCATAGTTGTGCAGATAGGAAGGGACCCATTCTTTTAGATATTTTATCGCTTGGGTGAGCGCTTCCTGTTGGGTGAGGGTGCTCTCTTTTTTAGGTTTCTCACCGATTTCCAGCAGGAGGTGGTCTTTTATGTTGTAGTATTGGATGACCTCACCTGTATTTTTATTGATTTCTAAACTGGCTCCAGATCCGCCATTCCTATAATGATACATATATTGCACGTTAATGACTGCTTGCCCGTTATAGTTATCCATTTCCTGGATTGATTCAATCTTTAATTTAATTTTATCAGAATCGATTGCAAGAAATTGTTCAGCAATCTTCTTTGCTTCCTCTACTGAAATTCCGTCTTGTTTTGCCGGTAATGGATTCGCTGTAATCTTTTCAATTTTTGATTTCCTCGGAAGGTCTTTGGAGTATCCATCTGCAGTCATCCAGTTCCCTGTTGCCGCTTCAATGCCTTGCAATTTTACTGTTGGTCGGTAGACGAGCTCTACACTACGTTCGCCCGTTCGGTAATCATGGTTAACTTGATAATTCAAATCTACAGATAGATTTTCTTTAACTTTCTTTACCATCTCATTCTTATCTTTTATTTGTGTGACATCGTCAAAGGTAGATGATTTGGACTGTGGAAACATCTTGTAAAAACTAACAATTTCACCGTTCCCTAGAACGGATACTTCCATTCTTTGATCAGCAATGGAAACTTGGTTTTCAGTACGTGCGAAGGTAAATGAGTAACGGATTGGCTCTGTTAATATCTGTTGTGGATAATAGTCGAAAGTGTCTGTTTCTAATTTATAGTCTTTACCATCAAGAAACTTCTTCATAAAACCCTCTGCTATTTTCTTTGCTTCATCTTTAGAAACTTTTGCGGGAAACAAAGCATCTTTCACATTGGGAGGTTGATAGGAAAAGTACTCAATTTCCAGTTCCTCACCAACAAAACCTACATTCCCGTACAACCGCTTCCCATTAATGGTCTTGGTGAAATGTAGATCATACCGCACCGTTTCATCATCCGGATAAATATGCGCACTGCTCATCTGAAAATCACTATTTGCTAAGAAATCAAACTGATTGGGGAACATCTTCCTAAATTTCTTTATCAATTCCTCTTTCGTAAAGACGATTTCTGTGGAAGCGACTTGGATCCGTACTTTTTCTGGTTGTCCATCCACTGTAGTTGAAGCATTGGTAATCGACGAAAACATGCCAAAGGACAGCACTGAAGAAGTTAAAATCATACCTACTTTTTTCAATTTAGCCAAAATAACCCTCCTAAATTCATAGTGTTTCAATTATACAATAAATTCTGTAAATTGTAACTTGAAGTTTTCTTTCTAGTTACCTCGTCATTGTATGATTGTCCACAAGAGAAAAGAACGCTAGAAGTTACTCGGCTTCGGGAAAGGTCTGCTGCGCGTTATTTACTTGCGAAAAGTTAGATCAAGAAGGCTCCCCCGCATTAGAAAAAGGCCTCTCACAATTCAGTAATTGTTTAGAGGCCTTTGATATGATTTACATATGCTTTCGATTAAATAACGATCATGAGAGATGACATTAGAGTATACTCTTAGTATTTATAGGATTGTCCCCCGTCAATCGGAATAACGGTTGCGTTGATGAAGTTGGATTGGTCGGATAATAGAAATGCCACTAAATAACCCACTTCTTCGGGTTTACCGAAACGTTTCATCGGATTCGGCTCAACAAATTGTTTACCTACTTCTTCCCAGTTGTCTGGATCCATTTGTTTCAACGAACCTTCAACCATTGGTGTCATGATTGCGCCTGGTGCAATGGCTTTGATACTGATTCCATATTGACCGTATTCAATTCCAGAGTTTCTTGTTAATCCGACCACACCGTGTTTACTAGCTGAATAACCGGATTGGTTTCCTACCCCACGAATACCCCCAACCGAAGTTGAATTGACAATACTGCCGAATCCTTGCTTTTTCATGACTTTTAATACATGTTTCATGCCATAAAACACGCCATTCAGGTTGACATCAACTACTTTTTGGAACTCATCGGTACTATAGTCTTCCGTCAGATTTTGCTTTCCTTCAATCCCTGCGTTGTTAAAGAAGCCATCGATTTTCCCGAATTTATCCATCGTTTCACTTACATAGTTTTCCACCTGTTTTTCATCTGCCACATTCGCAGTGATAAGCAATACTTCTGCGTTTGGTGCAACTTCTAGTACTTTGCTTTTTGTTTCTTCTAACGAAGCTGCGTTTAAATCAACGAGCACAAGTTTTGCCCCTTCTTTTGCCACCTGCAAGGCAGACGCTTGACCTAAACCAGATCCTGCACCAGTCATTACTATGACTTTCCCGTCAAAACGATTGCTCATCGGACATTACCTCCTGAAATTTTTCCATTCAGTTCTATTTTCCCTCTCAGGAAAAGTTTTAAACCGAAATAAAAAGGTGTCATCCAGAAAAGCTGGATGACACCTTTTGTGTATTGAAATTTCAATTCTCGTAGTTAAACCAATACTGCGGATAGTTCTTTTGCTACAGCTTCCACTTTTTCTAAACCTTCAGCAATGATTGCTTCTGCTTGATCCGGTGCTGCTGCATGACCTTCGATGATAACTTCGTGCGTGATTTCCATACCGAAAACACCGCCAGCGACGTTTTTAATATAGTTTGCAGCCATTTCCATTGGCGCAGCCTCCGGTGTTGAGTAGATGCCACCACGTGCACTTAGGATAATCGCTTTTTTATCCGTCATTAATTGGACAGCTTGTCCGTTTTCATCATATTTGAATGTGAAACCAGCTTGGTACACATAGTCAATGAATGTTTGTAATTTAGCCGGAATTGTTAAGTTCCATAGTGGGAATGCGAATACAACAACATCAGCAGCTGTTAGTGCATCCATTGCTTTTTGTTTTGCAGCCAAGAGACGTTGTTCGATGTCTGTCATTTCTTCACCCGATTGGACTTTACCGAAAGCATTGAACAATTCTTGTCCAAAGTACGGCATATCTTCTGCAAACACATCGAAAGTTGTAACATTTACACCTTCAAGGTTATTCATGAAAGTTTCATACATTTTACTTGATACAGCTTCTGAAGCTGGACGGTTATTCGCTTTTACAACTAATACGTTCATTTTGTAATTCTCCTTTTGTAATCTATATAATTTTTATCTTGAATTCATACTATATGATTTTCATACAAACGTCAACTAGCTTGTCTTTCCTTTTCGTACGCTAATAGAAAACCCCTTACCTTGGATGCTTTTCAGTGTATCTGAGGCAAGGAGTTTCAGTCCATCGCAAACAAATAAACATTCTTTACTCAGCGTCTAGAATTGAATCATACAAGCCTATTCACAACAATTCCTTGCACAAATTTCTTCACATCAAACCCCATATGACTTAGAAGGAATTCCTGGAAAGTCGGAGAAGAAGTACTATGTACATCTAAGTCTATCTAGCAAAAAATCAAAAGGAGTGACACAGTGAAAATTGATGAATCGGTTAAAAATATACTTGAACATTTCCCCAAGATACCAGAAACATTGACGCCAGAATTGATACAACAAATTCGAGAGGATCAGGCCTTACTAATACCGGAAAAGGAGAACCTTCCGTATGTAAAAACTGTTGAAAACCGTCTCATTACTGGACCCAACGGTGATATTCCGATTAGGGTGTACTCACCGGACGTCCATGAGGAGAAACTACCCGCCATCGTTTACTATCATGGTGGTGGCTGGGTGCTCGGCAGTGTAGAGACGTATGACGTCCTCTGCCGGAATCTGGCGAATTCATCAGGCTGCAAAGTCATTTCCGTTGATTATCGACTTGCTCCGGAGCATCGTTTTCCAAAAGGCTTGGAAGATTGTTATACTGCGACACAATGGGTTTTCGATAATGCCGAAACACTACAGATCATTCCGGATCAGATTTCGGTCGGAGGGGATAGTGCAGGCGGCAACTATACAGCAGCAGTAACATTGATGGCAAAAGAACGTAAAGGCCCGAAAATCAAATCTCAACTATTAATTTATCCTGCAACAGATGCATTACGATCCATTACCGATTCACCGTATGAATCCATCCGTGAAAATGCTTCGGCCCCTATTTTGACGAGCGAGCTGACGAAAAGCTTTTGGGATCATTATCTTACTGATGAAAATGATGCAGAAAACAAATATGCATCCCCAATTAGAGCAGATGATTTAAGCGGGCTGCCGCCTACCTTACTTATCACAGCCCAATACGACCCAATCCGTGATGAAGGCGAGGCGTACGGTGACCGATTGCAAGCAAATGGCGTTGAGGTTGAATTGATCCGTTACGACGGTCTTATCCACGGCTTCATCCAATTGCCCATTCCAATCAATGAAACCGTTTTTCGAACGATTGGTAGCTTCTTAAATAAAGATGCATCTTCGTTCTCGACGAAATAATGCAAAACACCTTCATGACGGATTCGTTTCCGTCATGAAGGTGTTCGTCGTTGTTAGACTTATTATTATTCTACAATCCCACATGCAATACGGTCACCGGAATCACCGGATGGTTGTGTTTTTCCATCATCCGCTTTAGCATGAATAACAAGTGCCGTCCCACCTTCACGCAACAATGAATTGTCTTGGCCACTTGTCAATGTTACATGTTCGGCAAAAAACACTTCATCTACAGTCCCGTCCGCTCCCACTTCAAGGTTCGGCAGATCACCTGCATGCGGACCACTTTCGTGATCCAATCCATGGTCGGCGCCGGTCGGATTGAAATGACTACCAGCCGATTCAAAATCCGGAGCTTCACATTTTCCAAACTCATGGAAGTGAAAACCGTGTGTTCCTTCAGGCAAGCCATTCGCATTGACTTTAACCCGTACACTATCATTTTCTTCATTTAACTCCACTGTGCCGACCGAATTTCCACTGCCATCCTTCAAGTCGACGGTCACGAAAGAAAGACCTTCATCACCCATCTCGTCCACATTAGACGGCTCCGCAATATCAGTCTCGTCCACTTCCAAATTCTCCTCTTCCTTCACGCCATCCGGTTCTGTAGCCGGCGCCGCTTCATCATTTTCATTACCGCATGCTGCAAGACCCGTGGCAAGAACCATTGTAGAAATTAATAAGGACCATTTTTTCATCTTCACACACACTCCTTCTAGTAATTTATCAACACCTATATAATTCACTTTATTTCAGAAGCGAAACATAAATTGAAGAAAATGTTTAGTTAGAACTAGTTACTTCCCTATCACAAACTAAAAAAACAGCAGTAGAAAACCACTGCTGTAGGCTATTACCTGTCAATAACCGGAGTCTTCGGATGTAAGGTTATCAATCATCTTATAATCATACTTTTGTAACGGTTTTTCGGCGGGACCTTCAATCACTTCTCCGGTAAACGAAAATCTGGAACCATGACACGGGCAGTCCCAGGTACGTTCACCATTGTTCCATTCGACTTCGCATCCAATATGGGTACACGTTGTATCTACGATATGCAGTTTTCCCTCGTCATCTTTAAAAGCGCCTTTTCTGTGCCCGTCCAAAGTAACAACGGCACCTTCCCCGTTGGATAAGTCTTCGGGTTTTGTTTTTGGTGAATCAAGCTTCCCTTTTATGAGCTGACCGACAACATTGGCGTTCTCCTTAAAGAAATTTTTCAAACTTGGATGAGCATAGAACCGCGAAGGCGTATATAACTTTTCAAAATTGTTCTCATAGCCCATAATCCTATCCCGGAACAACAGTCCAGCTACAGTTCCATTGGACATTCCCCATTTCCGGAAACCAGTCGCAATCAGGATATTCGGTTGTCCCGATGTTAGTTCACCGATATAAGGTAGATTGTCCAGTGTAATTAGATCCTGAGCCGACCATCGGTAGACAATCTTCTCGAGTCCCAATACTTCATCGCCAAAAGTCTCGATTGCCTTGTAATGTTCCATCGTCTCTATCCCTTGACCTGTCTTATGACTTTCCCCGCCAATGAGCACCATTTCTTCTCCGTTAACCGTTACAGAACGAAGTGAACGGGTTGGCTCATCAGCACCAAGATACATTCCACCTGGAAATTTCTTTTTTGCTTTGACGGCAAGGACATAGGATCGATCCGCATACATCCTTGTCGAATATAGCCCTGTTCCTTCATAAAACGGAAAATGGGAGCATGCAAGGACGTGATTGGAAGTGATACGGTGGTCCCTCTCGTGTAAGTACGACCGGTTGCTCCCCCGTCTCAATATTCACTGCTGTTGTATTCTCAAAGATAAGGCCGCCTTTCTCCTTTATCAGTTGAAGGAGATGGACCAGATATTTGGTTGGGTGAAACTGGGCTTGGTTTTTCATGACAATCGCATTTTGAATCTCTATGTCAAATGGAATACTATCGACCAATCCTCCTTCAATCCCAATCTTTTCATAAGCTTCCGCCTCTTTTTCAATCTTGCGTGCGTATTTCTCTGTAGTGGCGTATATGTACGCATCTTGCTGGCTGAAATCACACTCGATTTTATGTTGGTCCACTGTTTCTTTGATAAAGTTAAGTGCTTGCGTGTTCGCCTCATAATACAAACGCGCATTGCTTCTTCCAATATTATGGATGTATTCATCGTATATTAAATCATGTTGTGCAGTGATTTTGGCGGTCGTGTGGCCAGTCGTCCCGTTCAACACTTCCCCCGCTTCGATAACAGCAACCTTTAAACCTTCATTAACTAATAGGTAAGCAGATGTAATCCCCGTAATACCTGCCCCTACAATAATGACATCAACTTGAATATCCTCCTCTAAACTTGGAAACTTCGGAAATTCAATATCATCCCTCCAATACGACTCTGGATGCGGTGGTAACTTTCCATTCTCGTTCATAATTATTCCTCCATTCACTTCTTAGCTAGTTGAAGGATTCCCGTTCTGTAGTTCTAAATAAGCAATTTATAATAGAATAAAAAATGACTTCATCATTGTCCAAATACTATGGAAGTAGCTGTTTTTAGTAGGTCCAAACTCATTAGCCAATTCAAAAAAAACAGTGTTGTTCTCCATCATTTTCCGTGTACAATTTAAAGTTCTTTTGCTTATATATTTTTTCCCTAAAGTATAATTGAAGAAATACCTTAATAAAGATTGGAATCTAATCGAATAATCGAATCACAACCAATTTGTCACATGATTTTAAAAGGAGATTACGGCAGATGTCAACTCTTTATAAGAGTATTATAGTAGCTGTAGACGGTTCAAAAGAGGCCGATTATGCATTTCGTAAATCTCTTGATGTTGCCTATCGAAATCCAGGTTCACAATTAAACATCGTTAACATTATTGATTCGCGCTATTTGGGACCACTTGATAAAGAGCTTGGTGAGCAGGTCAAAGAACAGACCCAGCAAACATTGGGTCGCTATAAAGCACGTGCAGTAGCTGCTCGTGTTGAAAATGTGAATATCATTATTGAATATGGTTCACCTAAAACGGTGATTTCAAAAGAGATTGCTAAGTCGGTCAAGGCTGACTTAATTATTTGTGGCGCTACAGGGCATACGCCAGTAGAGCGCTTCATAATCGGATCGGTATCCGAAGCAATCGTACGAACAGCAAAATGCGATGTTTTAGTCATCCGCACGCCTGCCGAATGAACCATTGGTATATATCCTTTTGCTTTCCTTACCCCGTCGTGAGCACTTCGATTAGGTCGAAACCCATAACTATGGTTCGAAAAGGTCGGATCATATAAAGAGGTTAAAACTTGGGCAATCGCCTGTTGAATAAAACGGTCTATCACGGTTGGAATGCCTAATAGACGCACACCACCGTCAGGTTTCGGGATTTCGACCCTGCGGACGGGTTGCGGTTCATAAGTTCCCTGGAGGAGTTCCATTTTCATGGATACCCAGTGTTCTATAATGTGCTTCCGTAGGTTTTGTACGGGCATTTCATCAACACCATGGCTCCCTTTATTGCGTTCCACCCTTTTCAGAGCAGAAAGCAGGTTTTCACGTGACATTATTCGCTCCATCAACATTGGTTACGCCTCTTTCCGTGAACAACGTTTCTTCTTATGCCAGCTCTGCTCCACCATCTTGAAGTCCCACATGGAATTCACCACTTCCTCCTTCAAGCATGCCTTTTACGGTTATCTGTGTTCTTCACAGGTTACTGAATGCCAAGTCGTTGTTCTCTCTCAATTGTTCAGCCCTTCCCATTCTTCTCGAGTTCGAATAGTACTATGGCTTCTGCTGACTTCTGATTGTTCAGCTATCCATCACTGAATAGGTTGCCAAGGGTACTTGGCTTATCAATCAGACCTCCCCAGGTAAGAATGTAGTCTTTCCCTCCATCTATCTGCTTCATTTACTCTGTACAACCTTCGGCAGAATGGGCTTTGTTTTGTTAAGCAAACTCACCCAATTGTACCTAGCCTTATATGAAGTTCGTGTTCCTCAGACCGGAGGTTTGCCGCTCGCTTCCTTCAGATTCCGCGTCGCCGCGAACACCCTTGCGTTAAGCTAACTGTTACTTCTGCCTTCACAGTTCGGGACTTGCACCCTATAGACTACGCCCATGCTGGGCGCACTTGAAAAAGCGCTCAGACTTTTTAAAAGTCTGAGCGCTTTTTTTAGACATTTTGTGTATTCGTTTGAACAGCGGCTTTTCTATCTTGTGCTGCGTGCATTTTAACCATTACTAAACGTGCAATTGGCTGGATAACTACGCTCTCTAAAAAGAGGGCGATTAAGAAGTTACGAGGCCAGGTCTGGAGAAAGTGAGAAACGAAATTAGTTCTAAAACCATTTCCAACAATATCTCCAATAATTGTCATTGTAAATGACATACCTAATACTGTGAAAATCGTACGGAACATTATACGAGCAGCAAAACCATCTGTTGGTGAAATAAACTTAGATGATAAAAATTCTGCAAAACGACCGATTGCTACAGGTTCAATAATCATAACGATAACCCAAATTATAGGTAACGTGATTAACATGCTCATTGCAACGTCTTTGTTGAATCCTCCAGCTGAAAGGATTATATTGATTGATCCTATTAATAACACGGATAGTGTGCAGATAATTGCTCCGAATAACGCGCCCTCTTTAGCGTTTTTGGGTAGTCTGTTTTCTTGATGCATAGTTTGTTTTTACTTCCTTTCAAATTTTATATTTGAGACCTACGCTAAATACATAAGTAAATACAGCGATGAATATGCCAATAGTAAAGGGCTGCTTTTACACAGCCCGTTTTGTCTAATTTACTTGTTCACTTTTAAAATACTCGGTAATAATGTAGCAATTGTTTTCAAAGGTGTTGTGGATTTTTGTGTTAAACAAAGCATCATTGCACCCTCAATCGAAGCTGTCAACAACATTGCGATAGCGGAAGCTGATTCTTTCGAATAGCCATCAGTTATAAGTTTCTCATAGTAATGGTGTTGAATGTTTTCATATAAGGCACTACAAGCACTGCGGACCGGTTCACTCATCGTGGCCATCTCACTGACTATGCTACTAAATGTATAGCCGATAATGGTACCGTTTTTTTCAAAGTTGTGAACCAACTTATCAATCATCGAGAGTATTGCGTCCTTAGTTGAAGGCTGCCTACTGAAAATAGCTTCGATATCTGTAGTAATGACTTCATTTAAACCATGTAAACAAGTGATCAATAATTCTTCTTTTCCATTTGGAAAATGATGATAGAGCGCTCCTTTTGTAACATTACAGGCTTTTAAAATCTCGTTAAGTCCAACATTTTTATAACCTTTTTGTTGAAAAAGGGTCGTAGCAGTATCAATTAATATTGATTTAGTATCTAAATTCATTGTATTTCTCCTAACATACCAACGGGTCTGTTTGTAGTATAACATATTTCTCCCGGATTATTAGTTTTTAGTTTTTTCTAAGTTTAGTCGACAAAGAACACGACTTAATTAAGAAATTGTTCCAGAATTAAGGAGATTTTTTCACTTCGCGAACGACTGAAATCACTACATACATTTTGTGTATACAGAGATGGATTTTTGCAAAGACTATACGATTAGATACAACCTTCTTCTTGTCGTTTAAACTGCCCTCAGAAATTATCTGTAAAAATAAATTTCAACCTCAGAATAAAGGGGAAAATTAGATGAAAATCCGGTTCGGCTATGTAGCAAATGCATTAGGCTTATGGGATGCAAGCCCATCAAAAACGTTAACTTTTACACGGTATTCAATGCTTCCTACAAACGAAAGAATGGAAAAGTTGAAATTTGTAACAGCACAAAACCTGCAGCATACAAAAAGAATTTTGTATTATAATATCGCGCATGAAATAGAATTATACCGATTTTCAAGCTCGCTCGTCCCTTTAGCAACTCATCCGGAAGTGATGTGGGATTTCTTAACTCCATTCAAAAAAGAATGGCAGGAAATTGGAGATTTAATCCAGCGTTTTAAGCTTAGAGTAAGCTTTCACCCAAATCAATTTACACTTTTCACGAGCGAAAGAGAAGAAGTAACAACGAACGCAGTAAAAGATATGGAATATCATTTTAGGATGCTCAGGGCAATGAATGCGCTAGACACGGGACTAATCAATATTCATATCGGCGGAGCCTACGGGGATAAAAATAAATCATTAAATCGTTTCCATCAAAATCTCAAAAAATTGCCTACGGAAATTAAGAAGCAGATGACGCTAGAAAATGATGATAAAACGTATGACATTCGGGAAACACTCATTACTTGTGAAAAGGAAAACATTCCAATGGTACTCGATTATCATCACTATATGGCAAATAACGAGGAGTGCGATCTCCCTCTTTACTTACAACGTATATTTAAGACTTGGAATAACTTTAATATTGTACCGAAAGTCCACATTTCTTCGCCTAAATCTGATCAAGCCTATCGTTCCCATGCTGATTTTGTTTCTATAGACTTTGTCCTCCCCTTCTTAAAGATGGCAAAGGAGCTTAATCAGGACTTTGACGTAATGATAGAAGCAAAACAAAAGAACCTTGCTATGCACAAACTTGTTGATGAAATAGCTGCAATTCGGGGTGTCAAACGTATTTCGGGTTCATCTGTGAAATGGTAACCGTATTACTAAAACTGATGAGGTGGAGTAAATGACGATTGTACGACTTGGTTATGTCGCAATGAGTATGGAACTTGAAAATGCATCTCCGTCACAAACAATGACCCTTGCCCAATTCCAAAAAATCGATGATCGGGAAGCTGCCATCCGCAAATTAGAGCGTATTGCACTTTCGAATTTGCATAACACACTAAGGCTGTTAAAACATAACGCCGCGTCTGCTATTCATTTTTATCGACTAACCTCTCGCCTTATCCCTTTAGCAAACCACGAAGAACTTCTTGACTGGAATTATATAAAGCCATTAAAGGAGCCGCTTCGTGAGATTGGAGACTTCGCAAAGAAACATAAGATTAGAGTCGATTTTCATCCAGATCACTTTGTTCTAATTAATTCTAAAGAAAAACATATCCTGAAAAACTCAATAAGTACCTTAAAGCTACATTACTTGTTGCTGAAGGCGATGGGGATTGACCCAACCCATCGCTGTGTCATGCATGTTGGCGGTAACTATAAAGAAACCGAACTTTCACTTGAACGTTTTGTTGATAATTGGATGGACATCCCGAAAAGGATTCAAGATATGATCATGCTTGAAAATGATGATACCTCTTTTACGTTAGAAGATACACTTTACTTATGTGAAAAACTAGATATCCCTCTCGTTTTCGATTACCATCATCATCTTGCCCATCACCAAGATGCAAATTGGGAAAACAACTGGAATAGAGTTGTGCAGACATGGAGGCATTCTCCGCTCCCAATAAAAATGCATATATCAAGTCCCAAAAGTGATAATGAATTTCGTCATCATTCGGATTATATAGACATCGAAATGTTTTTTAAATTCCTTAAAGGAATAAAGGGTAGTATTCCGCAAATTGACTGTATGATTGAGGCTAAGAGGAAAGATGGGGCACTTTTTAAATTAATGGATGAAATAAAAACAAGGAAAGACGTTGAAGTTATTGACGGCTCATCTTTCTCGTTAAAGTAAATAAAAAAGAAGCCTCCCAAAAGTTTGCACAACTAATAAGAGGCCTCAGGTTTAATCCACTATGTTAGCAAATCACTAATCTTTTTGCACATTTAGGATAATACAATTACTCTGCTGTACGAATAACTAATACATCACATTTAGAAAAACGTACAATCTTTCCTACACACATCACTCATACTCTTACATCCAAGCCTTTTCCAGATTTCTTCTCCCAGAAAAATGACTAGAATTAGACGGAAATTGTAGTGGTTTTCCTTACCACACATATCCCCACTCCGTCCTGAAATCCTCCGACGCTGGCGTGGAAACTGATGCGATGCCTTGTCAGATTCCCCGACACTGATGAAGTACTAATAGAAAAGTTCTAATCATATTCTTAAAAAATTACATTCGCAAATAATTCCAATTACCATTTTTCACCATACGAGGGTTCCAGATATTCTTTATGGGAAATAGTAACACCCCTAAACCAGAATTACGGTTTAGGGGTGTTGGACTGCGTATCTAACTGTATATTGTACGTGTTGTTTAGCTTTTTCTCCTCTAATAAGCAGAAGGCTGAACATATGGATGTAGATTTAAACGTTAACCCCTATGCCAAGTAAGATTGATCCAAATTGTCTCATTAGTAGGGAATGTTAGCATTTCTTTAAATCGTAAGTGGAGTATAAACTAACGCCACTAGCAAAAGAGATGCTACAAAAAAACTGGATTTTTTCCCAATCCACGTAAGAATAATTATCGACAGTCCAATTGAAACACCTAAAAGCGTAAACCATGCAAACCCAACGGAACTGGAAATAAGAAAAATAACTAACCCTGCAACAATAAATAATGGTATAACAGCTTGAATTACTAAATTCAGCTCTTCCTTATTATATTGGGACATTCTCATTCTCCTTTCTTCAGTCTTTTTGTTCCAACACTACAATATACTCAAGAAAATGTTACTAACTGAGTAGGAAACAATACTTCCTATTTTACTACACTATTTACATATTAGCTTGAATTCTATATAAATTTATATTTTCGGAATATAACGTATTCTCATATGTATTGTCCTAACCACTAATTGTTGACGATAACTAAAAGCAGTGTGAATTAGCATAAAACCTTGTTTTACTTCACCTAAATATTCTTTAACCAATAATTCTGATTGAAAATTTTCTGAAAATAGTTCCTTTGATTTACAATATTTTTTTGAGGTGTATAATATAATGCGTGGGAAGAAACGGTCTACGTTCATCGAAATTTTCACTATAATTACTAAGTCGAACCATTTTTTCTAATTACACGAAAGTTCATATTTTCCTTTTAAGATGGTAGGTGATAAAAAGCATGGAACAAGAACCAGAATACACGCTCGTTGAACATTTAGCAGAGCTTCGAAAACGGCTGATCATTGTTGCTGTAACGTTTATCCTCTCATTGACAATAGGTTTCATTCTTGCACCAAGATTATTAACTTTTATTAAAAAGCAACCTACAGCCATGCATGTGGAATGGAATATATTTGGTTATACGGATGGGCTTATGATTTATTTAAATTGTGCCTTAATCTTATCCTTATTGATTACATTACCAATCGCATTGCACCAAATATGGTTATTTGTAAAACCAGGATTATCTGAGAACGAATCCAAAGGAACTATTATGTTTATTCCTGCTTCTTTTTTACTGTTTTTAGCAGGGATCAGTTTTAGTTATTTCTTGTTATTTCCTTTGATGTTGAATTTCATGTCGAATATCAACGAATCGATTGGTGCAATTGAAACGTATGGCATGAAACAATACTTCACGTTTATGTTTAACCTTCTACTTCCAGTGGGTATAGTATTCGAATTACCTGTAGTCATATTGTTTTTAACAAAACTGGGTATTGTAACGCCGGATAAATTAAGGAAAATGAGAAAGATCGCTTACTTCATCTTAGTAGTCGTAGGTGTGTCAATTTCCCCACCAGATTTTATTTCAGATATTCTGATTATTATTCCTTTATTGCTCCTGTTTGAAATCAGTATTTGGGTATCTAGTGCTTCTTTAAAGAGAAAGTTGGCAAATGAGGAACGACAAAAGGAATATTCAAAGGATTAAATTTACAACGTGTCATCTTGTCAAAAAGTGTTATACTATTATATGTATCAAGAGGATGCTCTATCATTACTAGTAGAATGCACCACAATTATTAGGAGGAACAACCATGCCAAGTATCGGTGTACCAGGATTAGTTATAATTCTCGTTATCGCTTTGATTATCTTCGGACCGTCTAAGTTACCACAATTAGGTAGAGCCGTAGGACAAACTTTAAAAGAATTCAAAAACTCAACAAAAGATATTGTTGATGACGTTGCAGATGAATTCAAAATAGAAGACAAAGAAACAACTGAGAAAAAGAAAATTTAACAAACTATAAAAACCCTTGTTTGATTACGATGAATGTAATCAAACAAGGGTTTTTACGTATATTGAAAAGCATATTGATTTATCGGAGTTTAGCCATTATGGGTTTATTTCACCAACGTGGCTAAAAGGAGGATCAAGCCAACTTTAATAAACTCCATTAATAATATTGCCACTATTTATCCTTGATTGTCTTCGTCACGTTTGTATTCTAAAATATCGCCAGGCTGACAATCTAAAGCCTTGCAAATTGCCTCTAAAGTGGATAATCGAATCGCTTTTGCCTTTCCATTTTTTAATATAGAAATGTTTGCCATTGTGATTCCCACCCGCTCCGAAAGTTCCGTAACACTCATTTTTCTTTTAGCAAGCATCACATCAATATTGATTATAATTGCCATATTATTCACCTCAGCTCAGACTATTAAAGCATTTTCCTCTTTTATATCTATGGCTTCTTTTAACAGCCTTTGTAGAACAGCAGCAAAGACGGCAATCACCAAGGCAGCAAAAATAGGGATCATTCCAACTATTATGAGACCTGGAGCATCGTCCACCTCAGCCATGATATAGACGAATGGTAAGGCTACCACATACAAGACACTGATTATGACGGCACAGTTTTTGATTTTCTTCAGAGCTATTACAGATAGTTCCGAGAATGCTTGGTTCTTATCAATATAGCTCAGAAGGTTAAAGGATTGATACAAAGCGATATAATAAGGGACCGCCGAAACATACATCACCATTAAAATTCCGTATACCACAAAAGCAATATCTGAACCTCTTTCTGCTGCTTCATTTGCTTCATTCGCCACCTGTGGCAACAAAAATAGACACATAGCCAGAACAGGTATCCCCATGAAAATAACAGCTAACTTTAAAAAGAGTGTTGATCCTCGTTTCATAAAAAGCACCTCACATATTTATTGTTAATTTGATAATACCATCATTTTTATCGTTTAGCAATAAATATTTATCCAATAACACTCCTTCCTTATTGTTATATATATAAATAAACACACTTTTCTATGTAAATACCTGTAATATTTCTATCGACCTTTACCAAAATAGCGAGTGATTCCGGGACGATCATTCCCATTCACACTTCAAAAAATTTGGTTTTCCACTATCTCTGCAATAAGGGGATAGAAAAAAGGTCTCTCAACAATTCAGCGAATTGATGAGAGACCTTCATTTTTAGAGTGATTTACTGGCGCTTATGACCAATAATATGACCACAATCTGATGAAAGTTGCTCTACCCCTTTGTATATCAAGGGTTTAGAGTTTTCCTTACATCATTCCACCCATACCGCCCATATCAGGCATGCCGCCCATTCCAGCGCCTGCTGGTTCAGGTAGGTCTGCAACTACTGCTTCAGTAGTCAAGAACATTGCTGCAACGGATGCTGCGTTTTGCAGAGCTGAACGTGTAACCTTTGTCGGGTCAACGATACCAGCTTGCATCATGTTCACCCATTCGCCGTCTGCTGCGTTGAAGCCAATGCCGACTTCTTCACGTTTCAGGCGGTCTACAACGATTGAACCTTCAAGGCCAGCGTTGTTCGCAATTTGGCGTACAGGCTCTTCAAGTGCACGAAGAACGATTTTCACGCCAGTTGCAACGTCGCCTTCCGTAGACTCCAGTAACGCTGATACTTTACCATAGACGTTTACTAGTGCCGTACCCCCACCTGAGACGATTCCTTCTTCAACCGCTGCACGTGTTGAGTTCAAAGCGTCTTCGATGCGTAGTTTACGTTCTTTAAGTTCAGTTTCAGTTGCTGCACCGACTTTGATAACTGCTACGCCGCCTGCCAGTTTTGCAAGACGTTCTTGTAGTTTTTCTTTATCAAACTCAGATGTTGTTTCTTCAAGTTGAACACGGATTTGGTTAACACGGCCCGCAATTTGATCGGACTCGCCGCTTCCTTCAACGATTGTTGTGTTATCTTTTGTAACAACCACTTTCGCAGCACGTCCAAGTTGAGTGATGTCCGCAGATTTAAGGTCAAGACCTAGATCTTCTGTGATCACTTCTCCACCTGTCAATGTTGCGATATCTTCAAGCATTGCTTTACGGCGATCGCCGAAACCTGGTGCTTTAACAGCAACTGCGTTGAACGTACCACGAAGTTTGTTCACAACTAGTGTTGCAAGCGCTTCGCCTTCTACGTCTTCAGCAATCATAAGAAGTGGTTTACCTTGTTGAACGACTTGTTCAAGCACAGGTAGAATTTCTTGGATGCTTGTAATCTTTTTATCTGTGATCAAAATATAAGGGTTGTCGAGAACCGCTTCCATTTTGTCTGTATCTGTTGCCATGTAAGCAGATGCATATCCACGGTCGAATTGCATACCCTCAACGACATCAAGTTCAGTCGTGAAGCCTTTAGACTCTTCGATTGTGATAACACCGTCGTTGCCAACGCGCTCCATTGCTTCTGCGATCAATTCGCCTACTTCTTCATCACCTGATGAGATTGCAGCAACTTGAGCAATTTCTTGTTTGCTTTCGATTTCATCGGAAATGTCTTTCAAACCTTCAACAGCAGTTGCAACCGCTTTTTCGATTCCTTTACGGATTCCGACTGGGTTTGCACCCGCAGTTACGTTTTTCAGACCTTCACGGATCATCGCTTGCGCAAGAACCGTTGCAGTCGTCGTACCGTCACCGGCAATTTCGTTTGTTTTCGAAGCAACTTCCGCTACAAGTTTTGCACCCATATTTTCAAATGCATCTTCCAGTTCGATTTCACGAGCGATGGTTACGCCATCGTTTGTAATAAGTGGTGAACCGAATTTTTTCTCAAGAACGACGTTACGTCCTTTTGGTCCAAGTGTAACTTTTACAGCATCTGCTAATGTATCTACTCCACGGAGCATCGCGCCGCGCGCGTCTTCGTTAAATTTGATTTGTTTAGCCATTTATAAGTCCCTCCTGATTTTCGTGTTTTCATTTATAAACTGTTCAACCGGCTGATTAGCCGATGATTGCTAAAATGTCGCTTTCACGCAGGATTAGATATTCATTACCTTCATATTTCACTTCAGTGCCGGAATATTTAGAGAAGATGATTCGATCGCCTTCTTTAACTTCCAGTTCGATGCGTTGGCCATTTTCTAAAACGCGTCCAGTACCTGCCGCAACAATTTTCCCTTCTTGCGGTTTCTCTTTCGCAGAATCCGGTAGTACAATACCACTTGACGTTTTTTCTTCTGCCTCGATTAGTTCGATTACGATACGGTCACCTAATGGTTTCAACAAGTGAAACAACCTCCTCAAAGTAATTTTACTTTTTAGCACTCAACACTCGTGAGTGCTAACTCATTTCTTATCATAATGAAGATTCACATTAATTGCAAGTGATATCCATCGAACATTTCTCTTTGCTAATCTGGCAATAAACAGATAAAATTGACGTCAGCCACACTAGAAGGAGTGGATTCTATGAAAAACTGGAAAGTATATATGTACCTCATCCTTGTATATGTACTTATGCAAGTCGGAAGTATTTTTCTTGCGGAAGCCATGGTGAACTATTTAAGTGAAAGACCAGGATTTACAAAAGAGCAAGCGGCTTATAGCGGAATTGCTTGGTCATTGTTCATCGTCAATACGATTGCAGCCATCATTTTTCTTTTACTGATCATGCCGAATAAGAAATTCATGCATGTTTTCAAAGGAAAAAGAGCTTCTTGGGGCAGTGTAATTCTTTGGGGTGTGCTCGGTTTCTTCCTCGCGATGGGCGGACAAATGCTCGCCGCCTCAATTGAGTCAATGTTTGGCGTTACGCCAGGTTCTGACAATACGGCCATGCTGACGAATATCGCAAAAGCATCCCCGATTGTCATCGTTTCAATGGTGGTCTTTGCACCTTTCTTAGAAGAGATTGTGTTCAGAAGGGTCATTTTCGGTGGGGTTTATATGAAAACAAATTTTTGGATTGCCACACTCGCGAGCGCCCTTGTTTTTGCGGCGGTTCATAATGAATTCGAACACCTGCTCATTTACTTGATGCCTGCCTTAGTATTTGCTTATTTGTACCACCGGACAAAATCAATCTTGACTCCGATGATTTCCCATGCATTGATGAACGGATTTGTCGTTGTCGTCCAACTGAACTTTGACAAGCTTCAGAAGTTCATTGAAGAATCGAAAAAACTCCAACAAGCGATTATCATTTTTCTTCAATAAGAAGTACAAGATGAGATTTACAGTTTACTAAATAAAAAAGTCTTCCAATCGGCTGTGTTTACCGAATGGAAGACTTTTTTATTGTTCTGGTTTCCCCATAACTTCATCAATTTGACGCTGTTGCTCCGCTTTGACCTCGTCGAATTGGCGCTGCTGTTCCCCCTTCACATACTTCCGATACCCGAAACGGGAGATGAAAATACTAATTTCATAAAGGATAAACAACGGGACCGTGACAAATAGGTGCGAAAGTAAGTCCGGCGGTGTTATGAATGCCGCAATGACAAATAGCGTAAAATAGGCATATTTCCGTATTTTCACGAGTGTCTTCGGATTCAAAATGCCAAGTCTCGCAAAGAATAGCAAGACGATCGGTAACTGGAAAATGATACCGAACGGAATGAGCAATTGAAAGAGAAAGGTAAAGTACTCATTGATACCAATGGTTTGTATAATATCGAGATCATCGGATAGACGCATCATGAATTTCATCACATATGGAAGTAGGATGAAATAAGAAAACGCAATTCCGCCAATCATAAGTAAAAATGTATATGGGATATAGTTCAACGTCGCACGCCGTTCCGTTTCATACAATCCCGGGGAAATGAATGCCCATAACTGATACATGAGGATAGGTGAAATCACAATAACGGCTATGAAAATGACAACTTTCATATAAATGATAACTGGATCCAGTACATTGAATGCGTTAAGGGTAATATTTTCGGCCTCTCCATCATACTGCAGAAATTGGATCAATGGTTTAGCAACGAAAAAAGCACCCGCCACTGCAACAACAAAGAAAACGACGATAACCATCAGCCGTTTTCTAATCTCATCTATATGCTCAACGATAGTTAAATTTTTATCTTTCATCGGACAGACATCCTAACTTACTTCACTTCTTCTTTTTTGTCTTCTACTTTCTGGACTTCCACTTTTTTTACGTCAACATCGTCTGCAAGACCTTTAGTGGCATTTTTAAATTCACGCAATGAAGAACCGAACGCCTTGCCGATTTCAGGCAATTTCTTCGGACCGAATACGAGCAATGCAATAATTGCGATAATAATTAAACTTCCTGGACCTGGCATCCCGGACACCTCCCTCGTAATATGTCTATTTTACACGAAAACCGCCTGGAATACTATTGACGGGGCATTACATATGTGAATGTTTTACGTCATTTTTTATGAAATAGATGAGTGTTTGCAATTCAACGGACAAATCAATCGTATGGACTCGGACTGTCTCGGGCACTGACAATCGGACCGGCGTGAAATTCAAGATCCCTTTTATGCCGATATCCACAAGCCGATTCGTCACTTCTTGCGCAAGCCGGGATGGGACTGACAGGATTACAAGTTCGATTCCCAATTCAGCAATTTTCCCTTCCAGCGCATCGGGTGGGAAGACGGGAATCCCGCTCATCTCAGTTCCGTCTTCAGAAGCTTTCGGGTCAAACGCAACAACAATTCTGGTGTTATGATTTTTCTGAAAATTATATTTTAGAAAAGCATTCCCCAAATTTCCGACCCCAACCAATGCAACATCTGTTTCCTCGTCCTGGTCAAGTGTCTGACGGAAAAAATCAACGAGATAGTGTACATCATAGCCATACCCTTTCCGACCCAGGGCACCGAAATGGGAAAAATCACGGCGGATTGTGGCTGCATCGATTTTCATCGCTTCACTTAATTCACTGGATGACACACGTTTCTTCCCTGAATTTGCGATGTTTTGAAGAAATCTATAGTAAAGCGGCAACCGCTTTGATGTTGCATGTGGAATTTTGGGCGTTTGCTCTATCATGTTAAACCTCCTGGTCGGTACTCTAAGACGATTCTATCGTACAGTAGATGTCGAATGTTGTAAAGGCGACCATTGCGTGCATCGAGCCCTTCCATTAAACTAAAGAAGAATAGAGGTGCTTATTATGATCGTTTTACAGGTGAATGGACTAACAAAATCATTTTCAGGAACTGATATATTACAGAATGTCCGCCTCGAAGTGCAGCATCGCGACCGCGTCGCACTAGTAGGGCGGAACGGTGCGGGCAAGTCAACTTTGCTCAAAATCATTGCTGGAGAAATGACAGCTGATTCAGGGGATTTGATTGTCCCGAAAGACGTCAGAATCGGGTACCTTGAACAGCATTCGGGCATTGATTCTGCACTGTCGGTATGGGAAGAGATGATGACCGTCTTTGAACCGCTCCACGCCATTGAAAAACGGCTACGCGCGCTCGAGGGGCAGATGGCAGAACCCGCCGTGTACAACAACCCGCATGATTATGAACGTGTCATGAAGGAATACGATGCCCTGCAAATCGAGTTCAAAGACTCGGGCGGCTATCAATATGAGTCGGATACCCGCTCGGTGCTCCATGGGATGAGATTCTACCCAGATGACTACGAGAAAAGTGTCAATTTGTTATCCGGAGGGCAAAAAACGAGATTGGCGCTCGCCAAAATGCTGTTGAGTAAACCCGATCTTCTTATCTTGGACGAGCCGACAAACCACCTGGATATCGAAACTCTAGGCTGGTTGGAAAAATACCTTGTTTCCTATGAAGGTGCCATTCTCATCGTTTCACATGACCGTTATTTTCTCGATGAAATCGTGACAATTGTTTATGAAGTATCACGGAAGAAAGTGACGAAGTACACAGGTAATTACAGTGCTTATCTCGATGAGAAAGCGAAGAACTATGAACGGGATCAGAAGCTGTATGATAGAGATTTGTCTGAGAAGGCAAAACTTGAGGATTTCATTCAACGTAATATTGCACGCGCATCCACTTCGAAAATGGCTAAGAGCCGCCGTAAGCTGCTTGAACGGACCGACTGGATGGATTCGCCGGACGGGAACGAGAAATCGGCAAGCTTCACTTTTACAATCGACCGACCGAGTGGCAACGATGTCCTTGCCATCGATGATCTGGCGATTGGCTATAACGGGAATGCTGTTTCCAGCAATCTAAACTTACGCGTCTACAAACAAGACCGAATCGCCATTATCGGACCGAATGGCGTCGGGAAATCGACCTTATTGAAAACTATCGTCAAAGCCCAGGAACCATTAGCAGGCTCAATCCGATACGGAACGAACGTCCAATTCGGTTATTATGACCAAGAGCAGGCAACGCTAGTCGGCTCCGGTACCGTCTTGCAGGAAGTATGGGATGACTGGCCGATGATGAATGAAAAAGATGTTCGTACATTACTCGGTCGCTTTTTGTTCACGGGTGAAGATGTCGACAAACCAGTTCAATCCTTATCAGGCGGGGAAAAAGCCCGTCTTTCTCTCGCAAAATTGACGCTGCAACAATCGAATACACTGGTCCTTGACGAACCGACGAACCACCTGGATTTAGATAGTAAGGAGATTCTTGAAAATGCATTGGATGATTTCCCGGGAACACTACTGTTCGTCTCACATGATCGATATTTCATTAACCGCATTGCGACGAAAGTAATTGACGTCAGCTCGGAAGGCGCTGTGGAATATCTCGGGGATTATGATTATTTCGTTGAAAAGAAGCTTGAACAGCAGGAATTGGATGCAGAAAATGGGACTCCCCAAACAACTACACATCCATCTTCAAAGCGGACGAACGAAGACGACAAGGAACTGCGAAGACAAGAAAGAAGACTCACTAGGGCAATTGACGAACTGGAGACGAGGATGTCCGTTTTGGATGAGGAAATGGCAGCACTTCAGGCTGAACTATCGATGCCGGAATTTGCGGATGACCATGTGAAACTTATGGAACTGCAAGCGCAGATTGACGAACGGCAGGAAGAACATGATTGTAAATCAGAAGAGTGGCTTTTGTTACAAGAACAGTTGGAAGCACTATGAGCCAATTACGCCTCTGTGTGTTTGCGTCTACTGGATACGTCGCATTGAATCGAATTTAACGATTCAATGCGACGTTGTCGTTTTTACCATGTAGAAGGATATTTTTGCAAAATCAACACACAATACACAGTCGATTACTTTCCACAATCTTATCCACACGACCAATACCGGTATAATCACATATGCACAATGTTATCCACGTTATCCACAGTATTTCATTTTTTTATTCACATAGTTATCCTTATATCTCTGTTACTATATTCATAAGAATGAGTGTTACCCACAATCTATCCACAAATTGTGCATAAGTACGGATGTTCTCTATTGACAATATAAAAAACAACAGGACAAAAAAACACGAAAATTGTCGACTCATGACAATTTTCGTGCTTTTCAATTAAATCGTAGGGATTGATAAAATGTCCTACTGTGGATAACTTAGCAATTGGCGATTTCATGACAGCGCTGTTGTTTTTATTTCTTCCAGGAAGCCAGTGGCATGCCCGGTTTGCCATTCATGGCAAGATTTCCGCATATTCCATCAATGAACATCGCAGACCCAGCCGCCGCAATCATCGCGGCATTATCAGTACAAAGTGAAATTGGTGGCACGTAAAAAGGGATGTTTTCCGTTTCAAAAACCTCTTCTAGCGAAGCGCGCAGACCTTTGTTCGCGGCTACGCCTCCCGCCGCAATCACTTGTTTCACGCCATACTCTTTTGCCGCCTTCAATGCTTTCGTCGTCAACACTTCCACGACACTTGCTTGAAAACCTGCTGCAACATGCGCCGGATTCACTTTCTCTCCACGTTGCTCAAGATTATGTTTGTAGTTGATCACCGATGACTTCAGACCGCTAAAACTGAAGTCATACGAATCCCGTTCAAGCCATGCTCTCGGAAATTCGACTTGTCCATCACTTTCAGCCGCCAGCTGATCGATTTGCGGACCACCCGGGTAAGGCAAACCAAGTACGCGTGCCACTTTATCATAAGCCTCACCAGCGGCATCATCACGCGTTTCACCAATCAGCTTAAACGATCCATGCTCTTCCATCAAGACAAGTTCTGTATGCCCGCCCGAGACGATAAGTGCAAGAAGTGGAAATTCCATCGGTTGCATCAGCTCGTTCGCATAAATATGACCGGCAATGTGGTGAACGCCGATAATCGGCAGGCCATTGGCAAAAGCGAATGCTTTCGCTGCATTGATGCCGATTAACAATGCACCGACAAGTCCCGGTCCTTCTGTTACCGCCACCGCGTCAAGTTGCGCCGGTTTCAATCCCGCCACTAAAAGTGCCTCTTCAATGACGAGCGTAATTTGTTCGACATGATGTCGTGACGCAATCTCCGGTACGACACCGCCGAACCGTTTTTGACTTACAATTTGGGATGCAACGACATTTGAAATGATTTCCGTGCCGTTTTTAACAACGGACGCGGCCGTTTCATCACAACTCGTTTCGATTCCTAAAATATAGATGTCTTTTTCCATTACAATTCCACCCACATGACGAGCGCATCTTCATGGTCGTCCGTATAATAGTTTTTCCGTATGCCACCATCCTGAAATCCCAGCTTACGGTACAAATTTTGTGCTGTATGATTGGTCACCCTCACCTCAAGTGTCATCAGGTGAACCTCCATCTCCTTGCAAAGCACCATCGCTTGCCTCATCAGACCTTCCCCGATTCCATTGCCTCTAAATCGCTTGAGCACTGCGACATTCGTGATATGGCATTCATCGAGCACAATCCACATGCCACAATGTCCAATCACATCATTATCTTGAACTGCGACAACATAATGGGCATACGCATTTCCCGTCATCTCATGTTCAAAAACTTCATGTGTCCACGGAGTTGCAAATGCTTCTTCCTCAATCTTTACAACTGCGGAGATATCTTCACTTGTCATCTTCCGATATTCAATCACATTACTCACTAGCTTGTTCCTTTCCTTGCGCTTTCAACCAATTGGCCTCTGCCTCTGCAAGCCGTCTGTATTCCGGTACGAACGCATGGATGTCCGGCTCTTGTTCCGCTCGGGAAGCCATATAGATCAGTGAAGAAGCACGGGGTAAATTGAATTGAAGAGGTGCAATCACCGCTCGGCTGCCTAGCTTTTCAACCAGTTGCTGCTCATGCATCACCGTATCTTTCCCGACGAATAATACCGGTTCATCATGTTGTTCCAACAGTTGGATCAACTCATCCAAAGCGTAGTGTCCATCCTCGATAACGGTATCTAGTGCCCCGTTCGTATTACGATAGGCACCACCATAAACATTTCCTCTTCTTGCATCTACAAGCGGGCAGATCAAGCCTTCAAAATACAAAGCATTGGCTGCAAGCACCTTTAAGCTTGAAAGTCCATATAGTGGTTTCCCGAGCGTCCATGCAAGCGTCTTTGCAATCGTTACACCGATACGGACACCCGTATAAGATCCCGGACCTTCCGAAACCGCAATAGCATCAACATCTGTCGGTGCAATGCCCACTTTAGCAAATAGCTCTTCGATTGCCGGCATGGCACGCAACGAATGGTTGACCGCCATGGCATTATTTTCTTCCGCCAACAACTGCCCATCTTTCACAATGGCCACTGAAAGCGGGGTATTCGCAGTGTCTATTCCTAGCCAAATCATAAGAAAATCCCCTCACAAATCTTTTCATATCGTTCACCGATTGGCTTAAATGTAATCACCCTTTGATCAGCGCCTTTACGGACAATTCGAATTTCAAGGCGTTCAACAGGTAAATCATTTTCGATTAAATGCGCCCACTCCACAACAGATATCGCATCTCCGTAAAATAATTCGTCCCATCCAAGATCTTCATCACTATCAGCTAAACGATACACATCGAGATGATTAAATGGATAATCCCCTTCATATTGTTTCATGATTGTGAACGTCGGACTATTCACTGTCCGCGTAATGCCTAAACCTTTGGCAAGCGCCTTCGTAAAGGTTGTTTTGCCCGCCCCGAGGTCTCCTTCGAGCGTGATGACATCCGGAGGTGTTAGAAGGGCGGCCAATTTTATCGCTAGCTGTTCCGTTTGTTCAACGGAATGGACTTCGATTTCCTTTATCATAACGGATTTCCTTTCTACTACTTTGCTCTAGTGTACCTAAAATATGTGTTATCGGAAAGCAAGGATGCTTATAACTGACTTCCAGGTGTGTGGATCGTTATTTGGTTTCCTTGAAAATAGTGTTTACTTAGCAAAGCGTTGTCTTCGATATAACATTGTTTAATTTCTAATCTTTTTAGTTCATTTAATTTTTGAAACAACAAAAAACCGACTCCGGAATAAATCCCGGGAATCGGTTGTAAATTTAAGATAATGGCGGTCCCGACCGGGATCGAACCGGCGATCTCCTGCGTGACAGGCAGGCATGTTAACCGCTACACCACGGGACCATGATATGTATACCATTTCGATAAAAAGAGGTTTTCAAACTGCTAATCTTTATTTGCTCAGTTCTAACCATTCATGCGATGAATATCGAAATGTAAGGTTGAGCCCGGCGACGTCCTACTCTTGCAGGGGGAATCCCCCAACTACCATCGGCGCTGAAGAGCTTAACTTCCGTGTTCGGGATGGGAACGGGTGTGACCTCTTCGCCTTCGTCACCAGACTCATTTAGAGCTTGTTCGCTCAAAACCGGATAAAACTAACATTGTGGTATTCAGATCAGGGCCAACCGTGCCCTTTTTAATTAAGGTTAAGTCCTCGATCGATTAGTATCTGTCAGCTCCACACGTCGCCGCGCTTCCACCCCAGACCTATCAACCTCATCTTCTTTGAGGGATCTTACTTACTTGCGTAATGGGAAATCTCATCTCGAGGGGGGCTTCATGCTTAGATGCTTTCAGCATTTATCCCGTCCACACATAGCTACCCAGCGATGCCTTTGGCAAGACAACTGGTACACCAGCGGTGTGTCCATCCCGGTCCTCTCGTACTAAGGACAGCTCCTCTCAAATTTCCTGCGCCCGCGACGGATAGGGACCGAACTGTCTCACGACGTTCTGAACCCAGCTCGCGTACCGCTTTAATGGGCGAACAGCCCAACCCTTGGGACCGACTACAGCCCCAGGATGCGATGAGCCGACATCGAGGTGCCAAACCTCCCCGTCGATGTGGACTCTTGGGGGAGATAAGCCTGTTATCCCCGGGGTAGCTTTTATCCGTTGAGCGATGGCCCTTCCATGCGGAACCACCGGATCACTAAGCCCGTCTTTCGACCCTGCTCGACTTGTAGGTCTCGCAGTCAAGCTCCCTTATGCCTTTGCACTCTACGAATGATGTCCAACCATTCTGAGGGAACCTTTGGGCGCCTCCGTTACACTTTAGGAGGCGACCGCCCCAGTCAAACTGTCCGCCTGACACTGTCTCCTGCCCCGATAAGGGGCATGGGTTAGAAGTCCAATACAGCCAGGGTAGTATCCCACCAACGCCTCCTCCGAAGCTGGCGCTCCGGAATCTAAGGCTCCTACCTATCCTGTACAGGCTGCATCGGAATTCAATATCAGGTTACAGTAAAGCTCCACGGGGTCTTTCCGTCCTGTCGCGGGTAACCTGCATCTTCACAGGTATTATAATTTCACCGAGTCTCTCGTTGAGACAGTGCCCAGATCGTTACGCCTTTCGTGCGGGTCGGAACTTACCCGACAAGGAATTTCGCTACCTTAGGACCGTTATAGTTACGGCCGCCGTTTACTGGGGCTTCAATTCGAAGCTTCGCTTGCGCTGACCTCTCCTCTTAACCTTCCAGCACCGGGCAGGCGTCAGCCCCTATACTTCACCTTGCGGTTTTGCAGAGACCTGTGTTTTTGCTAAACAGTCGCCTGGGCCTATTCACTGCGGCTCTCTCGGGCTTTAACACCCTACCAGAGCACCCCTTCTCCCGAAGTTACGGGGTCATTTTGCCGAGTTCCTTAACGAGAGTTCTCTCGATCACCTTAGGATTCTCTCCTCGCCTACCTGTGTCGGTTTGCGGTACGGGCACCTCCCGCCTCGCTAGAGGCTTTTCTTGGCAGCGTGAAATCAGGGACTCCAGGGAATACTCCCCTTGCTATCACAGCTCAATGTTATAGGAACGGGATTTGCCTCATTCCACACCTCACTGCTTAGACGCGCATAACCAACAGCGCGCTCACCCTATCCTACTGCGTCCCCCCATTGCTCAAACGGCGGGGAGGTGGTACAGGAATATCAACCTGTTGTCCATCGTCTACGCCTTTCGGCCTCGACTTAGGTCCCGACTAACCCTGAGCGGACGAGCCTTCCTCAGGAAACCTTAGGCATTCGGTGGAAGGGATTCTCACCCTTCTTTCGCTACTCATACCGGCATTCTCACTTCCAAGCGCTCCACCAGTCCTTACGGTCCAGCTTCAACGCCCTTGGAACGCTCTCCTACCACTGACACCTTAGGTGTCAATCCACAGTTTCGGTGATTCGTTTAGCCCCGGTACATTTTCGGCGCAGCGCCACTCGACCAGTGAGCTATTACGCACTCTTTAAATGATGGCTGCTTCTAAGCCAACATCCTGGTTGTCTGGGCAACGCCACATCCTTTTCCACTTAACGAATACTTGGGGACCTTAACTGGTGGTCTGGGCTGTTTCCCTCTCGACTACGGATCTTATCACCCGCAGTCTGACTCCCAAACATAAATCATCGGCATTCGGAGTTTGTCTGAATTCGGTAACCCGGGATGGGCCCCTAGTCCAAACAGTGCTCTACCTCCGAGATTCTTAAGTTTGAGGCTAGCCCTAAAGCTATTTCGGAGAGAACCAGCTATCTCCAGGTTCGATTGGAATTTCACCGCTACCCACACCTCATCCCCGCACTTTTCAACGTACGTGGGTTCGGGCCTCCAGTAAGTGTTACCTTACCTTCACCCTGGACATGGGTAGATCACCTGGTTTCGGGTCTACGACCCCATACTGATACGCCCTATTCAGACTCGCTTTCGCTGCGGCTCCGCATTCACTGCTTAACCTTGCATGGAATCGTAACTCGCCGGTTCATTCTACAAAAGGCACGCCATCACCCATTAACGGGCTCTGACAACTTGTAGGCACACGGTTTCAGGATCTATTTCACTCCCCTTCCGGGGT
>CAWJLH010000009.1:462500-847500 GCA_963843665.1 uncultured Caryophanaceae bacterium
AAACAATCAACGATAAACAATTCCGACTCACGGGATGCTGTCCCGTTACCAATTGCAATAATGGTAATCGGGTACTTTTTCAACAACTCCAGAATAGCCCGTTTAGATTTTTCCTTTTCCGGTTTTGGCGGATGGGGGTAAATTACGGAGATCTCAAGTAATTTCCCAGTTTCGTCGACAACAGCCAGTTTACAGCCCGTTCTAAAGGCCGGGTCTACACCCAAAACGACTTTCCCTTTCAAAGGCGGCTGCAACAATAGACTTTTTAAGTTTTCCGAGAACACATGGATTGCCTGTTCCTCAGCTTTTTCTGTTAATGCGGCCCTTATTTCCCGCTCGATTGAAGGTGCTATCAATCGTTTAAAGGCATCTTCAATCGCTTCTTTCACCTGCACTGCGGAAGGCGAATGTGTTTTCCGGACCAATTCGCGCTCAAGTCTCCCGATAATCCGTTCCACCGGGAATGACACGCCAACACGCAACACATCTTCTTTTTCCCCGCGATTCAATGCTAGAACACGGTGCGGCACGATTTTCTTCAATGGTTCTTCATATTCATAATAATTCCCATAAACACTTCGCTCGTCCTCTGCACCCTTTCGAATCGCAGAAACTATTGTTCCATTCGACCATGCCTGTTTCCGGATATCCTCTCGGATTGCCGCGTCATCTGCAAACCGTTCCGCTAGAATATCACGCGCTCCTGCAAGTGCATCTTCAATCGTATTTATGCCTGCTTCTTCGTTGACGAAAGGCTTCGCAATTTCTCCGGGTGCGTCAGATGGGAACACCACCAATTGGTCTGCAAGGGGTTCAAGGCCACTTTCAATCGCAATCATGGCTCTTGTCCGTCTTTTTTGCTTAAATGGTCTGTATAGATCCTCTATTCGTTGAAGTACAGTTGCACTCTCAATCGCCTTTTTTAATTCATCGTCCAGTTTCCCTTGTTCATCAATAAGTCGTACAACTTCCTCTTTCCGTTGCTCAAGCCCTTTTACGTAACTATAGGCATCTTCAACCGCTTTGATTTGTACTTCATCCAGTGAACCGGTTTCTTCTTTCCGATACCTGGCAATGAAAGGAACTGTATTTCCTTGATCCAGTAAAGCAATTACTTTTTCAGCTTGTTGCTTACCGACAGATGCCCTGCTAGCTGTCGCTTCGACAATATGCCCTACCAATAAAATCACCCTTTCTTCAGTGTTTCCATTTTAACATAATTTGTGTAAGGTACCTCTTCTTGAATTACGTAACAAAAAAACCCACTTCATTTACAGAAGTAGGTTGCCCGCTATAAAAGTGGCATCGTCGCCATGTTCAATCGTTTGCAGTACATTTTGATATAGTTCATAAGAGCCGCAACTTTCTTTCAGCGTCGCTTTCGGGCTTTTCAAGGTCACGCCATCCGAGTGAAGGAAGAACAAATCACCCTTCTGATAATCGTATTCCTGCGTTCTCAGCTTTTGAGGCCTGCCGGATAGATACCCCATAACGGGCAATGGGTAGATCATTTTCACCCGATCCCGCAGCATATAAAAGCGGACATTACCGACACAACTATATTGGATTGTCTTCCGCTTATAATCCGCTTTGACAATCGCTACAGCCGCCCCGCGTTTTTGCACCATATACTCATTGCACCGGCTAAGTAATTCGTCGACCGTTTCATGATGATGCTCTTCCAACACCTTCGGGATGATTTGGGCGGATTGCCGTGCAATCGGTCCGTTTCCCAGGCCGTCTGCGATTGCGCAAATGAAATAATCATCATCTGCATGCATGAAATAAGTGTCCCCGGATTCATGATTCCCATGCTTCGCCTCCTGGTAGACATACGCTTCAACATGTTCATTTATGATTGAATCCACTATGAAACACCGCCAGCTGCCAAAATCGCTTGTTGTAATTTCTTAATCGCTTTACGTTGTAGCCTTGAAACATGCATTTGAGAGATACCTAACCGCTCTCCGGCTTCCTTCTGGCTTAATTGTTCGATATATGTATACTGGATGATCTGTTTTTCTCGTTCGGATAACACATTCAACGCCTCGGCTACCAGCATGCGCTGATCCGTCTTTTCAAAACCATCATCGGTGTTTCCGATAATATCAAACAACGTCACCGTTCCACCTTCTGAATCAGCTTCCAGTGTATGATCCATGGAGAGTGCTTGGTAACTTCTGCCCATTTCCATCGCTTCAAGTACCAATTCTTCATCAACATCCAAATACTCGGCAATTTCACTTACTAAGGGCGAACGTTGCATTTCGGTCGTTAAAGTTTCGACGGCTCGCCTTGATCTTCGGTCCCAGTTCCTTTATGCGCCGCGGGACATGAACCGCCCATGTCTTATCACGGAGAAATCTTTTGATTTCCCCGATGATTGTCGGTACTGCAAACGCCTCAAAACTCCTGCCAAATTCGGAATCATAGCGCCGGATTGCCCCTAATAACCCGAGCATTCCAACCTGTGCAATATCTTCATGATAAGGCTTGCCGTTCGAGTATTTTCGGGCGATTGATTGGACGAGACGCTCATAATGCAGCACTAAATTTGTCTGGGCCTCTTCATCATTCGTTTCCTGGTATTGCTTGATCCAAAGGAGAACTTGTTCTTTTGTCCCCGATTCATGATGAGATTGTTCTTTCGACATCCTCATCCCCTCGCTCTCCGCCGAGACATTTGGTCATAAAGACCGTCACGCCCTCCTCATGATGAACTTTCACATCATCCATAAGTGTTTCCATCAAATAAAGACCTAAACCGCCTTCCCTAAGAAAACGGACTTCTTCTTGTTCATTGTAAGGACCGACACGCTTCTTCGTCTCTTCGAAATCGAAACTCTTGCCATGGTCGGCAACCATGATTTCCAAACGGTCTTCGTACAACGCACAACCGACAACTACTTCACCTTCTTCGTCTTCCTTATAGGCGTGTTGTACCGCATTCGTAATCGCTTCACTCGATGCAATCTTCAAGTCTTCAATTTCATCATAGGTGAACCCCACCCGGCTTGCGAGTCCGGATATCGTCAATCTTGCAACCCCGACATATTGCGCTTTCGCAGGGACTCTAATCTCAATGTAGTCATACGGTTGCATCGTCTTTCCCACCTTTTTCTAATTCTATATCCATAACATCATCTAAACCTGTGATTTCAAACAGTCGTTGAAGGCGTCTGTTAACACCTACGATTTTCATATGTCCGCCATTAGCTTTCACTGCTTTGTAGAAACCGACGAAAACACCAAGTCCTGTACTATCCATATAACCGACTTCAGATATGTCTAGTTCCGCATGGAGCCCTTCTATCCGTTCCGCGGATGCAAGTCGTTCCTTTAGCAGCGGAGCGGTGAAGGCGTCGATCTCTCCGACAATTTTAAATCGCTGAATACTATTTTCTTCCAATAATTCTACTTGTAAATTCATGATCCCACACCCCATATTTCTCTAATTTTAAAGGTACACCTCAGTGCTTCCCGTCCGGTTCTCTAAAGTTCAAAATCCGTGACTTCAGCCAGTGGCATTGACTTCGTTCTGCAGGGGATTGACTCCCGCTGAAAGGTCTACATATTTTACAGTCGGCACTCCACTTAAGGGAGTGCAAGATTTCTGTTGAACGAAATCAAAAACCTGCTAATAGTGTATATACCCCTTCACGCGGAACCTTAAACCTTTTCAATCTCTTTTTTAAAAATAACGATTGTAAAGTCATCATGCAAATGAAAGTTTTGAAGTTGGGCCAGTTTATTATAGACCGTCTCCGCAATCGTTTGCGCAGACTCCTCCTTGACGTCCAGCAAGACAGACTGAATCAGCTGCTCATCGATGAAGCCTTCTTCCGTTCTCGCTTCAGTGACTCCATCTGTCATCATCACGATAAAGTCACCTTCTTCTAATACAACCGACTTCTCTTCATAGACGACATCCTTATGAACACCTAGAAGAAGTCCTTTTGCATCCAGTTCCGTAAAAGTCCCTTCCGAAGCTCTATAATGAAGGGCAGGCTCATGACCAGCAGATGCGTAAGAGAAGCTAGCATCCCTCGCATCATACTTGCCATAGAACATAGAAATGAACATCGAATCGTCCATACTTTTCTCCACGATTTTGTTAACGATATCAAGCACATGACGCGGACTTGTATTTCCGTTCTGCAAACTGTCCATACCGGATTTAATCATGGACATGCACAATGCCGCCGGGATTCCTTTACCCATCACATCCGCAACAGCTACACACGCCTCATGTCGATTATCATTCAGAAAATAAATATAATCGCCACTCATTTTTTTAGCGGGCTCCGTGATGAACCCGATATCCAATTCTTCAAAATCCGGTTTCTTCGTTTTCAGCAAAGTTTCCTGCACCCTCGCTGCGACATTCATCTCCATTTGGATTTCTTCCTGTTTTCTAATCAGACTTTGATGTTCTTTTAGCGCCAGGCCGTAGTGAATCATCATTTCGATTAGGAAGTCGAAAGAATGTAGCACTTTTTCCGGTACCTCAGGATAAACATCAACCAGCGCATTTTTGTGCATGCTGATGACATCTTCAGGAGAAATCTCTTTTTCGATGAACTGCCTACTAAACTGCTGGCCGAAATAAAGGTTCTCTTCATGTTGACTATTTACATAACGCTTCAATAAATCCTTATACTCTTTCCCAACTTGTTGAGGCATTCGTTCTCATCCCCTTATCGGAGCCATTTGGTGGCAGTTATGATTGTTCCAACACCGGGTTCCGTGTCCACTTTGAATTCATCCATCAGTCTTCTTACGCCCGGCATCCCGGCTCCAAGTCCTCCGGAAGTCGAATAACCGTCTTCCATCACTTTACGCATGTCTGAAATTCCTGGACCGTTGTCCGATGCAATGATTGTAATTCCGTATAAACCCTCTTCTGTATGTCTTTCGATTTCAATTTTACCTTTTCCTGCATATAAATAAATATTTCGGGCTAATTCGCTGATTGCCGTCGTAATACGAGCCTGATCAACCGTTCCAAAGCCGACCTTCTTCGCTTCATTCCGGCCTAGCTGTCGGGCAGCAACAATATCCCATTCCGTGTGTATATCCACTGAAGACCGGTTCTCCATGATCAGGCCTCCAATTCTTTTTGAAGTTTGTCCAATCCGTTTTCGAGATCAAGTGCTGTCAAAACGTTCTCCAGACGAATACCAAGTTCGATCAATGTAATTGCAACGGCTGGTTGTATTCCAGTAATGACGACTTTCGCACCCATCAATCCTGACATGCTGATAACATCACCCAACACCTTCGCAATAAACGAATCGATGAAATCAATCGGTGTCAAATCGATTAAAACACCCCTAGCCGTCGTTTCATGCATTTTTTTCAATAGATCCTCCTGGAACTGTATAGCCGTCTGATCATCAAGTTCCCACTGCACAGAGACGATTAATGTATCATTTAGTTTTAAAATCGGAATTCGCATTTTCATGTTTACTCAACCTCCACTATTGTACGATTCGTCAATCCCAGCGCATCCTGCATCCCTCGCTGCAACGTACTAGTTGTGGTGAAGTCACTTAAATTAATACCTAACGTAACGATTGTTTGCGCAATTTCCGGTCGAATACCGACAAGCATGCATTTCGCCCCCACTAACCGGACCGCATCTGCCGCTTGAATAATATGATGAGCAACCATCGTGTCGACTACCGGCACGCCGGTAATGTCGAGCAGAACAACTTCCGCACGCTGTTTCACAACACCTTCAAGCAGGTTTTCCATAATCAATTTTGCGCGTTCCGTGTCGATCGTACCTACAAGCGGCATGATGGAAATTTTATCAACGACCGGTATCAAAGATGCCGAGAGTTCCTGTAAAGCAATTTTTTGCAAACTCACGGTCCGTTCCCATTCCATCGAATAAGCTTCTATAACACTTTCACGAAGTGGTTCAATCCAGTGATTAAACAGTGCCATAAAGGGTCGCAAATTACTTGGATTGATAATCCCTTCCTTCTCCAACATATCAAAAGCGATGTTTGAAAAATTATTGATGGCTTTATTGACAAATTTGATGGACCATCCAAAGCGTACGACTTTCTCCGTGAAATTACTTAGCTTCTCCGAATTAACGACATCCATTTCGGAAATGCTGGACGTCACCAGCTCAGCAAATTCACGACTGGTTTTTTCGACAAGGTTTGTCGGCATGAAATGAAAGAACTTTTCCCCTTTTTCATCCTTCATCCGTTCTTCCCATTGTTCAATAATTACGTCAATATTCTTATTTATACCTTCCACCATTTGTATATTCATGATTATTCCGTTAAGCCTCCCTGTACTATCTAGCTTCTTCTATCACCATTGTATCGAAAAATGTTCCGCAACACACTATTTTCGCCGTAAATTGAAAAACACCACAAGAGATTCTTGTGGTGTTTTTTTATATGTATGCCTAAAATTTGACGAGTCCGAAACTCACTTCAAGCGCTTCGTCGACTTGTTCCATCAAAAATTCGTCTAGATGTGTTATTTTATCAGTAAGCCTCGACTTGTCGATTGTGCGGACTTGTTCGAGCAAGATTACCGAATCCCGCTCGAATCCATAGCGCGCCGCATCAATTTCAACATGTGTAGGCAATTTCGCTTTTTGAATTTGCGCAGTGATTGCCGCAATGATTACTGTCGGACTGAACCGATTTCCAATGTCATTCTGTATGACTAGAACCGGTCTCGTGCCTCCCTGTTCAGAACCGACGACAGGTGACAGATCTGCAAAAAAGACGTCTCCACGTTTTATTGCCAAATTTTCATCCTCCGCTTACGAGACGTTCCACCGTATGCTGGGCTTCGAATTCTACATGTAAGCATTCCGTGGCGATTTTCAGGTTAATTTGCGACATTTCCACGTAACCTTTCATCATTTCTTCCCGGATTGTATCGGGATCATAGTCGGTTACGTATCGTTTTGTCGAAATATAAACGAAATCTCCGCGCTCCGGCTCCTGATGGACGACCGTATGTTCATTTTCATTGAAGCATTCTTTGGGAATCTTAACAATGATTTCTTTCATATTCTTATTTGCACGCAAAGTTAGCACCTCCGACAAACACGTTCCCTCATTTCAATACAAGTTCATCTTACCATTGAATATCGACAATGAGAAGACATAGAAGGAAGTTTATTGACAGTTTTCTGCAATGTTACTGTGTTTTTTGTCGAAAGTGCGGATGTTATACGTGCTGCCCATCTTTTCCTGTATATATCCTCGGTATCCGCCTCCCAATCGAGACGGCAATTTCATATGGAATCGTGCCGAGACGCACCGCCCACTCTCCGAAAGTAATTTCTTCTTCACCTTGACGACCAATCAGCACCACTTTTTCGCCTATCGCCATTTCACATGGCAGCTTCACCATGCATTGGTCCATACAAATCGTCCCGACGATAGGTACCCTCCTACCTCCAATTAGCACCTCCTGCCCGCGCAGACCACGCAGCAAACCATCTGCGTAACCAATTGGAATCGTACCAATCCACTCATCTTCCGTCGTTTCATACCTACCCCCATAGCTGACCGTGCTTCCGGCTTTCATTAATTTCACATATGCAAGCTCACTCTCGATTGACATTGCTTTTTCAAGAGGACACGGCAAATTCCCTTCTACGTATTCCGAAGGTGCGATGCCGTACAAACCAATCCCGAAACGGACAGCATCAAGCGCATACTGAGGATAGAGCAAGGTCGCCGCCGAATTCGATGCATGGACGAGTCGGGGTTTTTCCGGCAACGTCCGCACTAAATCCATAAACATTTTGAATTGTTCAGCTGTTTTATCCGGATGTTCTTCATCCGCAAATGCGAAATGTGTAAAAACACCATCCAGTACGAACTGCTCCGATCGTTCGACGAATGACACCAGCGCATGAAGTGCGTCCACATCCCTTAGTCCAATTCTACCCATACCACTGTCGATTTTTACATGTAATTTTAACGGATTTCCACAACCCAAACTGTCACAGCTCACTTGCCGCAACCATGCCACATCCCATACCGTTACACTAATCCCCAGTTCAGCCGCTTCACTAGCGAAAGAGGAAGGGGACGGTCCCATGACAAGGATGTCCCCGCTTATTCCTGCCATCCGGAGCCGCACCGCTTCGTCCGGCGTTGCAACGGCAACCATTTTCGCGCCAGCTTCCAATGCTGCGGCGGCCACTTCCACATCCCCGTGTCCATAGCCATCCGCTTTAACGACTGCAATTATCTCAGAGGCATTTGTCAGGTGATTCTTCACATTTCGGACGTTGTTACGAATCGCTTCCAGATCAACGTTTGCTCGGGTCGGACGATAATGTGTTCTGTTTCCCATACGAATCCCTCATTTTTCAGTAGTACCTTTATTATCAATCCCCTTCCCTATCTTCGTCAAATTATTTCATTTCACCTGTCGTCATCGATGATGCCACTTCAATCATTTCATCCATCGTCAATGTTTCAGAAGCGATGAAGAACGAGACACCTTCACTTTCCCAACGGAGGGACTTTTCCGTCAATGCGCCGATTGTAAAACCAAGGTCAATTGGATCGCCTTCAACGGAAACAGGCATCTTGTTGTCTGGTTTTACTGCAGGCTCTTGAACAATGACATATTCTTTCTCTCCACTAAATGTCATGAATGTTCGCGTCCCATTTTCCATTTCAACAATTTCCTCTTCCATCGTGACCCCATCCCATGCGACAGATGGATAGAATGTTTCCAATCCTGTTTTCGCATCTTCTTCTGATTCCGGCTCATTACTAGTGTCCGTTGCATCTACATCTACCTTATAGTCCGCCGCTTTCCGTTCCTTGCCAAGTGTTATTTGGTTGAAGGTGATGCGGATTTTCTCTTCTTTGTTTTCATCTAATACAGAGACGTACGTTGGCAACAACGTTTTTTTGTCGATATGGATCCTTTGGGTAGGAAGGACTTTCTTATGATTATTTCTTGTTGCGGTTTCGAACACATACGCTTTGTCTTCCTCTGTCATCTTGGCATTATTGTCAGCCTTGATGTCATCATGCAATGCGCCAATCAAATATCCTTGGCTGTTTTGTGCAGGCCAATCACTTTGGAACTTATACGTCTTACCGAGTGATGGCGTTATAACAAATACCCCTTCATCATTCCGGACAATCGTCTGTGAATCCTTACTGCCTGCTTGCGTGACATCGACACGGTAAAATTGGGGCTTCGTGTGCCAGACTTCAACATCATACTTCCGCGGTTCTGCTCCCGTCTTGATTTCCATCGTTGCTGTCAAATCATACCCTTTCGTATTCGTCCATTTTCCACTAAGCTTCTTCGTGACATCCTCCTTCGACGGTGCTCCACATGCCGCAAGGACTACCATGACTGCAACTAACAATAAAACAATTATCCGGTTACGCATACAGTTCATCCTTTCTCATTTCAATCGGGTAGGTCATCTTATGAGGAAGGACGAACAATTATGCAAGAAGGATAACTTGGGCAGCCGCAACCATTTTCGTATGTGTAATGGAGATAAAGCCCTCCACTTGCACACCTTTGAAATACAAGACCGGTTTGCCGCTCGCTTCAGGTACGATACTGATGTCCGAAAAATTGCATGTGGCACCGATTCCTGTCCCTTTGGCTTTTGAGAAAGCTTCCTTTCCCGCGAATCGGCCAGCTAAAAACTCAACGCGGCGATGGGCGGTAAGCGATTCGTATATGGCCAGTTCTTCTTCTGTCAACGTACGCAAACGAAATTTCGGCGATTTGGCATCCAATTTGCCGATACGTTCTAATTCAACAATATCAAGTCCAATTCCTGCTATCATTTTGCAACTCCCTTTCCAAATTCGCAAAAAAAAATGTATAATGAATCCAGAGATAAATTGAGGTGAAAAAATGTTCAGCCGTACAGAAAGCTTTTCACAGTATATTCGCCTTTACCCCGTCGTCGCATTCTTCCTTGCGTTGAATATCTTGATTTTCCTATTGACCTACGTACCAATCATAGGACCTCAACTATATTTCAGAGGAATGGGAATCAATTATCTGATTTCCAGCGGCGAATGGTGGCGATTGTTTACACCGATGTTCCTGCATGCTGGACTGATGCATTTGCTGTTCAATATGTTCTCGCTGTTCATTTTTGGGCCAGAGCTTGAAAAATTGGCCGGTAAAGCGCGCTTCCTAACTATTTACCTGCTCTCCGGCATATTCGGCAACATCGCAACATTCTTCTTACAGGGGCCAGATTATGCTAGTGTCGGCGCGAGCGGCGCCATTTTTGGGATTCTCGGCGCCTTTGGTGCACTCGTCTATTACACGAAGCACATTATGCCTCAGCTAAGACAAATCATTGTCCCAATGATTGTGATCAGCATCATCATGACGTTTCTCCAGCCAAATATCAACACGACCGCCCATATTGTCGGAATGATTGTCGGATTTCTGATTGGTCTCAGCTACTTTCATCCCAAAAGGATTGTCAGTTGGCGAAGACCCAAAGCCTAGATGCTCGAAGTCTAGACGTAAGATTTTCTGATCGCTTCTTATCCACGATTACCACTATTCTTTAGCAACAAGAAAAAGATAGGACAGAAGGAGTTCCCTTCTGTCCTTTTTCAATCTGTCTTATCTTCCAACTTCGCGTCCGCTATACTTGCCTTCGTATTTTTCCCATACCACGACAGAATTTTTTCTGCATCCACCTCATCCATATGGCTAACTTGCGCTTCGAAAACACCCATTCCCGATTTGATGCTTGCGACTAGTGTTGCAACCTTTTTTCGTTTGTGGAAGTAATTTCTTTTCATTTTCATGGACTGGATTCTTTTCCTCATCAAATAGGCCGTCTGGAGGCTGAATCCCCTGAATCGCATCGTCAACTGATTTCCAGAGATGGAGATAGCAGCAGAGCGATGTTGCCACAAGCCGAAAAGTACGATAATCGGGATGATAAGCAGTGACAGCATTCCGTACGGAAAGAAATAGTAAATCAACGCCCCAACTGCCGGCAACATCCAAATGAAATCGATGCGGTAGAAAAAATGCCTCCCGCGCGCGGGGAGCTTTTGGGACGGTTCGTCAAGAATGAGCTCTTGGAATAATTCTTTCAACGGTCCCTCAATGTCTTTCTTCTTCACGAGTGGGAACAGGTTGATTTTAGCACCTTCCGCTCCGCCCCCACCCGCACTATCCACAGCGACAGCCGCATACCCAAATAATTGCCTGAAAGGGTTTTCAATGATCCGCACGCTTTGAACCCGATTTAACGGGACCGTCATGCGTTTCTTTTCAAGCAATCCACGGGTGATGATAATATCCCGTTCATCCAACGAAACCGTAAACCCATAATAGGAGAAGAATGTCATCGCAACCGACAATCCCCATACAATGACAAAGCCAATAAAGACGGCGAGCGCAATGAGCAGTGCCCCAAATGTGATAAAGGAAGAAAGTTCCTCATACATCCATTCAAAGGGAATCAGTTCCGCAAACTGAGATAAAAAGACCCCCGCCCCGGAAAGGATGATGCCGATACCACCCGAGGTCGTCGCCAAAATGACCAGATCTTTTGCCGACATCTTGAAAATCGGTTTCGCTTGTGGCTCCACCTCGATCGGAAACTCTACCGTTTCTTCCCCATCTTCCACCCGCAAAACCCTTTTCCCGCTTTTTGCATCGGCAAGCTCACGTTCGATCAGTTCTGCCGCTTCTTTTGTAATGGCAGTCAGTTCAGCTTCCGCTTTTTTGGATGTTGAACCTCCAGCCGTCTCCACTTTCACTTTGACAAGCTTAAACGGACGGTGTAAGATTCCTTCCGTATAATCAAGGCTCTGAATGCGATCAAACGGAATATAGCGCTTCTTTTTCACAAACAACCCATATTCGATTCGCAGTTCATCATCCTCGAACCAGTATTCGAAACGTTTCCACTTGATGATCCCCGTGATGAAAAAGGCAATCATCAATACACCGAAGATCATAAAGGTCAAATAATCCAAATACCATTTTCCTGTATCATTGAATCCATTCGCAAAAAGAAGGACAATCAGCGGGAGAATCGCTTCTTTCGCTGTTTTCAATACTTCAATCAATGCGGTGATCCAGTGCAATTTATAGCGTGGTTCAGACATCATCTTCCGCCACCCTTGCAAGCACCGAAATCCTACCGCGCATGTCGTCCGCCTCATCAGCTACAAGTGCCGGAATCGTATGATTTGTCGCAGCCGTTGAAATAGTGATTTCAGAAAGATCGTATTTCCGCAGGATTGGCCCTTGTGCAGTATCTACGTGCTGGACACGCACCATCGGGATTAACGTCCGCTTAACAATAAAAATGCCATGTTGCAATTCAATCTCAGATTCCCGGACTTCGTAACGCCAACGCATCCATTTCACTTTAGGAAATAAATAAATGAAAAAATAACCGAATAAAATAACAACCGCCGAAGCGATTGCGTAAATCCACCAAGGCCATTCAAATATGTAGGTCAGTACGCCAACACCTATTGCCAATAAAAGTATAAAAGCTGTTTGAATCATACCGTATAATCGCCAAACTTTCAGCCCCTTTTCCGATATCTGGTTCAAAGGTTGCTTCCTCATCTGAACACCTCTTTCCATTTTCTCTATTCTATACGATTCAACCAAAGAAATGTTTCATTTTTCCGGGTATTTGCTATGTCAGGAACAAAAGCGCAGAGCACCCGAGATTTGAACAAGAAAAAGCCGGGTGCATAGTTAGCCCCGGCTTTTTTTCTAAAAGTGATTATTTCTCTGTTTTGCTGAAGCGTGAACGACCGCCGCTGTTGCTACTGCTGCCGCCGTCTCGTCTTGCTGAGCTGTCGCGACCGCCGCCACTACTACGACGTGAACCGCCGCTTCCGTAGCCGCGTCCACCGCCACCGCTTCCATACGAGCGTCCGCCGCTACGATTACCTTTGTAGCCACCACCGCCGCTGCGTGAAGAAGAACTTCTACGAGCTGGCAATGGGCGCTCTTCCGTAATCGTGACCGGTGCATCATTTGGCTCACGCGTTAATGAACGGATAGCAGCTGCAACGATGTCTTGCGCTTCATATTTCTGAAGCAATTCACCTGCAAGCTGTGTATAATCGCTCAATTCGTTTTTGTCTACGATTTCAATCAGTTGCTCAACCGCAAGACGCTGTTGGCCGACAAGCGCTTCATCCGAAGATGGTGGAGTCATCGGTGTCATACGTTTTTTAGTTGTTTCCTCAACGATACGTAGGTAGCCCATTTCACGTGGTGTGACAAATGTGACCGCCATTCCGCTTTTACCTGCACGACCTGTACGACCGATACGGTGTACATAGCTCTCAGGGTCTTGTGGAATATCGAAGTTGTAAACATGTGTGACACCTGAAATATCAAGTCCACGTGCAGCAACATCCGTCGCGACAAGTATATCAATTTTGTTATCCTTGAACTGGCGGAGAACGGACATCCGTTTCGCTTGTGTCAAGTCACCGTGAATACCTTCAGCGATGTAACCGCGGATGCTGAGTGCATGTGCAAGTTCATCCACACGGCGTTTTGTACGACCGAATACAATCGCAAGTTCAGGCTGGTGTACATTCAAAATTCGTGAAAGGACATCGAATTTTTCACGTTCCTGTGCTTTTACGAAATATTGATCGATGTTTTCAACTGTCATTTCTTTTGACTTGATTTTCACCATTTCCGGGTTTTTCATGAACGTTTCCGCAATTTTACGGATAGGCGCAGGCATTGTAGCCGAGAATAGAAGTGTTTGGCGCTCAGCAGGCACGCTCGCAAGAATCGTGTTGATGTCTTCGATGAAGCCCATGTTCAACATCTCATCTGCTTCGTCAAGAACAAGCGTCTGTACGCCGTCTAATTTCAATGTTTTACGTTTGATATGGTCAAGGATACGTCCTGGTGTTCCGACAACGATTTGCGGATTGTTACGCAATGCGCGGATTTGACGGCCGATTTCCTGTCCACCGTAAACAGATAGGATACGTGCTCGTTTATCGTAACCGATTCGGTAGATTTCTTCTGAAACTTGAATTGCCAATTCACGTGTTGGTGCAATGACAAGTGCTTGTACAGCCGGATTTTTTATATCGATCTTTTCGATGATCGGAATACCGAATGCTGCCGTTTTACCTGTACCCGTCTGTGCTTGACCGATAATATCGCGGCCTTCCATACCAAACCTAACCGTACCTTCCTGGATAGGTGTTGCTTCTTCAAACCCCATACGGCTTAAAGAACGCTGTGTTGATTCACTGATGTTTAATTCTGAAAAATTAGTCAAACTGCTCAATCTCCTTTGTTTTTTCATTTGACAATTGGTTACATTTGCAAATGAAGGCGCGGCAAATTCGAGCCTGTTAAAGGGAACGTTTCCGATATTTTGCATTCTCTAAAATAGAGGTTATGGTAGAAAGGAAAGCCCGGTCTTTGCCGAGCGGTTCGGTCAACGGACGGATGCCCGATTCATCTGATCAAACCGTTAGATTCAAAAAAAAGTACTCTTCAGTGATTGAAGAGTCCCATGTAAATGTATCCAATGCTCATCACAGTGTACCACGCAACGAACTACTCCGCAATCATTCCGCTCAAGTAGTAATAATCAGTCTTTTCGCAGGAACTCGAATACTTCATTGAACCAATTGTCACAGTCATCGCTGTAACAGATATGATGCTTCCCAAGCGCTGATTTTATGAATACCTTTTTTTCGGAGGCAAGCGTTCTGTAGAGGTGCTCCGCCGCAGAAAATGGGACGATGCCGTCTTTCATGCCTTGGACGATGCATACTGGCGTGTTAATCCGATTATAATAAGGTGCGACTGTTTTGACGATACGCAAGAATTCGAAAGTCGCACGCAGTGGTGTATGGGTCAATTTGTACGGGTATAGATGGTAAAACGTATTCGGCGGATACTTTTTTGTAACCGATTCAGCCAACATGACACCCGCATCTTGCAACAAATGACGCGGACTGATGTATTTCGCAGCCGCACTTAACAGGACAAGCTTATCAACCCTATAGCGCAACGCAAGGAACATTGCGATGAGTCCACCCATCGAAAAGCCGACCACGATAACGCGGTCGACTTCTCGTTGCAGTTTTCGAATGGCAATTTCCGCTTCCATCAGCCACGAATTCGCTGAGCCTTTTCTAAGGTCCAGCTTGACGCCATGCCCTGGGAGCGTCGGTGTGGAAATCAACCAATCCGTTCTCGTCCTTAAGTAATTGACGAACGGGCGGACTTCAAACGTGCCTCCTGTAAATCCATGGATAAACAGTACGCCGGTCTTCATCCCCCGGTATTTCCGCTTACAAAGTCATGTAGAACTCGTTCAAGCTCCATTCCCCTGGATCCTTTCAGCAGAATGATTGAGTTTGTGCTTGTATTCGCGTGCAATGGCTCAGTTAGCAGTTCATAGTCATCTTCCGACCAAATCAGGTGCCCTTTTGGCCCACGTTTCCGGAGTACATCATACAACCATTTCATACGCGGTCCAAAAAGCAGAATTCCTTCGAGGTCCATTGTCAAGAGCTGCTCTGCCATTTCCTCATGGTAGCGTCGCTCATCTTCACCGAGCTCGAGCATATCGCCTAGTACAAGCCATTTCTCGGTTCGCAACCGGGTATCATCCATAAAGTTGAGTGCCGCCCGCATTGAAGTCGGTGCCGCGTTGTATGCATCATTGATAAATAGTGAACCATTTGCCGCGATGATTGGTTGCATACGCATCGCCGTTAACGCCGCATCGCGTAACGCTGAACGGATTGCATCCATTGTAACGGAAGTTTCTTTCGCGATTAGAATGGCTGCGAGCGCATTTTTCACTTGATGCGTTCCATACACCGGAATGGTAAACGCTCCTTCGACTAAGCCCGTAACCGTGAAACGGCTTCCTTCATCACCTGGATCAATCGCCCCAAGTGAAAGATCGTTCCCCTTGCCATATCCGAATGAAACAGCCTGTAAATTCGGTGCTTTTTCAACCAGCGCCTGCAAGAGCGGCTCATCTCCGTCGAAGAAAAGCTTTCCGCCCGGCTGCAGTCCGTCAATAATTTCGAATTTCGCTTGAGCGATACCCGCACGCGAACCTAGGGCCTGCATATGAGCCTCACCAATATTTGTAATGACTACAGTATGTGGTTTAGCCATTTTCGATAAAAAGGAGATCTCCCCGAAACCGCTCATCCCCATTTCAAGTACGGCAAATTCCGTGTCGTCATCGAGCGATAAAATAGTCAGCGGTAAACCGAGTTCGTTGTTGAAGTTTCCTTCTGTTTTCCGGACATTGAAATACGGAGCCAAAACGCTTGCAACAAGATCTTTCGTCGACGTCTTTCCATTTGACCCTGTTATGCCGATAATCCGACAACGAAGTTCTTCTCGATAAGCCCGTGCCATCGTTTGGAGAGCCAACTCAGAATCATCCACAAAGATAAGTGGCAAATGGACAGGCGGATTCGGTTCATCTTTCAACCACAAAGACGCCGCCGCTCCGCTTTGGATTGCGGCCTCTACGTAGCGATGCCCATTCACTTGTTCCCCCCGAAACGGGATAAACAGGTCTCCCGCCTTCACTGTACGGGAGTCGATTGACACTCCTGTCACCGTCACATCATCCATTTGTTGCCCTTTTGACTGCAGCCAACCGGCTATTTCCGTCAACTTCCGTTTCACTTCAAACCACTCTCAATCCATCGTGTATTGTATGTTCTGTTTTTCCCCGTGACGTTCCAACGCCAGCGCAATCAGGTTATCGATCAACTCCGGATACTCCACGCCCGTTTTCTGCCAAAGCAGCGGGAACATGCTCTTCGGTGTAAAGCCGGGCATGGTATTCACTTCATTGATCAGCACTTCATCAGCATCAGTGACAAAGAAATCAGCACGTACTAACCCCGAGCAATCGAGAACTTTAAAGGCACGGATTGCCATATCTTCCATCTCTTTCACCACAACTTCAGACACCTTGGCAGGAATGACAAGTGACGTGTTGCCATCTTTATACTTCGCTTCATAATCGTAAAATGCAGTTACGGGTTTAATTTCCCCTGATACCGAACATGCCGGTTCATCGTTCCCCAGGACACCCATTTCAATTTCGCGCGCTGTGACACCTTGTTCGACAATGATTTTACGGTCGAATTTCAACGCTAGCTCCACCGCTTCGATCAAGCTGTTACGGTCTGTCGCCTTACTAATACCGACACTCGAACCGAGATTCGCAGGTTTTACAAACACCGGCCAACCCAGCTCCTGTTCCATTTTTTCCACAAGCCGCTCTTTATCGTTTACCCATCCGGTGCGGATAAAGTGTACATACGGCACTTGTTTCAATCCCGCTTGAGCAAATAATTGCTTCATGACCACTTTGTCCATCCCGGCAGACGATGCCAATACACCGTTTCCGACATACGGCACATTCATCACTTCAAATAATCCTTGAACCGTGCCGTCTTCACCATTCGTTCCATGGAGCAAAGGGAAAATGACGTCAGGCGCTCCATCGCCATTCAAAAAGGCATGTATGCTGTCCGGTCGACTTGCGCCGTTCCCTTCCAGACGCAGTTCTTCAATCGTTTTCGCGGGAGACTCGAGTGGCTGGCCTTTCCGCCATTCCCCTTCGTATGTGATGTACACCGGGACCACTTCATATTTACCGAAGTCCACTGCCTGCGTCACTGCACGCGCAGTCGACAAGGAAACTTCATGCTCGGCCGATTTCCCGCCGTATACTATAGCAAGTTTTTTTCTCATTTTTCTCCCTCACGATCCATTTGTTTTCGATACTTCAGTTTACCATGTATTGACCGTTATCATGAATACTTTCCCAAAGTTTCGTCAACCAAATACCTTAAGTCCCACAACCCCTGCGATGATAAAGGACAAAAACAGGAATTTCAGCGCACTCCGCTTTTCACGAAAGAAAAACATGCCAATTAATACACTGCCCGCAGCCCCGATTCCCGTCCAAACTGCGTAGCCTGTTCCAACAGGCAATTCTTTCATCGCGACCGAAAGTAAAAAGAAGCTGAGCGCCCCAGACAAGACAGTTAAAGCTGTATACTTTTTATTCTTAAATCCTTCTGATAGTTTCATCGTAACGACGAACGCCACTTCAAATAAGCCTGCTATGATAAGAATCATCCATGACATCAGTCCGTCCCCTCCTTGCCGTCAGCTAATTTCAAGCCGACGATTCCGACAAGCAACAGACCTAGGAAAAACAGCTTTCCTACTCCGGCACCCTCTTTGAAAAGTAGAATTCCGACGATAGCTGTGCCAGCCGCCCCAATCCCTGTAAAAATGGCATAGGCCGTGCCAATGGGGATGGTCTCCATCGCTTTGGCAAACAAGAAAAAACTGACGACGATGAAAACCAAAGTAATGATGGATGGCAGTAAAACAGTGAAGCCATGCGCTTCCTTCAATCCGATGGCCCAGACAATCTCTGTCAGACCGGCGATGAGTAGGTAAATCCAAGCCATATTGATAGCCCCTTTCCGTAGTAAGGGGTAAGTCACCCTCCGTTTTCCCATTAGTTTAGCACGCCCGGCTTTTTCGGGGCAACTTCGCTGTTCCCAAAGCGTCCAATAGGAGGATATGCATCCACCCTCATGATACGTTATACTAAAGGTTGCTGATCACTACTAATCAATTACGACATTAAAGTGAAATAAGTCTTAAATTCTACCCTTTAGAACTACGGGACTTCTGCTGAATTAAATTAAACTTTGAAATAAAGGTGACTACTCTATATGAAAACGGATATTAAACAAAAGGAACGTTTCGATTGGACACTTGCATTCATCTTGCTACTTTTCTGCCTGATTAGCCTATTTGCAATATCTTCGGCGCAGACGACCGGGCAATACAAAGACATTTTTGGCATGCCGGTCAACTTCATCCCATCGCAAATTCAATGGTATGTCGTCGGATCGATTATTATTGCTTTTACCATGTATTTAGAGCCAGATCAATATAAAAAAGCGGCTTGGATCATTTACGGTGGCGGTGTTTTTATACTTGCCCTTTTGTATATACTTCCCGAAAGCCTGGAACTTGTCGCAAAAAGAAATGGTGCAAAGAGTTGGTTTCACATCCCTGGGCTCGGCAGTATTCAGCCAGCAGAGTTCATGAAAACGTTTTTCATCATCGGCATGGCGCGGTTGATTACACAGCATCATGAAAAGTTTATCGAGAAAACATTAAAGACTGATTTTTTACTGCTCGGAAAAATGATGGGCGTGCTCTTCATTCCACTTATGTTCGTCATGGAGCAGCCTGACCTCGGGACGTCACTTGTGTTTATCGCGATTACGGCAGCATTGATCATCGTGGCGGGGATTACGTGGCGCATCGTTCTACCGATTTTTGCCGGAACCGCTACAATCGGCTTCACACTGCTTTGGATGGCGCTATACGCACAACAATTCCTGCAGGATAAGCTCGGCTTCTCGCCTTACCAAGCCGCACGGATCTATTCATGGTTGGATCCCTATACCTATTCATCCGATGAAGGGCGGCATCTCATCACATCGCTCAATGCAATCGGCTCTGGCCAGACTTTCGGCAAAGGGTACCAAGGTCGCGAAGTGTATGTGGCGGAAAGTCATACCGACTTTATCTTTACGACGATTTCGGAGGACTGGGGATTCATCGGTGCAAGTTTGGTTATCTGTATGTATTTTTTCCTGATCTACCATTTGACGAAAATCACGCTTGAATTGAAAGATCCATTCAGTACCTACATTTGCGCCGGCATTATCGCGATGATTACGTTCCACGTCTTCGAAAACATCGGCATGACGATTCAACTGTTACCGATTACAGGCATTCCGTTACCGTTCATCAGTTACGGGGGGAGTTCCCTGATGGGGAATATGTTGGCGATCGGCCTTGTGTTCAGCATGAAATTTCATCACCGGACCTATATGTTCAGTTCCGACGACGACGAGTAATACCCAAAAGCCTCAGTGGAGATTCCGCTGAGGCTTTTGGGTATTGTTCAAATCTAGCGGCATGAAACAGTCGACCGCTATTGCTAATTATTGTGACTGAGGATGCGGGTCATGTACAGGTGGCGCGAGGGCTTTCAGCATGTCTAAACGGGATTTCGTCAGAGTTGCCGAGACACCCAACTTCGCCAAGTTGGAAATGATCTTCTTCAAATCAACTTCGTTCGCCATCTTTTCCACCTCGACCTTTCTATTAATTATAGACGTATCCAAGGATGTAAAGTTTCTTCACCGTGATGCAAATTGTTCCATTTTGCTGTTACTACAATCATACCACCCCAGGCTCCTTTTAAATCTTTCATTTATGTTACAATTTCGCCGAATTGTAAAGGTTTTATACACCGGTTTAGGCATGGTTTCCGGGATTTTTCGGATGCATTGTTTCGTTTGTGGGGAACGCTGATTTCTTTCGCGGATGCGTTGTCTTCTCTCGAAAATGCGTTGTCCCCTTTCACATTCCCATTGTTTTCCACAGCATTTTCATGCCCTCACTTCCCTTCATCCTCTTTTCCTTTGTCTGATTAACTCTGAAAGAGTAGAATGGAACTAGTGATTCATCGGAAAGCAGGTATGTCAATGAAAAAAGCGATTCTTCTTCTTATGTCGGTACAGTTTTTTGTTTATCTAGGTTTCGGTATTATAATACCGATTTTACCTGAGGTTATTGTGCAGCAAGGGTTTTCCGAAGTGCATGTCGGTGGGCTTCTGACGATTTATGCGCTAGCCTCCTTTTTCACCGCGCCACTCTGGGGCTCTTTGTCAGATCGGACGGGTCGAAAAAAACTTATTATGATAGGGCTTATCGGATTTAGCCTCAGTTTTTTCCTATTTGCTTTGTTCATCGAGAATTTGCCTCTTCTTTACTTAGCACGTATTGTCGGCGGAGTGTTTTCCGGGGCTCTTTATACAGCTGTAACTGGTTTTGTTGCAGATATGACGGATGAAGATAACCGTAATAAATATATGGGGCTACTTGGTATGTCGATAGGTCTTGGTTTTATCTTCGGACCGGCAATCGGAGGCGTGCTCGGTCATTCGAGCCTTCAGTTGCCGTTCATTGCTTCTGGTACACTGACTTTACTAATAATGGTCTATGCAGGAGTCATTTTGAAAGAACCAGAACGGCGTGGCGTGGCAAATAAGCGTGCGTTGCTTCCGAAAGGCGGCTCCGTGCTCTGGCAATACCGGATCCGCTATCTGTTCCTATTTTCATTCATGGTGACGTTCCTTCTTGCAGGGCTTGAATCTACGTTCCAGCTGTTCCAAATTTCAAAAATCGAAATCACTCCACTACAAGTCGGCTACTTATTCATAGCGAGCGGCCTTGTCGATGCTGCGATTCAAGGCGGCGTCGTCCGTCGGGTGAAAAACGGAACAGAAACAAAATGGATCATTGGGGCCCAAATCATTACTGCTCTAGGTCTTCTTCTAATTCCATTCTCAACCAACCTCTTTTGGGCAGGGTTTGCGTTAAGTGTATTCACTGCAGGGAATGCGCTCGCCAGGACGGTTCTTGTTTCGTTGACATCGAAAGAGTCCGGCGGAAAATATGGTACAGCAGCCGGAATGGCGTATTCAATGGATAATATGGGGCGCATTATTGGGCCGCTGTTATTCACATGGATTTTCACACAGTCAGCGGGCAGTATGTACTTCATTTCGTCCGTGCTTGCAATTCTAGCGATTGGCTTGATCTTGGTGTTTAGGAAATCTGCAAACTCGCTGCAAAAACTTGAAACCACATCAGAATAAAAACAACGTAAAAATCCCGCCGAGACGTCTGTCGTCTTTGGCGGGATTTTATATTGTCTAGTTGCTCAACAGCTTAAGATTCGACTGTCTGTTTATCGAGCGGCTCATTATACTTCTGTTTGTCAAGTTCGCCTGTCACACGTGCAGTCGTTACACCTGCCGTCATCGAGCCGCTGACGTTCAATGCTGTTCGACCCATGTCGATGAGCGGTTCAACAGAAATCAGCAGGCCTGCCAAGACGATTGGAAGATTCATCGCCGATAGGACGAGAATTGCTGCGAAAGTCGCCCCCCCACCAACGCCTGCAACGCCAAACGAGCTGATTGCTACAATTGCGATGAGTGTCAGGAGAAACATCGGTTCCAGCGGATTTTGCCCGACCGATGGAGCAATCATAACTGCAAGCATTGCCGGGTAAATTCCCGCACATCCGTTTTGACCAATCGACAAACCGAATGATCCGGCAAAGTTGGCAATGCCGTCAGGTACACCAAGACGTTTCGTTTGAGTATCGATGTTAAGTGGTAGAGCGCCTGCGCTAGAACGGGAAGAGAAAGCGAACAGCAATGCCTCCCCCGCTTTTTTCACATACGTGATCGGGTTCAATCCGGATAGTGCAATGATGAGCAAGTGAATACCGAACATGACCAAGATTGCCGCATACGACGCGAGTACAAATTTACCAAGATTATAGATGGCCCCAAAATCGGAAGTTGCGACCGTACGTGCGATAATCGCCAAAATTCCGTAAGGTGTCAGGCGCAAGACGATTTTTACAACGCCCATGATTAGTGAATAAATGGCGTCGATGCCTTTTTTCACTGTCGCCGCATTCTTTTCATCCCTTCTTGAAAGAGTCAAATACGCAAAACCTAGAAATGCAGCGAAGATGACAACGCCAATTGTAGATGTCGGACGCGCCCCTGTAAAATCAAGGAACGGATTTGCCGGTAAGAGATCGATTAGCTGATCCGGCAAAGCGCGATCCGCAACTCCCGTCGATCGCTCTTCAATCGAAACACCACGGGCAACTTCAGCTTCCCCCTGCACGATTTCAGAAGCATCCAGACCGAAAAGGAGTGAAGCGGAAATCCCGATGATGGCGGCGATGGCTGTCGTTCCGATAAGAATCCCGAGTATCAACGCCGCCATTTTTCCGAAATTCTTACCGATTGTCACTTTTGTAAATGCCGCCAGTATCGAAATGAATACAAGAGGCATAACAATCATCTGAAGCAACTTGACGTAACCCGTTCCGATCAAGTTGAACCATGGCATAGATTCTTCCAAAATGGCCGAGTCTGTACCATAGGCAAAGTTTAAAATAAGCCCGTAAGCAATTCCGAGCCCAAGCCCTGTAAACACGCGTTTTGAAAACGAAACCTTTTTACGGTGCATCCCATATAATAGACCGACTAGCAAAAGCAATCCTGCTATGTTCAGTATGAGAAATAATGTATTCATGTTGTTCCTCCTATTGTCTACAATCTTAATAGACTATACTTTATTTAATTCCAATCAGTCAAGTAGGATTTCCTGAATTGAAATGCCATTATCTTCTTCTTTTCGTATATCTTAGGTATACTAGTACGATAAGCACGATTTGTAAAGGAGGGCGCTTATGACCCAACTGATTAGTCTATCAGTAACAGCCATTCTTATCTTGAATATCTTCTTGGCAATCGCACTTATTTTTCTCGAAAGAAGGGACCCCACAGCAACCTGGGCCTGGCTCCTCGTATTGTTTTTCATCCCGCTATTCGGTTTCTTTATTTACCTCCTACTCGGTAGACAGCTCCGGGAAAAGCACATTTTCCGTTGGGAAGGCAGTAAAAAAATCGGTATCGATCAATTAATCGATTATCAAATCGAGGCGATTGAAAAGAATACACTCGATTTCCGGCTCGATGACACAGCCCACTACCAAGACATGATTTACCTTCATCTTAGAAATAACCACGCAGTTTTGACCCAGGACAATGATGTGCAAGTTTTCAATGATGGCGCAGCAAAGTTCGATGCGCTTATTCATGATCTCGAGCACGCAAAAGACCATATCCATTTTCAATATTACATTTTACGGCTTGATAATCTAGGGAAAAGGATTTACCAAGTGTTGATCCGAAAGGCGAAACAAGGCGTCAAAGTACGTGTCCTTTTCGATGATATCGGCTCCCGTGGTCTGCACAAAAAACATTTGAAAGAACTGATTGCGCATGGGGGAGAAGTCGAAGCATTCTTCCCGGCCACCCTTCCACTCATCAATCCACGCCTGAATTACCGGAATCACCGTAAAATCGTCGTTATCGATGGACGAATTGGCTATGTCGGTGGTTTTAACGTAGGAGATGAATACCTCGGGATGAACAAGCGTTTCGGCTATTGGCGTGACACGCATCTCCGTATTGAAGGAAGTGCAGTGCATCCGCTGCAAACGAGGTTTATCCTCGATTGGAATCAAGCATCCGAAAAGCATGATATTGAGTATGCAGAACGCTTTTTCCCTGCTATCCCACGCAAAGGATCCGTCGGTATGCAGATTGTTACCAGCGGGCCTGACGAGCAATGGGAACAGATTAAAGATGGCTATTTAAAAATGATTTTCATCGCAAAGAAGTATATTTACATCCAAACACCTTACTTTATCCCCGACGTCAGCTTCCTGGATGCCTTGCGAATCGCTTGTCTTTCGGGAATCGATGTACGAATCATGATACCAAATAAACCTGATCATATGTTTGTTTACTGGGCGACGTACTCCAATGTCGGGATATTATTAAAAGCAGGTGCAAAAGTATATATTTACGAAAATGGCTTTTTGCACACAAAACAGATCGTTGTAGATGATGAACTTTCAACAGTCGGAACCGCCAATATAGATGTCCGAAGCTTTAAACTCAATTTCGAAATCAATGCATTCATCTACGATCGGGAAAAATCTCATGAACTGGCCGAGCTGTTCGAACAGGATATGCAATTATCGACAGAGTTGACCTATGACGCATATTTGGAACGCTCGCGCATAATCAAGATAAAAGAATCAGTTTCTCGATTGCTATCACCTATTTTATAAAGCATCCGCCTAAGGCATTGAATTCATTCAGCCGAAGGTCGGGTAAATTCAAAAAGGGACATACCGCATATCCGGTGTGTCCCTTTTAGTCATCTCCTTCAAATTCCCAAGTATTCTTCCAACGTGAGAGCACGTTCAAAAATGTCAGTAGCAATTTCAATTCCCACGTATCGGAAATGCCATGACTCATGCATATAACCGGTGACTTCTTCCTTCCCTTCCGGATAGCGCAGGATAAAGCCAAAACGGTGCGCATTATCGCTTAGCCATATGCCTGCTTCTGTGTCGCCAAATGAGGAAGAAGCAAAGTGCTCCTCGAAATTCAATTCGCCAATGTCAAATGCCAGCCCCGTTTGGTGTTCGGAATAGCCCGGACGTGCACTGTAGGTATCAGCCGCTTCCTTTCCGTCGCGGGCGACATATCGTTCATACAGAGTCGTTTGGTAGTCAAACGATCGATACGTACTGAACGCTGTAAGATTAAAACCCGATAACTTCGCCTCTGCCGCCATTTGTTCAAATGCAGCGCGAGCTGTTTTATCTTCGCCTGGTGCAAATGTCGATGGAAGCGGGTTTTTCTTATTAGCTATTAAAATATTTTTTACATATGTCGGTTCTGTAGGGAGTTGTTGCCCTTCGATATAACCTCCTGCATCAACAGTCACATTCGGTTTTTCGATAGGGTCTGTATCATTTTTTTCTCTTGGTTCGGCCTTGGACGGCGGATTTTGCTCGGTCTCCTCTTCCAGTTCTCCCCCAACTTCTTGCAGGTTTTTCACACCGTCATCATTCGGCTTTTCATTTTCAACAGTTTTTTTAGACACTTCCGCTTCAGAAGTGGATAGACCCAGAAGAGCCTGCACGGATTGAGAACTCTTTCCTACATCCCAGTCATTCAAACCGAGGATCGTAACAAGACCCGTCATGAGTAATGCCGAAATCAGTAGCGCGATTGTCAACCCTTTCCCTTTACCTTTTTTCTTATGATTCTTATATTTGGTTTTCCGTTTCATGAAAACAGCCTTCTTTCGCAAGATATATCCATAGTCTATCATAATCATTGAAAAGGACGCTCAATGAGGAAAATCGGTTCCCATTGAGCGTCCTTTCTTCACGTGAATAGACTGACCAGTAACAGTACCAGACATGCAACTGTGAAAAACATCGACAGCCAGAGCATCCATTTCGATTCGCGTGCCATTCCTTGTTCCTTAAATGATTTCGCGCGGGATCCGTTCGTCATAGCGAACAATGCCGTCATAGCGATTACCGCAAAAGTCATGTTCAACTTGATGATAAAATAAAAGGAAGCGAGTGCGGCCACCGCGATTCCGATTCGGAATAACCATTTGACTTGCATCGTGATACCCTCCTATAAAAACGCAGAGCACCGGGTTAGACGCCCTAGGCCTAGACATCTTAAAAAAAAGACTGAAGATTGCTCTCCAGTCTACTTGTCATTTACTTTTTTTCTTTTTTGTTTTCTTCCACGACATCAGCCTTATCGGCTTCTTCCACTACCGGTTCAGGATGCTTGTAATAGAACTTGCGCCCTAAATAAGTTTGGAAAATAAGGAGAAGCCCACCGACCGCCCAGTATAACGGTAGAGCTGCCATTGCCTGGAAGGAAATGAACATGATCATAATCGGTGATAAATAGATAAACATTTTCATTTGCTTCTGTTGCTGTTCAGGCATTGTCCACAGCGAAACGCGCGCCTGAACGAAGTATACCGCACCAGCGAGTATCATCATGATCATATCCGGTTCCCCTAAGTTGAACCAAAGGAATTGATGTGATTTCACTTCCGGTGAGTAAAGAATTGCAAAGTAGAGTCCCATGATAATTGGCATTTGAATAATCAGCGGCAGACAACCCATATTGAGTGGGTTGACACCATGCTTCGAGTAGAGCCCCATCATTTCCTGCTGAATCTTCATCTGCTCATCTTTGCTTCCTGATTCCTTCGCTTCTTTCAAACGTTTTTGTATATCTTCCATTTCAGGGCGTAGCGCATCCATTTTCAATTTCATATCCTGTTGTGCCTTATAGTTTTTCAGCATAAAAGGCATTAGAATAAGTCGTATCAATACGGTGATCAGGATAATCGCTAAACCATAGCTTCCGCTGAACATGTCACTGAAATACTTCAATAACCAATCCATCGGCTTGACAAAAATATCGTAAAATGTACCTTCTTTGTTCTCAACACCGGCACAACCGCTTAGAAAAGCAACGGTTGTCAGCAACATGGCCACTAATCCAATTCTCTTCTTCAATAGATTCACCTTCACTAATTCAAACTACTAAAAAGTATACCTCAAATAGCCATTGATTTACAACGAATGTCTGTTTTAGGACTAATTTTCATCCCGCAGAAAACGGAAGCGGAAATAATTCTCCGTGCTATCACTCCGAAACATGCCGGGTGTTTGACCGGTGTACTTCTTGAATACGCGTGTGAAATAGCTTTGGTTGCAAAAATGGTAGAGTCTCGAAATATCGGCTATCTTCTTCTCGGTGCAACGAAGACTATATTGCGAATCCTCCACTTTTCGGATATTAATATATTCGACTAGCGTGATGCCTGTATGTTCCTGGAAGATACGAGACAGATGGAATAGGTGATTCAAAAACCTTCTTTCCGTATAGATGAAGTTCTCGAGTCCATTAAACCTATCCTCCCTTTCAAGTTCATCCGTGAAAGCTGTTCGTGTTATGGATTGTTGTCGCGCCTTATTCAATACCCAACTTTCTAAATCTCTAACACAATAGGATATAAGTAGTTGATATTCAGGTATTTATAGTGCAACAAAAAAAACGCTCCCATAGCAGGAACGCTTTTCATATAGTTGTTCGGGTTCATTTTTCGGATGATTCCCCGTCCACATTCGACTGCTCTTTTTTATGATAAAGACCGTCAGTTTTATTCATATCTCCTTTGTCTTCCACTTCCTGATTATAATAATGGACGCTCGTTTGAGCACCTTCACTTACCATCTTATTGTCCTGCAAGTCATAAGGATCCGAATGTCCAACCTTCGTTTCGGGATTACGATTCATCTTCTGGGAATTGATGAACGATTCGGCTTTTGTCTTCATATTATTGAATGCGACCTGAGCCTTGTCCCGATTCTCCTTCTTACTGAAATATGCATACGCACCTGCAGCAATCGTCGCAAGTAATAGATTGTTATTTCGCTTTTTTCCCATGTTCATCATTCCTCCCGTAATTGTTTAAATACGTATTATGGTATGAGTATACCCTGTAAGATTGGTTTAAAAACTTTTTAAATAGCAAATGGCGGTTTTACAGCCTTTCCGTTATATGTCATTTTGATTACAACGGTAGTTTTCACCCTTGTTATTTGTTATGATTACAAAAAGAAATGTTGAGGTGATAGTGCAATGATCCGACCGATGACAACCAAGGATAGCGTGCACGTACAACAGATCGCCCGTAAAACTTGGCGCGTTACCTATAATGGATTAATCCCAGAAGAAACTCAAACCCGATTCATCGATCGATTCTACTCCTATGCGATGATGGAAAAATGCATGGAAAAGACTTTCGTGCTAATCGCTGAACACCAAGGTACACCGATAGGCTTTGCGAATTTCACCAGAAAAGACGAAGATGGTGACTCTGAGCTGACCGCAATGTATATCTTGCCCGAATTCCAACAGCTCGGCTATGGCGCGATGCTTTTCAAGGAAGCTTTGTCCATATTACAGGACGCCCAACAATTGTTTGTTTATGTAGATGAACGTAATACTATTGGACGAACCTTTTATGAAAAACACGGCTTCGAATTGCTTGACGTTTTCGAAGAAAATTTTGAAGGACACCCCGTCGTAACCGCACAGTATGTCTACCATATCCGCAGCGCTGTTCTAGTCTCATAAAAAAACGCTTTCCTCCAACTGGGGAAAGCGTTTTTCTTATTTTCGTACGTTGCTTATAAAGGTCGCATCGTTCCACCAGATTGATCGTCTACAAATTGCGGTTCTTTTGTCAATGGCGGTTTCTTTGTGAAACAAAGGATTCCTGCAATATACAGCAAAATCGATGCTAGGGAAATGAACCCTGCCAACAGACCAGCAATGATGAACATCGTCCCAGCCAGTTTCGGATTTTTGTTTTTCCAGATATTCACGATGCCGATGATCGTTAGAATCAGACTGATTATCAGTCCAATGATGATCAACCAAATTAAGCCCCCAAGAAAATTAAAAATGCTGTAAAACAGCTCGAGATCCTGAGGATTAAGCGCCGGGTCCGACAACATTTCTGCTTCGAAATCTTCCCGAATTGTCGGATCCGATTTCATGAAGTTATAAAAAGCCATGATAGCAAAGCTCATGATAATGCCGATTGTCGTAAACACAGCACTGATGATTGATAATACTTTTTCAGCTGTACGGTTAACCATTGAATGCACCCTTTCCTTTAACTTGTTCTCTATGATTATACGCATTTGCAGGGAAATGGTTTCACTTTTCTTCTGACTTGGGCTAGAAGATGGTTTTTATATCCTGAAAAAGGGTATTTAGTTATGTATACACATCTTCTGAGAGGGGACGTTACAAATGGAGAAGAAACTGATTTTTAGCCAAACCGACATGTTGTATACTGTCGCCGGTGCATCAATTTTAACTGGGTTTCTGTATTTCATTATGCTAATGTGAGGGATTTGTATGGTCGGAAATTTGAATGCATTAAACTAAAAGGCAATCCGTTGTGTGACTAATTAACGGATTGCCTTTTTTAAAATGGTGGCTAAACACCTTGCACCAGACGCTTTTCTTGTTTGACCAATTATACCTTTACATCATCATAATCTTTATAACGTTCAAATGCAGTAACTACATAAGAGCACACCGGCTCCATCTTCAATTCCTTTTCACGTGCATAGTCTGCAGCACGATCCAATAATTGCTTCGCCACACCTTGCCCACGCAGATCTGGCGAGGCGAATGTATAATCCATCACCATGACATCGCCAAGAAGCGTCCATGTAATTTCCGCAAGCAACTTCCCATCCTGCTCATTGCGGAATGCAAATGCATCGCCGCCAAGTTCCACAAATTCAAATTCCATCTCCATAACCTCTTTTCCAAAATCATTTTTAATGCGCATATTCACACTTCCAGTCCGATTATTTAAACCAAGACTGGATGGATTCAAAAATATCGGCAAAGAATTGTTTAACACTTTCCCAAAAGCCCGGATCGATGTCGCCGATTTTTTCTTTGATTGTCGATGTCATATCAGAAAGTTGCTCGGAAAATTTAGTGAAATCGATGTCCAGACTTCTAATTCGATCCATCAAGTCAATCAGCAATTGGCGATCCGCTTCATTTAACTCAATGTTCAACTTTCCAAGTTGTTCCGTGACAATCTTTTCGACCTCTTCTTTTGAAACCGGATTTTGTTCTGCAATTTGTTTTTTAATTTCCGTTAGTAGTTCCGCTACTTTGTCACTATCAACGCCGGACTCTTTTGAAAATTTAGTCGCCAAATTCAATTCATCGTTTGCGACATCTGTCCGTTCGGTATCTAGTGTTTCACCCGTCACTTCATATGCCTTATAAATGCCGACCAACGCGGAATGACCCGTCACTTTCTTGGGCGCCGCCACTTCAACAATTGCATCTTCAATTCCTGCTGTCAGTATAGCGTTAGCATACATATCCGCTGTGACTTGTGTAATATTATCCTCCGTCACGATGGAGATGACAAGTCCTTTGCCCGCGTCTTGACGTTTGATTTTTGCGGATGAATACATTCTCGACTTATCATTACCGTCTTTAATATAACGAACAAGGTCGCTGCCGGAGACGGTAATCTCTTCGACTTCCGCCTCTTCAGCAACACCTAAACTTTTTTTCACACTTTCTTTTTCGGCATCAGATAAGTCTGCGCCGTAAACGACGATCGGAACACCCAGCCTTTCGTCAATGACCGGATCCTCTGCATTCACTGTTAGCGGAATTGCTATTCCGAATGCAAGCACTGTAGCTATCATCATAGCTAGAAGTTTCTTCATGCAACATTCCCCCTTCTTATACGATTAGTACGATTCGGAGTAGGAAAGGTTCCCCATGTCACTTCAACGATGTCCATCCATCGTTCTGTATGATTCTTCCTTCTTTCATCAGCTTACCCAACGCACGTTTGAATGCAGCTTTACTCAAGTTGAACATTTCCTTAATTTCTTCCGGAGTCGATTTGTCGGTGAATGGCATTCTTCCCCCAACATCGTTCAAGTAGCGGAGAAGCGTTTCTGCATCATCCCCTAAACGCTCTTCTTTTCTAGGAAGCATCGAACCATTCAATGTTCCATCATCACGGATACCGATAATCCGCACATCGATTTCCTGCCCTAGACGTGGTTCTCTCTCCTGTTCCGAATTATGAACGAAAATCCGATAATTTTCCGGAACACTTAACAAGAAGGAGCCTACTGGGAGTAAACGGTACGCCCGCGCTTTTAAATTTGTATTATGCAAAGAAGCCGGTGCTTCCGTGATTATCTCAAGGACCCTTTCCTCCGTCGCCAATCTGCCGAAAATTGTTCCGCCTAAATCAGTTCGGAGCGTCATATACAATTCATCATCTACTTTGGGCCACAGCGATCGTAACCTGGGCATGTCCGTGCGATTGACAAGTACTTCGAAAGAAGAGCCAATATCGACGTAGACCCCTTCCTGATCGTCCACACGAATCACCCGTGCCCATCCGAAAGTGTCGCCAGTCATATTCGGCATCCGCATCGTCGCTGTCAGTTCACCACGTCGGTTGGTATACAAGAAGACTTGTACCATATCGCCCTCTTGAATCGTTTCATCCGCATCGGAGACGTTCATCATGATACGGTCTTCGTCACCATCCAAAACCCATCGTGACCCTTCCCGTTCCAATACTTCCAATTCAGTTGTATAGCCTGATTTAAGTTCTTCCATTACTTATCTACCTCTTCCTTCTCATCCATAATTCTTAATTTCTGTACAAACGTCTCGTCCTGCTCCATCGCTTCGACAAGGTCAGTGATCCGGTCCATTGCATTCCAGCTAAGATGGTGTTCAATACCTTCCACATCACCGTAAATATTCTTTTCTTCTACACCGATAAGCCGAAGGAACTGCTCTAGGAGTTCGTGGCGCCTAACAAGTTTCTTTCCTAACTTATACCCTTTTTCCGTCAATTCAAGTCCTTTGTAGCGCTCGTAAATGAGATACCCTTCACGGTCAAGCCGTTGCGCCATTTTCGTAACGGATGATGGAAGAACCGCTAGTGATTCTGCGACATCCGATACACGCGCAATCCCTTTCGCTTCAATGTGCAGATAAATCTGTTCAAGGTAATCTTCCATACCTGGTGTTGCCATTCTTACCGCCTCCAGTATGTATTGGCCCTGCACGGAGCAGGCCAAGGCCATCCCTCTTACGACTGGTTGTCGCCCTACAGACCGCCTTTCTCCTTCCCCCGACTTCAAAAATTGTTTAACGATTCCCCATGCAGGGTAAATTCGTAGTATAGAACAAAGGGGTGATTTACATGGGCCGAATTCTTTGGCTGATTATTGTAGCACTAATCGTGATTTGGTTACTAGGACTCGTATTAAAAATCGGTGGTGGCCTGATTCATATCCTTCTAGTTGTTGCCGGTATCATTTTTATTCTACAACTTATTTCAGGAAAACGATCCTTGTAACGAAAGGGATGTCGACAGATGTCGGCATCCCTTTTTGATAATCAGCAGTCAACAATTCCTGTCTACCTACGATGGTTTCGACATTTCATCAATCTATTTTCGCATAGATACATGTATTCCGTAAAACATTACCATCCGGGGATAAGGTATCTTGCATCAATGTCCCTTCCAGTCTGAATCCTGCACGTTCCGCAACACTGCGGCTCTTCTTATTATTTTCGTCACAACGAATTTCCACTCTGCGTGCCCCCAGCTGTTCGAATGCGAATTGTTCAATCCGCTGAACGGCTTCCGTCACATAGCCATTCCCTTCGAAATCCGTTGACAGCCAGTAACCAATTTCAAATTTCGGAATCGACCAATCGATGCGATGGAGACCGGATGAACCGATAAATTCCCCCGTCTCTTTACTGAAAAGATGAAAGCGCAAATCCTCACGTGTGATAAATTGTGCAATCGCCTTTCGTAAACTTTCTTCCGTCATATGTAACTCCGGCGCCGGTTGCGCCCACGGCATCCACTTTCTGAGTGCCGGCAATGATTTGCGAATGGCATCCCAAACTTCCTTTGCATCCTCAAGTTGCGGCGCCCGAATGACAAGTCGCTCCGATTCGAAGGCATCTGGGAAGTCCGGAATACGAGGAATCCGCGGTTTCTCCCCGTCCTCCCAAATAACAGGTGTTGTTGTACCCCCCGTAAAATCTTCACGCGTGATTCCGTATGTTACAGCATCGTAATAGGAGTTTTCTTTTGGTGAAAACCATGCTTTCCGCAAATGGGCTTCTTTTACGAAACCAGCTCGTTCAAATGTTTTTCGCATTGCCAAGTTATCCTGTCTCGTATGGCCTTCTAGCCGGATTTTCTTATTAGGTAACCCGAAGACATATTCTGCCACAAGCCGGAGTGCTTTCGGACCATACCCGTTCCCTCTCGACATATCAGCAATCCGAAGATCGAACAACGGTATTTCATCGGCAAGATCATAAATTTTAACGATTCCCACTTTGTCTCCGTTCTCAATCTCCACCCAGAAAGTTTTGACTTCATCCGACTCATAGCCGCCTTCTTCAATCGCCTTTTCTATCAGATGACGGCCCGGATGAGAGTTGCCATGATAAGGCCACGAGTTCGTTGTCATAAAGTGGATGAGCTGTTCCTGCTCTTCCATCGTCCATTCCTGTAAATGCATCAAATCCAACCTCCGTATTCAGTCACTTACTTATGAACACGCAACAAACGAAGCGAGTTCAGTACGACCAGAAGTGTCGCACCCATATCTGCAAAAATGGCAATCCACAATGTGAGCCATCCCGGAATGATAAGAAGTAGCGCAATAATTTTTAAGCCTACTGCAAACATAATGTTTTCTTTAATAATTCGCAACGTTTTTCGGCTTAATTTTATCGTATAGGGAAGTTTTCCTAAATCGTCAGCCATAAGTGCAATGTCCGCCGTTTCCAAAGCGGCATCCGTGCCTGCGCCTCCCATTGCGATTCCGATAGATGACGCAGCCAATGCCGGTGCATCATTGATGCCGTCGCCTATCATTGCAACGCGGCCGTATTGATCACCAAGTTGTTTAATCGCCAGGAGCTTATCTTCAGGCATCAGACCAGCCCGGACATCCATAACTCCCAAATCTCCGGCGATGGCCTCAGCGGTCGCCTGGTGGTCTCCTGTCAGCATGACAGTGTGCCTGATGCCGATTTCCTTCAGTTGCTTCAGCACTTCCTGACTTTCTGCACGAATTGGATCCGCAACTGCAAGCAGTCCGCTATAGGCTGTATCCGTAATGACCGCCATGACCGATTTCCCTTCACGCTGAAGGCTGGTGGCCTGTTGCAGCACCTCTTCAGGCAACGAAGCAAGTTCCTGAGCCCAGTCTAGACTACCGATATATGTTACCTGATTATCAATTTCCGCATAAGCACCCTTACCAGTCACTGATTGAAAATGAGATGCTTCGGCTTTTTCAGCTCCCTGCTGAAGAGCATAGTTGACAACCGCCTTCGCCAGCGGATGCTGGGACATCGATTCCACCGCCGCGATTGAACGAAGCAGTGGTTGTCTTTCCACCCCTTCACGGACGATGAAATCAGTCACTTCCGGGTATCCTTTCGTTAGTGTCCCTGTTTTATCGAAAGCGATGGCCTTCAAATGTCCTGTTTCCTCCAGATGGACACCGCCTTTTATGAGTACGCCTTGACGTGCCGCGTTACCGATGGCCGTAACAATGGCAACTGGTGTAGAGACGACAAGTGCACACGGGCATCCGACCACAAGTACCGCCAAGCCTTGATAGACCCATGTATGCCAATCACCACCAAGAAGCGGAGGGACAATCGCAACGAGAAATGCGATGGCAATGATGATGGGCGTATAATACTTGGCGAACTTATCAACAAATTTTTGCGACGGTGCTTTTTCAGCCTGCGCTTCTTCCACAAGATGGATGATTTTTGCAATTGTCGTATCTCCCACGAGTTTCGTGACCGTCACCTCAAGTGCACCTTCCTCATTGAGTGTCCCCGCGAATACATCGTCACCTGTTTTTTTCAACACTGGGACCGATTCACCCGTGATTGCAGCTTGGTTGACCGTTGATGTACCGATCAGGACAGTACCGTCCATCGCGATCTTCTGACCGGGTTTGACGATCAGTACATCACCGATTACAATCTCTTCGGTTTGAAGTTCCATCACTTCCCCTCCGCGTTTCACATAAGCGGAAGGTGGTGCAATATCCATCAGTTGGCGAATCGACTGGCGTGCCTTATTCATCGAATATGCTTCCAACGCTTCACTTACCGCAAATAGAAACACAACCACCGCGCCCTCGCGCCACTCGCCGATAATGGCTGCCCCGATAATGGCAATCGTCATTAACGTTTTCATATCAAATTCGAAGCGGACGAGGTTCCGAAGCCCCGTCTTGAACATGCTCGCTCCTCCGATTACAATGGAAACCGCAAATAGAGCGATTGCAGCAGGATGCGCTTCCGAATAACGGAATGATAGCATCGTACCGGCGATTAAGAACACGAGCGACAGAATAGTGACAATGTTTTCCTTGCGTGTAAAAAACGGCTTTTTTGGCTCAAGTTTCCTGTTTTGAAGCGGAACTACTTTTATCCCGTCAAAAGCGCCGGCAGCCTCCAAATCCTCAATTGTTGCGCTACCGCTAAACGATAATTTTGAGGCGCCGAAGTTCACTTGGGCATCTTCGATAGCTGGTAAATCTTTGACGTTTTTTTCGAACTTCATCGCACAGCTGGCACAAGTCAGATTTTCTAACCGGTATTCTGTTTTTTCAACTGTTGTCATGTATTTCACCTTCTTTCGAGTGCTCATGTGCGACTTTCACGAGTTGATGAATGTGGTCATCCGCGAGCGAATAGTAAACCATCTTCCCTTTTTTTCTTGATTTGGCGAGCGCTTGAGTACGCAAGTAACGCAAATGGTGGGAGGCAGTTGCGACAGAAGAACCGATCACCGCGGCAACATCACAGACACATAGCTCCTCCTCTAGCGTTAAGGAAAAGGCGATTTTCAATCTGGTCTCGTCAGCCAGCGCCTTGAAGATTTGGACTGCGGCTCCCACTTCGGGCAATGCTTGCTGAACGCGTTCAACGACTTCTTCGTGAACTGTTGTCACTTCACAAACTTCTTTACTTGTCATATCTACACCTCATTCAAATGATTGTTTGATTATGTTTAGTATATGTAAATTTCTGATTAATAGCAAGATTAATCAAACTACTGTTTGAATGTTTATTTCTCTTTAGCTAAAGTTTGGTTTACCGGCATGGACAGGATACTGATTTCTGTAACAGTATGACTCGACTTTAACTTGAATCGGCAATATCTGTGATGATATTTTTCGGCGGTATGGCGGGCTATACGATGATTTGCCAATCAGGCATTAACGTCCGTTCCGATGTACGCGGGTGGCTATCCTTACTGACAGCCGGAGTCTTTCTGATGTTTTTAATTGTCGTTCTTGGGGAATGGGTTGTAGTAATACGGATGCCGGTTCTAGCAGCCATTATGGTGATGGTATCTATCGGTACATATGACGGGTCTTCGTTCAATCACTTAAGAAAAGCACCACGAACGGATGCGGTTGTTCTTGTCGTGACGGTCCTCGTCGTTGTCTTGACGGACGATTTGTCGAAAGGGGTTTTCGCTGGCGTATTGTTGAGCACCATATTATTTATCGCTAAAATCTCTAAGATTAGATAACGCCATGTAGAACATTTATAGTATCCATGGTCAACTGTTCCTCGGTTCCGTGCAAGATTTTCACCATTAAGTTGGATGACACGCAAGATGGAAGCCGACTTATCATAAACATTACAGAAGGATGGATTTGGGATAACTCAGGCGCCGGCTCAATTCATAGGCCTCGATATTTCCAGTACCCGATTGCTAGATAGCTTGGACATCCCGTATGCGAATTAAAGGAGTGATTCGATGTATAAGAGAATACTCGTTGCAGTTGACGGCTCTGAAAATTCACGACGTGCAGCTGAACAAGCCGCAAAGCTGGCCGCATTAAGTCCGGACACATTCATTGAAATGCTTTATGTGGTTGATTTTGATCGGACCCGCACAGACACGATTGATCATACAGACAGCGATGACCTCCATAGCGACCGAAAAATGCGTCTCGCGCCAATTGAAGGGATCTTTGAAGAACAGAAAATCGATTATAAACTTGTCATCAAGCACGGAGAACCTGGACCAACCATCATCAGTTTTGCCAATCGCGGTGGATTCGACCTCATTGTCATCGGCAGTCGGGGATTAAATTCCTTTCAAGAGATGATACTCGGCAGTGTCAGCCATAAAGTGGCCAAGCGTGTAACAGCACCGGTATTGATAGTTAAATAAGACGAAGAATTAACAAACAAAAAAGGATGGATTAGCCACTATTGGCCAGATCCATCCTTTTCATCTTTTTCCTTATGCAATACCTCGTACAGTTCGTCCGCAACCGAAATATCCGCCAGTTTCACTTTTGAGCGGTACGCCGCCCGGATGATCAGATGCCCCGCAACAGGCGCCGTCAAAAAGACGAAGACAATTCCAAGAATCACCCGAACGCTAATGAACTGTTCGCTGAACCAAAAATAGAGAAACGTTCCTGTTAACGTCAGTAAAACGGCCAATGTAGAACTTTTCGTCGCCGCATGGGACCTCGTATAGACATCAGGCAAGCGAATAAGCCCGAAGACACTGATCACACTCGCAATGCCGCCCGTCAAGATCAGAAGCGCTCCTATGAATTCACCGATCTCGTTTACGCTCAACGATAATCCCCCTCTCAGTAAATTTAGAGAAGGCAATCGTTCCGACAAACGATAGAATCCCCAAAATCAGAATGACTTCCAGAAAAGCTTTGGTATTCAGGATAATAGAAACGACTGCAATCATCGCAATCAAATTCACACCGATCATATCCAGTGCAATAACCCGATCCGGCATGGAAGGCCCAAGAATAATCCGAATGACCGCGATGGCGATTGTCGTTGCAAATAGGATAAGTGAAATCGTTAGCATCATCTCAATCATTATCGGGTCACCTCCATGATTGCTTTTTCAAAATTCCCCAGCTGACTTAACAACGCATCTTTCGATTCCTCTACATCCATCGCATGAATGTAGAGGACGTTCCCTTCCGGAGACACTTCCATAACGACCGATCCCGGCGTCAGCGTCAGCAGGAGGGAGAGCATGGTCACTTCCACATCGCTTTTCAAAACCGTTTCATATTTAAAGATGCCCGGCTTTATATTCAACTTCGGGCTTAAAATCTGTTTTAACACGATCGCACTCGACTGCGTCAATTCCCGGATGAAGATAAGGAGCAACTTAATCGTCGAATATACTCTGCGCAGGTAAAATTGCGTTCCCAGGAATCGGTGCATGAAAAAGATGATTCCGATTCCGACTAGAAAACCTGCAAAAAACGTCGTAAATTTTAACTCGTCCTCATCCATCAACGTCATCCAAAGAAAAGCAATGAATAAATTTAACAATAATTGTGCTGGCACCAACACTCACCTCTTCTTTCCGCTCGATGTAAGGGACTGTATCCGATTAGCGATTGCCATTCATAACAGCCTCAATATAGATTTCGGGATTCATGAGTGTATGGGCAGCATCGCTAACATAGACTGCAATCCCTTCTGCCCCTACCCCAAGTGCAATGGTCAAAACGCCGAACAAAACACAAGGGATTAGCATACCTTTCGGAAGGGGTGCATCATCATCTTCGTTAATAATCGTTTCACCCCAGAAGCAGTTCATGAAGATCCGTAGCAGTGAGTATAGTACGAAGATACTGGACAGGAAGGCAAGCCCAAGCAACACGAACGAGCCTGCTTCTATCGCCCCTTGCCCAACATACACTTTCCCGATGAACCCACTCAACGGCGGAATTCCGGTCAGCGACAGCATCGTGATGAAAAACAACCAGCCAAGCAGTGGATAGTTTCGGATCAGCCCACTCATCTGTTCAATCCGCGCAGTACCCGTCAAATAGATCATCGTTCCCGCAAGCAAGAACAATAACGCTTTTATAATCATGTCATGGATTAAATAATAGATAGAACCTTGTATCGCCACTTCCGACGAAACGGCTAGACCGACCAGGATGAATCCGACCGCAATGACGACGTTATAAGAAACAATTTGCCTTATATCATTATGGGCAATCGCCCCGATACTCCCACCAATAATCGTCAACGCTGCCATCACACCAATCAGCATATGCGTGATTTCCGGCTCGTGGTAAAAAATCAGCGTGAAGATCCGGAACAACGCATAAATCCCGACTTTCGTCAGTAAGGCCCCAAACAACGCCGCAACCGCTGTCGGCGGTGCACTATAGGACCCCGGCAACCAAAAGTAAAGCAATAATCCGGCTTTCAAACTGAAGACCAGCAGGAAAATGATACCGATGACGGTCAGTATTGGACCTTGCCCGACTTCTGCAACCCGGACGGATAGATGCGCCATATTGAGCGTACCGACCGTGCCGTATAAATACGCGATAGCCAATAAGAAAAACCAGGAAGACAATACATTAATGGATACATATTTAATAGATTCCATAAGCTGTACTTTCCTTCCTCCAAGTGTAATGAGGACATAGGAAGACAGCAGCATTACTTCAAAACAAACAAATAAGTTAAAGATATCGCCTGTCAAAAACGAACCGTTCACGCCTGCCATCAGTAAAAAGACGAACGGATAAAAGAACATATTTTCATGGGCTTTCCCGATCGATGAAAACGCATAGAGCAGTATAATCCCTGTTACAAGCGCTGTCGTTACGACGAGCAGCGTGGAAAATGAATCCGCGACGAACAAAATGCCATATGGCGGCAACCAACCACCGAAGTCTAGTCGTAAAATGCCGTCTGTTTGTATACGGTTCAATATGTAAATACCTACCCCTAAGGTAGCCAAAATGGATACTATGCTGACAATACGTTGCACTTTCACAAATCGCCGAAGGAATATAAGGAAAACTCCCGTCAATAACGGGATAATCATGGGCATAGCAATTATATTATTCATCTTCGACCCCTCTCAATGCACTGAGATCATCGGATCCGGTCTCCTTATAGATCCGGTAGGCAAGAACAAGCAGAAAGGCAGTCACGGCAAAACTAATGACTATCGCAGTCAATATCAGAGCCTGCGGTAAAGCATCCGTAAAATTTCCCGCATGTTGCCCAATTAGCGGGACATCCCCTTTTTTCAAACCGCCCATCGTCATAAGCAGCAGGTGTACTGCATGCGACAATACAGCCGTCCCCAAAATGACCCGGATCAGATTACGGGACAGCAGCAAATAGACGGCAACGGTCACAAGCACTCCAATGAGTATAGTTATTAACGTTTCCATCGGCTACACATCCTCACTAATACTTAAAATAATCGTTACGACAACACCGACAACCGTCAACGCTACACCTGCTTCAAATAAGGTGACCGTCGATAATTCCGTTTCCCCGAAAACAGGTAAATCAAAATGGCCGAACGTCTGCGTCAAGAACTCTGCCCCAAACAGAACAGCACCTACACCTGTACCGACTGCAAGCAACACACCTATCGCTGCAATCTTCTTATAATCGAACGGAATCCCTTTTTGTACAGTGTCAATATCATAGACCAAATACAGTAAAACAAAAGCGGAGGAAAGGACGAGTCCACCGATGAAACCGCCGCCGGGATTATTATGTCCTGACAGGAACAGCTCCACACCGAACGTCAAAATGATGAACACAACAATTCTCGTCACTGTTCGTAAAATGACATCATTGATCTTCAACGTCCTTCCCCCCCTTTCCCGCCTTCAATTTAATAAGCGTAAAGACGCCAATCCCAGCGATGAATAGCACCACAACTTCAAGCATCGTATCGAACGCACGGAAGTCGCCCAAAATCGTATTGACAATATTTTTGCCGCCTGCCAACGCATAGGAATCTTCAAAGTACACCGAAATCGATTCGAACAGCTTATTCCCCTGCACCCATAACGCGAGTATCGTAACGATACTACCAACCGCAATCGCGATGATAGCATTGATGACCTTTGTCGTTTTCGCTGTCACTTCCCGCTTCCATTCAGGCAAGTAAGAGAAGCAAAGTAAGAATAAAACGGTCGTTACTGATTCTACGATAATTTGTGTCAAGGCCAGATCCGGTGCACGGAATACCACAAAGAAAAAGGCAACTGAATAGCCGATAACGCTATTCAAAATGATTGCCGTCGTACGTGACCTCACAAAAAGGAGGGAAATCCCCGCCCCGATCATGACAATCACGATCATATACTCACTGATTGTAATCGGCGCATCACCGGAAAAATCAAAAGACACAGAACCATTCAACAACAGTCCTCCACCAATGACCACTACGAAGAAGGTGAATATATAAACAAGATAATCACGTAAATAACCGCTCATATACAATCGCGTCAAGACAGTTGAGAACCTTTCTGAGTTGGTCAATAAGCCGTTGTACAGCGAATCTAGACTCCACCCAGCCGGTGTAATCTTATAAAGCCCGCGCCAATAGCGAAGCGTCAGATACAGCAATACACCTAGAACAATAACGCCGATTGTCATTAGCAATGGAGGATAATTAAAACCGTGCCACGCAGATATATGCGGTACCAAGCCTTCCGCTCCGACAAACGATGGATAGATCGCCGCCATCGCAGGTCGCAATAAGTAATCGCCAATCACATTTGGGAAAAAGAAAATCGCGACAACGAGAATGGCCAGAATCGATGGTGCGATGAGCATGCCGACCGGTGCCTCATGCGCTTGTCGATCCAGCCGATCAGGTTGGTGTTCCCCAAAAAATGTTTGGAAGACGATAATCAAGCTATAAACAAACGTAAATACACTCGCAACCCAAGCGATGACCGGGAATAAAGTTCCCCAAGTCCCCATCGCAAACGGGTCAAGATCGCGTACAATCAATAGCGAATCGAAAAACATTTCCTTACTCAAAAATCCATTGAACGGCGGCAATCCCGCCATAGAAAAGCTACCAATCATGGCAATCGTAAACGTCACCGGCATTAGAGACATAAGACCGCCAAGCCGTCGGATATCCCGCGTCCCTGCTTCATGGTCAACGATACCGACCACCATGAAAAGAGCACCTTTGAACGTTGAGTGATTAATCAGGTGGAACAATGCAGCGAATGTAGCTGACGTATAAATCACCGAGTCTGCACTATACCCACCATTCAATGCAGCGGAGCCCAATCCGAACAGACTCATGATAAGACCGAGCTGACTAATTGTGGAATAGGCGAGCAACGCCTTGAGATCAGTCTGTTTCACTGCGTTGAACGAACCCCAAAACAACGTAAAGATCCCGACACAACTGACCGTATAAAACCAGACAGATTCCCCGCCAAATACTGGCGTGAAACGTGCGACAAGATAGATTCCCGCCTTGACCATCGTCGCGGAGTGTAAATAAGCACTGACAGGCGTCGGCGCTTCCATTGCATCCGGCAGCCATATATGGAACGGGAACTGCGCTGATTTTGTAAAAGCTCCAAGAAGAACGAGTAGCATCGCCAGTACGAACAGACTATCATCGGTGTACTGGCCGATTGATGAAATGATCTCCCGTACACTGAACGAACCGGTCAACGTATGCAGCATGATGAAACCAGCCAGCATCGCCACCCCGCCCGTCACAGTGATAAGCATCGACTTTTGTGCCCCATATCTGGACTGTTTTCGGTGGTACCAAAACGCGATCAGCAGGAAGGAGGAAATACTCGTCAATTCCCAGAAAACATAAAGCACCATCAAATTATCAGAAAAGACAACTCCGAGCATTGCACCCATGAACATTAGCAAATAAACGTAAAAACGCCCTAGCGCTTCCCGTTCTGACAAATAATATATGGAATAGAGGATGACAAGGGTCCCGACCCCCGTAATCAGAAGACCAAAGATGATACTTAGACCATCCAGATATGTCGTGAAATTGATGCCCGCAGAATCAATCCACCTAAATGTATGTATATACGTTTCGCCTCCTGCGACAGAAGGGATGAAACTAGCGAGAATGATAAATAAGCTAAAAGGAACGAGCAGGACAAACCACCCAATTTTCCGACTCGGCATCTGCTTATAGATAAACGGTACGAAAAGGGCGGCGAGAAAAGGAATGAAAATAGCAATCGTAATTAACAACTGTAAACCTCCGATACTAAGGGAATACGAAACATGGAATGGGACCGATGAATAGCGTAGGTGGTCAGGCAATGCGGACTTAAAACGGACCGTGAAAAAACAGCAGTGTTTCCCCAGCAAACGGTCACCGGCGTAGGAGAAAAACCGGGTTCTTTCTTGCTCACATAAAAACGCTAAGGAGAACATAATATTCAATTCGTAGTGGGCTGACTTGACGCACGTCATCATTGACGGGATAATAGGTAGCTACAAATACCAATTTCGAGGAGTAGCAAACGGACATACAAGAAAATTATACACTAAGATGATATATTTCGCACTTTTTGATCATCCGTTACACTCTCCTCTTGTCAGTCCTGTCATTTTCATATATAATAACTGGGTTTTCAATCGACACTTGGTGGCATTAATTGGCACCACATGTACACAAAAATCATTTAAGAGGTGACTACCGTCATGGGCAAAGTAAAAGGTCGTATGGACGAGAGTATTCTCGTTTGTGTCTACTACGGTCCAAATGGTGAACGTCTCATTCGACGCGGACATAAAATGGCAACAATCATGGATTGTCCACTGTATATTCTAACTGTGGATCCGCTTCCGTTCGATGAATTTGACGCAGAGAAATCAGAATATGTCGAGCGATGGAAAGAGCTTGCCGAGGAACTTGATGTAGAAGAATTCATTATCCAGGATAATGAAAAACGACCGTCTGCCAAAGTCATCAAAGAAGTGGCTCACAACCGTAACATTACACAGATCATTATCGGTCAAACTGCTCAAAGCAGATGGGAAGAAATTACGAAAGGTTCTTTCATGAACGTATTGCTGCGGGAAATCACTTTCGTCGACTTTCATGTCGTCTCTGTCGACCGCGCGATCAAAGATGAAATTGATGGCATGTTTGAAAAAGGCGTCCGTGCTTACTTGGTCGAAGACGGCGACGGTTTCCGCATCAATTTCACACTTTCAAAAGAAGCCCGCTTTGAAGGGATTTTCTTCAAGGAAATCGGAACCGATTTCAATAATGGGATTTTCAAATTCATGAGCAACAACAAGATGTGTCAAGTGCATATTACAGACGATCAGGTAACCGACCCTACCCTGTTCCATTGTAATACTAGGCAATAACATAAAATAAAAAAAGCGGTTGCCCTCTCACGGGACATCCGCTTTTCTTTATGTCAAGAATCCAGCGCCTAAGGGCTCGGGTCATAAGCCGTATTGGCTGTGAGGCATAGAACGCCTCTTCGCCAATCCATCTTATGCCTGTCGCCCTTGACCAGGCGCCTCCACTTTTCTTTATTCTTCCCCTACAATTTTCACTTCGAGTTCCAACTCTACACCAAACTGCCTTTTCACTTCCGCTTTCACCATGTCAATAGTCTGGATATAGTCGGATGCGGTCGCATTGTTTTTGTTGATGATAAAACCGGCGTGCTTCAACGATACTTCAGCGCCGCCATGCCCTTTCCCCTGCAACCCGCAATCTTGGATCAGCTTACCGGCAAAATAGCCCGGCGGCCGTTTAAATACGCTCCCCGCGGAAGGATACTCGAGCGGTTGCTTCGATTCGCGTTGGAATGTGAGATCCGCCACTTTAGCGTCAATCATTTCCTGTTGTCCATCTAACAACTGAAAATCGGCAGATAAGACGTAGTAGCCTTCTTTCGCAATGATACTTTGCCGATAACCGAGTTCCAATTCATCTTTGGACAGGACAAGTCGTTCGCCCGATTTCGTCAGCACGGTTGCTTGCATGATAATGTCTTTTATTTCCCCGCCGTACGCGCCGGCATTCATGGCCATCGCTCCCCCGATAGAGCCGGGAATCCCACAGGCGAATTCGATTCCTGTCAGCTTTGCAGCAGCCGCCTGTTTTGAAACATCGATGATGAGCGCGCCCGCCTCTGCATGAACGCGTGTCCCTTCAATCTTAATGGCATCCAATTTTGCTAAATGCAGGACAATCCCTCTGACACCACCGTCTCTTACAACCATGTTGGAACCATTTCCAAGCAATAGCAAAGGGATATCCTTTTCGTATGCGTAACGCACTGTCGCTTCTGTTTCCTCAATCGTCCCCGGGATGACGAGCAGGTCTGCCTTACCCCCAAGTTTTGTCATCGTATATTTACAGAGTGGCTCATCTATTCGTAGCATTCCAAGTGTAATTTTAGTTTGAAGCTCTTCAAACCATTGATGCTTTGACATCAACATTCAATCCTTTCAAATCTAATACCCCGCTGTTTCTATAGAAGCAGGAGACTTCTGCTAATCGAAGTCATTTCATATTATCATTTATATTCCATATTATCATTTAATAGTATGCGTGGAATCTTTTCTTTTGACAAGGAATTATTATTGGAAGGAAATGAATGTCCCTTTCCTCTTCTCTGAAGTTTACAAATACTTTACGTGGATTTCGAGCCTTATATCTTTACTTCAAGATATATCTAAAATATAGTAGGAACATAACTTACTAGAGAAGGGATGATTTTCACAATGGCGACTTGGACAGTAGATGCTTCACATACGAGCGTTGGTTTTTCGGTAAAACACATGATGGTATCAAAAGTAAAAGGTAGTTTCGGGGCAGTTGAAGGTGCACTTGAAGGAAACCCTGAGGATTTGACGGGTGGAAAAATCAATTTCAAAATCGATACTGCCTCCATCAATACAAATAGCGAAGATCGGGATAATCACCTTCGCTCCGGTGAATTCTTCGATACAGAGACGTATCCGACCATCACATTCGTTTCTACGGATATCGTTAAAAAAGACGACAACGAATACAACGTAACTGGAGAACTCACAATTAAAGGTGAAACGAAAAAAATAACGTTCGAAGCAGAATATGAAGGTTCAGGGAAAAATCCTTGGGGCGTAGAAGTTGCAGCATTTGAAGTCGAAGGTAAGATTTCGAGAAAAGAATTCGGTCTGACATGGAACCAAGCACTTGAAACAGGCGGAGTCCTTGTAGGCGACGATATTAAAATCTCAATCGACCTGCAATTGAACCCAGCCCAATAATCGAACATACAAAGAGCGGAACACGCAGTCATGAGGATTGCGTGTTCCGCTTTTCTTATTGTCCAAGCTCAGGGCACCAGACGCTCGGATCTTCAGTCGACTTGGCAATGAGGCAAAGGACACCTCATTGCTAATCCGACCTATGCCTGTCGCGCCTAAGCAGCGCCCACCGCTTTTCTTATTCTTCAGCTGCTACTTTTGTAAGTGCTTCTGCAAATGCTTCGGTTGGTTGCGCGCCTGAAATGGCGTATTTGCGGTTGATGACGAAAAACGGTACACCTCGTACACCGATTTGTCCCGCCTCCGCAATATCATTCCGGACTTCATCTGCAAACTCGTCGCCTGCAAGAACTTCATTGGCACGATCACGGGAAATTCCAACCTCTTCGGCGATTTTGAGTAGTACTTCTTCCATCCCTATTTTCTCTCCATCAATAAAATAGGCCTTTAATAGCCGTTCCGACATTTCCACCCCCACACCTTGCTGTTCGGCTAATTTTGCTAAACGATGTGCGTTAAACGTATTGGCAGGTGTCATCTTGCCGTAGTCGTAATCCAAACCGACCGTCTTCGCTTGGACCTCCACATTATCCGTCATTTCCTTCGCTTCATCGATGCTCTTTCCGTATTTCTTTGCAAGTACTTCTTGCATGGTTTCATCGGATGTCGCTGGTGATTGTGGATCCAATTCGAATGCCTTGAATACAACCTCAGCCTTTTCGCCCAGTCCTGTTTGCTTTAACGCCTCTTCCAATCTCCGTTTTCCAATATAACAAAATGGACATACGTAATCCGACCATACCTCAATCTTCATTTTCATCCACGCACCTTTCCTACTACAGATATTAAATCCAACGAAAGAGGGTAACAATAAATATGCTTACTATGATTTCGAGAAGATGAAGGAACATGGGATTGTCCATGCCACGATTCCCACTTCTGGAAAGACGACCCGGTCCAGCTTGATTTGAAATAGGGTACGGCGCCCTTTTCCGGTATACTAACAGAAAAGGGGTGAGCATCATGACTTTACGTGAAATCAGGCGTATTCGAAGGACCAGTGAAGACCGCTATCCATTCAATCCCGATGTCATTCAAAACTTTGATTCTTTGACTCTGAACGCCCCGGTGACCATCATCGCCGGCGAAAACGGAAGCGGAAAAACGACATTACTCGAAGGGATTGCAGCGGCGGCGGGAAGTATTTTAATCAGCGGGGAACATATGGAAATGGATCGCTCGCTCTCCCCCGCCTTCGAATTAGCTGATGAATTAAAGCTCATCTGGTCTGTGAAAACCGGAAACGGCTTCTTTTTTAGGGCTTCCGATTTTATAACCTACACAAGAAGCGTCGCCAACATCCGCGAGGAAGCGCGATCGACAATGGTAGAAATCCGGAAGCGTAATCCGAATAGCCTTGAAGCACTGCCTTATGCAAGGACCTATTATGAACTTCGCAATTTATACGGTGAAGGGTTGGAAAAACGATCGCACGGTGAAAGCTTTCTCGATTTGTTCCAAGCAAGATTCCGCCCGGGCGGCTTTTACATACTAGACGAGCCCGAATCACCGCTGTCGCCGAATAGGCAACTGACGTTATTAGCAATGCTCCACGATATGGTTGCCGAAGGGGCACGTTTCCTAATCTCCACCCATTCGCCCATCCTAATGGCCTATCCTGGCGCGGAGCTATATGAAATTCAGGACGGGGAGCTTGTACAGGTTACATTCGATGAAATCAGGCATGTTAGCATGACAAAAGACTTCTTGAATGACCCGACGCGATACTTGCGGCATTTGTTTGAGTAAAAACGAATGCACTTCATGAGAAATTGCTTGGTGAATCGGAGAACATTCAGCCTGGGCAATATTCCAGCTACTCAACAGACAAAAAGGCTGTACCAGCTCTCGCCGGCACAGCCCTTTCCGTCTAGACTCCGGGCGCCAGACGCTCGGGTCACAAGTCAATCCTGCTATGCGGCAAAGCGCACCGCTTCGCAGGCTCGCCTTGTGCCTGTCGCGTCCAGGCAGGCGCCCTACGCTTTTGTATTCTTATTTCAATGCTTCTGTCAATACCGGAACGATTTGTTTCTTTCGGGAAACGACGCCTTTTAATGTTGCCGTATTGTTCGTGAGGGTTACATTGAACGCAGCACTTGCGCGTTCCGCTTCTTTTCCGAGTACCAACACGACCGAATCGTTGTTCAAAATATCAGTAACTGCGAATAAGAACAAATCAAGCCCTTTTTCAGCAATGACACCGTTCAGCAACGCTTCCAACTCAGCCTGTCGGTCCAGGACGTCATTCACATCGATTGCGTTCACTTGCGCGATTTCAATTTTCGCATCGCCAAGAACAAATTCCTTGGCATCCAATGACACAAGGTCTTCAAGCGACTTATCACTTAAATCCGCGCCGGCTTTCAACATTGCCAGTCCATATTGTTGTGCATCAATATCTGCGATGGCTGCCAGCTCTTCAGCAGCGACACGGTCTTCTTCCGTAAATGTCGGTGATTTGAATAGAAGTGAGTCCGAAATGATTGCCGACAACATAAGACCTGCGACGTTTTTCGGGATTTCAACATCGTTTTCCTTGTATAGTTTGTTCAAAATCGTTGCCGTACAACCGACTGGTTCCGCACGGTAATACAGCGGATCACTCGTTTCGAAATTCGCGATTCGGTGATGGTCGATTACTTCGATTACTTGTACATCATCAAGATCATCTACACTTTGTTGCTTTTCGTTGTGATCGACGAGGATCACTTGCGCTGCTTCAGGCGCCGCCTTCTCAATCAAACGTGGTGCTTCAAAACCGAATTGCTCAAGCGCATAAGCCGTTTCGTTCGTAACAGTACCAAGTCGTACCGCTTCCGCATCCATCCCCAATTGCTGTTTCAAATAAGCATAACTGATTGCCGATGTAATCGTATCGGTATCAGGGTTCTTATGGCCAAACACAAAAACTTTCCCCATTTAATATTGCCTCCTGCTTTTTATTTGAATTCACTATTTAGTTTATCACAAAGGACTGTCCAACAAAATGGATGACAAGCCTTTGTTGTTCACTACGAAGTCAGCAAGTGTATAACTGTCCAAAACCTTTAAATACGCATCAAGCGCCTCATGCAGTACACCTTTCAGTTTACAGACTGGTGTAATGACACACTGGTTCGTTGCACAATTAAAACATTCGACAAGATGAAAATCCTCTTCCGTTTTACGGACCACTTCGCCGATATTAATAAGACTGGGATCGATATGCAATCGAATTCCACCCCCACGCCCCCGGATTGTTTCGATCAAACCCATCTTCCCAAGTTCGTGTGTCACTTTCGTCAAATGGTTTTTGGAGATGCCATACACATCCGATATTTCCTGTACAGTCGATATCTCCGCAGGACCTTTTACGCCTAGAAACAGCAGTACACGCAACGAATAATCTGTATACATTGTCAGACGCATAATTTCACCGCACTTTCAGATACTATTATAGCCTTTGTGGCAATTGCGTGAAAGAAATGTGACTAAGTTTTTAACACTTCTTAAAGATGTATTTTATATATAGCTTTAATCCAACTCATGGGTTATTGTTGAATTAACAAAACAAGAAAGGTCGTGTTTCATATGCTTTCACAAGAGACAATCAACATTATCAAATCAACAGTACCTGTATTGGAGCAACACGGAAAAACGATCACAACCGTATTTTACAAAAACCTATTCAACGCACATCCGGAACTATTAAATGTTTTTAACCACGCAAACCAATCAAAAGGACGTCAACAAACAGCACTTGCAAACACTGTGTACGCTGCTGCGGCAAACATCGACAACCTAGGCGCAATCATTCCGGCTGTTGTCCAGATCGCACACAAACACAAATCACTCGGCATTACACCGGAACAATATCCGATTGTCGGCTATCACCTGTTAGGTGCCATTAAAGAAGTATTAGGTGATGCGGCAACACCTGAAATCATCGGTGCATGGGGCGAAGCTTACCAAGTCATTGCAGACGCATTTATCGGCATCGAAAAAGAGATGTACGACAAGGCTGAACAAACAGAAGGCGGCTGGAGAACGTTTAAAGAGTTCACAATTGCCGATAAAGTCGTTGAAAGTGACGTCATTACTTCCTTCTATTTAAAACCGGCCGATGGCCAACCATTGCCTTCTTATAAGCCAGGACAATACATTACAATCCGCGTAACAATCCCTGGTGATGAATATACATTGAACCGTCAATATAGTCTGTCCCAAGCACCAACAGGCGATTCGTACCGCATCTCCGTCAAACGGGAAGACGAATGCAATCCACACGGGAAAGTTTCCGTATTCCTTCACCGTGAGATGAATGTCGGCGATACAATTGAAGCGAGTGTACCTGCCGGAGACTTCCACTTGAATACAGACAGCGACGCACCTGTCACACTGATTAGCGGCGGTGTCGGAGTTACGCCGATGATGAGCATGTATGATTTCATCGCACAAAATACACCGGAACGCCAAGTGGCATTTTTACACGCAGCACGCACGCATAAACACCAAGCGTTCAATGAAGTAATCACAAAATTGAATGCAGAATTACCTGCATCCAACTATGCGGTTCTTTACTCGGAAGAAGGCGACGGTTTCATAAACCGTGAATTCCTTACAAGTAATGTGATTGAAGGTAGCGACGTCTATGTCTGCGGTCCGACAGCATTCATGCAAGCGGTCATCAAAGACTTGCATGCAATGGGCATTCCTGAAGAGAAAATTCACTTCGAATTTTTCGGACCTGCCATGCAACTTGAACTTACACATGCATAAAAACAAAAAAGAGCCTTCATCCGACATTAAATCGGTTGAAGGCTCTTTTTTGTATATTTTCAAAGTAGAATATCGATAGTAAAATTGATTTAATAATGGTCGATCAAAATCACTCAAATGACCGTCTGTGCTAAATGCTAGCGCGCAGCCTTTTTCGGCATTTTGAACGATGCAACAATAAGTGCCGCAACAAGAAACAGTCCCAAGTAGCCAATTAATGGATAGAAATAAGCAACGAGCTGCGTGAAGCCAAGAAAAGCTCAAAGCATATCCGATAACCAATGTGAAGAATACAAACATTTTAAATCCCTTTGTGCCCGTTGGGATAAACCGCGCACCAAATGCATAGAACATGCTAACCGCCGTGCTAAAAATCATGCAATACAAAACAAGTGCCATGAAAATAGCAAGGATATGGAGAAATATCGTTGATGATTGCCAACATCGGCAATTCAGCTGTTCCGGCCATCTCAATTTTGGAGAAGATCGCCAAATGGCTGAGCAAGATGAGAATCCCTAACCCAAGACCTCCGACAAAGCCGCCCCATTTTGCGATACTTTCATCCTCCTCAGCCCCGCCCATGACAAGCGCCATCGAGGCGCCAACCGCAATATTGAACGAGACATAGTTAACCGCTGAAACGAACCAGTTCGGCAAAGTCGTTTTCACATCAAGTGCGATTGGATCAAGTATCGCAAATGTAGTGTCCAGCGTCGACAAGCAATAAATAGCGACAAGAACTACCGGTACAATCAGAAATGGCGTAATACTGCCAATGACACCAACAACTTTATCGACATTCAGCAATACAGTCAAAAAGACAAGCACGACCATCAATAAACTGCCGATATAGGAGGGTACGCCGAACTGTTGGTTCAAGTTGGAACCTGCTCCGGCAACCATGACAACCCCGACGCCGAACAATGTGAAAATAATTATGTAATCCACAACAATCCCTAAATACCGTCCACTAATTTTGTAAATGGCCTCTTTATGCGAAGTCGTGCGCATACGGCTTCCGATCCTCGTTAGCGTCATTCCCAAATAAGCAAACAATGCAGTTGAAACAATTGCCCCAGCAATTCCAAGCATTCCGAAACTCGTAAAATATTGTAGGATTTCTTGTCCGGACGCAAACCCTGCCCCGACAATGATTCCAATGAAAGCGCTGCCCATTTTAAGTATTTTTCTCATAGTGTCCCCCCAAATACACTGTCGGAGGAGATATTCCGTTAAACAGAATAATCCGAAACTTGAAAGTCGTCAGTGTGATATCCTTTAAACTTATCATTTTTTCAATATGCTTTCAACCTGAACTATGCGATTTATCTGGACACTAAGGAAAGACCAGTCGCCTGGTCTTTCCTTAATTACCTATTTCAAAACTCTATAGATTTTCAAGTAGCTTCAATGATTCACGGTTGAATGCTGGTATATCCTGAGGGGTTCTGCTTGTGACAAGCTGGTTCTGACAGACGACAACTTCTTTATCAGCAAATTTTGCTCCGGCATATTCCATATCGACTTGTATCGATTTATAGCCAGTCGCATCTCTGCCTTCCAGCGTTTTGGCGGTGATTAACAGCTGTGGACCATGGCAGATCGCGAAAACCGGTTTTTTCGCATCCATGAATGCTTTTGCGAATTGAACAAAACGCTCATCTGCGCGCAACTGATCCGGAGAAAACCCTCCGGGAATGAATAGCGCATCAAAATCTTCCGGTTTCACATCGTCAATCCCCTTGTCGATTTTCACAGTCGTCTCGGCTTGTTTGCCTTTCACTTCATTGCCGGCCTCTTTCTCAATCGTCACGACTTCATGACCGCTGTCTTTGTAAGCTTTCGCCGGCTGCGTGTATTCCGAGTCTTCAAACAGGTCTGTAAGTACAGTTGCAATTTTAGCCATTACGAACACTCCTTTTGTTTGTCCACTCTTACTATTCCACGTTCCCCACTTCCTAAACTTATGGACGGTATTTTGAAACGTATGGATTCTCTTTCACAAAAAATCGCCAAGGGTAATGGACCGCTTCCCCCGAGTTCCCGATGCCGACACGTGGTCCCGCCTCAATGGCTTCCGGTTCAGACCCCTCAGCGATAAAGAGCGGCGCATGCGACCAATGATGTCCGTAATAATCCATCGTGATGCCTAGCGCTTTCGTCAATTTCCCTGGTCCATTTGTCCAATCCTTCATTTTCAACTTGCTTCCGCGATTTTCATTCATCTGCTCCATTCCTTCAACCGGTTCCACTGCGCGGATCAAAATGGCATGCGGTGTACCGACTGGACCACTGACAACGTTAAGTAACGTATGGGTGTGCATTTGATAGGTGTAGACAAGCCCTGCTTCGCCAAACATGACATCCGTCCGCTTCGTCCGCCGATTTCCAAAACTATGCGCCGCACGATCTTCAGGTCCGCGGTACGCTTCCGTCTCAACAATCCGTGCGACTAGCCTTCCTTCCGGCTGTTCATGGACGATAAACTGTCCGAGTAGCTGCGGTGCAAGCTCAAGTACAGGTGCTTCAAAAAACGATTTATCGATCGGTTTATACATCGTTCCCGCCTCCAATCCTCAGTCTATTCTTTCTTCAAATCATGGGATTCATACAGTATAGCCAATGAAGAAAACCGGTCCTGGACAAACAAGACCGGTTTCCCTTCATTCCTTTACCAAGCCCTTTTCAATCAAGAAATCCTGTGCGACATCTTCCGGCCTTTCTTTATCCAGGTCCACCCGCGCATTCATTTTCAACATGTCTTCTTCTGTTATTTGACCTGCTAAGCCATTCAGCACCTTTTCAAGATCTGGAAACTTCTTCAGTGTATCTTGACGCACGACAGGCGCTGCATCGTATTTGGGGAAAAAGCCCAGATTGTCTTCCGTCGTCGAAAGGTCGAACAGTTGAATACGGCTATCCGTCGTGAAGGCCGGAATGATATCGACATCACCGTTTTTCACCGCTTCATACATGACATTCGGATCCAGACTTTTTGTATCCTTGAACTGGAATGGATATGTGGCTACCAGATCGTCATAGCCATCCCCTTGCCTTTCATAGAACGCATGGGGTGCTCCGAAAACAAATTCCTCGGTAGCTGATAACGATGCCAAATCGGAATAGGTTGTCGCTTGAAATTCCTTGTCTTTGGTGAATGCAAGCGTATAACCGTTTTCAAACCCAAGCGGTTCCAGCCATGTCACATCGAACTTATCTTCATAGCCCTTTTTCACCCTATCAAACACGCTATCTGCGCTTTCACCAGGTTGCGATTCCTCTTTCAGCACATCCTTCAGACCCGTCCCGGTATATTCTACGTACAGGTCGATATCGCCTTTTTCCAGCGCTGGCGTCATGATTGCCACTTCGCCTAGTCCGTCTTTGTACGTCACCTTGTAATCTGTTTCCGCTTCAATGTATTGCCCCAAAATATGCGGCAAGATGAACTGCTCCGTCCATGGTTTCCCACTGATGACGATCTCATCTTCCCCACCGCAAGCCCCAAGCAGTACTGTCAGTGCCAGCAATAAAAAACCGATTCCTTTTTTCATTTCCCTTCCCCCTATCCGTTATGTATGCCTTTAGGCGTCACTCTCTTCTCTACCCATTTCAAAATAAAATCAAAAGCGATGGCCAGAAGTGCAACAGGCAAGGCGCCTGCAAGAACTAGCGAATTATTGTAAGACTGCAAGCCTCGGTAAATGACGTCACCTAGCCCTCCCGCCCCAACAAACGTCGCAAGTGTCGCAATACCGACCGTCAGCACAGTAGCAGTCCGAATCCCTGCCATAATGACGGGCAAGGCTGTCGGAAATTCAATTTTCTTCAAAATCTGATTCGGTGTCATTCCCATTCCCCGACCCGCTTCTACAATCGACTCGTCGACGCCCGTTAAACCCGCATATGTATTCCGTACAATCGGCAATAGTGCATAGATGACCAGGGCAATGAGTGCCGTTTTTGAGCCTATACCGATTAGTGGAACTAGAATTCCGAATAACGCCAGACTCGGAATCGTTTGTAAAACAGCAGCCACCCCAATGATCGGCTCTGCGAAACGACGATAACGGGCTACCAGCATACCGACCGGTAAAGCAATTGCCAGGCCGATTATCAGTGCAGTGAAGGAAAGCAAAATATGTTGGAGAAAAGCATCCATAATCATGTCCGAACGACTTTGTACCGTGTCGATGAAATTACGCATGCCCCACCTTCTCCCTCCCCTGATCCATCGCAGCTTGCAAAAGGGATTGATGGTTAGCATAGCCGATGACTGTCCCATTTCTTACAACCGCTAATCTGCCCTCGGGGTTGCTATCCAGAATTGCGATTGCTTGCTCAACAGTGCTGGCAGCATCTATTTCCTTAGCCGCTCCATCCCAGTTCCGTTCATAAAATCGGCTGAATTCGCCGATTCGCATCTGGCCAAAATCCTGTTGTCTTGAAATGCGCTGCTGCCCGATGAAGTCGCGGACAAAATCAGTAGCCTGATGTTCAATCAATTCCCTCGGTGTTGCCATCTGCTCAATTTTCCCGTCCCGCATAATGATGATTTCATCCGCTATCTCGAGCGCTTCATCCATATCATGCGTTACAAAAACAATCGTCTTATGAATTTTCCTCTGCAACTTCTTCAATGCTTTTTGTAACTGTTCACGGCTAATCGGATCGAGTGCAGAAAAAGGCTCATCCATCAAAATGATATTCGGGTCACCGGCCAACGCCCGCCCTACTCCGACCCGCTGCTGTTGCCCGCCTGATAGTTCGAACGGATAGCGTCGCTTGAATACGGATGGTGCCAGATCAATCAGTTCAAGTAGCTCACCAACACGGGCGGCAATTCTTTTTTTATCCCATCCAAGCAATTCAGGGACGAGTGCAATATTGTCTTCGATTGTCAGATGTGGAATCAGTCCGATTCGTTGGATGACATAGCCGATTGAGCGACGAAGCTCCACTTCGTCCTGTTCCGAAACTGGCATGTCATCTATGTAGACAGCGCCTTCCGTCGGTACTTCCAGCCGGTTGATCATCCGCATGAGCGTCGTTTTCCCGCACCCCGATGGACCGATGATCGCTGTCAATTTGTTTGTAGGAATCGTCACGCAAACACCTTTCAACGCTTCTGTCCCATCCGCAAAGCGTTTTGTCACATTATCAAAACGTATCAAAAAATCCACTCCCCTCACATATCCTTTTTTATTCCCAATTTCGGATAAGCATGGACTATTCCGCGTCCATCAATTGAATATTCTAACTCCTGATTGTTGTCATCAGCCCATCTCCCCCAAGATACGCCCGATTTCCAACCAATCTGCGTCAAGCGAGGGTCTGTGCGAGGGTCTATAAAAGATGGACGCCGGATGAAATGTCGGCACAATCCGGTATGTCTCTTGTGTCCAGTTGAACGTCGTATCCTCAAGTTCATTCAAATATTGAACCGGACGCTCCAATAATTGACCGTGTAATCTCGTTACCTTGGCCTCTTTTCCGAGCAGCCGCTGCAAGCCGACGTTGCCAAGCGTGACAATCAGTTTCGGACGTATATTCGCCAGTTCATAATCGAGGACTGGCGCATGCGCCAAAAGCTCTTTTTTAGTTGGCGGACGGTTATATTTCCGCTCCGTCGTTGTCCCATCACGCTCTTTTTTCGTCCCCCATCGATACGGCCTGCTTCGGACTGCGCTTGAGATGTACACATCTTCACGCGTCAAACCGATTGTCGCAAGTGACTTCATCAATTCCTTCCCAGCACGGCCAATAAAGGGAATGCCATCGACGAGTTCGAATTCCCCAGGCGCTTCCCCGATGAGCATCAATTCCGGGTTCTGAGGACCCTCTCCGTAAATGAAGCCTTCCACTGGGAATCCTTCAATCCGTTCTTTGCCGAGCTTGGCAATCGATTCTGGAATTCGAAACATTGGAGTACCCCTCTCAGTTTTTTTCATTCTAACAAAAGAAGCCTTTCCACTAAAGGAAAGGCACTTCATTATGTAGCTTCGGCGGTGTTGTTTGGTTGCCGTGATACGTGGGTTACATCACCGAAAGCGTTGCCAAGTTCTCCCGAAACATTTTGAACCGGGGAAAAATCCATCTCATTCATAATAAATAAGGCTTCAATGCATCTTCTACACTATTCGCAAAATTATTTCCTGCACCCCAGTCAAAACGGAAGAAAACGCCTTCCGAACCACCAGATGCAACTGCATGCACTTTTGTTTTCCCGTCAAAATTATCAATGGTCACCGTTAGCGAAGCCCGATTGCTGGACCGCATATAATACTTCTCCAAAATGACGACATAGACTTCATATTCACCAATCCGTCTAACATACTGATCAACAGGTGTACCACTAATACTCCCCTTAACCACATACGTCTCAATCGCGTCTATCGCTTCTTTCGGCGAAACACTAACTGTAAATTCACGTACTGCCATGTCCTCATCTCCTTTTTATTCTTATCTTTATTACGATTAGATCGCCTGGGAAGTTTCAATATTTTCCGGAAACAATAACAAACCCCACTTCAGTTGCGGAGTGAAGTGGGGTTCCAATATTACTTCCGAGGTGGAAGTGGATAGTAGCCGCTTTGAGGAGGACGTTCTTTTTTCATAACAATCCATGCAATTTTTTGCATGATACTGTTGCCTTCATGGAATTGTCTCATTCGTTTTCGCGAAGTTTTCATTTCTACATTCGGTTCGAGCATCGTCAATACATATCTCCCCTTTTCGATTGAATCCTTCTTTCATCTTTAACCTTACCCAATGTTTATGAACCTAGTTCGAATTTTCTGTAAAGGTTTCGTAAAGAATTTGAATTCTCCTTTTTTATAGGATTACGAGAACAAATACCCATGAAAAATACGCATACTTACAAATCCAAAATAGTTCGTGTATCATTGTTTTTCAAGTGAGGAGTTAGAATTTGAACGAGGAGTGATTCGGGTTGGTAAATAAAATAATTTTAAATGACACAACCATTCATTTAAGTCGTTATGAAGAAGTAAAAGTAAATGGATACTATAAAGTTTCGGTTGATTTTAATGTAACGAGTGAAGACTATCATGCCATTACGACTTTACTTTACAAAGGAACATTTGATGTGAAGATTCCTGAGCGGAACGTTGTATTTAGAGGCACGATTCACGAGTATTCTACCTCCATTACGAACTTGTATGTAAAGGGTCAAATCGGACAGTATAAATTGACTTTAATGGAAGTGAGTCACATTTAGATTGCCTGTCCCCCGCACTAGCTTCACGAATTTGAAAAAGCCCACCCTTTAAAAAAGGCAGGCCTGTCATTCATTCCAATTCCATTTGTTTCGTTTCTGTTCCTAAAAAGACGACTGCGAGAACACCGATGACAATTGCTCCGCAGAAAATTCCGAAGATCGTCCCAAAACCAGTGCCGGATGCAAGCATAGAACCGACGAGTAGCGGTCCGAAAATGCCACCGATACGTCCGATTGCAGCCGCCATCCCGGAGCCTGTCGCACGAATGGCTGTCGGGTATTGCTCAGGTGAATAGGCATACAAAGCACCCCAAGCACCCAAGTTGAAGAATGATAGCAATGCACCGCTTAAAAGAAGCATCGGCAATGTCTCAGCGTTACCAAAAACTAAAGCACTTGCTGCCGTCCCAAGCAGATACGTCGCCAAGACAAACTTCCTGCCTGCTCTTTCTATTAACCAAGCAGCTGTGAAGTAGCCTGGTAATTGCGCAAGTGTCATGATCAGCACGTAACCGAAGCTTTTGATCAAACTAAATCCTTTCAATACCATAACACTCGGGAGCCACAGAAACATACCGTAATACGAAAACACGACCATAAACCAGACAATCCATAACATAATTGTCCGCCGTGCGTATTTTTTTGACAAGAGTAGCTTTAATTTTTCTAGTGCTGACTGCTTCGGCTTTCCCTCCCCTTCAAATTTCGGGGAATCCGGCAATTTTCTCCGTAAGTAAATGGCGTAAAATGCAGGAAGTGCTGTGATGATTAGTGCAACTCTCCAGCCATAGTGTGGAATGACAAAGTATGCAATCAATGCAGCAATCAACCAGCCGGCAGCCCAGAAGCTTTCAAGGAGTACGACAACACGCCCACGTTCCTTCGCTTCTACACTTTCAGAAACCAATGTCGATGCAACCGGCAATTCACCGCCGAGTCCTGCTCCTACTAGAAACCTTAACACGAGGAAGGCAAATAGCGTTGTCGTCAATGCGGACAAGCCGCTTGCGATGGAAAATAAGACGAGTGTCATCATAAAAACATTCTTCCGGCCGATCCGATCCGCCAGCATCCCGAAAGCCAATGCACCGACAGCCATTCCAATCGAGTTGACGCTTCCGATCCAGCCCATCTCGGACGGGGTCAGCTGCCACTCCACTGCAAGGGCCGCGATGACGAAGGAAAGAATACCGACATCCATTGCATCGAACATCCAGCCTGTCCCAGCGAGCCCCAATAGTTTATTTCTAGAAATACTTTCATTTTTTTTATTCATAGTCTATTTCCCCTTGCCCCTTAAGTGTCATGACACCTGTCATTATACCGTATTCAACAAGGAAGTACCATCCTTATTACAACAAAAGATTGTTTAGAGAGGCTGAACAATCTCATCAAAAACAAAGGAGCAGACCAAGCTGCCCCTTTTAGTTGGATTCCATCTCGTTATTTACGTCTATAGCTTCTGCAAAGGACGCAGAAAATATACAATTCGAACACCTTTCGCATTTCAGTTCGAACCAAATTCAGTGGAGCTCTTTTGTTCTACGTATTTTCACGGAACACCTTTCGTTTGAATCAAGCAACAAGTACCAGGCTAATGGCCATCACTGCCATTCCAGCCATCATACCGTATATAGACAAATGTGCTTCGTCATATTCCCTCGCGGCGGGCAGCAATTCATCGATTGAGATGAACACCATGATTCCCGCTACAGCCGCAAAAATAATACCGAACATGATACCATTTAAAAACGGCATCAAAATGAGAAATGCCACGATTGCGCCAACCGGCTCTGCCAATCCTGAAAGAAAAGACAACTTGAAAGCCTGTTTACGGTTACCTGTCGCAAAATAGATTGGGATAGCAACAGCAATCCCTTCCGGAACGTTATGGATTGCGACCGCGATGGCAATGGCAATACCAAGCGTCGGGTCCTGCAATGCGGAAGTGAACGTTGCAATTCCCTCCGGAAAGTTATGAATCGCGATAGCAAGCGCAGTAAACATACCCATCTTCTTCAGTCTCGCATACTCGTCATTCGTCGGACCTGTATTTACATCTTCAACACTTTTCACTTCATGCGGATTACCGATAGCCGGGATAAAATGGTCAATCACCGCGATTAACAGCATGCCCCCGAAAAATCCGGCAATGGTCATCCAATAGCCATTCGTCAGGCCGAGTTCCAAGACGAGCGAATCTTTCGCCTTTACGAATATTTCAATCAGCGATACATAGATCATTACGCCTGCTGAAAACCCGAGGGCAATCGATAGAAATTTCGTATTGGTCCTTTTTGTAAAAAAAGCGAGCAAGCTCCCAATGCCTGTTGCAAGTCCTGCGAACAAGGTAAGGGCGAAAGCGAATAATATATTTCCGTCCATATACTCAACTTCTTTCATTTTTTAATGTTAGTGCTATTGTATGCTAATAGTTTCCCTTGTGCAACATATTAATTAGACCTTTATTGTCTTTTTTTGATAACTCGAGGCAAACTATTTTTCTGGACAAAAAAAGAACCGATTCACAATTAAGTGAATCGATTCCTTCTTTCATTATAATCCTGCTTCGACTTCTTTAACCATTTCTTTCATAGAGAGAAGACCGCCGCCGGAAAGGTACCAATAGTCAGCATTCAGGTACACAATTTTATCATCGTTATAAGCAGTCGTTTTCATCACTAACTCGTTTTCGATTGAATCTTTTGCACTTGCATCGCCGCCAACTGCCGCATCACGATCCACTACGAAAAGTACATCGGGATTTGTTTCAAGGATATATTCAAACGTGACGTTTTGACCGTGTGTGGATACTTCAATCTTCTCATCTGCTGCTTTAAAGCCGAATACATCATGAATGACACCAAAACGTGAATTCGGTCCATATGCACTCACTTTTCCTTCACTACCAAGGACAATAAGTGCTTTTGATTCGTTACCAGCAGTCTTTTCATTGATTGCGGCGATTTGTTCATCGATTTCAGCAAGTTCCGCTTTCATCACATCTTCCTTGCCAAATATTTGCCCGACAAGTTCCATATTCTTTTTGAACGAATCCATGTAATGTGCATAGTCCAGTCCAACAAAGACTGTCGGCGCAATTTCACTGAATTCCTCGTAAAGGTCTGCCTGACGTGAAGAGATGAAGATAACATCCGGTTGTAACGCATGGATTGCTTCAAAGTCAGGTTCTTTCAAGCTACCAAGGTTAGCATATTTTGAATCCTCGTATTTCGAAAGATATGATGGGACATTTGTTTGTGGAAGTCCAGCTACTTCAATGCCGAGTTCGTCAAGCGTATCAAGCATACCGAAATCGAACGTTACCACTTTTTCAGGGTTTTTCGGAAGTTGCGTTTCACCAAGTTGGTGCTCGATTGTCATAACTTCAGCTTCTTCAGTTTTTGGTTCTGCCTTCTCGCCAGTCGTTTTATCGTCTGCCTTTTCATCGTTATTTGATCCACAAGCTACAAGTAAAGCCATTAGCGCGAACATCATTAATGCCATTGTAAGTTTCTTCATCATAACCATCCTTTTGTTTTTAAGAGTTGAAATATACACAGATACGGCAATTGCTTAATTGTTTAATGGGAATATCCATATCATAAATTTCCTTTAATGCATCGGAATTGATAATGTCATTCGTCGGGCCGTCTTTGACAACACGGCCATTCTTTAACGCGACGATCCGGTCCGAATAGACGGAAGCGAAGTTGATGTCGTGCAGAACGATGACAACCGTTTTCCCAAGTTCATCCACAAGTCTTCTCAAGATTTTCATAATCTGGACGGAGTGTTTCATATCCAGGTTATTGAGTGGTTCATCAAGGAGGATGTAATCTGTATCCTGCGCGATAACCATCGCGATGAAGGCACGCTGGCGCTGTCCTCCTGATAGTTCATCCAGATAATCATTCTCCATATCCATTAGTTCCATATAGTCCATCGCCTGATTCACGATACGCAGATCCTCCGCCGTCAACCTCCCTTTCGAATGAGGGTAACGTCCGAACGAAACAAGTTCACGGATCGTCAAACGGACATTCATGAAATTCGATTGCTTCAAGATGGAAACTTTTTTTGAAAACTCGTTGGATTTCATCTGTTTAACATTATCTTTATCCACAAGTACTTCGCCTGTATCGGCATCCATCAGTCGGCTCACCATTGAAAGGAGCGTCGATTTCCCCGCACCGTTCGGCCCGATGAAAGAAGTGATTTTCCCTCGATGGATGTTGACATTCACCTTTTCAACGACCGCTTTTTTACCATATAACTTCGTTAGCTCACGGACTTGGATCATGTTGATCGACTCTCCTTTAATAGTAAGTAAATGAAATACACGCCGCCGATGAAGTTAATGATGACACTGAGCGTCGTGGAGAACGTGAAGACCCGCTCGACGACCCATTGCCCACCGACAAGGGCGATAACACTCATGACAGAAGCTCCGACAATCAAAATGGAATGCTTATAGGTCTTAAAAAACTGATACGATAAATTTGCGACGATCAAACCAAAAAATGTAATCGGTCCGACAAGCGCGGTGGACACCGCAATGAGCACGGCTGATAAGACGAGCATTGTCTTGACGACTTTATCATAAGATACGCCTAGGTTAATGGCAGTGTCCCTTCCGAGTGAAAGAACGTCAAGATCGTTGAAGGATCTCCAACCGATGATAAGAGCGATAGCAATGATTGCAAGCGCCCACCAGACGAGTTCGCCGCTGACGTTGTTAAAGCTCGCAAACATCTTATCCTGCACAAGCATGAATTCGTTCGGGTCAATGAGCACTTGTAAGAATGTCGAAATACTCCCAAAAAATGTGCCGACGATGATTCCGACGAGCAATAAGAAGTAAATCGGCTGTTTCCCTCCCCGGAACAAAAACCGGTAAAGGATGAGCGCAAAGATGACCATCGTCCCAACAGATAAGATAAAATTCACGTGTTTGTTAACGATTGTCACATGACTTGAACCGAGGAAGAAGATGACGACTGTCTGCAGTAACAAGTACAGCGAATCCAATCCCATAATGCTAGGTGTCAAAATCCTGTTATGTGTGATTGTCTGGAAGATGACGGTCGAATAGGCGATTGCAACACCTGTGATGGCCATCGCCAACACCTTGATGCCGCGGCGCGGTAACGCATAGTCAAAACTTCCGTTCAATCCTTGGAAAAGGTACAGCCCACAGAAAACAGCAGCAATTGCAGTGAGTATGATCAGCTTCGTCGAATTACGCATAGGCCTTCCTCCTAAACAACAAATAGAGGAAGATTCCGCTGCCGATGACGCCGACCATTAAACTGATTGATATCTCGTACGGATAGATAAGTACCCTACCCAAAATGTCACAGATGAGCAGGAAAATCGCACCGAGTAATGCAGTATGCGGCAATGTCTTTTGGAGATGGTCCCCTTTAAATATAGAGACGATATTCGGAATGATGAGCCCAAGGAACGGAATCATCCCGACCGTCAATACGACGGTTGTCGTAATAAGTGCAACAAGTATTAGACCGATATTGACGATCCGTCTATAAGCGAGTCCGAGGTTTTTCGAAAAATCCTCGCCCATCCCTGCAACCGTAAACCGGTTTGCGTATAAATACGCGATGATAAGTACAGGGATGCTTATGTACAGAAGTTCGTAACGTCCTTTCATGATCATCGAAAAATCACCTTGTAACCAAGCCGACATATTTTGGATGACATTCGCTTTGTACGCGAAAAATGTCGTAACGGACGACAAGATATTCCCGAACATCAATCCGACAAGCGGAATGAAGATTGCATCCTTGAATTTGATGCGGTCAAGAATTTGCATGAACAACAGCGTGCCGGCAAGCGCAAATGCAAAAGCGACAATCATCTTTTCAATCGTGGATGCGTTCGCGAACAGCAACATCGAGACAAGAATCCCGAGTCGTGTGGCGTCCAGCGTCCCTGCCGTCGTCGGTGAAACGAATTTGTTCCGGCTTAGCTGTTGCATAATCAGACCAGCGATACTCATCCCTGCTCCTGCGAGAAGGATGGCGACAAGTCGCGGCAGACGGCTAATGAGAAAAATCTCCGTTTCCTCCGATTTGAAATCGAGCAGATCCATCGGCGTAATATGGCTCACTCCTACAAAAAGCGATAGGAATGATAGTATGATAACTGCGACAATCAAGTAACGTTTCTTCATGGTAATCCCCGATATCGATTATTTGCATGCCACTGAGAATCATAGAGTGAAAACGATTATCATTTGGCTGCAAATTCAATTATATCATGATTGAAAACAGTGTCAACGCTTAATTGAAAATGATTATCAATTAAGCGATAATGACTGAGAAATCAATCAGCGCTACCCGTAGCTATCAATGAGTAGCCACCGATATCATTGGAAAACAGGAACCTTCCAGGAATAATGACAAAAGTGTGAACAATTCGACGGCATTGTGAGAAGTGAAGGGTATGGGAAATATAAAAGCCTGGATTCCTAGGGCTTATAACTGGGGGTCTTAGTCCTTAAAATAGATAGGTAACACCGTACGATAGCCTTTAACTCTGCTACGGGTCTGATAAACTGGACGACTGCTTAGGTAAAACTATACGACTCTTTCACAAAACTCTGCGACTCATCCGGATTACTGTACGACTGTTTCGCAGTACAAAAGCATAGGTCGGCTGGTGCCCCAAATCCGGACAAAAAAAGAGACGCCGGTTTAAAAACCGACGCCTAGGAACTAGTATTACTCTTGCACTTCTGGTACTTCTTCCATTCCGCCCATCGCTTCATTGATATCGATTGCGTTATCGAGGACTTCTTGTGGAATTTCAATTTTTTCAATTTCATTGATTTTGCTTATGTCTGCCTTAATTTTTTGAACGATATTCATTTCTTGACCTTCAACTGTCATTGTCATGTCCATATCCATATTGAATGCATTCGTGTAGAACGTTTCTTTGTCGATGAAAATCTCAAAGTTCAGCGCTTTTACTTCCATGTTTTCCATGAGTTCCGCTTCTTCCTCGCTCATCTCAAGACCTGCCGGCATATTTTCAGCAGCAATGTCCTTGAAAAGCTTCGTAAACTTTTCACCCGAAGCGGCAAGTGTCAAAATGTATTCATTGTCTGTTTGCTCAAACTTGAAGTCTTCCATGAAGTCCTTGAACATCTCCATGTCGAGTGTCGGGTCCGCTCCAGCACCCATTTCACCGATCATGTCTGCGTACATCTCATCCGGGAATTTCAGCCATTGGCCTGAATCGGGATCATGCATGAAAAATCCGGCCTCCGCCATGTACATTTCGATATCCATCGAACCTTGTTCACCCATGTCCATCGTCATCTTTTGGTACATCTCCATCGGGTCAATGACCATGTCCATATCCATCTTGATGTTGCTGTTCATGTCAAGTTCCTCGCTTGGCATTTTGATAGACTGTTCGATATCCATTTTCGCATGCATGCTCTTTTGTTCATCCGAAACTTCCATTGATTTTTTATATACTTCTTGTGCTGTCATTTCACTCTTATTCTCAACTTGTTCAGGTTTTCCTGTTTCCGGATCCTTTTTCGGCTCGGCAGTATCATTACAAGCAGCAAGCCCAAGGGCAAGTACGCCGACTGCTAACCCCTTCATCCAGTTCTTCATCGCATTCGCTTCCTTTCATTCCCTCTATTTTTCCTACTTCTAATCATACGATAGATTAGTGAAAGGGTTCCATTTTTTTGGGTCTACAAAATAAATTGAGCACATCCTCACATCATTTACTTTATGACATTAGGCCCGCCCACCAATTACTTCGATTACCGAAATAAATAAGTCGTTTTCCATACCGATATCCGCTATACTATCCATTATCAATAGAAGGAGGTCATCCAACGACATGCTTAAGAAATTTTTTTCCTATTATAAACCGCATAAGCGGCTCTTTGTCATCGATTTTTCAAGTGCCATTTTTGTTGCACTCCTTGACTTGGCATTCCCTGTAGCAGTTAAATGGTTCATCGATGACTTGCTACCTGAAGGTAATTGGAGGGAAATCATACTGGTCAGTCTTCTGCTGTTAGCTGTCTATTTACTCAGTACATTCCTTCAATATGTTGTCAGCTACCTCGGTCACAAACTCGGCATCAATATTGAAACCGATATGCGACAGCAACTGTTCAATCACGTTCAACGGCAATCATTCCGCTTTTTCGATAACACGAAAACCGGCCATCTCATGAGCCGAATCACGAATGATTTGTTTGACATCGGTGAACTTGCCCACCACGGCCCCGAAGATGTCTTCATCGCAATCATGACGCTCATCGGTGCATTTGCTATTATGTATACCATTAATCCTGAACTCGCAATCATTGCCATTATCATGGTTCCGTTCCTTGTCATTCTCGTCACATTCTGTAACATCAAGATGAATGCAGCGTGGAAAAATATGTACGGTAAAATTGCTGACGTCAACGCACGAGTGGAAGATTCGGTCTCCGGCTCCCGTGTCGTCAAATCATTCACGAATGAAGACTTTGAAATTGAGCGTTTCCGTGAAGATAATAGCAATTTCAGATCGGCAAAACTCATCGCCTATAAAGTGATGGCATTGACCCATTCCAGCATGTTCATGATGACCCGCCTTGTCACCTTGCTCGTACTCGTGGTCGGCGCATGGTTCACATTCAACGGCAAGCTTTCTTACGGGGAACTCGTCAGCTTCGTCTTATTCGTCAATGTGCTGATTAAACCCGTCGATAAGATCAGTGCCTTGCTCGAATTGTATCCGAAAGGGATGGCCGGTTTCCGGAGATTCCGTGATTTGATTGAACAAGAGCCGGATATTAAAGATGCTCCTGGTGCGATCGTCGTCCCGCATTTAAATGGCGATATCGCATTCGACAATGTCCATTTCCAGTACGATGACAATAAATCCGTATTGAAAGGCATCGACTTGTTCATTCGCGCGGGCGAAACGGTCGCCTTTGTCGGTCCGTCGGGCGCAGGGAAAACAACGATTTGTTCCTTGATTCCCCGTTTTTATGACGTCCAGGAAGGCTCGATTGCCATTGACGGCTTGGATATCCGTAAGATGACCCAGCATTCCTTACGTTCCCAAATCGGGATCGTCCAACAAGACGTCTTTTTATTCACAGGGACCATCAAGGAAAACATCGCCTATGGAAAATTGGATGCAACGGAAGAGGAAGTAATTGAAGCCGCCAAAAAGGCACATCTCGAGGATTTCATCGCAGCACTACCGGATGGCTATGAAACACAGATTGGGGAACGCGGCTTGAAACTTTCTGGCGGTCAGAAGCAACGGCTTGCCATCGCGCGGATGTTCCTGAAAAATCCACCTATCCTCATTTTGGATGAAGCAACGTCCGCTCTCGATACCGAGACGGAACGGATCATCCAGCAATCTCTTGCTGAACTGGCAGAAAATCGGACGACACTCGTCATCGCACACCGGTTGGCTACAATCCGCGATGCTGATCGCGTCCTCGTCGTCACGGAAGACGGCATTGCAGAGGACGGGAAATACGATGAACTCGTCAATCAAGGGGGGATTTTCTCCCGATTGCATAACATTCAATTTCAAGAGGTTTAACTTCTATAGAAACGGGCATACTATTATTATCCCACCCCCTTTCTCTTAGATAGCAATAAAAAAAGACCGCAATGCATGACAACCCTAGTCATGCAATGCGGATTTTTTCTTTTTCAGTGACTGATGATAAAATCTTCAAACTTCGTCCGTTCCGTCGCATTCATCTCAACGGTCATAAGAGTCCCATCCTCTTCATATTCTGCAGTTTTCACGTTTGCCTTATCATTTAAATAAGAAACGAGGTCACCACGGTCGAATGGGATGAGCAACTTACATGTAATGTATTGGCCAAAAACCTTCTTCTTGATCAATTCGACGAGTTCGTCCATCCCTTTCCCCGTTTTCGCAGAAAGCCAGACGCTGTCATCGTTCACTTCCGGATAGCGGATTCCTGCAAGGTCCGCTTTGTTGTAAACATTGAGGGTATCGATATTTTCCACACCGACAGCCTGCAATGTATCATTCGTCACTTCCATCATATAACTATGTTCCAGATTGGACACGTCTACAACATGTAGCAACAGATCCGCATCGCGCGCCTCTTCCAATGTCGAACGGAACGCCTTCACAAGATGGTGAGGCAACTTCGAGACAAACCCGACCGTATCCGTCAAAATGAACTCTTTTTTGTCTGCAAGCTTCACTTTGCGGACAGATGTGTCGAGTGTCGCAAACAACATATTTTCCTCATAAACCTGTTTTGATGTATCCGCATCCATTTTCACCAACAATTGATTCATCAGCGTCGATTTTCCCGCATTCGTATAACCGACAATGGACACGACAGGAATACCACTTTTCTTTCGCTGTTTTCGCTGTGTTTCACGCTGATCCTTCACATGGTCCAGGTCACGGCGTAATTTTGCAATCTGGTCCTCGATTTTCCGGCGGTCGAGCTCCAATTTCGTCTCCCCGGCCCCTTTGTTTTGGAGACCGCCGCCTGTGCCACCTCCCTGTCTGCCGAGAGAAGCACGCAAACCGACAAGTCGTGGCAACATATATTGCAGCTGGGCAAGTTCCACTTGCATCCGTGCTTCACTCGTCCTTGCACGGCGCGCAAAAATATCAAGGATGAGCATCGTGCGGTCAATCACTTTACAATCAAGCTCCTGCTCCATATTACGGATTTGGGAAGGCGACAGTTCATCATTGAAAATGACAAGATTCGCATCCAGTTCCTCGTAAAAATTCCGGATTTCCTCGATCTTCCCTTTCCCCACATAATGGGACGGATTACGCCGTTCCAAGTTTTGCGTCACCTCACCGAGAACTTCAACATCAATCGCTCCCGCAAGATTTCTCAATTCCTCCATTGCATAGTCAAAATGCTCATCGTTCTGCTCATGCACCCCGACCAGAACTGCTCGTTCAACTAACACTTCCATCTAACAAACCCCTTCCGGACCAAGCTATCAGTGAAATCATTTTAACATACACAGGTTTAACTGTACGACTCTTTGGACTATCCGACGAATTCATCGAACTGTACGACCGGTCGGCAGAACTCTACGACTAGTACACGTTTCTGTGCGACAGTAGCAAAGCTATCCGCCCTCTCTGTTGCTCATCCACCGACCATCAAGCCCACCATTTCATCGTTCAGCTTGTCCAATGACAACATCCGTCAATCTGTCTTTGCCGCCTTTATGCTCAGCAAATTTCAAGATGACATTCGACAAGGCAATGTCGTTACTGTCTCCCACTTTCTGCGACAGTAAAATCGCCCATTCCGCCGTCTCTCTCAATGGATCTTCTACACTGAATACACACTCTTTAATTTCCAAGCGTTCTGGGTCCGACGAAATGGTGCCAGCCTCCATTAACTTCGTAAACCTTTTTTCCTCTGATTCCTCCCATTCGATGAAAAATGGGTACGGCAACTCTGCTGAAACGGGTTGATCGACAAATAGCATTTTCCATTTGCACAGCTCACCATCAGCCGTTCTCCGATTCGCATCCAAAACACCCGACGTCTGGAATCCTTTGTTTTCAATATCCTCTTTCAAGCGTTCAATACCGTCGACGGAAAGACAAATTGTTCCCCAACCTTCCCCTTCCCGTAGGTCATGTAGCAACAAATTCGTTAGTGGATGATTTGCTTCTTCTGCGATTGCTTGATGTTCAATGGCAAGCCATTCCACGTAAGCATTTTCTACATACAAGAGTGCATTATGCGTCCCCCACTGTTCGTGCCGGCCGCCAATGACTGCATGACGCTCCTGGCTACGCTGCTCTTCCACAATCCGGTTAAGTTCTTTTCCTGTGAAATAAACGACATGATCCAGTTTCATCGTAAACCTCCCAATTCAAGTTGTCCGGTTACTGACACAATCTACGTGTGGCAGCAACTGGCACCGAAATAAAAAAGATAAGCCCGCGGTTTTCCCCACGGGCCTCTCTCTTAACGATCTTTTCCAAGCAATTCCAGCGTATCTGTAAATTCCTTATCAATTTCGGCATTCGGTCGATATGTAACAAGACTTACAATAACTGCGACGATGAGACAGATGATGAAGCCTGGTACGATTTCATATAATGTGTCCGTCAAGATTTCGACGTTCCCCCAAATCATGACGGTAATCGCACCGGCAATCATACCCCAAAGCGCGCCTGCCGCCGTGATTTTACGCCAATAAAGGGTTAACAGGATAATTGGTCCAAATGAAGCTCCGAATCCAGCCCATGCAAACGACACGATACTTAATATCGATTCGTTATTCGGCCATGCAAGCGCCATCGCAATAACCGATACGATGAGCACAGCCATTCTTCCTAAAAACACATACTGTTTATCCGTACCGTCCGTCTTAATGACAGCTTTGTATAAATCTTCGATTAGCGCAGAAGATGTCACAATCAGCTGTGAAGATATCGTACTCATAACAGCCGCAAGGACGGCCGCAAGCATAATCCCTGCGACGAATGGATGAAAAATGATTTGCCCAAGTGCAATGAACACCGTTTCCTCATCAGCGAGAGTAGCATTATTTTGGTAGTAATAAGCAATCCCGACAAGCGCCGTTGTAACTGCACCAAAGAGACTGAGGATCATCCAACCAATTCCGATACGGCGTGCCTTCTTCGCTTCTTTAACTGAACCGAGTGCCATAAACCGAACGATGATATGTGGCTGCCCGAAATAACCGAGTCCCCATGCGACCGCCGACAAAACCCCTAGGAAGGTTGCACCTGATACAAAGTTCAATAATTGTGGATCGACAGCGCGGATACTTTCCGCCGTTTCCGAAAAACCACCCGTTATGAAAACACCTACAATCGGAACGAGTAGAAGTGCAAAAAACATGATGAAGCCTTGCACTACATCCGTATAGCTGACCGCCAGGAACCCCCCGAATAATGTGTAGAAAATAACGACAGCCGAAACGATAAGAAGCCCTATATGATAATCAAGTCCGAATGAACTCAAGAAGAACTTTCCGCCCGCAACCATTCCTGAAGAAACGTAAAATGTAAAGAAGATAAGAATGATAATTCCTGAAGCAATCCTCAATAAACGTGACGTATCTTTCAAGCGACTTTCCAAATAACTCGGAATTGTAATCGAGTCATTCGATACTTGCGTATAAACACGAAGACGTGGTGCAACGAGCAACCAGTTCAAATACGCACCGATTGTCAGTCCGATTGCAATCCAAGCTTCAACAAGCCCGTTCAGATAGATTGCACCCGGTAACCCCATCAGCAACCAACCCGACATATCCGCAGCTCCCGCACTTAAAGCTGTCACCATTGGTCCAAGCGAACGTCCACCAAGCATATAATCCGTCAAACTAGATGTACGTTTAAATGCATACCAACCGATGAAAACCATCGCCGCCATATACAAAACGATAGCAATTAACTGATACATTTCACTGGACATTTGAACCCTCCTTTTTTTAAATCGTCCCTTCATCATACCATTTTTCAAATATGTTGAAACTGGTATTCTCTACTATCTATTCGAAACCTTCATAGGTTATGCAGAGAACGACATTCCCCCTTTCTTTTCCCCTAAATTTCCCGGGAAATAACGTCGATTCGACAAAGGAATATTGATTCACCTTACCGGAACATAAAAAAACAATCAAAAAAGCGTATTCCCTCTGCTATAACTGGGAATACGCCTTTTCCTAAAGATATTGATGTGTATTTTCCACGGACATTTCACGCAGTTTGAATTTTTGGACCTTTCCGGATGCCGTCATCGGGAATTCATCCGTAAATTCGATGTATTTCGGGATCTTATGATACGAAATTTTCCCGGTGCAAAACGCACGCACCGCCTCCGCATCCAACTTTGCCCCTTCTTTTGGAATGACCCATGCCATCAATTCCTCGCCGTACTTCGAATCCGCTACGCCGACGACCTGTACGTCGAAAATCGCCGGATGTGTATAGAGGAATTCCTCAATTTCTTTCGGATAGATATTTTCCCCGCCCCGGATGACCATATCTTTGATTCTACCTGTGATATCAAGATACCCATCCGCATCCATTACAGCAATATCACCAGTATGGAGCCAGCCTTCTTCGTCGATGGCAGCATGTGTCGCTTCCTCATTCTTGTAATAGCCTTTCATGACATGATAACCGCGCGTGCAAAGTTCACCGGGCATCCCTGTTTCAACTTCTTCCCCCGTTACAGGGTCAATCAATTTCACTTCAACATAGGGATGCGGCTTCCCGACAGTTGACACGCGCTTCTCGAATGGATCATCCGTCTTGGTTTGTGTGATGACGGGTGACGATTCTGTTTGACCGTAGCAGATTGTGATTTCACTCGCCCCCATATCTTCAATGACCCGTTTCATCACTTCTGCCGGGCAGACAGACCCCGCCATGATGCCTGTCCGCAATGTAGACGTGTCGAATTTCTTGAAGCTCGGATGATTGAGCTCCGCGATGAACATCGTTGGTACACCGTGCAAAGCAGTTGCCTTTTCATCCTGAACCGCCTGGAGGACGCGAAGCGGATTGAATTGCTCCAACAATATCATCGCGGAACCATGTGTCACTGCAGCCAATGTGCCCAATACACACCCGAAACAATGGAAAAACGGAACCGGAATGCAGACACGATCCCGCTCGGTCAATTTCATAAAGTCACCAATCAGCTTCCCATTATTGACGACGTTATTATGTGTCAGCATGACCCCTTTCGGAAATCCTGTCGTCCCCGATGTGTACTGAATATTAATGACATCTTCAGGATCAAGCAATCGGAAACGCTTCTCCAATTGTTGGTCTGTTACATCGGCCGCATGCGCCATTAATTCCGACCATGTAAACATGCCTTCCTCTTCCCGTTCGGTCATTAAAATGACCCGTTTGAAATGCGGAAATGCACCACTAACCAAATTACCTTTGTCATTCCCCGCTAACTCCGGACAAACTCTGCGAATGATGTCTATATAACTTGTACCTTTGAAGCCCTCATCCAAAATGAGGGTAGTCGCATCCGATTGCTTCAATAGATACTCCAATTCCGCCGCTTGGTAATTGGTATTCACTGTAACGAGGACGGCCCCCATCTTCCCCGTTGCATACTGACTTAACAACCACTCGCGTTTATTATCCGACCAAATGGCGACATGTTCCCCTTTTTCAATCCCCATGCCAATAAACGCCTTCGCAAGTTCGTTCGTCTCTGCGTCAAGTTCCTGGTACGTTTTCCGAATTCCATGTTCCGGATAGATATATGCTTCTTGTGCAGGATACAACTGTGCTTGTTCTCTCACAATCTGCCCCACTGTTTTCTGAACTAGCGTCATGTCCCATTCCCCTTTCTGCATAATCCTTTTCACGTTATATATTATAACTCAATTCAAAATGTTTTGACATTAATAATCTAGGCATCGTACGAAACCTTTTCTCGCTGGCGGTGTGCTTTGGTTACTTTCTCCAAACCATTGTATCCTCTTGTGGAAGCATTGGTTACTTTCATGTAATTGTTACCTAAGTCCAATAAACACTATTTTATTACCATACCTAAAATGCCGTTCCATCTTTTCAGACTGAACGGCACACGTCATTTCATTCTACCGGGTACACGCGCCCTCGTTGGTCTTTGTATACGACATGATGGCGTTCCAATTTAGTCGGCGAGTCAAGGCCGGCTGCCGCCGCAATCCGGAATAATCCTTCGCGCATCGTTAAAATATAATTTGTCACGCGGTATTTTTTTTCTTCTACGACAAGCCCTTTCTGCAACGCCTTATCAGTTGTCGCAACCCCTGCTGGACAATCATTCGTATGGCAACGATGCGCCATGATACAGCCTACTGAAATCATGAAACCGCGTGCAATCTGCACAAGATCTGCCCCCATCGCTAAGACGATTGCCGCACGATCCGGCGTTGTGACCTTACCCGAAGCGATGATTTTCACGCGGTCGCGTACTTCAAATTTCCGTAATGCGTCATCAAGGAGGAGAATCGATGAACGAAGTGGTAATCCGACACTGTCCGCCAGATCTTGATATGTCGCCCCCGAACCACCTTCTCCGCCGTCAAGCGAGATGAAGTCGGGGCCCATCCCAGTTTCATGCATGAATAATGCGAGTTCTTCGGCGTCCTGTTTGCCACCGATAACGATTTTAATCCCGACCGGTTTCCCCGATTGTTGCCGGACTTTATCGATGAATTCGAAGAGTGTCGGATAATCATTGAACTGATGGAACCGGTTCGGACTATTGATGGTTGTGTACGGTACAACATTCCGGATTGCCGCAATTTCTTCTGTCACCTTCCCTCCTTCGACATGGCCGCCACGCATTTTGGCCCCTTGTGCCAACTTGATTTCAAAGGCTTTCACTTGTGGAATATCCGCTTTTTCACGTACCCGTTCCCAACTGAATTCTCCTTCTTCCGTCCGGAAACCGAAGAGCCCCGAGCCGATTTGCGCAATAATATCCGCCTCACCCGCTAAATGATGCGGCGATAGACCGCCTTCCCCCGTATTCATCCACGCCCCCTTCGCCATACCGATCCCTTTCGAAAGGGCAGTAATGGCATTTTCTCCGAGCGCTCCGTAGCTCATCCCCGATTGACCTAACAGACTTCTGACGTGGAATGGATGCTCACAATTCGGTCCGATGACAATTGCATCCTCTTCCGGCAACAACCATGGCAATGTCGGAATCTCTTCCCGATGCTCTTTTCGGGCAAAGAGATTATCCTGATCGACAATGTAGCGCATCGTATCCACCAAATTTTCATTGTCCACACGCATTTCCTCATTCTGTTTCGTGAACATAGCGTTACGGATATAAAAACCCGCTTGTTCGAAATCACGCTTCGAACCGAAACCTATAACGCTGTTCAAATATTTCCCTGGCAGTACCATATGCAAATATTCCTCACGATTGAACGGTTCTCCGTCATTATCGTCATCAAATAGATATTGCCGAAGCTCCGGCCCCGTTTTTTCTAGTACATAGCGCATCCGCCCTAAAATGGGGTAATTGCGAAGAATCGCATGCTGTTTTTGCCCTCTGTCATAAAAATATAGAAAGATGGCAAACGTAATCGGTATGATGACAAGAAAGACAATCAGTAACGCCGTCGTCAATGAAATACCTTCTGTCCAGCTCATATTTCCGCCCCATTCCCAAGCTTTATTGGTAGTTTACCACCATCCTACTCTGTTACCCTTAATTCATAGAACTATTATATGGAGGGATTTCATGGTTATCGAATTACTGACTTCACATGCATCCGTGCGAAAGTATAAAGATGCGACATTATCAAAGGAAATCGTGCACGAACTCATCCAAGCAGGCCAGCATGCGGCAACTTCCCACTTCGTCCAAGCCTACTCTGTCATTCATGTTACTGACAATACCAAACGAGAGAAGCTAGCCGAACTCACCAAAAATCCGCAGCAACTCTTGTCTGCAGGCGCCGTCCTCATTTTCTGTACGGATTTTCACCGTCTTCAAAAAAGTGCTGAGCTACTGGGGAGAGAAATCGACTTTTCTTACGCGGAGAATTTGCTCGTTGGCGTCACGGACGTAGCTTTGTTCGCACAGAACGTCGCCATAGCAGCCGAGTCGAAGGGTTATGGGATCTGTTATATTGGAGGGGCGCGCAATGCTCCGGGAGAAATTAGCGATCTGCTTAGCTTACCTAAAGGCGTTGCGCCGATATTCGCCATGACGATCGGAGAGCCGGATGAGTCCAATGAAGTGAAACCGAGATTGCCCGTGGAAGCGATCATACATGAAAACGGCTATGACGCGAGTAAGTATGAAACACTCATCCCCGCATACGATGAGATCTTGAATGCTTACTATTTAAGTCGAGGCTCTAACCAAAAAGACGCTAACTGGTCCAACTCCATGGCAGACTTCTTAGAGATTCCCCGACGGACACATATGAAGGATTTCCTGAACAAGCAGGGATTTGAATTTAACTGAGGTCAAGTAAAAGAAAATGATTAAACTGTGTAGGGGGTTGGCTTTTGCCACCCTTTTCTTGTTATTCTGTATAGAGAAGTGACTTCCTAGGAGCGATGACAATGCAATTTGAAGAATTACTAGACGAACTAGCGCTGCGGATGACAGATGGCTCATTCATTAATGCGACCATCAGTCAATCCCGCACAAAAACGGATGAATTGAAACGCGTGAAAGTGAAACCTGTGGAAATAAAAGGGCAGTTACATGTCCAATTCGAATACCAGTATGAACGTATTTTAAAACATGAAAACGTGACACCCGATACCTTACGCAACCATTTACAGCAGCTACTCGAACGTTTCAAGCAAGTGCACGCTGAATTTTCGGATGAAAAAATCCATGTCCAACTATCGAAAAAATTCAAGGTAATGTGGAAATCGGACAACATACAATCCGGGAAAGTCGCTGATTTAACGCATAACCGGAAGAAGAATTATTTGCTGGATGAAAACACACTGTATCCATTTTTAGTCCGTCTCGGTGTCCAAACATCCGACGGCAAAGTGAAAAAGCAGAAGCATGACAAATTCAGGCAAATCAACCGGTTCGTCGAATTCATCGATGATTCCCTTGCCTATTTACCGAAAGACCGTCCTGTCCGCATTCTCGATTTCGGCTCAGGCAAATCCTACTTGACGTTCGCGCTGTATCATTATTTGCGGGTTGAAAAGGGGCTCGACATTAAAGTGACGGGGCTTGATTTGAAAAAAGAAGTGATTGAGGAATGCAGTGCTATCGCGAAGGACCTTGGCTATGACAATCTTGAATTCCTGGTCGGTGACATCAATGACTACAACGATGAAACGTCTGTGGATATGGTAGTCACCTTACACGCTTGCGATGTTGCAACTGATATGGCACTTGCCCGCGCTGTGAAATGGGGAGCGAAGGTCATCTTGAGCGTGCCTTGTTGTCAGCACGAGTTATTCTCGCAAATCAATTCCCCTACGCTCGATATCATGTTGCAGCATGGACTCATCAAAGAACGATTTGCAGCACTTGCCACCGACTCGATTCGTGCGGAACTGCTGACGCTTGTCGGCTATGAGACGCAGTTGTTGGAGTTCATCGATATGGCGCACACGCCAAAAAACGTATTGATCCGAGCTTATCACACGGGAAGAAAGCCCTCTGCCGCTGACTCTAAACGGTATAATGATTTCAGAGAGCTGTTGAATGCCAATCCATTTTTGGAAAGGGAATTAAAAAGCCAATTGCCTTGGTGACAGGCACGCATTTAATCGTGAAAGTTCAAATAATCATGTTCATTTAAACTTTCACGATTGTTTCAGTGCCCGTCAATCCAATGTCCAAAAACACATAGCCATCCCTTTCATGCTGCCCTGTAAAGACGACCGGTACACGCTCGCTGAAAATCGGTCCATCGACGACCACAGTATGGAATTCACCAGATTCCCCACATGAATCGATGCCAAGTACATCCAGTTCGTCCATCAGTTCAATCGTAAATTTGCGACCAATGAAATGAGCAGGCATCATTTTAGTATTCACGACAACAATGTAGGCCTCGAATCCAGCTTCTACGAATTCTTCTAGAATCTTACGACGAGGTTCCATCCATAACGGGTGCACTGCCTCCATACCCACTTTTGCACATGTTTTCTGTACCCACTCCAAATGATCTACAAGATCGATATCCCCGAATACGCCATGGTCAATACCTGCATCCTTACATTCCTTCATTGCGTCCAAAAACTGGACTTCATAGCCTTTCCAACCAGCTCCCCGGATCATTAACGGGACACCAATTCTCTCGGCTTGTGCTTCTACAACTTCAAAAGGCAGTGCATGGGATTTCGATCGTTCCTTATCTTCCTCAAACATCGTCCACAGTCTTTTTGGGATACTCCCTGCTTTCAACGCCCGGTAATAAGCCATCGCGGAATCCTTCCCGCCACTCCATGAAGCTACAAATGGATATTCCTTCAACTTGCCCACTCCCTCTTTTCAACTCAGAAATTCTGTTAATCCTTTACATGATTTTACCATACCATGCAAAAAAGCAGACACAATCTCGTGTCTGCTTTTCACTGGCTACTTAAGCCGGCATCGGCGTATCTGTCGGCGCTGCGTAGCCTTCGTTGTAGGTTTCATCAATAAATTCACGGATTTCTTTTAATGATTTACCTTCCTGCGTCATCTGGACTGACTGCACAGCGATTTCGAGACAAACGAGGCATCTTGTCCCATGGTCGTCCCAGACGACAGAACCGTCTTCACGGATTTCGTCAATGAAGCAGTTTGTGTTGCTGCCGTGCCCCGCGCTTTCGCCACATCCGCAATAACACGGCATGTAATCGAGAATATCCGTTGCCGTCCCCGCGACTTGGTAGACGAGGCGCATATCTTCTGGTTTATCATCCAAGAACGACGGTAACACATTCGCCGATGCGGTCATCTCCTGCAGATCGCCATTCGGCAATTGTCTCTGCTCCCCATGGGCTAAATCATGTTCTTCATGATCCATATGTCCTTTTTGACCGCACGCTGATAGGACAAGCAGTGCCGCAAACATCATGAACATCAAGCGTTTTTTCATAACGTGTCCACTCCTTATTTACATAGTTGTCCTATCATCATAACGGAGTCGATTGCCTGAAAGGGTTACAGTTTTGTGGACAATCCATCGCCTGATTATTTCCCGATCATTTTTGATGGAACTACATATTCGTCAAACTGCTCTTCTGTCAACAAGCCTGTTTTAAGAGCCGCCTCTTTCAATGTCGTGCCTTCCGCATGAGCCGTTTTCGCGATTTTCGCTGCATTTTCATATCCGATATACGGATTGAGTGCAGTCACGAGCATGAGTGAATTCTGCACCTTGCGATCGATTTCTTCGCGGTTTGGTTCAATGCCGACTGCACAATTTTCGTTGAAGCTGATCATAGCATCTGTAAGCAATGTGACTGACTGCAGGAAGTTGTATATGATAACCGGTTTGAAGACGTTCAATTCAAAGTTCCCTTGACTCGCCGCAAAACCGATTGTCGCATCATTCCCCATCACTTGGGCAACAACCATTGTCAGTGCCTCACTTTGTGTCGGATTCACTTTTCCTGGCATGATGGAGCTACCCGGTTCATTTTCCGGAATCGTAATTTCCCCGATACCCGAACGAGGTCCGCTCGCTAACCAGCGAACGTCATTGGCAATTTTCATGAGATCTGCCGCCAGCGCTTTGATGGCACCGTGGACATAAACGACTTCGTCATAGCTCGTCAATGAATGGAACTTGTTTTGTGCGGACGTGAATTCAATGCCGACCGCTTGACTGATTTCTGCAGCGACACGATCTCCGAACCCTGCCGGTGCATTCAAGCCTGTCCCAACTGCTGTTCCTCCGATTGCCAATTCTTTCATAGATTGGACACTGTCCACAATCATTTTTTCCGTTTTCTCCAGCATGCGGTGCCAGCCGCTAATTTCCTGGCCAAGTGTCAATGGCGTTGCATCTTGTAAATGTGTACGGCCGATTTTAATGATATCCATGAATTCCTGGGATTTCTGAGCAAATGTCTCTTTCAACTTACCAAGTGCCGGGACCAATTGTTCTTCGACCGCAATGACACCTGCAACATGCAGCGCCGTCGGGAATGTATCGTTTGAACTTTGTGATTTATTGACGTCGTCGTTCGGATGAAGGCGCTCCTCCTCACCCCATTCTTCAAGCAATTGATTGCCCCGGTGTGCAAGTACTTCGTTCATATTCATATTGGATTGTGTACCGCTGCCCGTCTGCCAAACGACAAGTGGGAAATGATCATCCAAATTCCCTGCGATGACTTCATCAGCCGCCGCGGAAATTGCTTTCATCTTCGCTTCCGAAATAGCTCCATGTGAATGACTAGCAATTGCCGCCGACTTTTTCAGATGGGCAAAAGCGCGCACGACTCCGATCGGCATTTTCTCCCCGCCGATTTTGAAGTTTTGCTTACTCCGTTGTGTCTGAGCCCCCCACAACTTGTCCGAAGGAACCTGAATCTCGCCAAATGTGTCATGTTCAATACGATAATCCATTTCGCCATCACCTTTCCTATGTATCTAGTTTCATTATCTCATGAGTGACCCCTTCTTTTCACCTGACTAGTCTCAGAGAAAGAATTTTCAGTTTAAAATCAAGATTGATAGCAACCACCTTGGGGAAAACTAAGCAACCTCGCCGCGGACATTCCTTCTCACGAAAAACAAATAAATGGACATAGCGCTAGCACTGCATACAAAAATAATTATGCCCATCGGCACAGCCGTCTGGTCGCCCGCGATACCAACAAGTGGTGCAGCGATGGCACCGCCGACAAATGGAAGCAATCCTAGAAAAGCGGAAGCACTTCCCGCCGATTTCCCCTGGGTTTGCATCCCAATCGAGAAGCACGTTGTGGACACCAACCCAACACTGGAGACCACCAAAAAGAGCGCAACAGTCAATGCCAGCAATGGAAGCCCTTTGACAACCACAATCACCAGGAAACAACTACCAATGAACGAAATCGTTACGCCAACGAACAGCAATTTCACTTCACTGACAACACTTGATAGTCTACCTGCTGCTTGTGCAGCGATAATAATACCGGCACCGTTGACGGCAAACAAGATTGAAAACTGTTGGGGCGTTACATCATACATATTCTGCAAAACGAAAGGTGAACCTGCAATATAGGCAAACATACTTGTTGAGACAAACGCCTGCGTAAAAGCAACCCCCATGAACACACGGTTTTTAACTAAATTCCCAAACGCTCTAAAGACAGCGAACAGGCTACCTTCCGACCGATTTTGCTCGGGTAAGGTTTCCGGTAAAAAGAACAGAACCGATAAAAACATAATAAGACCAATTATACTTAAAATGATGAAGACTCCATTCCAGCTGGCAAAGTTTAAAATCACACCGCCGGAAATAGGTGCCAAAATGGGGGCAGCCCCATTTACGAGTGCCAGTAAAGCGACAAATTTTGTTAACTCTTTACCAGAATACATATCACGTGCGGATGCCCGGGCAATAACGATTCCTGCCGCTCCCGTCAATCCTTGGACAAAACGCAAGCCAATGAAGACCCAGATGCTTGGACTTAATGCACAAAGGAGCGAGGCGATTGCGTAAATAACCAGTGTAATGACGAGTGGCTTCCGTCTGCCTTTGATATCGCTTAACGGGCCAAAAATGAGTTGGCCGATCGCTAGCCCCAATAAGCAGGCGGTTAGACTTAGCTGTGCGAGGGAAGTCGTCGTTTGCATGTCTTCTGCAACAAACGGTAGTGCCGGTAAATACATGTCCAGCGATAGCGGACCGAAAGCCGTGAGCGAGCCTAATAGAAGGACAATCCATAGTTTGCCTAACGGTTTCGCCTTATCGGCTTGGTTTTCAATTGCATTCATTAACTAATAGAGACCCCTTTCAACTTTCGACAACTAGAATTATCTGTCATTATAGCACTCTCTTAACCAATAGCAAAAGCGCAGGGCGCCGATTCTGGGGCCACAGGCAAAAGGCAACTGCCCGTGTTGAACAGTTGCCTACCCATTTTATAGCTCCTGGCGCAATGCATTGATAACATTGATTTTCGTCGCTTTACGTGCAGGGCGCCAGCCTGAAATCATCGCGACGCCGATGCTGATGGTGGACGCGATCAGGACAAGTTGCCATGGTATGATGGAGAATGTGACGTCCAAGCTTCCGAGGTCCTCTTCGCCAAGTGCAGCTGAAACGATAATCGGCAAAAGATAATTCGATACGATGCTTACGCCATACGAAATGACAATGGCGAGTATCGTTCCAATGATACCAATCCATGCACTTTCCATCAAAAATAGCCGTTGGATCAATTTTGGATCCGCTCCGATCGCTTTCATCACACCAATTTCACGCGTCCGCTCCGTCACCGCCATTGTCATCGTGTTAAAGATACCGATAGAGGCGATTAGAATTGCGATTGTCCCGACGAATACGAGACCGGCCTTCAATGCCAAGAAAAAGACATCGAGCTGTTCCAGTTCATCTGCAATCGAATAGACGCTGTATCCGTCCTCTTTCAACGCTGTGGAAAGCATTTTTACATTTTCCAATTTGTCTGCATGAACACTAACATTCCCATAGTATAATGGCTGATCACCCGGTTGCTCATCTCCAGCCTTATTCTCCCCGGCATAGAAAATGCGCTCAATCTCCGACAGTATCGAAACATCTCCGTAAACGCTGCGATCCTGATCCCAATCTTTCGCTGGTTTCTTTCCGACACCGACAATCGTCAACTCCAGCTTGTCGCCAAGCAGATTCCCCTCAATGTCTTTTAGTTGATACGTAATCGGTTTTCCGAGCAACTCTCCTTCATATCCCTTGTACTCCTCATCACCTTCGCCCGCTAACTCTTCCTCTGTCAGGAGAAACTGAGCGAAATGGCTTCCGACAACGACCTCACTCGCATTTTCTGGCATTCGCCCCTCTGCAAGGGAGAAATTCGCTTTTTCTTCTTCAACAAAATCCGTTACGGTCATCCCACTTGTATTTGTAAGATTACCGAATTTCACTTCCTCTTCCACGGAAACGAACTGTCGGTAGACAACCGCTTTGACATGTTCCCGCCCTTTCAATTCATCCACTTTCTCTTGATTCATCTCATCACTATACACCTCAAGCTCCGTCACTTTCCGGTTGGAGAGAATTTCTTCCCGGAGTGTTTCATGGAGCCCGAACCCGACGGATGCGAGGACTATTAGGAATGAGGTTCCCATTGTCGCCGCCAGCACTGTCATGAAGACACGCATTTTGTTTTTCTTAATATGTTGCCGTACGAAATCGATCTGGTCCCTAAATTGCATGCTGTACGCCGCCTTCCGTCAATTCTCCGTCATGCATTCGATAGACGCGGTCCGCAGTCTGCGCCACTTCATCGTCATGGGTAATGATGACGAACGTGATATTTCTGTTTTTATTTAGCGATTGGATAAGGAGAAGAACGTCCTGCTCCGTTTCCGAATCGAGACTTCCCGTCGGTTCGTCTGCGAAAATGACGGGCGGATCAGTGATGAGCGCACGTGCGATGCTGACTCGCTGCTGCTGACCGCCGGATAATTCGTTTGGATAATGGTCTTGTACGTCTGTTAGGCCAACACTTTGCATAAGTTCTTTCACTTTCTTCAGCCGTTCACGTTTGTTAATCCCCTTCAGCTTAAGGGGTAGCTCAACATTTTCAAGTGCTGTCAGCCCGGGCATCAGCTGGAAATTCTGAAAGACGAAACCGAAATGATTCAGCCTAAATTCCGCATTTTCTACTTCATTGAACAACGATGTCTTCGTTCCATTCACATGGATTTCTCCACTTTCCGGCGTCAGAAATCCTGCCATGATATGGAGCAACGTCGATTTCCCAGAGCCACTCTTGCCAACGATTGACACAATTTCTCCTTCTGACACGTCGAACGACAGCCCCCTTAACACGGGAACACGCTTCTCTTTGCCTTTCTTTCCAATTTTGAATGAATGATTCAAATCCCTTACACTGATCATTTCGTGATCCCTCCAACTTTCTTTGCTGTTTCCATCGTAGTAGAAGATTCTTAAGGGTTCGTGAGGATAAATATGAAGATTTTCTTAAGATAATTTGAGGGTACATAGAATGCGGCGGAGTGGATTGGGCGCTTCGCTTGGGTATTGGTTGCTTTCACGATAGGAAACTCTCAATCATTAAGGGCCTCATTCTAAAAGAGCCCAGCACGCGTGATGCGTCTGGGCTCTTTAGTGTAAAGCTTATTTTGCTTCGTCTGCTGCTGCTTCTGCAAGTGCCTGTTGTGGTGGTGCTGGTTGTTTTACGTTTGCCGCTTTTACTTCTTCCGCCAAATGATCGATGCTTGGGCGGATGTTTCCTTTTCCGGAATAATTTTCGAGCATTTCTTTCACGTCGATGCCGGAAGATGCCTTCAGTGATTCTTGCAATGTCGACATCAAGTTCGTTGCGTACGATGTTACTTTATTTGCACCGCCGCCTTCGCCACCGCCCGTATCGACGACTGTGATCTTATCGATATTCGCAAGTGGGCTTGCAATTTGTTTTGCGTATTCAGGAACCATACGAACGATCATATCAAGCACTGCCGCTTCTCCGTAATGCTCGAACGCTTCGGCAATTTTCCGTTTCGCTTCCGCTTCCGCAAGACCTTTCAAACGGATGATGTCCGCTTCCGATTCCCCTTGTGCGCGTTGGGAGTCGGCTTTCGCCAAACCGTCAAGTCGAACTTTTTCCGCCTCCGCAGTCGCTCTCGCTTCGATGCGGTATTTCTCTGCGTCCGCTTCTGCCAACTGCCTCGACTTTTCGGCTGCCGCATTTTGCTCGATGGCATAACGGTCCGCGTCCGCTTTCTTTTTCACTTCGGAATCATATTGCTTCTCACGACGTAAAATTTCTTTCTCTTCCAGTTCAATTTGCTTTTGACGCTCAATGATTTGGATCTGCATTTCCTGCTCCATAACTTCCTGTTTGGAACGGGCGGATTGCAACTCGTACGCTTGGTCGGCACGCGCTTTTGCGACGTCCTGCTCGCGGCGGTACTCTGCAACTTTCAGCTGGTTTTCTTTCTCGGCTTCCGCGATTTCCGTCGCGCGCTCTATTTCAGCTTTTTGCGCTTCCTTTGATGCTTCTGCATTTTTAATGCGAGTTTCTTTCTCAGCTTCAACGGTTGCGATATCCGCATCACGCTTTACCTGTGCAATACGCGGTTTCCCAAGGGAATCGAGGTAGCCGTTTTTATCGCGCACATCTTTAATGGTGAAAGAAACGATGATGAGACCCATTTTTGCAAGGTCCTGAGACGCCACACGTTGTACTTCTTGGGAGAACTTATCTCGATTTTTGTAAATTTCTTCGACTGTCATCGAGCCAAGAATCGAACGCAAATGACCTTCCAATACTTCTTTCGCTTCGTTTTCGCGGTCCGCTTTCGATTTCCCTAAAAATTGCTCGGCAGCTGTTGCAATTTCAGAAATGGAACCACCGATTTTAATGATTGCCGTTCCGTCTGCCATAACCGGTACACCTTGCTCTGTGTAAACTTCCGGCGTCGTCACTTCAAGCTTGCTCGATAGTAGACTGAGCGGCTCCGCTTGCTGGAAGACCGGGAACACGAATGTCCCGCCCCCACGGATGATTTTGATACGGTTACCCGACTCATCCGTATGTACATTTTTCGACCCTAAATAACTTCCTGTCACAATCAATGCTTCATCCGGCCCAACTGTCTTATATTTCGAAATATAGACGAGGATAACCGCGAGCAAAACAAATGCGACAACTCCAATTGCAATCCAAATTCCCATCACTATTCCCCCTAATCTTTATTTAAAGCGGAATGGTTCATACTCTTTAACGATGAATGTCCCATTCTTCACTTCAATAACCAACACTTCTTTTCCATACTCAATCGCTGTATTCTCGTATCCTGCCGCTCGTTTTGAAATCAAGCCATTCACCGTCTCAATGACAATTTCACCGAATCCATCGATTGGTACAGGAACGATCACTTTTCCGACCTGCCCTAACAGCGACTCATCCGTATAAGCCATCGACACTTCCGCCGATCTCAATGGAAGAAGTATAAAGAAATAAAGTAGTAAATCGAGTACAAATGCAGTGGCAAGAGCAATGACTAAAATGATTCCGCTATTCCATGCCGTGACAAGTTCTAAAATATACCCAACTGCCGCCACAAATGTAATAAATGAAAGGACGACCGCCGGGTCCAAGAACGGGCTAACTTCCCCGATTCCCTCCGCCATATCACTGAAAAAGATATACAATAAAGTCGCAAGAGCTGCAATGATCAGCACCACTAAATAGACTTGCACAATCGGCATCCCAAACAGTTCCATTTCATCACCTCCGCTTCCACCTTTTTCTTTTCACTTAACTATACGTACTATTCCGCCTTTGGTTTCAATTTGCTGAAAATTAGTTTCCGTTTTATCCATTTCTTTTCTTTGTCGTTCCATTAAGTTGAAAAACGGGTTCTGTTTCCAGGAAAGACGGGTATGGTGTTGCATATAGCCCGCCATTTTATCTACTATATAGTAGGTCCTTATTAAAGAACTACAGGATTTCTGTAAGGATTGCGTTAATTTCATGTGAACCATGGCGAAAAGTATAGGTATCTCAAATCGTATTTGCTATGATAGATTTACAAAAATTATCTCCCATTGACGGGTTGGAGGCACGATGATGTTTAATCAACGAAAAACAGATCCATTCTTCTCAGCACTTTTGGCAATTGCTAAAAATGTTCAAGAAGCGGTCCATTATGCAGACGACTTTAAAGTTAGTTCTGTAGCTGATTTGAAAGAAGTGAGCATTAAGCTTAAGAATTACGAGACTGAAGGTGACAAACTCATCCATGAACTCATCTCAAAGCTTAACAAGTCATTCATGACGCCGATTGAACGGGAAGACATTTTGCAATTGGCCAATAAAATGGATGATGTGCTTGATGGTATCGAACATTTCGCAGCACATCTTGAAATGTTTTCCCTCGTTGAAATTGATGAATATATACAGAAATTCATGGAACACATCGTGAATAGTACGGATGAAATTGTCAAAGCGATGCATCTACTTGCGAGAAAAAAACTTGAAGCGATGCGTGATCATGCAGTACTTATTAAAGAGTACGAACGAATTTGCGATGAAGTTTTCCGCGTATCCGTCAAACAGCTTTTCATCCGTGAAAAAGACCCGATCCGTATTATCCAACTCAAAGATATTTACGAGCAGCTTGAAGATATCGCGGATTATTGCCAAGATGTCGCCAATACAATCGAAACGATCATTATGCGAAACGCGTAAGGAGGAGACCTATGGATACAATACTGTTCCTTACGATAATGGTCGTCGTATTCGCGCTCGCTTTTGATTTTATCAACGGATTCCACGATACGGCAAACGCTATTGCCACATCCGTGTCGACACGTGCATTAAAACCGAGGACCGCTGTTTTCATGGCGGCTATCATGAACTTTATCGGTGCGCTCACATTTACAGGCGTTGCCAAGACAATTTCCAAAGACATTGTCGATCCTTTCGTTCTTGATAACGGCTCACTCGTCATCTTGGCAGCACTTACAGCCGCTATTGCCTGGAATCTAATCACGTGGTATTACGGAATTCCATCCAGTTCATCCCACGCTCTAATCGGTTCAATTGCTGGGGCGGCTATTTCTGCAGCCGGTTTCGGTATATTGAATTACACCGGCTTTTTGAAAATATTACAGGCGCTTCTCATTTCACCATTTATCGCTCTAGTGGTCGGTTTCCTCATGATGACCTTGTTCAAGGTATTATTCAAAAACAGGAATTTATTCAAAGCAAATAGACGACTCCGCAATCTACAGGTTTGTACGGCTGCACTGCAAGCTTTCACGCACGGGACAAATGATGCACAAAAGGCCATGGGGATCATTACAATGGCACTTATCGCCGCCAATTTACAGACCGGTGACGATATTCAACTCTGGGTTCGGATTTCTGCAGCAACAGCAATGGGGATCGGGACGTCAATCGGCGGGTATAAAATCATCAAGACTGTAGGCGGTAAGATCATGAAAATCCGCCCGGTGAATGGAGCTGCGGCTGACTTATCATCCGCAATCATCATTTTCGGGGCAACACTTATCCACTTGCCTGTCAGTACAACGCACGTCATCTCTTCTGCAATCATGGGTGTAGGATCGGCTCAACGTGTGAAGGGCGTCAATTGGGGCATCGCACAAAAAATTGTGATGACATGGGTCATTACCCTGCCAATTTCAGCAACACTCGCCGCAATTGTATACCGAATTTTGAATTTGTTTTTTTAATTTCAGTCATTTAGCTTGCAATGTCAATTAGGCTCTGCTATGATAAAGAAGAATTATTTTTGTTCGGCGTGATGGTCACGAATAATCTTGACCGCTTCAAGACTTGAGCAAGGATAGTAACACAATGTGTGCACAAAGCACACGAGGAGGAAACAAACATGGAACAAGGTAAAGTAAAATGGTTTAACGCAGAAAAAGGTTTTGGTTTTATCGAACGTGAAGATGGCGACGATGTATTCGTACATTTCTCAGCTATCCAAGGCGAAGGCTTCAAGTCTCTTGAAGAAGGCCAAGATGTAACGTTTGAAATCGAGCAAGGCCAACGTGGTCTTCAAGCTACAAACGTAACTAAAAACTAATTTGATTTTAACCATTCAAAAGCCACTCCCTTAGGGGATGGCTTTTTTCTTTGCCTATTTTTAGTACCCATGCGGTTATCGTGTGAGGCTTAATCGTTCTGGCTGTAGGCATGCCACGTTTAACGATTACCTTGACCCCCCTCAAAAAGACTTTTGTTCCATTTTCCGTTAGTATAGAAGAATAAGTTTGACTGATACATAGGAAGGATGAATGACATGCGTACTCTTGCCCAGTTTGTGACAAAAGCCCATAAAACAATTATCATTGCGTGGATCACCATTTTTGCAGTTATGGCGGTTTTCGCCATTAAGTTACCAGGGCTTCTCGAAGGTGACGGTTTTCAGATGGATGGCGAACACGCCGAAGTGATGGATACTGTTTCCGATACATTCGATATGCCCGCTGAAACGATGTTTCTCGTTTTCGATGCCGTTGCTGATGATCAAATCACTTCAACGCTCGACAAAATTGAAAAACTCGGGATCACGTCGGAAATCGAATCTCCACTGGACAATGGAGACCAGTATAAAACAGGCGCTTCGTATGCCTTGCTTCATTTTGATAATGAGGAAAAAAATATGTCCGATGTCGTGACAATGATCCGTGACACGGTTGGCGATGCAAAAGGAATCACGCTAACCGGTTCATCCGCAATTTCAAAAGATATCAACGCCGCAAGCCAACGAGACTTGATGACAGCTGAAGCGATTGGTCTGCCGATTGCGATCATCATTCTGCTTTTCGCATTCGGGACAGTTGTCGCATCGTTCGTGCCACTCATCATCGGCATCGTGACAGTCGTGACCTCGTTCGGCCTGCTGACGATGATTAGCGGGCAGATGGACCTTTCCATTTTCGTGCTGAACATTATTCCGATGCTCGGACTCGCGCTCAGTATCGATTTCGCATTGCTGTTCATCAGCCGCTATCGTGAGGAACGCCGCAAGAGCGAGCTGTTCGAGGCGGTTGCAACGACGATTCGTACTGCAGGAAGATCCGTTATCTTTTCGGCATTTTGCGTCTTTATCGGGCTCGGCGCCATGATGATTATCCAGGTTGAGATCTTTCAAAATATCGCGATTGGCGGAATGATTGTTGTCGGGATGGCTGTTCTCACTTCCGTAACGCTGCTCCCTTCCGTTCTGATCGCACTTGGCGATCGCATCGACAAATGGCAGTTGCTAAAACCGAAACCCAATCGATTGGATGCTTGGCGCAAGTTTGCAAACCGCGTCATTAAACGCCCAGTCACCATTACAATCGCAGCATTCATACTTCTGGGCATCGCTATGATTCCAGTGAAGAATATGGAATTAACGATTCCTGCGATTGATTCATTGCCGAAATCCTATGATACACGCCAAGCATTTGAATTAATGGATGAAACATTTGGCCTTGGCGACCAATCGTCCGTCTTCGTCGTTGTAGAGCGGATAGGCGGTTGGGACAAAGGAGAAGGGCTTCGGTCGATGAAAACACTGGAGGAAGAACTTACAAATGATCCGCTCGTCGATAACGTATCAACGATTTTCACCACCAGCGACATCGCTACAGTGGAACAATGGGAACAAGCCATGCAAATGCCGGAAATGGCAGCCGGCCTCTCCCCTCTTCTTGAAACATTCGTGCAAAAAGACAAACTGATGATACCGGTGACACTTGGAGCAGCCGGCGCGTCCGAAGCAGCACAAGAGTGGACGCGTGATTGGTCCACAAAAGCAACGGAATGGAACCTATCCATCGGCGGACAACCGAAATTCAATCAGGAAATCTTCGATGAAATATGGGATAAGATACCGTATGCCCTGATTATCATCGTGGTATCGACATTCTTCATCCTGATGATTGCGTTCCGCTCAATCTTGATTCCCATTAAGGCGATTATAATGAACATTGTCGGGTTGTCGGCTACATTCGGTATCCTTGTCTATATATTCCAATACGGCCATTTCGGCATCGAAGCCGGGACGATTGCGCTTATCATTCCCGTCATCATCTTCAGTCTTGTCTTCGGTTTGAGCATGGACTATGAAGTATTCCTCATCTCACGGATGCAGGAAGAGTATGCCAATACGTTCGACAATGACCGGGCGACAGTCGAAGGGCTTGCGACAACGAGCAAAATCATTACGTCAGCGGCACTGATTATGATTGTCCTGACGGGTGCATTCGCCTTCACGGATGTCATGCCCGTCAAACAGATCGGCGTCGGCATTGCCATTGCGGTTGCCATCGACGCAACGATCATCCGCCTCCTCCTCGTCCCAAGCCTGATGAAGCTGTTCGGCAAATGGAACTGGTGGCTACCGTTCCGAAAAGGGCCTTATAAGGCAGGGAATTGGCATTAATACAAGCATAAAGTGGCCAATGTCTAAACCTAAAAAAAGCACTTGGATCTGAAATGAGATCCTGAGTGCTTTTTTTCCATTCAATACGGTATTTTAAAGACGATGTCCCGCCCTTTGAAGAGTCTTTTGTCATCGCCTCCGAAAGGGCCGAATGCAAGGGAGGGTGATTCGATTTGCTCCAACTCCTCTTTTGTAAATAAAAAGACGTGGAGCTTTTCACCTGATTCCCCCGGTTCTAGCAGGCGGATTCTATCCGGTTCCAACATGCCTTCCCTCCTATACCGGTTTTCACTTGCATCGTAGAGTGTGGAGTAGATTGCGCCTAGATCCAATGTTTCATCGGAATTGTTTTCAATTCTGAATTTAGCGGTCAGCGCGTAAATCACATCACCTTCTTCAAATCGATAGAACTTCTCCATTTGTTTAGGCGATACTTCGATTTCCGTATACTCAACCCCATCGAACTCGACATCGACACCTCCAAGGTTCAACACTTGCCCAATTCCCTTTTTTTCAAAGAGCATCGTCTTTTCACCCAAGTTTTGATTGACGATTTCATCTTGGTAAAACACAGGAGCTGAAGCTAACTCTTTTTCATATTCAGCACTGTAACTAAAATCAAAAACCGCATCCCCGTATTTCCTCGAATAGTCATCCTTCTTTTCCCTTGCATCTCCTGTGATGACGATTTTAGGATGGGTTTCCTTCATCCTCGCATATTGCTCTTCCGTCATGACAAATGATTGGAACCCTTGTTTTTGAAATTCTGGCGGATAGAGATCCGGCTCATCAGGATTGTCAGAACGCAGCATTTCTTCCCGAGGAACAAAATAGTAGGTATTGCCGGTGACCCGATCTTGACGATCTTCCAAGTTAATGGATGCATAGTTTGAATAATAGACAGGGGTTTTCCGATTATTTTCAATCCTCATCGATGCCGTAACGACATATCCTCCGGTTTCCCCTTTAAAGATGCTCTCATTCAGTCGGTTTACATCGGACACTTTGGTAATTTGATAGTTATCGATGGACACGAAAAAACCGTCCATATCGTTGAGCATCACCGGTTTATTATTGGTATAGAGGATTTCTACATTCCCTTCCGTCATTTTAGCCAAGTTCGGATTAAGGACGGTATCCTCTGAACTACGAACTTTTCCGGCTTGCTTCGTATCTTTTCCCGCATCCAATTCCTCTCTTAACTCTTTCAACGCGCTTTCCGCATCCATCTCAGGCGTTTCCTTCTCCGCCTGCTCCTCTTTTGCACATGCCCCCAGCATTATTACAGTCAGCCCTAAAACAAGGGCTCTCATCAAATCCTTCCTCACCAAACCACCACTCCTTCAGATTGAAAAAGTGCATCAGGAAATGGAAAACCCCGATGCACTACCCATTATTTCCGAGGCAACTTAAAGACTAAATCGCGTCCTTTGAACAATTTTTTCCCATCTTCTGCAGAAAACGGTCCAAAGATGAGCTCGAACTTTTCATGGCGATCGAACTGATATTTATCCATCAGGAACACATGCAGCTTTTCGCCCGACTCACTAGGTTTAAGCTTTTTTGACGTATCCGGTTCAAGTGATCCTTGATACAAATACCTGAAATCATTGTCATCCACACTCAAAATCGAGCCGATGCCATCCAACCGAATCGTTTCCTCAGATTGGTTGTCGACATTCAACTTCACAGTGAGCGCGATAATGCCGTCATCCGCGAAGTTGCGGAAAGTGCTCTTATATTGTTCCGTCGGCTCAATCTCCGTATATTGGACACCTTCAAGCGTAACTCCCACGCCTTCAAGCTCCAATTTCTGCCCAATGTCCGTTTTCTCGAAAATCATCGTCTTACTGGCGATGTTTTGATTCGTCAAATCGTCACGGAAAAAGGCAGGACCTGTTGCTACCGCTTCCTCACTATCCCCACTGTAAATGAAATCGAAAACAGCTTCTTCTCTAAAGGATTCGCGCATATCTTCCCGTTCGGAAGCGCCGCCTTCAATAATTAGTTTCGGGCTCGTTGTCTCTAGCTTGTCGTATTGTTCATTCGTCATGACAAACGATAGAAAGCCTTGCTTCTTGAAACCAGGGGGATATTTATTGACACTGGCCGGATCATCCGATACCAACGCTATTTCACGCGGTATTAATTTGTATTTATCGCCATAGACGACGTCATATCGATCATCCATAAGAAGGGAAGAAAATGCCGCATAATAGACCGGATTGCTACGTTTGTTTTCATAGGTTGCCAAAGCTGTAACGACATACCCTTCCTGGGCTCCTTTGAACAGATACTCAGAATCCCGGTTCACATCGGATACTTTTGTAATTTGGTACTCGTCGATTGTCACGACGAAACCGTCCATGTCATGGGCATATCCGGGTTTTTTGTTTGTATAAAGGACCTCGACATCCCCTTCTGTCATTTCCGCGATGTTCGGATTGAGAATTTCCGAGTCGTCTGCCGGTACCGGTTCGTCAGATTTCTCCCGGTCTTCCAAAGCGGCACGCAGCTCCGCTAACGCGTCGTCCACTTCAGAAGCCGTTTCGGTTTCTTCCGTATCTACATCAGTTGCCGACTCTTCCACTTCCGCCTGCACTTCAGGCGTTTTTTCATCTTCACTGCACGCCGCCAATACGAGTGCACTTGCGCCTAATGCGAACAATAGTCTCCCATACCTCATTTTCTATTCCCCCATTTTCACAATCTTCTCTCCCTTAATTAACCACAGTACGGCGGCAATGCATATAGGAAAACAGGTAAATAGAGGAAAATGGTTAGGAAGCACCTATTTGTTTTCAAAAAAGTTGCACATTTAAACCTATCTGCATTCATACTTTCTATCTATAAAGGTTGAAATCTGAAATACCACTGATTTCCGCTCCAATCAATGTAACTAAAACTCTGTAATGACAAACAATTTTACATAACTCAAGAAGATTACTCGAACTATTAGGTAGCATAAGTAATTATGTAATTGATTCACATGCCTAACACATACAATAAGACAATAAAAAAAGACGGAGTTCTCACTCCGCCAATTGGTTCTCTTCAACTAGTTCACTGACCGGTTCCATCCCGCTTTCTACGCTATTGAACGATGCCATCATCGTGAAATAGACCGCTGCTACGACAGCAATGACGAACAGCACTAACCCGATGACGAGGTGCTGACCTTTCATCGCGCATCGCCTGGCGCTTGCTTGAATTGTTCTTCCTTCAAATAAGCGAGCGCTTCCGCGTAATCGCCGAAACTATCTTCCAAATTCAAACCGTGATATAAATTCCACGCACCTAACTCTTCCATTAGAATGAGTTCTTCCCCGTCTGCATTCACCCATTTCTGTTCGACAGGCTGCTCTTCATCTTCGCCTTGTGACAATGCCTGTATGGAATCTGCAATCGTTTTCCGCAACTCTTCCTCTGTTGCTTCACGGATATTGACAAGTCCGCGCTCATCCGCGTCGTAGCCTGGAACTCCTGCTACATAGATGAAGCCGTTGCCGTTCGGGTGAAGATGCTGAACGACGACTGTTTTGTCGTACAAACTGTCCTCATAATGATAGTTGACCCGTTTCATCGACACATCTTTACGTGTCAATTCCGGGAAGGATTCGATAATTGCTTGTTTTTGTTCAAATGTCAACATAGCTGTCCACTCTTTTCCACTTGATTTTCGTTTAGTATACCATCATTCTTCTTTAACTGATAACCCCAGTACACGGGCAAACCCGATTGCCTGCTCCTTCGAGACGATGCAACCAGCGATTTTCGGAAAGGACACTTCAATCTGCTCGTAAGTGCTGTCTGACAAATCGATGCCGTCCAAGTCCGTTTCGGTAAAGTTAATGCTATCCATCTTGCATTTCGTAAATTGTACCGCTTTGAACGCACATTCATAAAAATCACCGTCTGTTAGATTACACTCGGCAAAAGTGACTTCTTTCATGCCAGAAAAACTCAAATTGACATAACGTCCGTCACACTCATTCATTATAGTGTGACCAATCTTGGCGTTCGCAAAATCCGTACCTGTTAATTTCGAATGGTTGATTTCACATCGATGGAATGTTGCATTCTGGAAACTTGCATTAGAAAAATCACAAGTATCGAACACCACGTCGACGAATTCAGCCCCTGTAAAATCGCCGCCCGCAAACGACACATCTTTGAATCGGACATCGTCGAACGTCAAACGCTCCCCTTCCGCGCCGTTCAACACGCCACCGTCAAAACACACTTTTTCAATATAACCGTCGGTATCCCAGATCCGATTGAACGGCATTTGCTTATGTTCGGCGGATAGTTTCGGTTTCTGCCTCTTGTCTACCTTCTTTTTAACCAACCCAACATCCCCTTTACCGCGTCTTCCACTCGATGAAAATGATAATCAGCGCAATGGCTGCGATTGCCACAATGTAAAACCAACTCGGTGTGCTGCTGATCCCACCAAACATCCGCCCCACCTCTTTCCTTCAATGAGACCGTTTCAAACCCGATATCACCGTAAAATCGATCGTTATTTCCGGTATGTCCATCTGCAGCGCTTCCGCCACCTTCTCTTCACTCGCTCCCCATGTGAGCGGCGTCATCCGGATGAGCGGTGCAAGAAGATCTTTAGCCAGCGGAAATGCATACGTGATCTTTTCGGTACGAACCGCGTCAAAATGTTCCGTAAAACGACCCACTGGATCCGTTTCCTCTTTCTGTTCTTTCCCTTTATAGAAGATGGCCCGCAACTCCTGCAAATAGCCGGCTTCCGGAACCACTTTGACGCATAACCCTTCCTTATTAAGTAGGCGGTCAAATTCCGCGTAATTCGCGGGTGATAAAATATTTACTATGACATCGATTTTTTCATCTTGAAAGGGGCAATTCGCAAGGTCCGCTACACTCCACACTGCACCTGGATGTTCCTTTGCTGCTGCGGCAATCCCTTCTTTCGCGAGATCGATGCCGACTCCTTTCACTTCACCCGTCAATCGGGAGGCAATCGTTGACAAATGGGAGCCTTCTCCACAACCGGCATCCAATATGACTGTCCGAGCTTTTCCAGCCTGATGCGACTCAATCGTTCGGATGACCGCTTCTAAAACTGGGGCAAAAAAGCCGCTGTTCATCACAGTCCTTCGTGCTTCAAACAGCGTTTTATCATACTTCGTCACATGTGCTTGCGGAGCCAGGTTCACATAGCCATTTTTCGATAAGTCGAATGAATGATTGGCAAGACAGACAAACCGTGATTGCTCCACCATTTCCATTTCAGACGAACAAATCGGGCAACGAAATACGTCCACACACTGTTCCATCGCTTGTACATTCATCATTTTTTTCGATAAATTCATACGCTTTTAACTCCGATCATCAGTTGTTCTACCAGTATACCGTTTTTCCCTCGTGACTGGAAATGAGGAACTTGGAGTAATCACCGCCTTAAGGTCCAGCATCTAAGGAAATAATTTCCACACGAGGGGTTCCCGCTGTATTCATCACGCACCAAGAGGTTACAATAGGGGGAAAGGGGGCGATTCCATGAAACGATTATTCCTATTCATCCTTTTCATCTTCATACTCTACACGGCAAAACCATATTGGGAAGAACCGGTCTCGCACTACGTAGACATCTCCTTTCTGGAGCCTGTCGACGAGAAGATCGATGCCCTTTCAACGAGTGAATCTCTGAATACTGCGATACTAACCATTACGGATACTGTTGATAAAGCGGTCCTTTTCTTAACTTCAAAATCAGGGATCGATGAACAATCTATCCTCGATATAAAAAAACCGACGTTGCATCAACCTACACATACCCAGATTTCCATTCACAATCTCGAACTGGGGAGCACGGAAGAACAAGTGACCGCCGAACTCGGCGAGCCGAAAAGTCAATCTTTAAATGAGTACGGTACGGAATGGACTACCTATCACGACGATTACCATAATTTCGTCATGATTGCCTTCGATAATGAACGAAAAGTAAATGCGATATATACGAACGATGATTTGATTTCATCGACAGCTGGCATCCAATACGGTTCACCGAAATCCGCCGTGCGCGAAACATTTGGCGAACCGATCAAAGAAATCAGGAAAGGCTTGAACGTCTACATCTTGCAGGAAAGTGAAGGATTCGATGTCTTTCGATCGGGCGATGCGTACACCTATGTCTTCTATGATTTACATCAACAGGATAAAGTGACAGCCATCCAACTCATCGCTACCTCTTTGGAACAGAAAAAATCCGGCATCTACGCCGGCGGAGATGCCGCCTTGCGTGATGGATTCGAACAACAACTTTTCGATTTAACAAATGCCGCACGCGTCCGCCATGGATTTTCTGCTTTGGAATGGGAACAGAATGTCGCTGTGACCGCTCGCAAGCACAGCATCGACATGGCAGAGAACGATTATTTCAGCCATGAAAACCAGAAAGGGAAATCCCCCTTCGATCGGATGAAAGCAGATGGCGTCTCCTTCCGAGGCGCAGGTGAAAACTTGGCTTACGGCCAATCTAGCAGCATCTTTGCGCATGAAGGCCTGATGAACTCCGCCGGCCACCGCGAGAATATCCTGTTGGACGGTTATAGCCATCTTGGCACGGGCGTTTCATTCAATGAAAAAAACCAACCGTATTATACGGAAAACTTTTTACTCAAATAAAACACGCAGTCTTCTACGCCTGGAAAATAATTTCGATTTGTCTCGCATTACCGACTTAAACGATTAAACCATTTTTCCACATACAACAAATCCCCTTCAGATCAATGATCGAAGGGGATTTGTATTTTAAACCTATCAATTGACTATACGGATAGGCATAGCTAGAATCCAGCTTTCAGTTAGTCTGCTAACAGTGGATACACACCATGCTCGTCATGCGTTTCATTGCCAGTGAGCGGTGGGTTAAAGACGCAGATAAGTCTCATATCCTCTGTACCGCCGCGGAGATAATGCTCATCATGTTGATTCAGTGCATACATGGTACCGTCTTTAATCGGGTACACTTTTCCATCGGCAACGGTTTCGATTTCACCATTACCGCCGACGCAATAGACAGCTTCGAAATGGTTTTGATAGTGGATATGCGTTTCGGTGCCTGCGTAAATGATCGTTTCGCTATACGAAAAACCCATTCCGTCCTTTTTAAGTAGAAAACGGCGACTTGACCACGTTTCCGCCTTTGTTTCATTTTCTGTTCCAATGATTTCATCTATGTTTCGAACGATCATTTTCAAATCTCCCTCTCTTTATCTGTTTCTATCAATCAATTACGCCTCGGCGTAATTGCGTCCGGATTTTGAATTGCGCTTGCGCACTTCAAAATCGCGACATCTCCGAACTTGATTCAGGGTTTGAATCTCCACTGAATTAAATATATGTCTAACATTCAGCCTACCACTTATGGAAGTGGGGGAGTTCTACTGAGTCAAGTTACAATTATTTTTTGACAACTTCCTCAATCGCCTCTTCTAAAATATCGAACCCTTTATTCAACCCTTCTTCATCAATCGTCAGGGAACCTAAAAACTTCACGACTTCATTGCTCGGGCCAGACGTTTCGATGATTAACCCTTTTTCGAAAGCTTTTGCACAAATTTCGCCGCCATATGCTTCTTTCCCTTTTCCGCATGCAATTCCTTGCATAAAACCACGTCCCCGCGTTGTTGCTTGCAACTCGGGATAATTCTCTACGATTTTTTCCATACGCGCTTTAATAATCTTAGATTTCTCTTGAACAGATTTAGCGAACACATCCGTTTCCCAATGGGATAATACTTCAGTTGCTGCGAGGATTGCCATATTGTTTCCACGGAACGTTCCGTTATGCTCACCTGGTCCCCAAATGTCATATTCCGGTTTTATCAACGTGATGGCCATTGGTAGACCATAGCCACTGATGGACTTTGACAAACAGACGATATCGGGATGAATACCTGCAGGCTCGAAGCTGAAGAATGTCCCCGTACGACCGCAACCCGCTTGCACATCATCGATGATTAGCAACATGCCATAACGGTGACATAACTTTTCAATCGCTTGTAACCATTCAAAACTAGCTGCATTTATGCCGCCTTCTCCTTGAACCGTTTCCAAAATGACCGCAGCCGGTAAATCTATACCACTCCCTGCATCTTCAAGAAAACGTTCCAAGTATTCAATCGATTGGTCCTCTTCTAAAAAGGTATCATACGGCATCGAAACTGTGTTCGTTAGCGGCACCCCCGCCCCTTGCCGAATTGTCGAGTTCCCCGTTACGGCTAGTGAACCTAACGTCATACCGTGAAACCCATTCGTAAAGCTGATAACCGTTTGGCGACCCGTTACTTTACGGGCAATCTTTAACGCACTTTCTACCGTATTCGTTCCTGTAGGTCCCGGAAACATTATTTTGTAGTCCAAGTTCCGCGGTTGTAGGATGACCTCGTTAAATCGTTCAAGAAATTTCGCGCGTACCACAGTCCCCATGTCTAAACTATGGGTAATTCCATCTTCCTGAATATACTCAATGATTTTCTGTTTCACATTTTCATCGTTATGGCCGTAATTTAATGCACCCGCACCTGCGAAGAAATCAATATATTCCTTCCCAGCCGTATCCCAGATTTTATAGCCTTTTGCTTTTTTAAAGACCGTTGGGAAACTGCGGCTGTAGCTCCTTACTTGTGACTCATGGTTATCGAAAATCTCCATTGCCTTTCGTTCCATTGTCAGTACCATTGGTTGACATTCCTCCATTTTGTAGTTTCACAATTACACCTCAGCCTGTTAACGCTTCTGAAATGGTCCAATTGTAAATATGCATTCTTTTTCATGTCCCTTTCCGGGGAACTGTTCTTCTGTAAAACAATCCTTAACCTGGCAGTCCGTCTCAAAGTCTCTTGCCAGTTTACGAAATAATGCTTCCGAAGCCTGGTTTGAAGGACTGATTGTCGCCTCCAAATACCGAATATTCCGACATGAATAGCTGTGCAAAAGCGCTTGAAGCATGCGGGAAGCTAAACCTTTTCCTCGCTGTGAAGCATCCACTGCAACTTGCCACACGAACAGCGTATCCAGTGATTTCGGTTGAATAAATCCAGATATAAAACCGACAACCTGCCCATCCGACTCCACAACAACACTTGTATCATCGAAGTATTTTGCCCATAGCAAATAGCTATAAGACGAATTCAAATCAAGTACACCTGTACCTTTAATGAGTTGCCAGATCTGTTTGCCGTCTTCTACTGTCGGCGTTCGTAATCGTAAATTGTTGCTTCGTTCCAATACCGTGACCCGACTCTTCTCAGCCTCTGACAAAAATCGTTCCCTCCAAGTCTTTTCAATCGACACGCAGTTGATTGTTTGTTCTTGGAAACCTGTCTGGTCCCCGTCTGCTCTTCTCTAAGCTGTCTGGAAAAAGCCATTTACCCCATCCGCCAGATAGATGCGTTCTTACAAACTAAAAATAAGTGAAAAATTAGATTGAGGTTTAGTAAAGACCAAGACCCGTCAATCAGATTGACGCCATCTCAGCATATACGCGGTATACCATTGTGGATATAGCAAGGAAACTTACGTAGACGTCACCAATTACAACTATGATTGGTGACCGCAAAATTGGGCTAACTTTCTGCCTTGCAGTATGAAGAGCAAAAGAGAGCGCCTTATCAAAAGGTGTTGGAGTCCTTTTGTTCATTACAGAAACAGCTTTACAGTGTACAATATTCGCTGATATGAAAGACACTTTCGATATCTTGAATTTCACTAACATACTCGTTCATCCACCCGCACAACTAAGTTAAGATTAGTTTGCAATGTGTACTCATTCGTCTAGGCGAAGAAGTAAACGAATTTTTCCGTACCATCCCTGGCACTTAGTTGTCAACTATAGAGGAGCATTATTTGAAAGTCAACCGATTACAGGAAATTAAACAGAAAAAAAAGTCAAATCCAACATTTAAAAATCGCCTCCAACCCCTCCCCTTATGGGATTAATAACGGATTTTACAGCCACTATAAATCTATTAAAAAAATTCATCCGACGATTGAATTCGTTATACTCATTGACCTTCATTGATGGTTAGAAAATCCTATTACGGGAAAACTATATTGCGTAGAAGGAGGAGGAGTCGGATGAAAGCCGTTACGTTCCAAGGCCCTAAAGATATCAAAGTGAAAAACGTAGATGCCCCGAAAATCGAAGAGAAAGACGACATTCTCATCAAGGTGACTTCCACCGCAATTTGCGGATCGGATCTGCACATCTATTTAGGGGCGATGCCAACACATAAGGATTATGTCATCGGCCATGAGCCGATGGGCATCGTCGAGGAAGTCGGATCCGCAGTAACGAAAGTGAAAAAAGGAGATCGGGTCGTCATCCCGTTCAACCTAGCATGCGGTCATTGTTTTTATTGTGAACATGAAATGGAGAGCCAATGTGACAATTCCAACCGGAATCCTCATGTAGATACGGGTGGATTTCTTGGATTTACAGAACGGTACGGAAATTATCCCGGTGGTCAAGCGGAATACTTGCGTGTCCCGTATGGAAACTTCACACCATTCGTCATTCCTGAATCATGCGAACTTCCCGACGAAGCACTCCTCTTCATGTCTGATGTTTTGCCAACAGCGTATTGGAGTGTCGAAAATGCGGGCGTCAAAAAAGGGGATACCGTTGCCGTACTCGGATGCGGACCTGTCGGGCTCATGGCACAGAAATTCGCTTGGATGAAAGGTGCGAAACGTGTGCTGGCCGTGGATCATGTGCCTTACAGATTGAACCACGCCGTTCGCATGAATAAAGTAGAAGCCATGAATTTTGAGGACTTCGACGATATCGGCGGTCATATTAAAGAAATGACCAGTGGCGGAGTAGATATCGTCATCGATTGCGTTGGGATGGATGGGAAAAAGAATTTAGCCGAGAAAACCGGACAGAAATTGAAGCTGCAAGGTGGAACATTGAGCGCAATCCACATTGCCCAAGATGCAGTACGGAAATTTGGAACAATCCAACTGACAGGCGTTTACGGCTCGCTCTATAACCTGTTTCCCCTCGGTAATCTATGGGAGCGCAATATCACACTGAAAATGGGGCAAGCGCCAGTCATCCATTACATGCCTTTACTTTTCGATAAGATCACGAAGGGCGAATTTGACCCTACGGAAATCATCTCCCATGTTGTACCTCTCGAGGAAGCCGCCATTGCCTATCAACGATTTCATGACCATCAAGATGAATGTATCAAAGTGATTTTAAAACCTTAAAATAAAAACCGGTTCATGCGTGCGTTTGCGAAGCATGGACCGGTTTTTGCGTTATTTTTATTTGCTTGTAATGGCTGCGCAAGCGATTCGATCACCTGAATTGCCTGAAGGATCGGTTTTATAATCGTCCGCTTCCTCATGGATGACGAGCGCACTGCCGTCACTGTCCAGAACGGTGTTTTCCACGTTTTTCTTCAATGTAATTTCGGTAGTTGTCACTTTCGCGGAGACTTTTCCGTCTTCACCTACTTCGATATTCGGCAAGTCTCCTAAATGGAACCCTTTCGGATTTTCAAATCCGTGCTCCTTATCTGTGGGATTGAGGTGGGCACCCGCTGAAGTGAAATCCGGAGGCGTACAGACACCCGTTTCATGGATATGTACGCCGTGCACGCCAGGTGATATCCCCTCTGCCAGAATACTGATCGTCACTCCATCATCCGCTTCCGCGAAACTGACTTCCCCGATTTCCTTGCCATCCGTATTTAAAATTGGAGCCGCCACCGATTTGACGTTTTCCCCGCTGACAGGTAACGTCTTCTCTTTTTTCGCACATCCCCCGGCAATTAGTAACGCTGACAGGGCAAAGGTCACAATTATTTTATACTTCAATACGATTCCTCCTCATCTTCCAGCAGGATGCCCAACAACTAGTGGTTTATAACTGGGAACATGTTCCATAGGCTTTCGTCTATTCATCTGAAGGGGGAGGCTTATGTCTTTAGTATCGATGACGATAACCACAGTTGAATTGGCTAGTTATTTCACTAAAATAGCTATGTTTTTATGCATCGGACTACTCGCTTGTATAATCTTTGTATGGAGGAATAAAGCTAACAAAGCGAGCAGCCTTTTCGTGTACACCATCTCATTCGTCTTTATTTTCGTTGCATCGTATTTAGGAATGTTAGGCGGAACACTCGCCGATGAATTGAATTTAGGTGGCAATGTATTACCTGAACTAACGGTCATCGTGTTAGGCATCATTACAATTTTTTTCACCCTTTGGAAATCGGCAAAAGACAAAACAGCATGAAAAGACCCGCTATCCATTCCATTTTCGTGGAATGAACAGCGGGTTTTCATTTACGCCAATACCAGTTTTTCAAGATCCATCGGCGGGATGTATGTGCCGTCTTTGTAGACGCGCATATTGCCACCGGAAATTTCGTCGATTAGCATAATATCGCCAGTCGCACCATCGCGACCGAATTCGAGTTTGATGTCGTATAGTTCAAGGCCTTTTGTGGCTAGCTCTTCTTTGACAACGTCTGAAATCTGTTTCGTCAACGCTTCGAGCGTGTCGTATTCCTCTTTTGTTAAAATGTCGAGCTGCGCAAGGGCGTCTTTCGTAATCGGCGGATCGTTGCGCTCATCGTCTTTCAGCGTCACTTCAACGAATGCGTCCAACGGTTGTCCATCTTCACAATACGCACCGTATCTGCGCAGGAAACTGCCGACTGCACGGTATCTGCAAATGACTTCGAGGCCTTTGCCGAACATATTCGCAGATTTTACTTCTAGCGTCACTTCATCGATATTCGCATCGACGTAATGGGTCGGAATTTCTTTCGCTGCCAGCTTTTCAAAGAAAAACTTCGTCATCCGAAGCCCCGACTTCCCTGCCCCTTCAATCGTCAAGCCGACTGTATTCGCACCCGGATCGAAAACGCCGTCTTCTCCTGTCACATCATCTTTGAATTTCAGCAGCACATTGCCGCCTTCCAATTTGTATACGTCCTTGGTCTTTCCTTTATAAACAAGTTCCATGCCCACGTTTCCTTTCATAAGAAAATGGAGTTCTACTCTTAGTATAAGTCACTTTAAGAAGTTTAAAAAGAATATTTTTCATTTACTTGATGGACGTCAAGTTTTTGTTTCCTAAAACCCCTTAATCGACCTATTGATTAAGGGGTTTAACATCCTTTACAAATATTCACACAGACATCACAGTACGTTTACATTCATCTAGTACGCTATAGAGAAAATACATATGAGGAGTTTTTCGAAATGAAAATGACTAAGTTATGGATGCTTGTACTTACAACGGTGTTGTTCTTGGCTGCATGCTCGTCAGGGAATGCGGATTCAAAAGAGACGGAAGATGAGGGATCAGTTAAAGGCGATTTGGAATTTTACACATCCCAACCGGATACAGATGCCACAGAACTTGTGAATAAGTTCAATGAAAAGTATCCGGACGTCAATGTAAAAGTATTCCGTTCAGGTACAGAAGAAGTGATTGGTAAATTATTAGCAGAGAAAGAGGCAGGTGCAGTTCAAGCGGATGTTCTACTCGTAGCTGACAGTGTAACATTTGAAAGTTTGAAGGAGCAGGATTTATTGGCTGCTTATGAGTCGCCAGAACACGCGAACATTCCGGAAGAGTTTGTCGATGTGGATCATACGTATGCCGGAACAAAAGTAATGGCAACGATATTAGCGGTTAATACAGGCAAGGTATCCGAATTGCCGACGTCTTGGAATGTATTAACAGAAGCGGATGCAAAAAATGAATCCATTATGCCAAGTCCACTATACTCGGGAGCTGCAGCGTATAATGTCGGCGTATTTACGCGCCAAGGGAATTTCGGATGGGACTTTTTCGAGAAACTCAAAGATAACACATCAATGGTTGTCCAAGGGAACGGCGCTGCTTTGAAAGCTGTAACAGCTGGAGAAAAGTCTTATGCTATGGTCGTAGATTTCATCGTTGCACGAGCAAAAGCGGAAGGTTCTCCGATTGAACTTGTCTATCCAGAAGAAGGTGTCCCAGTCATTACAGAACCGATTGGACTGTTAAAGGATGCGAAAAACGAAGCAGCCGCAAAAGCATTTATCGACTTCGTCTTATCCGAAGAAGGTCAACAAGTGGCTGCAGACATCGGATACACGCCAATTCGGGAAGGTGTTGCCGCACCGGAAGGACTAAAAACAATTTCTGAAATGGACGTACTAACTGCGCCATTGAACGAATTACTCCAAACACGCGAGGAAGAAAAGCGCCAATTTAAAGAACTATTTGGTGAATAATCCTAAAAGGTGGACTTGTAACAGATGACCCAACTGATAACCGAAAAGGCGGAGCAGCCTAAAGCGTGGATGTCCGTATTTACGAAACTTATGATGAAACGTTCGATAAAAATAATAAGTATTCTCCTCATCCTACTCGTATTTGTCATACCGGTTTTTCGTCTTTTCTGGATGAGTATGAAACACGAAGAGAGTATTTCCTTTCTGAACTATACGACCATTTTGGCGGAAGCCTCAACCTGGTCCATGCTTCAAAATACCCTTATCATCGTGATTGGTTCCACCTTACTATCAGTGATTGTCGGGGTAGGTATGGCGTGGATCATGGCCTATACGGATATCCGTTTAAAAAAGTTCTTACAGATTTTTATCATATTGCCGTTTATCATCCCTTCTTATATTGTAACGATTGCTTGGACACAACTTACGACAAGTTTGCCGTTTGTCGATATTAATTTATACAGTCATTTGGGGATTATATTTGTACTAGGAATTTCACATTATCCCCTGGTGTACTTATTTACGGCAAATGTGTTAAAGCGAATTCCAAAGGAGTTGGAATGGGCGGTTCGTTCTTCAGGAGGTGGACGTTGGACAGCATTCAAAAAAGTGACACTGCCGCTAGCGCTTCCAGGCCTGGTCGGAGGTGGTATGATTGCTTTTCTGACCAACTTGGATAACTTCGGCATTCCAGCCTTTTTAGGAATCCCAGCGAATATCACCGTGTTAAGTACAGCAATTTACCAAGAAGTAATTGGATTCGGCCCGAGTGCGTTTGCCCGGGCGGCAACGCTGTCCGTCATTCTTGTCATCATCGCATTACTCGGAACGGGTATCCAATGGTTATTAGTGAGGAAAGCGAAAGTGACCGAAACAGCTTCAGTCGATGATACACCGCGCTTCCAACTGGGAAAGGGTAGAAAATGGCTGGAGTGTATCGTGTGGATCTTTGTTATCGGCATCAGCGTCGTTCCACTAGTATCAATGGCAAAAACGTCGATTATCCGCGCCTATGGTCTCCCCTTCACATGGGAAAACTTGACGTTAAATCATTATAAATATGTATTATTCGAGTATGATAAAGCGTTTCAGGCATTGGAAACAAGTTTAAAGTTATCACTAATCACGACGTTGATTTGCGTTGTGTTTGGGACCATGATTGCCTATTTTGGAATGCGAAAACGTTCCAAAGTGATGCGATTAGTAGAAGGTGCGATCAGCCTCCCCTATGCATTACCCGGAATGGTGTTAGGTCTGGCAATGATTTTTACATGGATGCAGCCGATTCCGGGATGGAACCCGGGTATTTATGGGACCATCTGGATTTTATTAATCGCCTATAGTACGCGGTTCATGATTTTGCAAGTTCGGGGAAGTATGACGGCGATGTCTCAAGTATCTGTGGACTTAGAAGAGGCGGCCCATCTATTCGGGGCAGGCACGTTCGTTAAATGGAAGTCGATTTTAGTACCATTGCTCTTTTCTGGAATTATCAGTGGTGCATTCCTCGTTATGCTGACAACACTAACGGAATTAACCGTTTCTTCACTATTATGGTCCAGTGGAACGGAAACGATTGGCGTAATCATTTTCAATTTTGAACAAGCAGGTTCAACGACACACTCAACAGCATTTTCAATCATACTGCTAGGAATCATGCTTCTGCTTGCACTCATCGTTTATGGGCTCCAATCGATTTGGAAAAGGAGGTTGAATTGAAGCATGGGTACGAAGCTTGTTCAAGTGAAAAAACAGTTTGGTGATTTTCAAGCGTTAAAAGGCATTGATCTCACAATTGAAAGCGGTGAGTTTGTTGCCATCGTGGGTCCGTCCGGCTGCGGTAAGACCACATTGCTCCGCCTCATTGCAGGATTTGAAACCCCGTCGAGCGGCTTTATTTACATGAATGATAGATGTGTCGCCGATAAAAAGAACAGTATTGTTCCTGAAAAACGGAATTTAGGGATGGTTTTCCAAGCATTTGCCCTTTGGCCGCATATGAAAGTGAAAGAACAAATCCACTTTCCTTTGAAACATCATCGATTCACTCCCCCTTCTTTAAAGAAAGACCCGGGAAAACGAGTGAATGAGATGCTTGGGCTTGTCGGATTACAAGACTTTGCAGAGAGAATGCCGAGTGAACTGTCGGGTGGGCAAAAACAACGCGTTGCCATTGCACGTGCATTGGCGCCGAGTCCGTCATTATTGCTAATGGACGAACCACTAAGCAGTTTGGATGCCAAACTCCGTATCGAATTGCGGAATGAGATCCAAACAATTCATCGGAAAACGAATACATCTATTGTCTATGTTACACATGACCAAAGTGAAGCATTAGCCATGGCGGATAAAATAGTCGTCATGAAGGATGGACTGATTGAACAAATTGGCACCCCCGAAGAAATCTATACGAACCCCAAAACAGAGTTTGTTGCGAAATTCATCGGAAAGGCCAATGTCTTCCCCGGAAATTGGGAGAACAATTTTTTCTTTCCATTTCATAATGAGACAGTTAAGTGGGATTTCCCACTAGTATCCGAAGAGCTAAAAGAACAGGAGAAATGCCCCGTACGTCCTGAACAATTGACGCTCGTTCAAACGGGAGAAGGCATTCGAGGTGTTGTGCGAAATGTACTTTTCCAAGGAAAAGAAATGCATTACACAGTGGACATTGGCCAACTCTCCGTCGATATCGTAGAAAGTGTGGACAAACGTTTTCAAGTGGATGATATTGTCATTATTCAATTGAAAGGCATACCCAGTCTAGGCGGTCAAGAACATCTATCACAGTCACCCTTCACTGTTTCGTAAGAGTAAACGTCCCATTGATCGTTTTACAAATCGTGATGGTAGCTTGTACCACTCACTTTTTGATATTCCTACTCGTCATCATACCGTTTACTGATGTATAATTATTGAAGTGCATCATAACTCGATATCGAAAGAGAGTGGTACCTCATGGGCCGTAAGTGGAACAATATTAAGGAAAAGAAAGCGTCAAGAGATGCAAATACAAGCCGGATTTACGCAAAGTTCGGGCGTGAAATTTATGTGGCAGCGAAACAGGGCGAGCCCGATCCTGAGCTGAACCAAGCTTTGAAGATTGTCGTGGAACGTGCAAAAACATATAGTGTACCGAAAGCCATTATTGACCGCGCCATCGAGAAAGCAAAAGGCGGAGCTGAAGAGAACTTCGACGAGCTTCGCTACGAAGGCTTCGGCCCGAATGGCTCGATGGTGATTGTCGATACACTGACCAATAACGTCAACCGCACCGCCTCGGAAGTACGGGCGGCGTTCGGGAAAAACGGCGGTAATATGGGTGTCAGCGGATCTGTTTCCTATATGTTCGAGGCAACTGCCGTTTTCGGTCTTGAAGGTAAAACAGCTGATGACGTGCTTGAGCTTTTGATGGAAGCGGATATCGAAGTCCGTGATATTTTGGAGGAAGAAGATGCAGTCATCGTTTACGCGGAACCCGATCAGTTCCACGCTGTCCAGGAAGCATTCAAAAATGTCGGCATTACGGATTTCACCATCGCCGAGCTCACGATGCTCGCGCATAATGACGTGACACTCGAGCCCGACGCACAGGCACAGTTCGAAAAAATGATCGATGCGCTCGATGATTTGGAAGATGTGCAGCAAGTTTATCATAATGTCCATTCGGACGATTGATTGCAACTATTCAGACGGAGTGCTATGCTAGTTCTAGAACGATAACTTCATAACATATCGACCATTAGGGGAATCCTTTTAAAGGACTGAGAGACGAGTTCAACTCCGATACCCTTATCACCTGAACAGGTTCGGACCTGCGGAGGGAAGTGGCGCGTCTTCTTTTTCAAGTGCATCCCTATGCAAATGACAGACCACTTTCCATACCCGGAAAGTGGTCTTTTTGTGTGGAAAAGGAGGAATTTGATGCGGTTGATTGCGGTTACGAACGATAGGATGGCCAGTGAACAACTGATCCGTACACTACTTGAAATCGAATACTCCATCGACGCGGTTGTCCTACGGGAGAAATCGAAAACCGATGCTGAAGTGATCGATTTGATCCAGACATTAAAAGCAGCAGGATTTGACGAATCAAAAATCATGGTCCATGGGCGCACGGATATCGCTACCATGACGGGAATAAAAAAAGTGCAACTACCCGGTCATGGTGTGCCGCTCGCCCTTGTCAAAAAGCACTTCCCTGAATTGTCATTCGGACGATCTGTCCATTCCATCGAGGAAGCCGAAGTCGCCTACAAAGCGGGAGCTGACTGGCTGCTCTACGGGCATCTCTACGCAACAGGTTCGAAAGACGGCTTGCCTCCGCGGGGTACTGAAGAACTTTTTCGGATTGCAGCATCGCTACCGATTCCAGTCTACGCAATCGGCGGCATTAAGCCGGAACATCTCTCCCCCTTGCATCAAGGTGGCATTGCAGGAGTTGCAATCATGTCCTCCATTTTCAGCAGCGACGAGCCAGACAAAGTTGCGACGGCATACAAGGAGGTATTCCATGCCACAAAACGTTGATGTCATCGTAATTGGAGGGGGCATTATCGGGTGCAGCATTGCTTATTATTTAGCGAAGGATGGGCTATCTGTCGGTCTTTTAGAAAGGAATGGAATTGCACAAGGCACTACTCGGGCAGCTGGTGGCATGCTCGGTGCGCATTCCGAGTATTTGGACGACACATTTTATTCATTCGCTCGCGAAAGCCAGGCACTGTACAAGGCGTTTCAACATGATTCAGGAATCGACATCGGCTATACAACGGGCGGCATTCTCCAGTTTGCACGGTCAAATGAAGAACGGATGGCACTTTCAAGGTGGAAGGACGCCACTTATCTTCCAGCAGAACAACTTCAACACATCGCACCGTCCACGTTCGGCGCGTATCTTTTTGAGGATGATGTGCATGTCCACCCCGAGAAGACCGCCCTGGCCTTTTGCAAAGGCGGCAGAACAACTCGGGACAATCATCTTAGAAGACTTTCCGGTAAATGAAATTGAAGCTGATGGCAGTGGTTATCGAATTTCCGATCTGACTGCAAGACATATCGTCATCGCGGGTGGTGCGGCGAGCGCAGAGCTTATTCCAGGATTGAAAATGACGACAACGAAAGGCCAATGCATGCAGCTCGATGCAATGGGCATGCAAGTGCCGTATACACTTTTTCATCAAGGGTGCTATATCGTGCCACGCCCTGACGGCACGCTCGTTGTTGGCGCTACGGTGGAACCCGGTGTCTCCAATTTGCATACAACGGTTGCTGGCCATTTAGCGTTGAACGACATTGCGGATCGATTCATCCCAGGTCTATCCCGGTTACCTGTTTTGAATCGCTGGGCGGGTCTTCGTCCTAAAACGGTTGATGAGTTGCCGTATATTGGGCGTGTACCCGGAAAAGAAAACATGTATATTGCGGCGGGACATTTCCGGAACGGCATTTTGTTGGCACCCGCCACAGCATGTATGATCCGGGATTTGATCATTGGTCATGAAGTGAATAGAGAACGGATTGAGGCATTTGATCCGAAAAGGGGGATTTTTCATGGAGCGAACAATCGAACTGAACGGCAACCGGTATGACGTACCGACAGAAGTGGAAAATGTACAAGATTTACTCAGCCAGTTGGAACTTGCGGACCGAATTGTCATTGTGGAAATGAACAGGGACATTCTCGCGAAAGACGCATACGACAAACCTATCAACGACCGTGACCAAATTGAAATCATTCACTTTGTAGGAGGAGGATAATGATGCTGACGATTGGAACTAAAACATTTAACTCGAGATTGTTGTTAGGTACGGGGAAATATCCATCATTTGATGTACAAAAAGAAGCGGTACGTGTCTCGGAATCGGAAATTTTGACGTTTGCGGTAAGACGTATGAATATTTTCGAACCGACCCAACCGAACTTCCTGGAACAACTCGATCTTTCACACTATACATTGCTGCCCAATACAGCAGGTGCAAAAACAGCGGAAGAAGCGGTCCGAATCGCTAAACTGGCGAAAGCGTCCGGACTTTGCGACATGGTGAAAGTCGAGATTATCGGCTGCGACCGCTCGTTGCTCCCTGACCCAGTAGAAACGCTCCGTGCGACCGAAATGCTGTTGGATGAAGGATTTATCGTCCTTCCCTATACTTCGGATGACGTTGTACTAGCACGCAGATTATGCGAAATGGGTGTCCATGCAATCATGCCGGGCGCTTCCCCAATTGGATCAGGCCGCGGCCTATTAAATCCACTCAATTTATCGTTCATTATCGAACAGTCGGACGTACCGGTTATCATCGATGCGGGGATCGGTTCCCCGAAAGATGCGGCTTACGCGATGGAACTCGGAGCGGACGGGGTTTTATTGAACACGGCGGTGTCAGAAGCCGGGGATCCTGTTAAAATGGCGCGGGCGATGAAACTGGCAATCGAGGCAGGTAGGCTCGGCTATGAAGCAGGACGTATGCCTGAGCGCGATTATGCGGTAGCAAGCAGCCCGATGGAAGGACTTGTACCAAATTGAGCGGAAAATATTCACGCCAGGAGCTGTTCGCTCCAATTGGTGAAGATGGGCAAAACCGGATTCGTGAAGCGAGTGTATTCATCTTGGGTGCAGGAGCGCTCGGCTCATCCGGTGCTGAGATGCTCGTCCGTGCAGGCGTTGGACGCGTAACCATCGTCGATCGGGACATCATTGAGTGGACAAATCTGCATCGTCAACAACTGTATACAGAGCAAGATGTCGCTGATCAGTTGCCGAAAGCGGTGGCCGCAGAGAAACGGTTGACTGCCATTAATAGCGATGTCGATGTAACAGGAATTGTCGCCGATGTCACAACGCAAAACATCCTTGATTTGATAGATGGACATGATGTCGTTTTGGACGCAACAGACAATATCGAAACGAGATTGCTCGCCAATGATGCGGCATTGAAACTGGGCATCCCCTTTTTCATGGGCGCTTGTGTCGGCAGTTATGGGTTGACCTTCCCGATCGGCGTTCAGGAAGGTCAACCGTGTCTCCATTGTTTGTTGGAGACCTTGCCATCGCAAACATTGACTTGCGACACGGTCGGCGTCATCAGTCCGATTGTCGTCACGACGGCGGCGCGGCAGGTCGCAGACGTTTTGAAATATTTGACCGGATCTCCTTTTGATCCGAAGCTTGAATCCATTGATTTGTGGACGGGTGACCGTGCCTCAATCGGTGTTGCAAGCATGAAAAAAACCGGTTGTCCAAGCTGTTCAGAAAATGCGCTCTACCCGTTTCTTTCCGCACGCGAATCCATGCGGACGGCGGTACTTTGCGGACGCGAGACCGTCCAACTTTCATGGCCGGAAAGTAGAAAGTTTGAGCTAGTCCCTTTCGCTGAATCCATTCGGGGCACCGTTTCGAAATTGATTCACAATCCGCATCTTGTTGCTTGTGAATACAATGGACATCGGATTGTTCTGTTCCGCGATGGCCGTATGCTCGTTCACGGAACGAAAGATGTCGTGGCTGCCAAGAAAATTGCAGCGGGGTTACTCGGCTGAAATGATGGCCACAAAGGATGAAAATCGTCAAAAAAAGGGAATCCATCTATAGAGGATTCCCTTTCCTAATTCACTTACTTACCGTAATTTTTCATACTTTCCTGCAGCTGAGCAATTCGTTTCAAACCGTCTTCCCTTGAACGTTTGTTTTCATCTTCAATCGCTTTCGTTTCTTCGAGCCCTTTTACGATTGTGCTCCAGCTTTCTTCAATGGTTTCGATTTTAATGCTTGGACCACCTGCAGTACGAGCAATTTCCACGCTCTGCCTAGCAATATTCTGCGAGTTTTTCAACAACATTTCATTTGTCCTTCTATCGAGTTCACTCATGGAATCCGCTACTAATTTTTGGCGTTTTGCGGAAACCGCTTGGATAATTCCGTTTTTGAAAATTGGAATCGTTGTAATGAATGCCGAGTTGATTTTTCCAATCAGTTTGGTATTGCCGCGTTGGAGGACCCGGAGTTGAGGGGCTGTCTGCAAGGCGACCATTCTCGCCATTTCAAGATCATACACCCGTTCTTCAAGTGACTGAATTGCATTATTCAGCGTATCCAATTCCATCTGTGCTAACTGATCGCCGCCTGCCGACCTTTGTTCAAGAGCCGGGACGAGCGCGCGCAACTCTTCCACTTTAATTTGTCCGGCAACAACGTATTTTTCAAGTGCCATGTAATAATTATAGTTCTGGTCATACATTTCATCCATATTATTTGTTGAACGAATCATTTCATCTTTATACTTTGAAATCTCAACATGAATTCCTTCAATTTCCTTACCGAGTGTCTGGTATTTCCCAAACACTTTTTCAATCAATTTATCGCCGCGTTTGAAAATCTTCCCTAAGAATCCCTTCGGCTCGTCAAAGTCGTTTTTGTCAAACTTGTCCATCGTTTTCCCAAGTTTTTTTAACATCTCGCCTGAATCGGTGACGCTCGACGAACGCATAGAAGCCAATATGCGATCAGCAAAAGTAGAAATTTCAACAGCTGGTTCTTTCCCGAATTCCAGTAATCCTGTCTGATCTCTTGTGTCAATTGACCGGACTAAGTTCTGTACTTCTGGATCCTGCCGTAATTGTAGGCGTAGCGCATCTGCTTTATTTTCCGTCAATACTTCCACTTCATAATTCTTCGTTTCAACCATGACTTTCAATCCCTTCCCTTAAAAATTCGATTTAAAAAACCACTTACAATGGATGAATCCCATTTGTTCTCCTGAAATGATAGATTGAATACCATATCCTCTAATAGATGATGATCAAATGACTCTTTTTCTATAAAGTGCTCCAAATCATTGTGACCGGGTGGATTATATAAAATAATATCAAGTCCGCATTCATGCATAAGTAATAGCAATGCCGCATCAGCTCTCGATAAAACACCATTACTTTCATTGTTATATAAGATGATTTTCGGTATTTCTTGTGAATAATCGAACGTCTGCAAAAGATTAAGCATTTCTTCCGGAATAGCGGTTGCCTGGGTAAACAGATAGAGGGAGACTTGCTCCAGCTTTTCCCCTGGCTGCGCAACCATTCTCGGGTTAGCGCAAATTCGTGAAATAGCCGCTGCCAGTCCTTTTTGTACCCCATCATGAAGCTGACTATACTGCCACCAATTGCTCTTCATCATCTCTTCCGGGCTCAAACGACCGTCACTGCCTAGTGCATGCCGGTAATGGTATTGGTTATTCGCTTTTACTTCCTGCATGTACGGAAACTTTTTCACAGTCACACTATTCGGCTGGCTAGTGAGTCGCTGCATTTTATCCCAGTATTCTTTTCGGCTTGTTGAAACGCCAGAAACCTTCGCGAAAAGGGACGGAATCTTCACTTCATCTCCATTGGCCGAGAAGTTAGGTCGTATAAACGCCTTTTCTTTCGCCAATAGGAAAATTTCATCGTATGTCGTTTTTAATGTAACTGATATGGGAAGATGATTGCGGAACTGCCATGGCTTATAATAGGCGGACCCTTCGTGGTGAAGCACGTGATCGATTTCTCTCGAAGCACGATACGCCACAGTCCCTTGCCGTTTTGGCTCTTCTTGCGGGAAAGGTTGAATGGGCATAGTTGTCGGGTATTCAGCCAATACGGACCATTTGTTTTCCGGATCGATTTCTTTAAAGTCGTCTTTCCCTTCCGGATGAAGAATGACAATATCTAGCCCCAACAACATGACATAGAATAGAAAATACAGTTGACTTTTGTTCAGATCACCATACCAGATGATATGTGGAACATCCTCTTCAATCGATGTTCCCTTCACCCACGGATCGATATGATTCCATGTCCATTTAATAATATCCACAAAAACACGTCGGAATTCTGGATGCTGAAATGCACCGGCATGATTCTCCTTAAATCGTTCCAAAACATCGATAAGGGCTGACCGAATCAGCCTGTTGAAATCAGGATCTTCACTGTACTTCGGGAGCAATTGCGCACCTTCCAAAAAGGCAACAAACCGGTTGATGGAAAGATTCGGTTTCTCCTGGATGAGATCATAAATGCGCTGGATGGATTGAAAGCGTTCCGGTGGCATCGTCTTATCGAGTGTTTCAGATAACACATGCACGCCAGGTGCCCGGCTCGCTTTGTAAAGTTCAATCATATAGTCTGTTTCATCGAATCCTGCTCCAACGACGCGGGCAGCGATCCTACTGTATTCTACACTGTCTGCTTCCAATCGATAATCAGGACGACCAGTTATCGGCTTACTCAACTCGGTTGCCCAGTTAGAATAGTCGATTTGATGCAGGTTCAGTTTTCTTATCATTTTCACTCCCCCCAATCACCTATTTTTATCTGTCAACGAAAGGGGCGTTGTTCGGTGTCGTCAGCGGATACTAGCGGTTGTTTCCAGTCGCATTGCAAGGATTGTTTCAATGATTTCCTCCGCCGCAAAAATGCCCGTCTGTTGTGTCAGCCCCAGATGCCCAAAATTGACTGCCGCTTCTCCATGTCTTGGTATGAGACCAAACTTCGCCTGTTCAATCAAGCAGACATCGAGATTAGAATCGCCTGCTGTAAAGACCGTCTTCCTACCTACTTTTTCAGCAACATAGTGAACCGCATCCCATTTATTGATAAAGGATGGGATGAAGTACACTTTTCTACCTTGCAATGAAAAGACCCAACCATGCTCGTCTGCCCATTCCGTATAACTCTTAACTTGTTCAGGGGACAACGGGGATATAGTGATTAGATACACAAAAAAGCGATCTACTACGTTAATCGATTCTAACCATGTAGGATCCGCAGTCTCTTCTATTTTACGCTTCACGTCTTCCACTGAAGCTGCACTTCCATTTATTTTAGCACGGACATAGTCCTGCCAGTGCTCATCTATCTTTCCATTATTCAGCACAACGCCGCCATTGCACGTAATTGCATAGGTCGGACGGATTTCGTCACGAAAAAGCGCAATCCGTTGATACTGTTCAACTGTTCTTGTCGTAACAGGTATAAACATCATCTCATCAGCTATTTCACGTAAAAGTGCAATCGCTTTTTCCGTCATATATGAAATTTCTCTTCCATTATGTACTTCGACATTTCGTATAGGTACAGTCAAAGATTCTTCGTTCAAGAAACGGTTCGAATAAATGAGCGTTCTGTCCAAATCACTTGCGAATATCATACTTTTCTCTCCAATGGTTTGATAAGTCCACAACAAGTATAAGTCATCTGTTCATAAACCTCCACAGGAACATCCCTTTCTTTTGCCAATTGAAAAATAGGTTGCAATCGGGCGTCATTCAAGTCCTTCACAAGGATCTTCCATGGTAAACGGCGCAAAAGAACACGCGTCGTCTCTCCAACTCCAGGTTTGATAAGATTCATATCTTCAATACCATAGTGCTCCCGTATCAATTCAATGGTTTGCAATCCTTGCCACGTCGGGGTCATGTCTGTTTCCTTCAAAGCGACTTTTGTCGCTTCGATAAACGGCGCTGCTGCCGCAAATTCCGCTGTGATTACATCAATATAATGATTCGATACATCTTTATTACGAAGTTCTGAATAGACTTTTGCCCCGTGGAAATCCATTTCGCCAATCCAGCGGCTGTTTAGAACTGTACGACTGATCAGGCCTGACACAGTAGAATTCAAACAGGCACTCGGAATTAGAAAATCTTCCCGCGTACCGTATAAAGAAGTACAGTGACCCGGATCCGCCAAGACAATGAGTTCATCATCAAGTGTAATTCCATGTTTTTCTTCGAATGACTTAACTGACCGCGTCAGTTCTTTAGAAATCGCACCTTTCCCGGTCCAGCCATCAATAAAGGCTATGCCCTTATCCGGGTGTAGACGTGCAATATGCAGCAACGCATTTTCATCGATGCCACGTCCGCGAATGATTGACACGCTATAGTGGGGCACATCTACGTTATAAATTGCCTTGAGATAGCGCCTCATCAAAATACCGATTGGCGTCCCACCTCTCGCAAGGGAAACAAGTACGAGATCTTTCCCCCTTTTCTCCACGAGCAGTTCTGAAACCACGCCAATCCCTGTAGCCACTTTTTGTTTTGACGTTTGAAGCGACTCATGAAACAGATGCATATAGGCTTCGGTCGGCTCGTATTCGATTGGCAGCATTTCCGAATAATGCACACCTCCCTGTATCGCCTCTTCCCGCTCATCCAAACTTCTTTCAAGGCTGGTATCCGAAAGATCTTTCAATAGAAAAACGACATCATCGGGTGAATAACTCCCAGTAAGTGTCTGCATTTTTTCCTCACACCTTTCAAGTGAAGTCTACAATATGGATTGCCGACAATCCTGTGAACTGGCGCACAATCGATTCAAGTCTCTCATCATCCATTGGACGTTCAAAAAACAGGAAAACCTCATCGTATTGCGTGTCGGATACATTATACGCATAATTCATCACGGCTGGATCTTCAGGACTTTCGAATGCAAGTCGGTTTTTCACCGGATAGCCTTCTTGGTTTAACGGAAATATCGGGCTTCGCGTCGTTGAATGATAGGAAACACCGTCACCCATGTAAACAGCGATTTTCATCGGGAGATGCATGAATTCCCCTGTGCCAAGACATAACGTCCTCTTTCCTGTTCGATACGTCCGCAAGTATTCGCCTAAGCGCTGGCAATACGTTTCAACATCCTGTTTCGTCTCCGATGTGATACCAAATCTTCCTGTTAAAGCCGAATAAGAAGAACCATTTTCAATCCCAAGGGAGTCAATCGACGTATAACAATGGTGCGGAAGCGGTCCAGGCAAGGATTGTAGGCTAATTCGCTTAACGTTAGGCATACCAGCAACCGAATCGCTGCCAACATCGACACTTTCCGATAACTCGGGCTTCCCCTCTACTTGGATGGATCCGGTCAATAGTGCATACGTCGTAATCCGAACATCGTGCTGCTTCTCAAATTCTTTCAACCGCTGCTGATCCTCTTCACTACGCCAATCCAATAGAGACAAAACCGTGTATTCTTTACGAGGAAACTGCTTCTGAATGGAAGCAATGATATTCAGAGCTGTATTTCCTGTTGTAATTTCATCATCTACAAGACAAATCGGTTTATCATTATTCAAAAACTGTTCAGGGGCATAACAACGCTGATCTGTAGCGTGAGAATGCTCTTCTTCAAAGTATAGCGTAACGTCTTGATTGACAAGCAACTCTCTTGTCGAATGAATGTAAACACCATCCGAAAAACAGTCAAAAACACCGTGACCGAGAGCTGTTGCTGTTTCCGCAAAACCAATGAAAACGACCGGCTCGTCAAGTGAACAATACAGTTTTTTCACAACTGAATAGGCCGTTTGTACTTTTTCAATCGAGCTAGGATCTCGAACCGCCTCAATTAGCTGTTCTTTTCCAGGCATTTGTTTAGTTGTCTTGCCTTCATAGTAAATGGATGCCAGCAATGCTGATGCAATCATTGGTACTTGTGGCGGGGTCGGAATATGCTTCCCCAGTACTTTACTAACAAACAAAAAAGAGCGTTTTTTGTTAATTCTTGCAGCCATCTCATATAAGGTTTCGGGCGGAAGCCCGTATGGATTTTGTTTAATCTGCACATGTACATTCATGGTTTCGCAAACTTCATGTGTATACTTACTCGAACAGTAAATCGACGAATGTGATGTTTTCATTGTACACCCCGTATATATCAGACTTGATCAACACTTTTTTCGCCCAGTACAAATGCGGCTTGATCTCATTCATTTTGTTCATAAATTCACTTTTAAAAACACCTTTTTCACCCGTCGCCTGCTGATAAATACTGAGTGCATCCACATACTCTTCCTTCGTAACAACATGCATTGCTTGAACTGGCAATAGATGAGACGGGTGAATGATTGTCTTTCCAACTAATCCATTCGCTCGATCTAGTAGCGTTTCCTGAATTAACCCATCAAAGTCTTTCCGAATCAATTCTTTCCTGAGGAGAAGTCCTTCAGAACCCAAATGCTTATGAAATGGTGTCGCACGCAGTTGTGGTTTTAAAACTCGGTCCGTTGATGAAAAATGCTCCCACACAGGACCCGATACGACAAAGCCATCATGTTGTCTGGAGAATAGATTGACAATATCTGTGATGAGCTCATTCACAATAGAGATTTCATAGACAGTCGTCTCACTGTCCCTCCTTAACCCGTACAACCCGCATAGATCGGTGGCCCCAATACGTATATTCAGGATAAGATCAGCGTACCGATCGACTAGCTCCTTTAAACGAAGCAGCTCATCCAACCGGTGCTCCTTGTAAAGCACATTCGGCGATTCAAGAATGGGCATCCCATAGAGAACCGTATTCGGTTGCTCATTCAACGTTCGTAGCGCAGCTAAGAAATCCTCCGCATTATCCGATGAAAATTTAGGAAATATAAACCCTACCAGGTTCTTAAGCGCATCACCGAGCCGCTCTGCTATGTCGACCATCTGTCTTGCACTTCTAACCCGGACAAAAATGAGCGGAGTCGTTTCTTCTGTCAGTCGACCATCCTGAATTGCCGCGTCAATCTGTTGCATATGATCGATTAGCTGACGTTCCGCCTGTTCTACCTCATGATCACCAACTGCATCTTCAAGACAAATGGCAACTGTAACAAGCTCCTTAAACTTGTTCGTAATCACGACATCGGCAATATCCACTCTCGTTGCCGGCATATACAATAATGCACCTAGACTATAGGATAGCCGTTGTTTATCGGTATATTTCGTTACCGTCTCCGGTTGCCGATAAAATAAATCTTTTACGTTTAGGGAAGTTAAGTCATTAAAATACTTCAATTAGAGCATCCACCTTCTGTACCGATCTATTTAGGGTAAAAGAAAAAAGAAGGGGCTAACCTTCTTTTTGGTTGTATCGAAAACTATAAAACCTTGCATTATAGATACCAAGGCACCGATAAAGCCCTGACCGACCGGACCACTTCCATTCGGCGTATGTACCGATTTTTCATTCATTTCTCTGATACTAAAACAGTAAGCTATTCAAGTCTTTACGAAGTGAATTTATACTTCTAAACCATAGTTCTGACAGAGTGCCGCCAGACCTCCGGAAAATCCGCTACCGATCGCATTGAACTTCCAATCGTTTCCATGCCTGTATAGTTCACAAAAGACAACAGCCGTTTCAATTGAGAAATCTTCACCCAAGTCGAAACGCAACAACTCTTCCCCAGTTGCTTCATCCGATAGACGGACAAAGGCATTTGACACTTGGCCAAAGTTTTGACTGCGTCCTTCTCCATCATGAATCGTAACCGTAATGCCTATGCGGTCTACATACGCAGGGATTTTCGAAAAATCCACGATGAGTTGCTCGTCATCCCCATCTCCCTCACCCGTCCGGTTATCGCCCGTATGTTGAAGCGCACCACTCGGATGCTTGAGATTATTGTAAAAAATAAAGTCATGATCATTCTGACAACGGTTACTTCCATCAACAAGAAATGCAGATGCATCAAGGTCGAAAGCCTTACCGCCTGAGTACTTATTCGTATCCCAGCCAAGTCCAATAACGCCTCTTACAAGACCTGGATTTGTTTTCGTCAAATCAATTTTTTGTCCTTTTGATAACGAAATCGCCATTTGAATCACTCCTGTTCATCATCATTGAACGCAAAATCCCCTTAACTAGCGTCTTCAGAGATTAAGCTTGTAGTCCATAATCATTCACAAGTGAAGCAAGACCACCTTGGTAGCCGCTACCAATTGCACTAAACTTCCATTCGTTACCGTGTCTATATAATTCACCTACAACAACAGCTGTTTCAATGGAGAAGTCCTCTCCTAAGTCATAACGAATCATCTCTTCGCTGTTAGCATCGTTGACAATTCGTACATAACTGTTCGAAACTTGTCCGAAATTCTGACTACGTTGCTCAGCATCATGGATCGTAATCGTGAACGCAATTTTTTCTACAGCAGCTGGCACATTCGCTAGGCTGATTTTGACTTGTTCATCGTCTCCATCACCTGCACCCGTCAAGTTATCGCCCGCATGAACAACCGAACCGTTCCCACCTTCAAGATTATTGAAGAAGATGAAATCTTTTTCGCTTCCACATTTACCTGCCGCATTTAATAGGAAGACAGACGAATCGAGGTCAAAGTCTTTCCCGCCGTCATACTTATTCGTGTCCCAGCCCAGACCGATTGTAATGTTCGTTAATCCCGGATTACTTTTCGTCAAATCTACTTTTTGCCCTTTGCTCAATGAAATAGCCATTTAAGTCATCCTCTTTTCAATTGTTTTATTTTATGAATAGTTTTTAACCATTTCTCCCAGACCTGCATCTGATGAACCTGCTCCAACCGCAGCGAACTTCCATTCACTTCCATTACGATAAATTTCTGCAACCGTTAAGCTTGTAGATCCTGCATAGTTCTCCGACAAACTGAATTTCAATAATTCTTCATTATTATTCGCGGAATTCATGACACGGATAAATGCATTTTCCACTTGACCAAAGTCCTGTTTACGTTTTACGCAATCGTAAATGTTAACAACAAACACAAGCTTGTTAATGTTCGCGGGAATCATTTTCAAGTTAATGATCACTTGCTCATCATCTCCGTCACCCGCTCCAGTCCTATTATCGCCTGTATGCGTAACGCTACCACATTTACTCTTTAAGTTACCAAAGTAAATCAAGTTGTCCTTACCGACAAATTTATCGTCTTGAAGCATGATGACAGAAGCGTCAATATCCATATTAGATGCACTTCCACCACCGCCACCACCGAAAAGCCCGCCAAGTAATCCGCCAGCTTTCTTCTGCTGAACCGGATCCCATCCAAGTCCAACAACAATCTTTTCAAGGCCCGGATGACCTTTTGTTAAATCAACTCTTTGACCCTTTTGTAAGCTAATCGCCAAACCAATCACTCCTTATAGTCTACATAGTAATCCCAATCTATTCAGATAAAACACCATCAGCCTTCAGTTTACTACATCTGATAACCGAGTACCAAAACAACGATTATTTGGCCCTTTCACGCTACATTTTGCAACAAAATACAGACAAGCCGTCGTGCAGAAATGACCACGATTCGTTTCATCGTCATCATCTCTCCTTACTAGTACGTCCTAACAGACATAATGGTTTCAAAAAAGTTGAGAATTCACCGTGCTTCGGATGGTCCTGTTCCACGATAGCTGCATTCCTTCAAAAAGCATTCCTTATATCCTTTACTTCCAGAATTTCAATAATCGTCACTTTAACAATAGACACATCAGATGACTTCATCGGGAATGCCCTCCGAAATCGTATGCATTTCATCCTTCATTTTCTGCAAGTCACCTTCCGATTGTTGCCAGTCACTGAAATGACCACGACAACCAAGGGAAAACGACATACACTTTGGTTACAAAGAACTTCAACTCGAATCAGCAGAATTCCCCGCTGATCCAAGTTGAGCCTCCGGCGGATGTCACAGATTTTGCCGAGGCATAATTGATTGGAGGGAGTGCAATGAACATCATCGACGTAAGCAATTTGAAAAAGGCATAGGGAACGAACAATGTATTAACAGGTCTGGACTTTCAAGCGAAGGAAGGCGAGGTGATTGGGGTTATCAGGAAAAACGGGGCGGGCAAATCGACGTTCCTTGAAATCCTCATGACGATCAAACAATACGATGCCGGCACAGTCATCCTCTTCGATGAAGACATTCTATCGTTGTCCACGAACCGAATGGAACCGCATCGCAAAAAGTACTTCGACAAACTTTCAGGAGGCTTGAAGCAAATCGTCAGTCTGGCAATCGCCTTTTTACCCGAACCGAAACTACCCATTCTCGATGAACCGACGACCGGCTTGGATCCGCACTCTCCTGTCGACTGGCTACATTTCAGCCTTAGTTCTAATCGCATTGTGCATCATCCGCTTCACAAATAAAAGACGGAGTTGACAGAATACTCAAAGACAATGGATGATTGTACGTATATACGAATCGTCTAGGGGGGTCTTGGAATGAAAGTATCATTGAACATCGATAGCGACTATAAAGAGACGAAAGTGACGATTGAATCCCCTGAATTGAATCATTCCGTTCAGGAGATCCTGGATTTCATAAAAGGAAAAGAAACGGAGTTCCTCGTCGGAAAAGACGGCGATATGCAACATATCCTGAAGACCAGCGATATTCATTATTTCCATTCTGAAAAAGATGGTGTTGTCGCCGTAACAGCCGCTGGATCGTATAAGTTAAAAGAGAAACTATATGAACTGGAGGAAATTCTCCCAGCCAATAAATTCATTCGCCTTTCTAAATCCGTCATCGCCAATCTCCATGAAATGAGCCATTTCGAAGCATCGTTCAATGGCACGCTTTGCGTCTATTTTAAATCGGGTGCGAAAGAATACGTTTCCCGCACATACGTCAATACCATTAAAGAATCCCTAAAGATGAACAGGAGGAAAGGCGAATGAAAATCTTTTTATTCCGCAGTATGATTGGTATATTTTTCGGTGCTTTTATCTTCGTAATGGTAACGAATTCTATCGTGTATTTTGGTGATAAAGAAGCTCTGGACGGCCAATTGTTTTTGAAAAACTCGCTTGGCACCATCTTCTGTGGTTGGTTTTTCACAGTTAGTCCACTCTATTTTGAAAACTCGAATTTACGGCTTGCCCAACAGACGGGGCTCCATTTCGTGACAATCTTTGTCCTGTACTTCATCCTTGCATTCGCCATTGGTTGGGTTCCTTTTACGATGAACAGCTTTTTGCTAATGCTCGGGATATTCATTATTTGTTATCTGATTTTCTGGATCTCCTTCTATCTGTACTTCCGCAAGCAAGCTCGAAAATTAAATGCAGAACTTCAAGAACTTTAACCCTATAAAGAAAAACAAACCGCCCCAGATATACACCGGAGCGGTTTGTTTCATTTCAACTTCTGTAAAATAACTACTTTCAAATAATTAAACTCTGGGAAATCACGATTTGTCCGGAAATCCCTCGGCAACGATGATTCTTCAAGAATTTTAAATTTCGATCCCGCTTCACTGAATGCCTGTTCGATGAACGTCTTGAACTTCTTCATCCCAAAACTTGAATTGTTCGTGGACGCAACGATGACACCATTTTTCTCCGTAATGGCGATGGCATCCTTTAAGAGTGCCGGGTAGTCCTTCGCCGTACTGAACGTGTACTTTTTCGAACGCGCAAAGCTCGGTGGATCTAGCACGACAAGATCAAATTTCAATTCATGTCGTTTTGCATAACGGAAATAATCGAAGACGTCCATCACTTTGATATCCTGCTGCTCATAATCGATCCCGTTCACACTGAACTGTTCAATCGTCTTCGCAAGACTGCGTTTCGCCAGGTCGACACTCGTCGTTTTCATCGCACCGCCAAGTGCCGCCGCAACGGAAAACGCACCCGTATAAGAAAACGTGTTCAACACATTTTTCCCCTCGGAGTACTTATCACGAATCGCTTGACGCACATCCCGCTGATCCAAGAAAATCCCCGTCATCGCCCCATCATTCAAATTGACCGCGAAGTTTATGCCGTTTTCTTTGACGATGATTGGGAAGTCACCTTGTTGTCCCTTAACAAAATCATCCTGTTCGATGTACTCGCCCTTCGCATCAAATCGTTTCTTCTCGTATACACCTTTGTAGTCAATGATTTTGTCCATGACACTATACACATGATGCTTCAGCGAATAAATCCCTTCACTGTACCAGCTCACCATATAGAAGCCATCGAAATAATCGATTGTCAGTCCGCCAATGCCATCGCCTTCTCCGTTAAAGACACGAAAAGCCGTCGTTTCTGGATCAGCAAATAAAGCTTCTCGTCGTGCAAGTGCCGCCGCAATTTTTGATTCGAAGAAGTCGAAGTCGATTTCCTCGTCCTCTTTCCGCGTCAACACCCAGCCGATCCCTTTGTTTTGATTGCCATAATAGCCTTTCGCCACGAAACGTCGATCCCGATCAACCAATCGGATGATGTTTCCTTCTTCACGAAGTGCATCCGTATTGATGATTGCTTCTTTCAGTATCAATGGATAGCCTTTTTTTATGTCCGCGATATTTTTTGCATTCACTTGTAAATCGATTGTTTTTGTCATTATGTCATCCTATCCTTATTTCATCGTTTTTCTTATTATCGCACGTTTGAATAAGAATTGCGAAATTGGTATTGTGCTTTTATGATTCTGCCCGCATTAATCGAAAATCCGCAGCCCTTCGGATAATCATCGTAATGGTCGTCAGCGTAAAGAAAATCGTCGTAAATAATATACCTGAGCTGTTCGATAACTTTCCGTCCTCTATCAAAACAAATACACCACTCCAGATTGATTGCCCAATAACAAACAAGTTAAACAATACGACAAGGCCAAACATCGGAATATAAACATTCGGGTTCTTCACTTTTTTACTGGTATACGCCCCTTTCCAAATGGACATTACCGTCATATACATCATAGGTATATACATCAACACCAACATTTCCATCATAGGATCTGCCCAAATATAATTCGTTTTAATAATGCCATTCAAAAAAATGATCCCAATCGTCAAAAAGAAAGCTTGAAAGCCAAGGCGATGCCTCTTCGCAATCTGAAATTCATCGTAACGATCCTCTTTCATGTTCATCACTCCCAAAATAATTCATCCAAGGTTTTATCTAAAACTTTACATACCGCAATGCACAACTTTAGGGATGGATTGTATTCACCATTCTCAATCGCATTCATCGTCTGACGTGTAATACCAATTGCCTCAGCAACATCCTTTTGGGACATATCCTTCGCTGCACGCGCTGCCTTCATTCGTAAATTCTTCGTCATAGGATACCTCCTGTTAAAGAAATTATTGCAAAAGCGATAGCCTATGTCAAATATATATGACATATAGTAATTTATATCATTCATTAATGGAAAATTAATAAATAAAAAAGAGCATCTTCTCCACGTAAGGAGATTTGCTCTTTTGTCGTGTATTGATTTCATTGTTAAGCGAGTAATCGGACAACCAAGCTTTTCCACAAACCAATTCGGATAGGTTGCTGCTCTTGCCGACCTCTTTTAAAATGCAAATAAGTGCGCAAATTACCTTCAAACTCCTGAATTAGAAAAGGAACTTTCGTAAAATGATGGGGCTGAACTAAATTTGGTTTAATGGTAAACATAGGCACCCCGCCTTCATTTACAACAGTTGCCACGAATTGCGAACAAAAGAACGCACGATTACGTTGAATTCCGATATTGAAGGCAACACCAAATAGGCCAATGAAATTATAGCGATACTGCTCTTTACAACGTTCGATTTGGCGAATTTTATTCCGCATCCTATGATATTGTTCATCGCTGACCTGGCAGCTGAATATTATACAATCCGCTTCTTGAAAGATACCTTCAGCTGCATTTTCTTTCACAAAACCGCCTACGAAAGGATTATGTCGCTGCTTTCGCCCGAAGCTATACATCTCATTCAACTCTTCATCGAACGCAATCGACGCATGGTTTAAATCTTTACGCGTGTACAGTCCGATTGCCTTCGACAACAATGTCCCAGTATCCGTTAAGACAATATATATTTTTTCCCCCATGGCGATCACCCCCTCGGCTCTATTACTTTTACATCCATTATGTGCTTTCCAGCCATTTAGCTAAACCGGCTGTGGATGGAAACTGTCTAAGCCCCAGGACCTATTTCGCAGTGGGGATTCCGGACAGTTAACATGCTGGTAAACTGCTTACTTAATCTACGTTTGCACGCAGATTAAAGTTTCACACTTTTCTATTTACTTGATTGTCGAATAAAAATGCAGAGCGAACGAGATAGTCCACTCTGCCAATTAGCACAGCCACAAACGACACTCGTTTCTTTACAAGTATCTTAGATTTCTTCTATTATATGTCTGTCAAGCTTATCTACTCATGACTTTACCACAGACCTTTAGAGATGCACAGCTCTATTTTTTCTTTCCGACCAATTTCCCGCTCTCTACTATCGCTTCATTTTACTTGGCGGCAATGCTATAATTATCAGCTTTTTCATTTCCCTTGCCCAGCGTAAACCCCCATAGCATCTCGCATAAACACTGCCAACCCTTCCCCAAACTGGTCAATATTTTTGGTGAAACGCTCGTCATCCACATACATCTGTCCCAATCCCGCAAAAGCTTCCAACGAATAATCGCCCATCTTATTCAAAAACTCAAACCATTCACCAATCCCTGCTTGCGCCTCGTCTGAAGTTGGATCTAGATGCCGCAGATTCGCCAAATTGAAGTATATACGATTCATTTCCTCGCCTAGCTCTGGTCCAAACTTCGCTACCTGTTTATTCGCCTTGTTTACCGCTTCGTCTCCCCAGCGATCCCGCGCTTCTTTTTCGTATGGATTATGGCTAAAATCAAACCCTTTAAATTTCTCTTCGTTTGACATTCCTAATTCCCCTTTCTCATGTTGAATTGTTTTCTCAATCGTTTCAATCACCCGATTGAGCCTCTCGCGCTCTTCAATCAGCATCTTATGTTGCATTTCGAAAGCTTCTTGACGATCGTATGAAGGACTATCAAGTAATTCTTTGATTTTTTTCAAAGAGAAGCCTAGTTCACGGAAGAACAATATTTGCTGCAACGTCGCCAAATTATCGTCGGAATAAAGCCGGTACCCTGCTTCCGTCGAACCATCTGGCGTGAGCAATCCGATGGCATCATAATGATGGAGTGTGCGCACACTGACACCAGTTAACTGTGCCACTTCTTTCACTTTCATCGCAACTTGCCTCCCTTCAAAACCAACTATAAATATGACGTAACGTGAGGGTCAACACGAAAAAAAATATTTTAACCTTTCAACCACAAAAAGAAAATCATTATGTATGCAAGCTTCTCTTCGGACGCTATATGTGCTCCAAAACGGACATGTTCATGATGTGCAGTACTTTGAAACGCCGGTTTCATCGCATGCGGGAAAACGCCAAAACGATACGATGCGGTCATTCTTCCTTCCTCATCTTTCACATCGATATCCCCTGCCATGCTTTTCGCTGCGAGCTCGCGCCAGACAGATCCGTTCGCATGATATAAAACGCCCCGGTTTTTTAGTGCTGACTTGGATAGGTGTTGAATATATGTACATAGTAAAGTTCCATTAGGTGTCCTCAATGTAAGTTCGTCACGCTTCACATTATTTTTGATTGTAAATGTCGCAATCAGTTGCCCATCCATATCAGAAATTTGATAATGCATGGGAATGATAAAACCTTTCTGGAACAGTTCAAAAAACGTTAGCCATTTCGACAACTTGTTCGCAGAAGGTTCGATTTTAAATAGTGGATTGCCATTTGAATCGACGTTATACATTTTCAGCAATAAGGCAGGCACTCGTTGGAGATTCAATTCATTGAGATCTGCCAAGTTCAATATGCTTTCCCCGGTACTTCTTGTTTCATTGCTTAATTTTTCATGTGCATTTTTAAAATAAAAACCGGTGCCAATGAAGATCAATGCAAACAAGCCAGCTTCAAATAAAATATCGCCATTTGACGAAAAGTCCTCGTATCCATATATGTAAAAGATGATTCCGAATATCGCCGCACCAATACCACCGATAAAACTGACTTTCGACGTCTTCCTATAAATTTCTTTCATCCCCGGTCCTCCTTTCCATTTATCGTCCTTGTCCACCAACAAATGAGGGAGATCTGCATTCTTACCGGATCCCCTCTTCAATTTTTCCATTTATTCAATTGGTAGCCATACTTCAATTTCGTACCCGGCTAAACCTTCTGGGTGGATGTATCGCTCAAAACTAAAACTATCTCGCAATTGAATTCCGTCGGTTTCAATAAGTGTATTAAACGCCGCCGGGATCGCTTGGATTCCGCCCTCGACTTGTCCAACAATGAATTTCCCTGCAGGAACCACAGCTTCTTCGGTATTTGATAATCCTGAAGCAAATTCCGAATGGATACCGGCGATATAGTGGATCTCGCCACCTTTCATCGATAGACAAAGCCCGAAAGATTCTTCTGCAACGATATCTCGTTTCTTCAGTTCAGCATTCAACACATCCCATTTCCCTGGAATATCTGACAACGGTCCTTGCAGCCCATAGCCTTTCACCGAGAACTCTTGGACTTCTACGATACGTGTTTCCATGTGCATCACTCCTTACCCTCAATATAAACCTAATTGGCAAGTGGACGCCAATAACTTCATTCAAAAAAAGTGAACTCCATCGAGTCCACTTTTTTGTACTTATTTAACGACGACATCCGTCTCCATCTCTGCTTTTTTATTGTTCTTCGCTTTGACAAAAAACAGCACTGCCAATAGTACCGTTAACACGATTCCAACAATAAAGGAAACGTTCAAGTCCAAATTGAAACCAATCTTCTGATTCAAGATATAGACAAATACCATATAGGTGATAAACAACGCCGGGATGAGCGAAACGAAATAGTTCTTCCCTTTTACAAATAAATACATCGTCGCGATCCACAATGCAATGGCCGCAGTCGCTTGGTTGGCCCAAGAGAAGTATCTCCACAAAATATTAAAATCCATTTGCGTCAACAAAATCGAGATTGCGAATAAAGGAATCGCAATCATTAACCGTTTCGCAATCTTTTTCTGATCAATCTTCAGGTAATCCGCAATAATCGAACGTGCAGCACGGAATGCCGTATCACCTGATGTAATCGGCAGCACAATGGCACCTAATACCGCAATCGTTCCACCGACAGCTCCTAATAATGTCATGGACACTTCATTGACAACAGAAGAAGGTGTACCCGTTGCGATAAATTCACTCAATGTTTGCCCATCCAGCATACTCATCGCCGCAGCAGCCCAAATCATTGCAATAACTGCTTCCGTGATCATCATGCCATAAAAGATATAACGTCCCTGCGATTCCTTTTCCGTTGTTCGGGAGATAATCGGTGATTGTGTCGCATGGAAACCGGATAAAGCGCCACACGTAATGGTGAAGAAAAGGATTGGGAAAATAGGCAAATTATCAGGGTGCATATTTGTTAAGGTCAATTCCGGAATCGTATAATCCGATAGCAGTAAAGCGCCCCCAACACCTACTGTACCCACCAACAGTAGCGCCCCAAAATATGGGTAAAGTCTACCGATAATCTTATCGATCGGAAGCATTGTAGATAAGAAGTAATAGAAGAAAATGAAAACGATTAACAGCCATAAAGCAACTTTACCGTTAAATACGATGCTTAATAACGATGCTGGCGTCGTAACAAATACGGTTCCGACCAAAAGCAGCAACAACAAAGCAAACGCGTTTACAATGTGTTTGGACACATTTCCTAAAAACTTTCCAGCCAGCTCCGGAATATGTGCACCTCTATTCCGGATTGAAATCATGCCCGTTAAATAGTCATGCACAGCGCCAGCAAAAATAGCGCCAAATACAATCCACAAAAATGCGACTGGACCAAATAGTGCCCCCATGATTGGCCCGAAAATAGGACCCGTTCCAGCAATATTCAGCAGCTGAATCAATGCGTTCTTCTGCTTTTTCATCGGCACATAGTCTATGCCGTCCGTATTCGCATAAGCAGGTGTTTTTCGCGATTCAACCGGTCCAAAAACCTTTTCAATAAATCTTCCATACGTAAAATAGGCCACTACTAAAAGTATGATTGAAAGAAAAAATGTTACCATTCACACACCCCTATTTCACTATAATTAATCAACTTGCCATATGCACTTGCCAACTAAACGATTTTTGATAATACAGTTTGCGCCGTATATATTCACATAAGTCGTGTCCCTCTAACCCCCTGCCAAAAGAGTATTTACTATTAGTAGTCTATGTTTCATTTTCTTAAAAAAGAAGTTTCCGTAAATGAAAGCCAAAAAACCCGTAGTCTCTTATGAAGAGAGACTACGGGTTTTGGTATTCTTTATTTTACCCAATCTAACAGTTCAGGCACCTTATTCAACAATAATATCAGTTTCAATTTTATTTGCTTTATTTTGTTTCGCTTTCAAAAAGAACAGCACCGTCAAAATAACCGTCAATACAATTCCAACGATAAAGGATATCTTCAAATCCATATTAAAGCCGATTTTCTCGTTCAAAATATAGACAAGTACCATATAGGTGATAAACAACGCAGGGATGAGCGATACAAAATAGTTCTTTCCTTTAATAAATAAATACATCGTCGCAATCCACAATGCGATCGCCGCAGTTGCTTGATTGGCCCAGGAGAAATATCTCCACAGTATATTGAAGTCAATTTGTGTTAACATAGCCGAAATTGCAAACAAAGGAATTGCAATCAGTAGACGCTTCACAATCTTGTGTTGGTCAATCTTCAAATAGTCTGCAATGATCGAACGTGCAGCACGGAATGCCGTATCGCCTGATGTAATTGGTAATACAATTGCACCTAGCACCGCAATCGTTCCACCTACAGCCCCTAGTAATGTCATAGATACTTCGTTAACAACAGCAGAAGGCGTGCCTGTTTTGATATATTCGTTCAATGTTTGTCCATCCAATAGACTCATTGCAGCAGCAGCCCAAATCATTGCGATTACCGCTTCCGCAATCATCATGCCATAAAAAATATAACGGCCTTGTGATTCTTTTTCTGTCGTCCGAGAAATAATCGGTGATTGCGTGGCATGGAAACCGGATAGAGCCCCACATGTAATCGTAAAGATTAGAATCGGGAAAATCGGTAAATTATCCGGGTGCATATTTGTTAACGTCAATTCCGGAATTGCGTAATCCGAGAACAACAAAGCGACTCCTACCCCAAACGTACCAATCAACAGAACAGCACCGAAATACGGATACAGTCTGCCAATAATCTTATCTATCGGAAGAATCGTCGATAAGAAGTAATAAGAAAAAATAACGAAAATCAATATCCATAGTGCAACTTTACCATCCAGTAAGATTGACAATAATGAGGCTGGCGTCGTCACAAAGACAGTTCCCACCAACAGAAGAAGTAACAATGCAAAGATATTTACGATATGTTTAGAAATGTTACCTAAGAATTTTCCCGCCAATTCAGGAATATGTGCGCCTCGATTTCGTATAGAAATCATGCCCGTTAAATAGTCATGGACGGCACCTGCAAAAATTGCACCAAACACTATCCACAAAAATGCAACCGGTCCAAACAACGCTCCCATGATCGGCCCAAAAATCGGACCTGTTCCAGCAATATTCAGTAACTGAATCAGTGCGTTTTTATGTTTGTTCATCGGTATATAGTCTACACCATCGCTATTTGCATAAGCAGGTGTTTTTCGGCTCTCCTCCGGATCAAAAATACGTTCAATCACTTTACCATATGTGAAGTAACCTATAACTAAAAGTACGACCGACACCAAAAACGTAACCATTCCCACACCCCTATTTCTTTATTCCGTTGAATGAACACCCATCAAATTATGTAATCGTATTCATTCAGTCTATGATAAATCTTCTAAATAAGGGGGCTTTTCATCCTAACATGCGAGATACAGACAATAACATGCCTTTGAGAGCGTTTAACATGCAAAGGCCATGTTTACAATTCCAATCGCTGTCGCAAATCTTTCACGTAATTTCGGCTAACCGATAGCTGATCCTCCACCCCTTCCAATTCAAGCTGATAAGCACCATTAAACCATGGCGATATACGGCTAACATATCGTAAATTGACAAGGGTACTTTTATGGATGCGGAAAAACGAAAAAGGTTCCAAGCGACTTTCCAATTCCTTTAATGTTGTACGTATTTCATAGCCCTTTGTTGACGTGATGATTTTCGTCACTTTTTCATCACGGTAGATATACAAAATCGATTGCGGGAGGATATAGGTAATCTCACCATCTGCTTCCACCGCCAACTTTCCAATGGTTTCAGAATGATTGGCTGATGTAGTCGGATAAAGCCTTTTCTCGATCCTGTCAATTGTCTGCTTCAGCTGCTCCTCATCATACGGTTTAAGCAAATAATCGACGGCGTTAATCCGAAAGGCTTCAGCAGCAAATTCCGGGTAGGCGGTCGCAAAAACAATCAGTGGCACTTTCTTAAGTTCAACCAATGCTTTGGCCGCTTCTAGTCCGTTCATTTTCGGCATCTCGATGTCCAAAAAAACAACGTCCGGCTGTAGCTGCAAAGCTTTCAAAATGGCGACTTCACCACTTTCCGCTTCGCCTACAAGCTTCACGTCAGGAAATTGTTCCAACAAATAGGTCAATTCTTCGCGGGCATATCGTTCATCATCTACAATCAAAGTCCGGATTGTTCTCATTAGACATTCACCTCTATTTTAGGAATACAGAAAGAGATGACCGTCCCTTTCATCAGGTCGCTTTTGATGGATAACGCGGATCGATTACCAAACGTCATCATTAGTCGTCGATTAACATTAAATAGCCCCATCCCCGTTCCTGTTTCCGATTCGATTTGGTCCGTGCCTAAAACAGCAATTCGCCCAGGCAAAATGCCTTTCCCATTGTCCTCGACGATGATTTCAATCTCTTGGCCTAAATCACGAACAGTGACTTTTATCACACAGTTTTTCTCCATGTCCTTAATGCCATGGTGAATAGCGTTCTCAACAATCGGCTGCAATGTGAAGGGAGGAATCAGTTCGGTCAATAATCGGTCATCCATTTCATAGTGAACGGTTAGTTTGTCTACAAAACGCGCTTCTATAATTTCCAAATAAGCTCTTACATGCGATAATTCTTGTTTTAGGGAAATTTGAGATGCCGTTGTCCCTGTCACATTTTGACGTAAAAAGTATGAAAGGGATGTTAGCAATTTACGAGCCTGATCTGGGTCCGTGCGTATCAAAGATACAATAATATTCATGGAATTGAATAAAAAATGAGGATTGATTTGCGCTTGCAATGCTTTGATTTCGGCTTCCTTCGCCAACTGGTAGGCACGGTCAGTTTCTGCAATTTCCAATTGATTGCTTAATAGCGAGCTAAGTCCTGTAATCAGTTCGATACTGACATCCGTAATCACTTTTTCAGATGGATAATACAGCTTTAACGTTCCAATCGTTTCGCCTCGCTGAATAAGCGGTGCAATCACCGCCGCCCCTAGCGGACAGTCTGGATAATCACAATGGATTGTGCCCTCATTGACGACAACGAGCTTACCGTTGCCAATCACTTCCTTCGTTTCATCCGTCCGGATTGGGGTATTTGCTTGATGGTGATTACTGGCGATACCGACATGGGCCAATATATGCGTCCTATTCGTTATGGCAACTGCACTTGGCTCCAGTTCGCGGTAGAGAATCGAACAAACTGCAAGGGCAGTGTCGTTATTCATCCCTTTTCGCAAATGACCGATTGTCTGACTTGCGATACGCAATGTCTTTTGTGCTTGCAGTGCCGTGACTTTTTCTTGTTCATTAATAACATTATGGACAATTAGTATAAAGAGTGCTGTTCCGACACCATTGGCCAAAATCATCGGGATGCCAATTACTTCTACCAACGCAAATGCCTTATCGAATGGTTTGGATATCAAAAGAATGACACTCAATTGCATCGCTTCCGCTAATGCACCGATTCCAAACACCGTCAGCGGTTTAAGGGCTTTCCTCCTCCGATAAAAAGCACCAACGATGACTCCTGCAGCGATTGTAGAGATTCCGCAAGAAACGGCCGTAAACCCGCCCAATGTCATGCGATGGAGTCCAGCAATCAGTCCAACTCCAAGCCCTACACGATAACCCCCTAACAAACCGGCAACGACAACGCCGATGACACGCGAGTTTGCAATCGCCTCTTCGGATGCCAATTCTAATGCCACACTATTGAAATGCAGCGTATCCGTATTGAATGCGACGCCGGAATACGTTCCGGCTATGCCAAATAAACCGAAAAATAAAATAGCAGTGAACGTCTGTTTTCGATTCAGCTTATCGCGATGGATTAAATTTTTAAAAAAAGGAAATAGAGTTAAGATGAATGCTACTGCAACTATCATTCCGACCCTTTCCAACATAACGACGAGTAGATCAAGCAATGAAAAGACTCCCTTCCCCAGAAATGCATTCGTCCCTTTATTTTCTGTTATACCGACTGATTAATATTGAAGGTATTTATATCGTCCGCGGCAATCGATGGAATGGAGTAACGAACAATAGCAATGAGCGTATACGGCATCAGCGGCATCGCCCTTGCTTTCGAAACGGTGCGAGAAGGCTTGATGATGTACATCGCGAAGGAGTATGAGCTATCGTAGTAGTGTATAAACCAAGAAGAATACTTCGTACAATTCGTATTTAAAATTTGAATAGCGTAGAGAGATCATTTCCCCTACGCTTTTTATTTCCATCCATAGTTTATAGTTGAATTAGAATGTACCCGCGCCTATTAATAACATTTATTGTTAAATCCTGCAAAATCAGAAACCCCTAACTTATCAAATCACTTTTCCTTTCTAAATAAGCCGAAATCCCCTGTCTATTTCCACTCTAGAAGTGTCCACCTTATGTAAATATCCTTTTTCCAACTCTCGAGCAACCGTTAATTTAGATAGTATACTGACGCCAAGCCCTGCCTCAACCGCACTTTTTATAGCTTGCGTACTCCCAATCTCCATATAGCTTTCGATTTTTTCTAAGACCCCGTATACTCCCTTACACGGGGGGATTACCAATGGTTAATGCCACTGTGATATAAACCCCTTCCCGTTACGGTTACTCTCAATTTCTCTTCCGAACGGTCAAATAACAAGGTACCATAAAAGTCTTCCAAATGATGAAACCTTCTCGTTATTGCAGGCTGTGAAACAAAGCTTAACCTTGCAACCTCGCTAATACTTCCCTCATCGACTACTAAACAAAATATCTTGAGATTCTCGATGTTCAAGATAACAACCTACATGACTCATATTATACATGATAGGAATAAGTAGGAAGCGTTCAAAAAGGACAAAAAAACCTATGAAAAGTAAGGATCTGAATCCCTGATTAGTTCGGCAGATTATACAGTGCATCACCTTATTTTGTCCAGTGAATATCTCCTATACCATTTGTCTTAACCCATAAAACATAGACTGTACAACTAAATAATGAGGAAACCGCTTTGATTGAGGCACGCAGAACGGCAATCAATAACCTACATGAGAAAATGATTCTCTTCCCAAACGCGCTTAAAGCGCTTTTAAATCTAGGGTTACCGGTTACGGGATTCTTGTGATCGCCCATCATCATCTGCCAAGCTGAATACATCGTGCAAATCGTTTCTGAAAATAGAAATCAGTTAGAGAAAACATCTTTCTCTAACTGATTTTTTCTTTCTACAAAGCATAAATAGGGTGACAGGCACTAAAACATTCACGATTGATTGAGGACCTGTTATCTAAAAATACCAACCCCCAACATAACTCTATGCTGCGTTTTCCGCCTTTTCGACCTGCTTCTTCTAAGGACATTCCATTTTGGTTATTACGATTGTTATCATCTTTAGCCATTACTGAATCTCTCCTTTTAAAAGTTTTGGTCTAACATTCTCTTATATAGCTGGATTGTCCAGTAAAAAACCGATAACACCAACTTGTTATAAATGAAAAGGTATTGTCATACTGTCATCGAACGATAATGTTTTGAATGAAAACGAGAGATAATAAAATATTATTCCCATATAGAAAAGGATTACAATCCAACGCCCTGTCTGGTTCGTTGGACTGTAATCCATATCGTTTTAAGTGACTTTTTCAATATCCTTCTTTTTGAGAAAATTGAACTTCGTTTCAGATAGTACTATCGCAACGAGGATCAGGACCGCGCCAATCAACATTTTTGTGGTCATGACTTCACTTAAGAGTACAATTGAAAACGCCATACCCCAAAGGGCTTCTGTCGATAAAATGATGGCAGCCTTTGTTTCAGTGATGAATTTCTGCGCAACTGTTTGCAACAAATAAGCAATTGTCGTTGAAAAAATGCCTAAGTAAAGGAGCGGGAGCAACCCTTCCGATTCGAGCGTAAACGACGTTTCCCCTCTGAACAGAACAACAATCCAGCCGATAATTGCCGCTGTCACCATTTGAACGATTGTTAGCAAAACCGCATCCTCATCTTTCACAAATTTTGCCGTGTAGAAGATATGGAAAGCAAATCCCACCGCACAACAGAGCGTCAGCAAATCCCCGATATTAATTTCCGCAGATAATTTAAGCGACAGTACCGCAACGCCGGCCAAAGCTAGTATGGCCCCACCTAATTCAAACAAGTCTATTTTCCGCTTGTACAATAAAAAGCCGATGAAAGGCACTATGACGACATTGACTGCCGTTAAAAATGCATTTTTTGAAGGCGTCGTATATTGCAATCCCACTGTTTGAAGAACAAAAGCTATGTATAAAAAGAACCCTAAAATTGCCCCTTTTAGGAGCGTACTTTTCTTGATGTGCTTCAGCTTTTTATAAAAAAGTAAGCTTAAAATAATGACACCGATTAAAAATCTTCCCGCCAAAATCTGATAAGGTGTGTAGTGTTCCAATGACACCGCACTGGCAACAAAGCCGCTCCCCCAGATGATTGCTGTAATAATAAGTCCGATTTCGCCTAGATATTTCCGCATGTATTCCACCGCCGTATTTTCTATATTCCTATTATAGCGGATTACTGATTCGTGCAAGTATCTCTTTCAGTTTTCCTTCTATGCTTAAATGGACGTTTTCCCCTGCCCATAATGACATGAAATCCTTTTTCCCTTGCTGTGCCGCCGCTTTACGGATTTCCTTCGTCAAATCGTTTTGGTAGGGGTACGGTGCTATGACCGCTTCTTTCATATCCACGATAAATTGGTTACGGATGCCGCGCGCTGATTTGCCCGAAAATGCTTTTGTTAATACGGTGCTTCCTTCTTCCGCCTCTAAGACAGCCTGTTTATAGAGAGGGTGTGCGCCACTTTCAACGCTCGCAAGCAGTGCAGTTCCGATTTGAACAGCTTGTGCACCCGCAGATAACGCACTGTCCATCCCTTCTTTTGTCGCAATACCACCTGCAGCAATAACTGGAATTTGAACCGTCGCAACCACATCTACAAGCAATTCACGGAGGGGGATGAACGTTAATTCTCCAGAAAATGATCCACGGTGCCCGCCTGCTTCACTTCCTTGTGCCACGACCGCGTCCATGCCAGCTTGTTCTGCCAACTCCGCCTCTTCCACGGTCGTCGCTGTCCCGATGAGAACTACGTCATTCTCTTTCAACAATCGAATGGTTTCCTTATCTGGCAAGCCGAATGTGAACGAACAGATTTTTACACCCTCTTCTACAATTGTTTGCACTTGCTCATCAAATTCAGATTTCGACAACGGCGCTTTCCAAAACGGCATACCGAGTTGCTTACCAATTGGTTGCAATGCCTCATACGCTTCCCGCAAATAGAGCTGGTTCATCTTGACCTTCTCTGGTACAAACAAATTCACCGCAAACGGTTTCCTCGTCTGCCTTTTCACTTCGCGAATGAACGCCCGTGTCTCTTCCGCCGATAAGTAGCCCGCGCCAATCGAACCAAGTACGCCCGCTTCCGCAGCTGCCGCCACAAATTCAGGCGTCGTCACCCCAGCCATCGGGGCTTGGATAATTGGGTGTTCGATTTCCAACAGTTTCATGTTCTTGTCCCCCAATCAATGAGCATTCGGATTTACATATCTCCCGCTCTCTTTCTTCAAAACACTCCCCCCTGGTAGCACTTAACTTCTAATCAACCATTCTTTATGTTTCCAGTATACACGTGAAATCTAAATAGTTTGACATTATATATTCTTTCAAAACAAAAAAGATCCCTAACAGGATCTTTCTTCATTCTAATATGTCACAAACCCGACCGACTTGACCGTCTTCGAGGCGTACTTTTATGCCGTGTGGGTGAAAGCTAGAGTTGGTCAATAAATCCTTGACGACTCCTTCCGTTTTCACACCTGTCCGTTGGTCTTTCTTTAAAATGACCGCCACTTTCAAACCAGGTTTTACATCTGCTCGATTTTGTCCATTCATTGGTTCGTCCCCCTCTCTACACTGTTCGATATCAATCAGTACCTTTCGCACATGTTGGTTTTAGCTTACCATAATGGGCATAGCCGTGACTAATGCTTGCTTATGATCGGTTCGCTACCGGATTTGGTCGCTTCCCCCCGTTGTCCACATACTTATACTCGATACATCACGTCACCCGCAACAACGGTCATTACAACACTTGCATTCAGGATTTCTTCCTCATCCACTGTAAATAAATCACGGTCAAGTACTGTGAAGTCGGCGTCAAAACCAACCGCAAGTTTCCCGCGGACATCCGCTTTGCCGATTGTTGCTGCGCTTCCTGTTGTAAATAAACCGACCGCTTCGAAGCGGCTCAGTTTTTCATTTGGCAGGTATCCCTCATGGGTTTCGCCCGGTTTATGGCGTGTCACTGCTGCGTAGATGCCGAGCAATGGATTGACGTCTTCAATCGGCGCATCGGAACCACCTCCACAGATGAAGCCGCGGTCGAGCAGCTTTTTCCATGCATAGGCCCATTTCAAGCGATCCTCTCCTAAACGATCCATCACCCATGGGAAGTCTGACGACACGAATACCGGCTGCAAGTCAAGAATGACCGGCAGTTTTCCCATCCGCTCAACAAGGTCATCCCGCAACACATTGACATGGATCAACCGATCGCGTTTTCCTTCTGGCACGGGGTGCTTCTCAATCGCATCAAGCGCTTTTTCCACGGCCGCATCGCCGATTACGTGGACAGCAATCGCTTCGCCGTGCTTTCGGGCAAGCGCCACAAGTGCATCGATTTCTTTATCGGTAACCACCGCCATACCCGATGTTTCAGGCGTATCCGCATAAGGTGCACTAAGCAATGCCGTTTTTCCACCAAGGGCCCCGTCTATAAAGAATTTCATCTCCCCCGGTTCAATCCACGGTTCATCATACGTTACTCTATCCTCCATCAATTGTGCAAAAACGGTGGACCGCCGCAATAAATGCGCACGGAATTTCCTCTCCGGACCGATGACGTTTTTAAATGCTTGGAGCGGATTTGCGTAGTCGCCGTAATAGCCAAGATCATCCGTCACTGCCCCAGTCAGCCCAAGGGCCAACAAGTCATCGACCGACTTCCGCAGCGCGCGGGTCAATGACGCTTCGGTCGGTTCACCCATCAAGTTCAGGATTAAATCCATCGCACCTTCCTTCAAATAGCCATTCGGTTCTCCGTTTTCATCCCGCACAATGACGCCATCGTCTGGATCCGGTGTCTCTCTCGTAATTCCAGCTAACGTAAGTGCCTTCGAATTCACCAGTACTGCGTGCCGGCATGTCCGTTTCAATAACATCGGGGAATCCGTCACTTGATCCAGTTCGTAACGTGTGAAAATCTTTTGATCAGGGAAATTGTTTTCATTCCACCCTTCTCCGGTAAACCATTCGTCCGCTTCTAAACCTATATGTGCCCCAATCAGCATGTCCATCATCTCGTCAGCAGACGCCGCCTTCGATAAATCAAGGCTCAGTAATTTTTCACCATGCCCGATTATATGCATATGACTGTCGATGAACCCGGGATAGAGAACAGCTCCATTTAAATCGACTTCCGCATCGGCATTTCCTTTCAACGCCTCATACGTCCCCATCGCAATGATTTTACCGTTTACCGTGAGTAGCGCTTCCACTTGCTCCCCTTCTCGCACCATCGTATAGAATGTACCGTTATGCCAAACTGTTTTCATCCTCAGCCCACCTGCCTCTACCCATATTCTAAACTTTCGGGCAATGTTCTGCTACAATGGAGCTAAGTATAGAGGAGGTAATGCCGTATGAGATTAACCGTTTACTTAGCAGGAGAAATCCACAGTTCTTGGCGGGAGGAAGTGAAGCTGAAAGTGGCCGCACTGAATTTGCCAATCGATTTCGTCGGACCGATGGAAGACCATGACCGTTCTGACAATATTGGGGAAGAGATTTTAGGCAAGCAGCCTGATGCCATTTTCAAAGATGCGGCGGCATCCAGCTTCAATAATTTACGCACAGAGCTATTAATGAAGAAAGCCGATTTGGTCATCGCCCTTTTCGGGGAGAAATACAAGCAATGGAACACAGCGATGGATGCCAGTGCCGCCGTCGCATTCGGCAAACCACTGATTCTCATCCGCAGAGAAGAGCATCACCATGCCCTGAAAGAGTTATCGCGTAAATCGCATGCCACCGTCGAAACCGTCGACCAAGCCGTAAAGGCACTGCATTATATCTTCGAATGAAACACTGGACTCCCTTTCAGAGGGGGTCTTTTTCATTTACGAAAGATTTACATTCTCTTCATACTCTCTCAACATTCCTCGGTTAAGATTGGTAATGCAACAACAACTTCGACTTTACATGCATTTCACTATAGCTCCAACAACATTTAGGAGGATACTCATGACCTTACAACTAGAACGAAAAGAGGATGTAAAATTTCGTCTGATGAAAAATAAAAATTGGAATAAACCAGTCTACGAAACGAACGGCTTGAATCTTTGGTACGGATCAACCCATGCCTTGAAAAATATAGACCTGTCCATCAATGAAAAAGAAGTGACTGCCATTATCGGTCCATCCGGTTGCGGGAAATCAACATACTTAAAGACACTAAACCGGATGGTAGAAATGGTACCAGATGTCTCCATTTCCGGAAATCTGACTTTCAAAGGCAAGAATATACTCGGCAAGTCGATGCCTGTTGAATTACTTCGTTCGAAAGTCGGAATGGTTTTCCAAAAGCCGAATCCATTCCCGAAATCCATTTATGAAAACGTTGCGTTCGGTCCAAAAATACATGGCATCCGCAACAAAGCGATGCTCGATATGGTCGTTGAAGACAGCTTGCGCAAAGCCGCACTTTGGGATGAAGTGAAAGACCGTCTTCACACAAGCGCCTATGGACTTTCCGGCGGCCAGCAACAACGGCTTTGTATCGCCCGCTGTCTGGCCGTCGACCCGGAAGTCATTCTGATGGATGAACCAACATCAGCACTAGACCCAGTCTCAACACACAAAGTGGAAGAACTGATCAGCGACATTAAGAACGATGTCACCATTGCAATTGTCACACATAATATGCAACAAGCTTCCCGTATCTCGGATCGCACTGCCTTCTTCCTGAACGGAGAAATCATCGAATGTGATAACACATATACAATCTTCAGCAATCCGACCGACCCATTGACGAACGACTACATTAACGGCCGCTTTGGTTAATTAAAAAAGCGCAGGACGCCTGCCTTATAAATAAGAATAGGACATTCAGGAAAAGTAGTTAAATACTTGTTCCCGAATGTCCTTTATTTATGAGAATATACATCTTTTGACCTATTTTACAAAACCTTTACACTTCCATCATACTCACTTTACATTCCGCTACTATACTTACATTTGTAAGAGATCATACGTGATCATCTTTCAAATAAAAAAGATCCGTTCTAGGGGAGGACAATTTAAATGAAGCTCAACAAGTTGTTTTTGTTCCTAATGTTAGCTGCACTTATGGCAATCGTAGCAGCATGTGGAAATGACGAAGCACCAGAAACAGAAAACAATGGCGCCGCGAACGAAGGAGAAGCAACTGCTTTAGAAGGTAGCGTAGTTATCGATGGATCCGGAACAGTTTATCCGTTAATGGCAAAAATCGCTGAAGAATATATGTTGAACGAACAAGAGGATGTTTCAGTAGAAGTAAGCCGTGCCGGAACAAGTGCAGGCTTCAAAAAGTTCCTAGTTGAGAACGGTACAGACTTTAACGATGCTTCCCGTCAAATCAAAGAAGAAGAACAAGCTTCAGCAGATGAACTTGGTATCGAAGTAAAAGAATTGAAAGTTGCGCTGGACGGCTTAACTTTCGTCATTAACAAAGACAATGATTGGGCTACAGAAATGACACCAGAACAACTGATCAGCATTTTTAAAGCAGATGGCGGCGTAAAGAAATGGTCAGACATCAATCCGGAATGGCCAGATGAAGAGATCAACCCAATGGGTCCGAACGAAAACCACGGAACATATGAGTTCTTCTATGAAAGCATTCTAGATGAACAAGATCTAGTGAGCAATGTAAACCTTCAACAAGATTATTCAACACTTGTCAGCCTAGTATCTGAAGACAAAAACGGAATTGCGTTCTTCGGATTCGGTTACTATGTCAATAACCAAGACAAGCTCGGCGCAGTAAATGTAGACTTCGGTAACGGAGCTGTTGAACCGTCACTAGAAACCATTTCAGAAGATGGCGATTACGCTGACTTCACTCGCCCCGTTTTCACTTACTTGAATGTCGATAACGCAAAAGAAAAGCCACAAGTACTTGATTATGCTATTTACATGATGGAAAACGTCAATACGTTCGCTGGCGAAACAGGGTTTGCACCAATTCCTGAAGAAGAAGCGAAAGCGAATGTTGATTTCTTGAACGGCTTGAAATAAGACTTTACATTTTATTAGCAACGGGAAGATGAGTGCTCAAAAAAGCACCCATCTTCCTTTGACTGATTTTAAATAGAAGGAGTGCCTCCCACTATGTCCATAAACAGCAATCCGACAAAAGAGTCAGAGCTGAATGTCAGAGAACTGATTGAACAAAAACGTCAATCTAGGAACTTTAAAGAGCTATTTGAAAAGTCGATTCCCCTCTTCCTTTTCCTAATAGCGTCTGTCTCCGTTTTAACGACAGTCGGGATTATCTATACATTGCTATCGGAAACCATTGAGTTTTTCAAAAGGGTTCCGATTGTTGACTTTTTCACTGGAACCGTACTGAAACCGCTGAGCCAGACGCCTGAATTCGGCGTGCTCCCACTCATTATGGGAACAGTCACCTCTTCCCTCATCGCCATGGTCGTTGCTGTTCCGATTGGTTTAATGACAGCCATCTATTTGAGCGAATATGCAGCCGATGGCGTGAGAAGAGTTTTTAAACCGCTACTGGAGATTCTTGCAGGTATCCCAACGATTGTTTACGGATTTTTCGCTTTCACATTTGTAACGCCGTTGTTGCGGGAAGTCATCCCAAGTCTTCAAGCGACGAATATTCTAAGTCCCGGTATCGTCATGGGAATCATGATTATTCCGATGATTGCTTCCCTGTCGGAAGATGCAATGCGTTCTGTTCCAAACGCCATGCGTGAAGGAGCCCTTGGTTTAGGCGCAACAAAGTTGGAAGTGACACGAAAAGTGGTCATTCCTGCTGCCCTATCAGGCATTATCGCATCCTTTGTGCTAGGGATTTCGCGCGCTATCGGCGAAACGATGATCGTCACAATCGCCAGCGGAAGTACGAAAAACTTCACGTTTGACATTACGCAATCTATGCAAACAATGACAGCCTATATCGTAGAAATAACAGGCGGAGACGCTCCTACAGGTTCGACAATCTATTACAGTCTGTATGCAGTTGCTATGACATTGTTCGTTTTCACACTGATCATGAATATTATTGCTAGATACGTTTCGCGTAAATTTAGGGAGGAATATTAAGATGGTACAAGTGAATCAGGTTAACGTGGCAAGAAAGATGAACCGGCGCATCCAGTTGAATAAGTTGTCATCTTACTTATTTCTGGCCGCTACGCTCATTGGGCTTGTCGTTCTTGCCGTTCTAATCTATCGAGTCGTATCCCAAGGGATCGGCTGGATCAATTTTGATTTCCTGACGGGTAAATTATCTACACAGCCTGAGCGTGCGGGCATTATGGGCGCGATTCTCGGCACGTTTTGGTTAATGCTTGTCGTCGCGCCTGTCACGATGTTTTTAGGTGTCGGAACAGCCGTCTATTTGGAATTGTATGCGAAAAAAGGACGCCTGCAAGCTTTGATTCAAACGAATATCTCAAATTTGGCTGGTGTTCCATCCATCGTCTATGGGATTTTAGGTATGACCGTTTTTGTCAGAGTCATGGATTTTGGCAACGTGGTAATAGCGGGGGGCTTGACGATGTCGCTATTGATCCTCCCAATTGTCATTGTAGCGAGCCAAGAAGCCATTCGCGCAGTGCCCAATCCTTTAAGTGAAGCCTCTTATGGGATGGGTGCAACCAAATGGCAAACGATTAAAAACATCATCCTACCAGTTGCCCTTCCTGGTATTCTGACAGGGGCAATTCTTTCATTATCACGCGCAATCGGCGAAACAGCACCATTAGTCGTCATTGGTATTCCCGCGTTACTTCTGCCGTTTCCAGGCGGTATTTTTGATAAGTTCACAGTGTTGCCGATGCAAATCTATTACTGGACATTGGATTCTTCCTTGGTTGCAGAATATGCGAACCTGGCATCCGCAACGATCGTTGTCCTGTTATTCGCTTTATTGGTTTTAAATTCAACAGCGATCTTCATCCGAAATAAATTCCAAAAAAGCTACTGATCCTTTTGGAAAAGAAACCGCCAAGCATCCATTCGCTTGGCGGTTTTCCTGTTCACGGGTGATGCGGATTTACTACAAGTGTACAACCCAAACCCATCAAAAAAAACCGAAGGCAACCTGTTTGAAGGCGTCTTCGGTCAATATTCAAGTGGCTTATTCAGTTCCCATCTCTTTCCGTACGACTTCAGCGATACGCTCCACACTACGAACGCATTCGTCTTCTGTCGGTGCTTCTACCATGACGCGGACGAGCGGTTCCGTACCGGATGGCCGGACGAGTACACGCCCGTTGCCTGCCATTTCTTTTTCCACTTCCGCAATCACTTCCGCAACACGCTTATTATCCGTTACAGAGTGTTTATCCGTCACACGGACATTCACAAGTTTTTGCGGGTAGATAGTCATCTCAGCCGCGAGCTCGGAAAGTTTACGCCCCGTCCGCTTCATGATATTCACCAGTTGAAGGCCTGTGAGAAGTCCGTCACCCGTCGTATTGTAATCTAGAAAGATGATATGACCGGATTGCTCTCCACCTAAATTGTAATTGCCTTTCCGCATTTCTTCGACGACATAGCGATCTCCGACAGCCGTCTGTACACTACTCATCCCTTGTTCGGAGAGTGCTTTATAAAATCCTAGATTACTCATGATTGTCGAAACGACTGTACTTGATTTCAGGCGGCCTTCTCCATGGAGATGACGGCCAATGATGTACATGATCTGGTCACCATCGACGACTTCACCATGCTCGTCGACTGCAATCAGACGATCTCCGTCTCCGTCAAACGCCAGTCCGATATCTGCCTCTTTTTCAACAACAAGCTTACCTAAGACTTCCGGATGGGTAGATCCCACGCCATCGTTGATGTTCAAGCCGTTCGGAGAAGCGCCCATTGTTGTCAAATCCGCATCAAGATCGGCAAATAGATGTGTCGCTAACGTTGATGTTGCACCGTGTGCACAGTCCAGCGCGACATGAATGTCCGTGAAGTCTTCGTCAACTGTCTGCTTCAAATATTGAATGTATTTCAGCCCGCCTTCAAAATATTCCGTAACTGAACCTACTGCAGCTCCAGTCGGGCGTGGCAACGTATCTTCTTCTATGTTCAATAACTTCTCAATTTCCTCTTCCTGCTCATCCGTCAGCTTATAGCCATCCGCTCCAAAGAATTTGATCCCGTTGTCTTCGACAGGATTATGGGAAGCTGAAATCATCACGCCGGCATGGGCATTCATGACCCGTGTCAAATAAGCGACACCCGGTGTGCTGATGACACCAAGCGTCATCACTTCCACGCCTGTTGATAGTAGACCCGCAATCAAGGCATTCTCAAGCATATGACCGGAAATGCGTGTATCCCGACCGACAAGGATCTGCGGCTTACCTTGTGCTCCTTGCGTTAATACATGCCCACCGATTCTGCCCAATTTAAAAGCGAGTTCAGGGGTCAACTCCTTATTTGCAACTCCACGGACGCCATCCGTCCCGAAATAATTTGTCATTTCCATTCTCCTTTTCACTCCTGTACATTCAGTTGAATATCAGGCAAGTTCAATGCGTATCGTTACTTCCTCGTGAGATACCTTCCAATTCACACCTGGAGGGCCTTCCACTGAGACGGCAAGGACTTGTTCGCCTTCATCCGTCGTCCTGGATGCGTCGACAGAGACTACGAAATCCGACTTCTCCAGCTTTTCAATTACATTCTGTTCTGCTGACACTGTCAAATTGACCAAGCCGTTTTCCGGTTTCTGGAATGCGCTTGTGAACTTCTCGTCAAGCCCATTCACTACCACTTCGACGCCTTGGAATTCTTGTGTCGTCACTTGCTCTTTCTCCTCTTCATCCCGAGCCTCCGGATCAGAGACTTCCAGCTCTTTCTCCGACACGGTTGCATTCACTCTCACATTTATTTTATCCAGTGACATCCTGGAGACGCCTTTCGGTTTTTTCAATGCGGTCTCCAATGTCCCTTGTCCCTTCACATCGGATACATCCACATCGACGACGAATTCTTTTATCTGATCCAACACTTTCCGCGAACCGAATAATGTGATTGTATCTGCTTCCGTAGTGATAGAATCGATCGCGACCGACTCTTTCGGAGTCCCTCGGGATTTCAGGACAATCGGCACTTCTTTATTATATTCAGCGACATCCACTTTGACGGTTACTTGTTCAGGATTAATGGAAACATTCAACTTGTTGAGATCCCTGTCAAGCACCCTCACCCGAGCTAATTGCTCAAATGATTCATCAATGCCTTGCTCACCAGTTGCCGTGGCCTTCACAAAACTGATTGCTTCGATTACACTTTTTGCCCCCGTTACTTCAATCGATGTCGGAAGCACCCCTACACTTACAACATTGAAATCTTCGGCCAGCAAACGCTCATTGATTTCTGGGTCGACACGGAAAGTTTGCGTAATCTTTTCTTCAATGACAACTTGGACTGTGGCCGGTTCGATACGCACTTGCAACTTTTCCGAAATATTTTCAGGCTGGATCCGCACTGTATGCTCGCCCATAGTTAAATTCGTCAAGTCTACACTCAAGTTGAAATCCTTCAGCAATTTTGTCGTTTGGACAAAATTCTTTGGCCCTTCAATCGTTACATCAACCGTTTCCGGGACACCGGTAACAACGAGGTTTTCATTGTCATAATAGATTTCGACGGGCACATCACGAATGACATCCATTGATTCCCCGGCAGTTTTCCCGGCGGATTTCTCTTCTTCCACTTTCACGGAGAAAAAAAGGATGATTGCCAGGAACAAGGCTGTAAAACGGAGAAACCATGGGCTATCCATCATTTTATCCATTCTTTCTCCACCCCCGCTTCCAAAACGAAGAACTCTGCTGTTCCGTTGCAGAACCGAACCACGCTTTCCGCAAGCGGGCTTCAAATTCTTCCATACTCAAATTACGATCGATATCCCCATTCGCCGTAATGCTGACTGCGCCGGTCTCTTCCGATACGATGACTGTGACGGCATCCGTCACCTCACTGAGTCCAATGGCCGCCCGGTGCCGCGTACCGAGTTCCTTTGAGATGAATGCACTTTCGGATAACGGTAAATAACAGCCGGCCGCAGCAATCCGGTTTTTTTGAACGATGACAGCTCCATCATGGAGCGGTGTATTCGGGATGAAGATATTGATGAGTAACTCTGAAGTAATGATAGAATTCATGGGAGTTCCCGTTTCAATATATTCACTCAAACCGGTTTCTTTTTCAACGGAGATAAGCGCACCGATTCGGCGTTTTGCCATATAACTGACCGATTTCATAAACGCCTCAATGAGCCGAGTCCCTTTCCTCTTCTTCCTGCATCGTTGTACGTGCAAACAAACGTCCTCGCCCAAGTTGCTCTAGCGCACGCCGAAGTTCGGGCTGGAAAATGATAATGATGGCCAGGAAGCCGAAAGGAAGGACCTGATCCATCATCCATAGCAACGTATTGAGACCGAAAAATTCAGTCAGAACCCGCGCGATGATCAAGACAAAGATTCCTTTTAGCAATTGGACCGCTTTCGTCCCTTTAATAATCGTTATAATTTTATAAAATACAAACCAGACGAGAAGCACATCCACAATATTTACAAGTGCCGCGACCGGACTGAAATCTATAAAATCTTCCCATTTGGGCATGTGCCTCGCCTACCTTTATATACGAATTCTTATGTGTTCAGTATAGCACAAACACTCCAGACTGTGCGCACCTATGCAGGTGCACAACCCGTTTGTACGGATGCCCGGTTACGTAAACACAAAAGCGACCTGCAGCCGCGGTTAGCGGATGCAACGGTCGCTTCCTTCACTCTCCATCCTTTGGGGAGAAGATGTCTTTTGAAGTCTTTTTCATCTTATACCAAATCCAGTCGAAAACTTTATCTATCTCTTCCAATTCCCCTGTCACAATCGCAGTCGATGCCATATATTTTGAACCGCTGATGACTGTGACATCGCCATCCACTTCCCCTTCAATTCGGAGTGTGCCATTTTTTACGACAATGTCCCCTTCCACTTTTTCACCTGCCGGAACGAGAACCGTTTGACCTTCAACAATCAGATTGGGCTGATTCGATACCGAAAACTGCTGATCGTTCCCGTAACTAGAAAAAAGACTCGCACTCATTAGGATTAGGAACATTGCTGCAGCCGCAAGCAGTGGGTGATTGCGCAACCAACGTTGCATACCCACCTGGGACTTTTCCTTCGGAAGACGCGCCATGACGCCGTCGACCAGATTAGGAGACGCCTCTACCGGCGTGGCACTTCCTATAAAAGTAATGGCCTCCGTTAAGCCATTCATAATTTCCTTACAATGCCCGCAACTATCCAGGTGCTGCTTTAACTCACGCTCGTCGGCGCGGCTAATCTCGCCGTCTAAATACGCGTGCATATGATGAACAATATGTTCCGGACACGTATTCATACTTTTTCCCTCCTACAATTTACCCATTTGTTTCCGTAGCGCTTCCCGCCCGCGATGAACGCGGGTCTTTACGGTCCCAAGCGGTAATTCTAAAATATCACCGATTTCCTGCAACGGCAATTCTTCAATATACCTCAGAATAATGACAGAACGATATTTATCCGGAAGCCGGCTGATTTCGTACTGAATCCGCTCCTGCATTTCCATTCGTTCCACTTCCTCTTCCGGCAATTCGCCGGGCGCTGCAATATGCGAGTACATGTTCAGCCCTTCCGTACCAGGCACGTCCGCATCAAGATAATAAGAGGGTTTCTTCTTCCGAATGCGGTCGATGCATAAGTTTGTCGCAATCCGAAATAACCAAGTGGAAAATTTCCTTTTCTGATCGAAAGTGTGGATATTGATATAGGCGCGGACAAATGCTTCCTGTGCAATATCCTCCGCCTCCTGCGCATTGCTAAGCATCCGGTAACAAACTTGATACAGACGATGCTGAAAGAGAGTCACAATTTCTTCAAATGCGTCCTGATTCCCTTTTAGGACTTCATTTATTCGTTTATTGACCAATTCATCCAATGTATTTCATCCTCCGCCCTATGCGGCTGTCCCTTCTATACGATTGAAGGTGGCGACAGGTTTCATTTTAATTGAGTTAATTTTATTTTAGCAGAAATGGCAGACTTTTTCCTCCATACATTGGAATTATTCGGATGAAATATTTAGTAGACAGGGCATAAAAAAAGCCAAGCGGCAATCTAGACCCACTTGGCATTGTTATTTCATTTCCAACCGTTTACTACATCACAGGAGTTTTTCCCCGAACAGTGAGCCCATTAAACCAACTGCGACTTCAGCGGTTTTGTTTTGCTCGTCAAGAATCGGGTTGACTTCGACAAATTCCGCAGAAGTGATCAGGCCCGAATCCTCTAGCATCTCCATAGCAAGGTGGCTTTCCCTGTAGCTGATCCCGCCTGGTACAGGTGTGCCGACGCCGGGTGTATAAAGTGGATCCAAGCCATCAAGATCGAGCGATAAGTGCACGCCATCGACAGAACGGGCTTGTAAATATGCAATCGCTTCCTCCATTACGGTAGTCATTCCGTAACGGTCGATTTCGTGCATTGTAAATACTTTAATACCTTTTTCCTTGATCAGTTCTCGCTCCCCGGGATCGACTGAACGTGCGCCTATAATGACGACGTTCTCGGGCTTCAATTTAGCACCATCACTCTGCAAGTTAACCAGTTGCGGATGTCCAAGACCAATGCTAACCGCAAGAGGCATACCATGGATATTGCCCGAAGGAGAGGTTTCGACCGTGTTTATATCCGCATGGGCATCGTACCAGATAACTCCAAGATTTTTATAAGTCTCAGCCAAACCTGCAAGTGTACCGATTGCAATGCTATGGTCGCCACCTAAAACGAGAGGAAACTGTCCTGCCTCTATAAACCCTGATACTTTCTTTGCAAGCGCAGTATTCGCCTTTATCACTTCGTCCAAATTCTTCAATTTCGAATCTTTTCGATCCCGGCTTTCTGCAGCCCTTACTTGAATATCGCCTTCATCTATAACGCGATGACCGAGTTCCTCCAACCTTCCAACCACACCCGCATAACGAATGGCACTCGGACCCATATCTACTCCCCGACGACTTTGTCCTAGGTCGAGTGGTACACCGATAATTGAAATAGTCACTTTTTCCACGTCAAATACCCTCCCATCCCAATGACTCTATTATAAGTCCAAGAGAGCATTTGACTCAACTCGACAGTTTTCTGAATATTTATTCGTTGGAATTTCGTTTTTTCATGAAACTTTCGCAATTCCCGGGCGTTGTCGGTTTACTATAAAAATACCCTTGCCCCTCCTGACAGCCCAATTCCTTCAAAATTTCCACTTGTTCATCGCATTCGATTCCCTCGGCGATGACATTCAGACCGACTGTATCCGCAAGCGTCACAATCGCTTGCACGATTGCGCGACTTCCTTCGCTTTGATGGAGATCCCGTACGAAAGCCATGTCAATTTTCAGCGTATCAGCCGGTAACTCCTTAATGTAACTGAATGTGCTATACCCTGTCCCAAAATCATCGATGGATATCGTTATGCCAAGTTCCCTTATCATCCGAATCGTTTCCTGCATCCCTTCCCGATCCGCAAATGTACTTTCGGTCAATTCGATTTCAATAAAATTTGTCGCAACCCCCGTTTCTTTTAAAATCCCTTTAATTGTTTCCAGGATTGTCGGTTCTTCCAATTGCACAGCGGATAGATTAATAGCAATTCGAAACGGCTGATAACCGCTAACTTGCCATTTTCTCGCTTGTTCACATGCTTCTCGCAAGATCCATTCTCCGAGCGGCAAGATCATTTTCGTTTCCTCCGCCAACGGTATGAATGTGTTCGGAGGAATCATGCCAAGGTCAGGGTGATTCCATCGAACGAGCGCTTCGACACCTGTCAATTCACCAGTCGACAAATTGATCTTCGGTTGGTAATCAAGCCTAAAATGACCTTGTTGCACACTTTTCCTTAACTCATTTTCCAGTAAAATGCGTTCCAACGTTTTTGTCGCCGTCCCAGGTCGATACAACCTAATTCCTCCACCACCATGGGACCTGGCCTCGGAAAGTGCTGTTTCCGATTTCGTCGCCAACTCTGACGGTTTCCTCGCATGCTCCGGACAGAGGGCAATGCCTACGCTGTACGTCAGGGTATGCTGCTGCCCCATCACCTCAATCGGTTCCTGGAGACATTGTTGAACTTCCTGCATCAGTTCTTCCGCATGCAATGCATCGCGAATTCCTTTGAGTAAAAGTGCAAAATCATCACCTGAAAGCCTACTGATCAGATGCTTATCCTCAAGAATCCCCTTCAGCCTTTCCGCCACAACCGACAGCATATAATCGCCCGCCTCATGACCAAGTGTTTCATTGACAAATCGGAATCGGTCGATGTTGAGATGGACAAACGCCAGATTTCCATTCTTCTTTTCCGCCTTTTTGATCTCTTCACGCACCATTTTACGGAAAGACAGGCGATTCGGTAAATCTGTCAATTGATCATTGTATGCCATAGTACGAATCATGCGCTCGGATTCTTTCCGCTCCGTAATGTCATTCCGGATGGAAATATATTGATAGGGTTTTCCTTTAGCATCAAGGAACGGAATGATTGTCGTGTCAACCCAATAACGCGAACCGTCCTTCGCCCGATTGCATATTTCCCCCCTCCACGTTCTTCCCCGGCCGATTGTCGCCCACATTTCTTTGAAAAATCGGCGAGGATGCTCACCCGAATTGACCATGCTGTGGTTCGCACCGATCAGTTCTTCCGCACTGTATTGGGAAATTGTTGTAAATAGTCGATTGACGTAGAATATTGTCCCTTTCTGATCTGTAATTGCGACAATAGCAGACTGATCCAGCGCAAAAACAACATCTCTCAACATTTTTTCGGGGTTATACGCCCCTTCATTGCGAACCAATTCCTCAATCATTTTATGATCCTCATGCATACGATCATCTCTTTTCCGATTAATGATGAATCAAAATATGTATTAAAAATTTCTCCACTTAAAACTAGTACTCTTGTCTCATTGTACAACAGTAGGTAATCCGATAGCCAAGTTCAAGTGTAAACAAAAACAAAAAAACCCTTTTCATTTAATGAAAAGAGTTTTGTCGAACTTATAGGAACATAACATGGTTTGGTAAAGCAAATGCAGAAAATGGCTGGGGTAGCTGGATTCGAACCAACGAATGACGGAGTCAAAGTCCGTTGCCTTACCGCTTGGCTATACCCCATTAATAATGGTATGCGAATTGCTCTTAAATTGAAATGTAGTAGGTGATTTGTGTTAGAATTGATGATGTTTTGCGTAAGCTCGTAAGCCGTAAAGGAAATTTCTTTTCAGATGTTAGGAAAGAAATTTAAAAGGTGATTGATTTCGATGTGGATAATTGATTTCATGGAAAGTTATTTTCAACACTACGTGCCGAAAAAAAATGGTGGTGGGGGACGGATTCGAACCGCCGAACCCGGAGGGAGCGGATTTACAGTCCGCCGCGTTTAGCCACTTCGCTACCCCACCAAGTTAAATTAGTAAAAGAAAAGTTATTTCCGATACTTTGTATCGAAAAAATATTGGTGACCCCTACGGGATTCGAACCCGTGTTACCGCCGTGAAAGGGCGGTGTCTTAACCGCTTGACCAAGGGGCCATCATTAAAAAATCTGCATCTATTTGTCAGCTGGAATTGCGAACTGTACGCTTCCTCCAGTTTCAATAGGATTGCAACCAATCATCTATCGACAATCTTCTGGAGCTTCCAGCCGGGCTCGAACCGGCGACCTCTTCCTTACCATGGAAGCACTCTACCTAGCTGAGCTATGGAAGCAATATGGCTCCGCAGGTAGGATTCGAACCTACGACCGATCGGTTAACAGCCGATTGCTCTACCACTGAGCTACTGCGGAATAATATGATTGTGACACCGTTGTGCTTGATGACAAATATCATTATAACAAGAATAAATTCTTTTTCAATACCTTTTTTAAAAATATTTTTTTTGCTGTCCGACAACGACTTTTATATAGTACCATGTACCCCGCATATCCGTCAACGTCTTTTCATAAAGTAATGTAGATTGTGTCTAAGGGGGACCAAAATGCGTCTTAAATACATCATCATTTTTATGATTTGCTGTGTGCTCTTTGTCCTTTCTCCCCCATTCCCGAATCAAAATCCACTCACTGCGGTTTTCCGCGTTACGGAAGAACCGGCTGTCATCGTACGTGGTACAAGCGGATCCGCATTAACGGTGAATATCTCGTTCGGGGATGTAGAAGTGGAGCAGTGGATCCAGGAATTGAGCAAGCCCTATCCCCTTTTATTCGTCGATATGGAATGGGCTGAACGCTTTCCTGAAACCGTACGGCTGATTAGTGAAAAAAATATTCCAGTCGGACTGCTTGGTCATGAAGGAAAGGATTATGAGCAAAATATCCCGTTGTTTATCGACCAGGTTCAACGGTTTGAAATTCTTTTTGGCAAGAAACCACTCTGGTTCAGAACGATGGATGAGATCTTCCCGCAGTCTCTGCATATGGCACTTTGGGAAGCCGAAGTCAATGCGCTCGGTTCTTCAGTTGTTTGGAAAGGCGGGAATCCTCCGCCCGTCCTGGAAGGGGAAATCCTATCTATTCCCCACCATCGTAGCAATCGGATTGAATTGACTGAGTTGAAACGCCTTGCTGATACACGGACATTTATCACAATGGAGGATATGTTATTTCAAACAAAGACCAAAGTGAAAAAAATACCTAATTAAAAAAGTCAAACCGGGTACTATAAATGTGTCCGGTTTGACTTTTTTCATTCTGCTTTAGCTGTTTTCGCTGTCTGTTTACGCGCTTGCCTGCGTGCTTCCAGTTTCGCTTTGTCTTCATCGGACTGCCTGTTATATTTCGGCAGCATTAATAGCTGATAAGCATTCACTGCAAGTAGCGGGAAAAGCAAAATGGTCACCCATTCGTCGATATTCCCTGAACGCACCATTAGTGCAGGTAACCATTCAAGTGTTGTAATGACAATCATGAAAAATAGCGCTGAAATCAACGTATGTTTTTTTGTCCATTTCGCTTTGAAATAGGCAGTCACAATTGACACGCCAATCAGCGAGACAAGCAATGTAATGTACAATAAAGTGCGACCCGTTTCACCTGACGTCAATCGGAATCTAAAGAAAACAAGGTCAAACAGGACAATTGTAATGATTAAAAGCTGGACCCAATTCCATAATGTCAAACTTTTAAATATATTGACGCCAAATTGATGAATCGTTAAATATGCAAAAAAACCCATTTGTGCAACGACACTCATCGTAAAGCCAAGAAATATCATCCAGAAAAGTGCACCGACGAACTGCCATATTTCCCCACTTGAGAGGTACTGGGAAAAGAACTCCCAACGGACAATCAAACCGATGACCGCTGTCGTTAATCCTCCGATCAGTATTGCATTAAAAAAGAATTTTATCCAGTTTCGTATTGTCACGACGATGATCCTCCGTTTTTTATATCTCCCTTTAGTGTAACAACGTTTACTCGAAAAATCTATTTCATTAACCAAATGATGCATAATCCACGCCATATTGTGAACAATAATTGAAAATGCTTATGGAAGGGAATCTGATTTCCATGAAAAACAAGTGTTTACCGATCGTGTTATCCGCACTACTCGCAACCGGATGTGCGCCGCAGCAATCCGCTCCAACATATGACGAAACAAAGAAGATGATGACCGATGCCCTCCAGACGGAAGACGGGAAGAAAGCGATCCGGCAAATGTTTTCCGATCCGGAATTCAAGGAATTGCTCATATTGGAACAATCTGATGTGAAGAAAACGATTGAAGGTACGTTGCTTTCCAGCAAAGGGGAGGACTTTTGGAAAAAGGCATTCGAAGATCCTAAATTCACGGAATCCATTGCCAAAAGCATGAAGGATCAGCAACAGGACGTCATGAAACAATTGATGAGTGACCCTTCTTTCCAAAAGGAATTGGAAGCGTTTTTCGGACAGCCCGATATGCAAAAACAAATGGAAACGGCCATGCAATCCGCCAACATGAAAAAACATCTAGAGAAAGTTGTCGGGGATACCATTAGCAGTCCTTTAATGCAAACAAAATGGCAAGAACTCATTCTGAAAGCCGGCGAGGTAAAACCCGTTGATGGTGGCGGTGGCAGTGGTGGTAGTGGTGGTGAAGAGGCGGTAAATCAGGTGGCGGTGGTGGTCGGCGGTAGTGGAAAAGCGGAGAAGGCAAATAGCCCACTCCGCTTTTCTTACTGTCAGACTCCAGGCACCAGATGCTCGGGTCATAAGCCGACTTGGCTACGAGGCAAAAAACGCCTCTACGCCAGTCCGGCTTTTGCCTGTCGCATCTAAACAGCGCCCTCCGCTTTTCTTTAGATCATTTTTTTGTTTTTTTCACGATGTTTTTTGCGATGTCCGTGTAAATTTGTCCAATTGGATGGTCTTCCGCATAGACAGATGGTGCAAAATCTTCTTCATTCCAATCCGGTTGACCAAGCGGTATCTGGCCGAGCAACCCAGTTCGTAGTTCTTCGGCCAGACGCACGCCGCCGCCTTGACCAAAGACGAATTCACGTTCACCTGTCGTTTTCGCCTCAAACCATGACATATTTTCAATCACGCCGAGCAGTTCATGATTGGTTTGCAACGCCATTGCCCCCGCACGAGCCGCAACAAACGCAGCTGTCGGATGTGGCGTTGTGACGACGATTTCTTTTGTCGTAGGGATCATTTGGTGGATATCGAGTGCAACATCTCCTGTTCCAGGCGGTAAATCCAGGAATAGATAGTCGAGATCTCCCCACTCAACATCACGGAAAAATTGGTCAAGCGCTTTGCCCAGCATCGGACCACGCCAAACGACCGGTGCATTGTCTTCTACGAAGAAGCCCATTGAAATCACTTTTACGCCTAAGCGCTCAACCGGTATAATCCGGTCCCCTCGCACAACTGGCATTTCTGTTACACCCATCATATCAGGCACACTGAATCCATAAATATCCGCGTCAATCAAACCGACTTTTTTCCCAAGTCGTGCTAACGCAACGGCCAAGTTGACTGAAACCGTTGATTTTCCGACGCCGCCTTTTCCTGATGCAATCGAGATGAATTCGACATTACTTAGCGGCGACAACAAGTCCTGTGTTTCCGACGGCACCACTGTACCGCGAAATTGCTCAAGCACTTCTTTCGGTAATTCCTCGAAACGGATCCCGACAGAATCGGCACCCGCCCCTTTTAATAGTTCGACCACTTTCGTTTGCAAAGCCATTTGTTCAGCCGTATTAATTTTTGCGATGGCCAGTTTTACGCTCACGTGTTTTTTTTCTTCTTTAATGGACACTTCAATAATGCCACTCGTTTCCGCAAGCGTTTTATGTAAAAACGGATCTTTCAACTGACCTAGTAGTTCATTTATTTTTTGCTCATTAACCAATGCGCACACTCCTTGGAGGTATATTCATTCGCCTCCAAGTATACCATAATGTCCACTGACGCAATCCCCCGAATTGCTCTTACTCTTCCTCCAATTTATAAAAGTCTGAAATTCCTTCCACAATCGCATCAGCCACTTTTGCATGGTATTTTGGATCTGTTAACAATGCGCGTTCTTCCGGATTCGATATAAAACCGGTTTCAACGAGAACTGCCGGCACCGGCACTTTCTTCAAAAGGTAAACCCCTTTAATGGCCATCGCCACACGGTCGGTATTCTTCAAGTTGCCAACGAATGATTCCTGAATGGCCTTTGCCAAGAATTCGCTGTTCGGATCTCCCTCGGCATGATAAAACACTTGGGATCCCCGCCATTTCTCTTGCGGGATGGCGTTGACGTGTACACTGATGAACATATCCGGATTTTCATCAATGCTCATTGTTTCTCTTAATTTCAAATCGGCCATCTTCCGTTCACGTATCGTTCCGAACTTGTCATTCGGAGCATGTTCGGCCAAGGCATCTCCGCCCTTCGACCGCGTCATGAAGACAGTTGCCCCTTTCTTTTCGAGCCGCTTCCTCACCTCATGCGAAATGCTTAACGTAATATCCCGCTCGACAACCTCACCCGCCGACGCTCCTCCGTCCAGCCCACCATGACCAGGGTCAATGACAATTTTCACACCGCTGAGCTCTTCCGGCATGAAAAAGACCCGGTCGGAAGCATTTACCCCATACATGACGACTCCAAGCGAGCAAACTAATAGTAAACCGACCACCAACCAACGTTTCATATGGACACCGCCTTTTTCCTCCACTATACGCAGAGCTGGCAAAAGATATGTCCTACTTGGTATCTAGAGATGAGAGAATTGTTTTGGTGGAATGAAACAATTCTTTTGCAAAGCGATACAACATTTCCACTCATGGAAACAGTGCTTTATCCAAACTGAATAACCTCATAGCTAATAAAAAAAGAACCCCGAAAGGTCCCTTTTAAACGCCTGTTATTCCGTTTTGCCTTCCCATGCCAACATGCCGCCGACCATATTCGTCACGTCGTATCCTTCCGCCGTCAAAAATTCTGTTGCACGGCCGCTACGCCCGCCTGAACGGCAGATGAAGATATACGGCTTCGACTTGTCCAACTCGCCCATACGCTCTGGTACTTCCCCTAGAGGGATATGGATCGCACCTGGAATGATGCCTTCCGCGACTTCATCCGCCTCACGCACATCGACAAGATGAAGCTGCTCCCCTTTGTCTAGCTGTTCTTGCACTTCAGTTGTTGTTATTTCTTTCATCTGAAACCCTCCTCACTTTATTCAGTTCTACTTTACCACAGAAGCGCCAATAGCTGAATTTTGCTATACTTCTCCGCGCGTACACGGGCAGTCTGAACAGCTTGGTCGCCATGTACCAAGGCCAAGCGGATGTCGTCAGTACACATCTATTCGATAGGGATACCGGCACATACAATCTCCCCTACATCCGCAATATTCTCGTAGGTCATTCTTATCTTGTCATCAACTTCCTTTCGCGCCAGGAAGGCTTCTATGTCCGGAAAGGGAACCCCGACAAGATTGAAGGATGGAAAGATTTGACCCGCGCCGGTACTACAATGGTAAACCGTGAAACAGGATCTGGCGTACGGGTAAGATTTTTAATATATAGGAACGGCAAACTTCCCTATTTTATTATCTACCACTTTTTCAACTGATCCTTTCTTCAAAAAGAGCAGTGTATCGCCAAGCTTCTCCGCCTCATCCATGTCATGTGTCACTATAATGAAGGGGATTTTCCACATTTGATGAATTCTCAGCAATTCGTCCTGACATTCCAATCGCGTGTCGCGATCTAATGCAGACAGAGGTTCGTCCAACAATAAAACAGAAGGCTCCGTCGCCAATGCGCGTGCCAAGGCAACTCGTTGCTTTTCCCCTCCAGAAATTTGTTGGGGGTATTTAGGGAGCAAATGGCCGATTCCTAGCACTTCGACCAGCTGTTCAATTCGTGAAGTTGCCTTTTTGTCCTTCATACCGTAGAAGATATTCTTCTCAACGGACATATGTGGAAAGAGGGCATAGTCTTGAAACAGATACCCGACATTCCTCTTCTGTGGTGGAAGGGATTTTCCTTTTCTCTGATAATACGCCTGGCCATTCAACTGGACCCATCCGTCATCCGGATTGTCGAGGCCGGCTATCACATTCAATATCGTCGTTTTGCCAGACCCCGATGGACCAACCAATACAAGAATTTCATTCTCCACCTTCAATTTGACATCCATTGAAAAATGCTCTAACTTTTTTTTAATGTGAACGTCCAACACCCAATCCACCCTCTTACGCATGTCCATTTTTGTACCGCTGCATACTCCGCCTGCTCCACCAATTGAGCCACATAATGGTACTGAATCCGAGTGCCACAATGATGACTACCCAAAACGTCGCCTTTTCCGTCTGACCCGATTCCACCGCAAAATAGATGGCCATCGGAATCGTATCTGTCTTTCCAGGAATATACCCCGCCAACATCAGCGTAGCACCGAATTCACCGAGTCCACGTGCAAACGATAGGACCAATCCCGCGAGAAGACCGGGCCAGGCAAGTGGTAAGGTGATTGTTCGGAAAACCTTCCACTCTGATGCCCCCATCGTTCGGGCCGCATTTTCCATCCGGACATCCAAATTTCCGAATGCCGCATTTGCACTCTGATACATCAACGGAAACGAAACGACAATAGAAGCGATGACGGCCCCGATCCACGTAAAGACAATCTGAACATCAAACCACTCCAATAGCCAACTGCCGATCCATCCCTGTTTACCAAAAAGAATGAGCAAACCGAAACCGACAACTGTCGGCGGCAACACCAGTGGCAATAAAAACAACGACTCGATGATACTCTTCCCGAAAAAATGTTTCCTGGAAAAGAAATGCGCAAAAAATGTGCCTACGAGAAAGACAATGACTGTCGAGATACCCGCTACTTTTAACGATAAGATCAATGGCGTGTAATCAGTTGCATTCACGCGTATCCCTCCTACCTACTGGAAACCGTATTTCTTCAACGTTTCTCTTCCTTCATCACTGGTCAAAAATGCTAAAAATGCTTTCGCTTCTTCTGGATACTCTGTTTCTGAAACCAGCGCGCCAGGATAAATAATCGGATCATGCCATTTAGCATCCGCAACGGCCAACACTTTCACTTGATCCGAAATTTTCGCATCACTTATGTAAACGACGCCCAAGTCCGCATTGCCCGTTTCCACATGTGTCAGTACTTGACGAACATTCGAGCCCAACACCATCTTGCTTTGCAATTGCTCCCATAACCCGAGGTTCTCGAAAACTTCTTTTGTATAACGTCCAACCGGTACACTTTCAGGTTCACCAACCGCAATATGGGCAATATCCGCAGGGGCAATCTTTTCAAAAGCGTCCACTGCAGACGATGCATCCTTATTTGTAATGAGCACCAATCCATTCGCCGCGAAATCGACACGTGTTTGCTCGACAATCAGCTCTTCCTCCTGCAGCTTGTCCATATCTATTTCACTTGCAGATAGAAACACATCGGAAGGTGCGCCCTGTTCAATCTGCTGAACCAATTTCCCCGAGCTCCCAAAGTTGTACGTCAATGTGACATCCGGATGTTGACGTTCAAAAGGGGCTTTCATTTCTTGCAAAGCATCGGACAAACTAGACGCGGCCGAAACCATCAATTCAACCTTTTCATCCGATTCACCATTCGAACAGCCTATCGGAATCAAAAGAACACATAAGCAAATCGTAAAATACCAGACTCTTCTCCCCAATAAAAATCCCCCTGTTTATAACTGGATATAACTAATTATAATTGATTTTATGTAGTTATATCCAAAGGGTCAAGTGATTGCGGCGCGACACCCAAAAACGTTCTCCACATTTCCGACATACTCGATGACATTCAAACAATACTTATCAACATTCCAACCAAACTAATCAACGCTCGCACAACTTTACAACGTTCTCCACATAGTTCTCAACATTCCCAACATACTAGAAAACGCTCACGCAATACTTATCAACATTTCAACCATACCAATCAACACTTGCACAACTTCACAACGTTCTCCACATAGTTCTCAACATTCCCGACATACTAGAAAACACTCACGCAATACTTATCAACATTTCAACCATACCAATCAACACTTGCACAACTTCACAACGTTCTCCACATAGTTCTTAACATTCTCGACAAACTAGAAAACACTCACGAACAACTTTTCAACATTTCACCAACACGAAGCACCATGTATACTCTAGCCCCAATAAGCCAAAGTACAGGTAATGGCTATTGCCAATATGATGTGAAAGCGAGGAAAAAAATTTTGTATTTTTATAGGGAAGATTTAATCAATATCATCGTACCTGACAAACCTGATCCACATGCAGCAAAGGTTATGCAGGAAATCCTGGGTGGACACTATGGGGAAATGCGTACCATGATGCAATTCTTTTTCCAGAGTTCAAATTTCCGCGGCACGGATAAGAAATACCGGGATTTACTCCGCGGAATTTTTTTAGAAGAGATAGCGCATGTTGAACTTGTACAGACGACCATCAACCATTTGCTAAATGAATCCGGGGAACCCGGAGTAGGAACGGATAGTTCAAGCGGGGCACCATTGGCTAGCCCGGTAATTCATGCCAACCCCCATCATTATATTATGGGTGCACAGGCTTCTGTTCCGGAGGATGCTGCGGGAAATCCATGGAATGGGTCATGGGTGTACAGTCACGGGAATTTGGTAGGCGACTTATTGGATAACCTTGTATTGGAATCCACCGGAGTTCTGCAAAAGTCCAGAATATATGAAATGAGTACAAATAAAACGTTCAGAGAGACCCTTGCCTTTCTGATTGTCCGCGACAATGCGCATCAAAATGCGTTTGCCAAAGCCCTTGAAACACTTGGAGTAGACTGGGGGAAATTATTCCCGGTTCCTAACTATGATATCAATAAATATCCGGAATGCCGGAAGTACGTAGACCTAGGCTTCCACAACGCCTTGTTTGATTTCAGGATGGACGATTCCTTAATTTCAGAGATCTTCACTGGGACTTCTCCAAGCAGGAATGGCGGGGAGCTTCAGGTTACTCCACCACCACAAGGTTATCCAGTCCCAATTATGCCTGAGATTCCAAATGAACACGCCCCAGGGATAAGTGACTTGAATCGATAATTTTTGACCCACTCTTTAGAGCGGGTCTGTTTTTCACTTTATCCTATCAGGTCTATAAGACCGATTAGTTGAGCGTAAAGAGTATTCTCTAGAGGAGCCAAATGAAAGTAAAAGTCTTTGTGCAACATAAAAAAGACCCTTTCCACATATGTGGAAAGAGTCTTGAATCGTTGATAAATTAACGTTTTGAGAACTGTGGTGCACGACGAGCGCCTTTAAGACCGTATTTTTTACGTTCTTTCATACGAGCATCACGTGTAAGAAGTCCTGCTGATTTCAACGTTGGACGGAAGTCAGGATCTACGTTAAGTAGTGCACGAGCAACGCCGTGACGGATTGCGCCTGCCTGTCCAGTGTAACCGCCACCGTGGACGTTTACATGGATATCGTAGCTTCCAAGAGTTTCTGTAGCAACGAGTGGTTGCTTGATTACTTCACGAAGTGTTTCAAATGGTACGTAGTCTTCTACGTCACGATTGTTGACGACAATTTTGCCTTCTCCAGGAACGAGACGTACACGAGCTACTGAACTTTTACGACGGCCAGTGCCGAGATATTGTACTTGTGCCAAGGGTGTTTCCTCCTCTTAATTATCCGCGAAGCTCGTATGCTTCCGGTTTTTGTGCTGCGTGCGGATGTTCCGCTCCAGCGTATACGTTAAGTTTCTTGAATGTTTGACGACCTAATGGACCTTTTGGAAGCATTCCTTTAATCGCAAGTTCAAGCATTTTTGTTGGGTAGTTTGTACGCATTTCAAGCGCTGTACGTTGTTTGATGCCGCCAGTGTAACCTGAGTGACGGTAGTAAATTTTGTCTTTCAATTTGTTACCTGTTAGTTCGATCTTCTCAGCGTTGATGATGATAACGTGATCACCAGTGTCAACGTTTGGTGTGAACGTCGGTTTATGTTTGCCGCGCAAAAGTGATGCAACTTCAGAAGCAAGACGACCAAGCGTCTGTCCTTCAGCGTCGACAACGAGCCATTTACGCTCTACTTCGTGACCTTTAGCCATGAATGTTGTACGCATGTTTTTATCCTCCTAAAAATTGAATATCAATCTGTTCCGTTTTCTCTATCCCTAAACACAATTAACCTTCCGGGGCTGTTTTGTGGGGTTATTGAAATACCATTATTCATCTTATATCGAATTCCACAATAAGTCAAGTGGTTTATCAATAAACGCCAGGAAAAGTTGCCTCATTCCCCGTAGGTCACACTTTCTAAGTACAAACCGTGTGCCGGCGCGGTTTTACCCGCTTCTTTACGGTCACAAGCTTCGAGTATTCGCTTGACATCAGCCGGGGTGTTCCATCCTTTGCCGACAGCAAGTAGCATGCCTGCAATTGTCCGGACCATATTGTACAAAAAACCGTCCCCTTCGATCGTCATGACAAGTTGATCACCTTGCTCCTCCAGCGTCAGCAGTCGCACTGTCCGAACTTTATTGGAAGTGGCGGTCTTCGAAGAACAGAAGCTGGTGAAATCATGCGTGCCGATAAACTGTTCGGCAGCTTCCCTCATCAGTTGGACATTCGGACGCCAGTTCCCGAGATGAACCGAAAAATTGCGCTCGAACGGGCTATGCACTTCACTATAGGACCACTTATAGACATACGTCTTCCCTGTAGCCGAATAGCGCGCGTGAAAGTCTTCATCGACATAGTCCGCCCCGACAATCCGGATATCCGTCGGCAATAACACATTTAGTGCCATCTGCCAACGATCTGTCGGCAGTGACAATGGCGTGTCGAAGTGGATCACCTGGCCATTGGCATGCACGCCAGCATCCGTACGACCACTTGCCACGGAATGGACGCCTATCTCCTTATGAATCTTCACAAGTGCCTTGTCGATTTCAGATTGGACAGTCCGCATGCCAGGCTGTGACTGGTACCCCGCAAAATTCGTACCGTCGTAGGACACAATGGCTTTGACACGTTTGATTTCCATTTCGTTTACCCTCCTATCCTCTAAACAGTATGAGGATAGCTCCAAGGAGCACCAGGAAGCCCATCGTCAGCGTATCGCGCCAATGCCACTTCAACTGCCGGTACCTCGTTCTCCCTTCACCACCGCGATAGCCACGGACTTCCATGGCAACAGCCAAATCTTCCGCGCGCTTGAACGCACTAACGAAGAGTGGCACAAGTAGCGGAATGACCGCACGTACCCGCTGCTTGATGGAACCTGTACTGATGTCCGAACCCCTCGCCAATTGCGCCTTCAGTATCTTATCCGTTTCATCCATCAATGTCGGGATGAAACGAAGGGATATCGACATCATCAGCGCCAATTCATGAACTGGTAATTTGATACGTTTGAAGGGCCCCAACAAATCCTCTATGCCATCCGTGATTGCAATCGGCGATGTCGTCAATGTCAGCACCGACGTCATTAGAACCAATACTAGAAAACGAATGGATATGAAAACCCCTTGCCTTAACCCTTCCTCGTAAATCTTGAGAAACTTCCAATCCAGCAGAAGTGCGCCTTCTCTCGTAAAGAAGATATGCATGAGAAAGGTGAAGACGATTAAAAACAAAATCGGCTTCAAGCCATTGAGCAAGAAGTACAAGCGGATGCGCGAACTAAAGATGACAAGCAATGTAAACCCTAAAAGAATGGCATACGTCGCCGTGTTATTCGCCAGGAAGACCGCCACGATGAATAGAAAGACGAAAGTCAGCTTAGAACGTGGATCAAGCCGATGGACAAACGATGTGCCCGGTATGAAGCGGCCGAAGATCATTTTCTCTAACATGTGGGCCCACCTGCTTCCGAAGCAGCTTGTACGATGGCCTGTGCAAGCTGCTCTTCTGTCAAGGCAATTCCGGGAATCGGACGTCCGATCAACTTCTCCATATCACGCTGGAACCTCACAGAGCGCGGCAAACCCAAGCGGTAAGCAGATAGTCTCTCCTCATCCCCAAACACTTCCTGGGGCGTCCCAGCCACCACAGAACGACCGCCGTGCATGACAATCACATGGTCCGCATAACGGGCGGCATCTTCCATACTATGGGTCACCAGAATCGTCGTCAGCTTCTCCTCGACATGCAGGCGTTGGAAAAGCTCCATGATCTCTTGTCGTCCCCGTGGATCGAGACCGGCAGTCGGCTCGTCCAAAACAAGGACGGACGGTTTGAACGCTAGAACGCCCGCAATGGCGACACGCCGCATTTGACCTCCAGATAGATCGAATGGCGACTTTTGTGCAACTTCGGGCGGTAATCCCAATAGCGCAATCAGTTCATGTGCCCGCCTCCGCGCCTCTTCCTCAGATACCCCAAAGTTCATCGGTCCGAACATGATATCTTTTTCCACTGTTTCCTCAAATAGCTGGTGTTCAGGGAACTGGAAGACAATGCCGACCTGTCTGCGAATTTCTTTCAGGCCTTTCGCTTTCGTACCGGCAGAAATCCTCATGTCTCCGATCTGTACAATGCCTTCCGAAGGTTTCAACAAACCATTCAAATGCATCAGCAGTGTCGACTTCCCCGAGCCAGTATGTCCGATAATGGCCGAATAAGAACCTGAACGGATTGTTGCATCCACACCTTGTAATGCCCTTTTCTCAAAAGGCGTATCTTTTCCATACAAGTAGCCTACTTGCTGAAATGAGATGTCCATAGCTCATTCACCAACTCTTCTTCTGTCATATGCTCACCATTAAGCGCCATCCCATGCTTCCGTAACAAACCGGATACTTTCATAGCGAATGGCAAATCGAGACCGATTGCTTCCATTTCTTCGCCTCGCGCAAAAACCTGCTCAGGCGTGCCGATCGTCAGGACGCTTCCCTGATTCATTACAATAATGCGATCCGCAAGCAATACCTCTTCCAGATCATGTGTAATGGAAATGACCGTGAGTCCGGTTTTGCGTCGCAATTCCGTAACCACCCGAATCACCTCATCGCGCCCTTGTGGATCAAGCATGGAAGTCGCCTCATCTAAAATAAGTAATTGTGGCTGCAAGGCAAGTGCACCTGCAATCGCCACGCGTTGCTTCTGTCCGCCAGAAAGATGATGAGGCTCATGATCGAGGAAGTCACTCATCTTTACTTGTGCAAGAGCTTCATGGACACGGTTCACCATGTCTTCAAAAGGCACACCGTTATTCTCAAGTGCAAATGCAACGTCATCTTGGACGGTTGAACCGACAAACTGATTATCAGGGTTTTGAAATACAATCCCCATCCGCGAACGAATCGCCCACATATTCTCCTCTGTCATCTTCTCGATGAATACATTGACGTCCCCTTCATCCGGAAACAGCAACCCGATCATCAATTTCGCGAGTGTCGATTTGCCTGAACCATTATGACCGACAATCGCAATCCATTCACCGTCCTGAACGGAGAACGATACATCATCGACGGCCTTTTTCGATTCTCCGTCTTCCACTTGATACGTATAAGATACATGATCCATCGACAGGACTTCTTTCACTGCCTACCACCTCCGGGTACATTAGCGATATGTATAGTACGAAGGATCCCTTGCAGCTTGCCAAGGAATCCTCTTGTAATTTTGAATAAAAAAAAGCGCGCACCTCATCCGAAGAAATGCGCTCACATCTATGACTGATGCCGGGTGCTCAATCCGACACCGCGGATGAGGTACGTAGAGCTAGACCTGACGGTGAAATACCGCCGATCATCACACTCAGCTTTTAAAGTTGTCGTATAAACCATAGTGCAAAAAGGGTGCGGCTTAGCACACCCCTTGTTTTGTTACATTCCGGAACCGGGCGCCAGGCACCCTCTCCGTATTATACTAGTTCGATTACGACGACAGGTGCACCGTCACCGCGACGAGGTCCCATTTTCAAGATGCGTGTATATCCACCTTGACGCTCAGCATAGCGTGGAGCAACGTTATCGAAAAGTTTTTGGATTGCATAGATTTCAGTCTCGTTGCCTTCTTCATCTGTAGCCGTTACAAGTTCACGACGGATGAATTGTGCCACTTGACGACGTGCATGCAAGTCTCCGCGTTTTCCAAGCGTGATCATCTTCTCAACCACTGAACGCAATTCTTTCGCACGAGCTTCTGTCGTTTGAATACGCTCATGTACGATAAGGTCTGTTGCTAGGTCGCGAAGCATCGCTTTACGTTGTGAACTAGTACGTCCAAGTTTTCTGTATCCCATAGAAGTTTCCCTCCTTCAATCTATAAAATCGCTCAATCTTCCGTGCGTAACTCTAGGTTAAGCTCATCCAATTTCGCTTTCACTTCTTCAAGTGATTTGCGGCCGAGATTCCGCACTTTCATCATTTCGTCCTCCGACTTAGTTGCAAGTTCGAGTACGGTATTGATGCCTGCACGTTTCAGGCAGTTGTAGGATCTGACAGAAAGGTCAAGTTCCTCAATCGTCATCTCAAGGACTTTCTCTTTTTGGTCTTCCTCTTTTTCCACCATGATTTCAGCAGTTTGTGCTTCGTCTGTCATGCCGACGAATATGTTTAAGTGTTCAGTCAGGATCTTCGCCCCGAGTGAAACAGCTTCTTTCGGACCAATACTACCATCTGTCCCAATATCAAGTGTCAACTTATCAAAGTTCGTCAATTGACCAACACGAGTGTTTTCCACTTGGAAGTTAACGCGTGAAACTGGAGTGTAAATAGAGTCGATCGGAATAACACCAATCGCAAGATCCTCACGTTTGTTCTGATCAGAAGGTGCATAACCTCGACCACGTACAGCATACATGCGCATGCGTAAGTGTCCGTTCTTACCAAGAGTCGCAATAGGTAGTTCCGGATTCAGTACTTCTACGTCACTATCATGTGTAATGTCCGCAGCCGTTACCGTACCTTCACCTTTCACGTCTATCTCAATTACTTTCTCTTCATCCGAATAGATTTTAAGAGCGAGTTGCTTCACATTTAAAATAATTGTCGCAACGTCTTCGACGACGCCTTCAATTGTTGAAAATTCGTGAAGTACACCATCAATCTGAATCGATGTTACTGCTGCTCCAGGTAATGAGGATAGAAGGATGCGGCGTAAGGAATTCCCTAACGTGTTTCCATATCCACGCTCAAGCGGTTCGATGATAAACTTCCCGAACTTGGAATCTTCGCTGATCATCACTGTTTCAATCTTCGGTTTCTCAATCTCGATCATTTATTTACCCTCCTTCAAAACGTCGAATGTATAGGCCGGTCCATATTGAAATCGATTTTTTACAGACGGCAATTTGCAATCGCACAATTCTATTTTTGACAAAAATTGTGTTTCTCAATCAAATGGAGTAAAAGCCATTATACACGACGGCGTTTTGGCGGGCGGCATCCGTTATGTGGAACCGGAGTAACGTCTCTGATTGCAGTAACTTCAAGACCTGCTGCTTGTAGTGAACGAATTGCTGCTTCACGTCCAGCACCTGGACCTTTAACAGTAACTTCCAACGTTTTCAAGCCATGCTCCATAGATGTTTTTGCAGCTGTTTCAGCAGCCATCTGTGCAGCAAACGGAGTTGATTTACGGGAACCTCTGAAACCTAGTGCACCTGCACTTGACCAAGATAATGCATTCCCTTGCATGTCAGTGATTGTAACGATTGTATTGTTGAACGTCGAACGGATATGTGCAATACCAGATTCAATATTCTTTTTCACGCGACGTTTACGAGTTTGTTGTTTACGTGCCATGTTAAGAAGATACCTCCTTTACCTATTATTTTTTCTTGTTCGCTACTGTCCGTTTAGGACCTTTACGAGTACGGGCATTGTTTTTCGTGTTTTGACCACGAACAGGCAAGCCACGACGGTGACGCATACCACGGAAGCTACCGATTTCCATCAAGCGTTTGATGTTAAGGGAAGTTTCACGACGAAGGTCTCCTTCGACTTTAAGTCCGTCAATTTGTTCACGGATTTTGTCAAGTTCAGTTTCCGTAAGATCACGGACACGAGCTTCTTCAGATACTCCAGCTGCAGCCAAAACTTTTTGAGCAGTCGTTTTTCCGATTCCGAAAATGTAAGTCAATGAAATTACGACGCGCTTATCGCGCGGAACGTCTACACCAGCAATACGTGCCATATAGATTGTGCACCTCCTTCAGAATTAGCCTTGTCTTTGTTTATGTTTCGGATTTTCACAGATTACCATTACACGGCCGCGTCTGCGAATAATTTTACATTTTTCACAGATCGGTTTTACAGATGGCCTTACTTTCATCTTACCCAACCTCCTTCAATATTCCGGAGTGCAAAAGTTTATTTAAAACGGTATGTGATACGACCACGTGTCAAATCATAAGGCGAAAGTTCCATTGTCACTTTGTCGCCAGGCAGGATGCGGATAAAGTGCATACGGATTTTGCCAGATACATGCGCAAGAATCGTATGGCCGTTTTCCAGCTCTACTTTGAACATCGCGTTTGGCAACGTTTCGACTACGGTTCCTTCAACTTCAATTACATCGTCTTTCGCCATCAATCCTGTCTCCCTTCTATATCCAATAAAGGTTCTCATCATCGAGCGGCATCAGTCGCCGTTAAAGCTTCCTTCAACATATGTCCGGAGTGCATGAGTGATGTTCGAAAGACGTCTGTCACATTTCGTTTCCCTTAAGCCAGTCCCCGACTACTCTTGTTGTGGAAAATCGCGTCGAAACGGACACGACTGTCCAGATTGCCGTGGATGAGTTCCCAGTTGCGTTATACAGTTCCTTCCACAAAGGACATTATACCCGCTGGTGCGGGAAAATGCATTTCCTAAGAATCAGAACTTCACGCCCGCCGAACTCCGACCAGTTCCTATACCGGGCATCATATGCTTTTGCAGCTCGTTGAAACTTGCTTTCCGTGCAGCAATACTATACTGCCCAAAAAAGGCAATTATTATCTATGCCCGGAAAGGCTTACTGACCGCTTTCCTTTAGGATAACGTCCAGCTCATTAAAAACGTCTTCGATGTGCTGTTGTCCATCGATATTTGCCAACACACCTTTGGCATCGTAAAACGCCAATAGCGGTGCTGTTTGGTTCATATTTACTTCCAGACGATTCGTGACAGTTTCCGGATTGTCATCCGCTCGCTGATATAGTTCTCCGCCATCCTTATCACATTTGTCTTCAACCTTTGGCGGGTTGAATTGTAAGTGATAGGAAGTACCACATACTTTACAGATGCGGCGGCCCGTCAGCCTTGCGATCAGTTCGTCTTTCTCAACTTCAATATTGAGCACATGCTCAATTTTCCTTCCCATGTCCGCCAGCAGTGCATCTAATGCTTCCGCTTGTGGAACCGTACGTGGGAATCCGTCGAGTAAAAACCCTTTCTCGCAATCGGATTTACTCAATCGTTCACGAACAATGCCAATTGTTACTTCGTCAGGTACTAGAGCACCCTGATCCATGAACGACTTCGCTTTGACTCCAAGTTCCGTGCCCTCTTGGATAGCAGCACGGAACATATCGCCTGTAGAAATATGAGGGGTTTCGTACTTCTCGACAATTCTGTCTGCCTGTGTGCCTTTGCCGGCACCCGGCAGACCCATTAATACGATATTCATACGTCGTGCCCTCCCTCTACATAATCAAATCACGATAAGAAAATCCTTCGTGATTCTTATTTCATGAAGCCTTTATAATGCCTTTTCACTAATTGAGATTCAAGTTGTTTCATCGTTTCAAGGGCAACCCCGACAATGATGATCAAACTTGTTCCTCCAATTTGCAAGGAATCTGGAAGATTTGCGAAATTGATGAAGAAAATCGGCATGACTGCCACAGAAGCCAAGAACAACGCTCCTACAAATGTCAGTCTATACAAAGTGCTTGTTAAATAGCTTTGTGTATTTGCTCCTGGGCGGATGCCCGGGATATACGCGCCTTGTTTTTTCAGATTATCAGCTATATTCTCCGGATTCACTTGAATGAAAGCGTAGAAATAGGTGAATGCGATAATCAGTGCGAGGTAAAAGATCATGCCAACCGGCTTCGTATAATCGAAGACGTTTGTAATAGTCGTTGTCACACTGTTCGTTCCGAAAAAGGTAGCGATTGATTGTGGTGTAATGAAAAATGCTGAAGCAAAGATTACCGGAATAACCCCTGCAGCATTCAGTTTCAATGGTAGGTGTGTCTGTTGTCCAGCAGTCGTTTGACCACGGCCTGTGACACGTTTCGCATATTGGATCGGAATTTTTCGCAGTGCTTCTTGCACATAGATGATTCCGACAGTAACCGCAATGACCACAAGGAGTAAGAGGAACATAATCGCTAGTTTGATGAACATTTGATCGCCCGCACCTTGGATCTGTGTTGCGTAGAGTTGGTTGACTGCATTTGGAAGCGCAGCAACGATACCAGCGAAGATGATGATGGAAATACCATTCCCGACACCTTTTGCCGTAATCTGTTCACCGAGCCATAAAAGAAATGCAGTTCCTGCCGTCAATACGATCGCGATAACCACATATGTCGAAACACCTTCGCTTTTTATCAGCTGACCGTCATACATTCGGTTAAAGCCGAACGACATGGCAATCGCTTGGATAAACGCTAGGATTATTGTGAAATACCTCGTGAACTGTGCAAGTTTACGTCTTCCGACGTCACCTTGTTTCGCCCATTCGGTAAATTTCGGGACAACATCCATCTGCAATAATTGCACGATGATGGATGCGGTGATGTAGGGCATGATCCCCATTGCCAAGATAGAGAAGTTGGCAAGTGCTCCACCACCAAACACATTCAGTAATCCGATAAGGTTGTTATCGGTTTGCTGAAGTGCAGTTGCATCAACGTTTGGAACAGGTATGAATGTTCCGAGACGAAAAACGATAAGTACAAGCAGAGTGTAGAAAATTTTAGACCTTATATCTCGAACGCGCATAAAGTTGGAGATTGTCTGAAACATTATACCACCTCTGTTTGTCCGCCCGCTTTCTCAATTGCTTCTTTAGCAGAAGCGGAGAATTTGTGAGCTTTGACTGTGATCTTTTTCTCAAGAGTCCCGTTACCAAGAATCTTAATGCCGGATTTCGCGTTGCTCACAATGCCTGATTCGATTAAGAGTTCAGGCGTTACTTCTGTACCATCTTCGAAACGGTTAAGTGTCTCAAGGTTTACGATTGCATATTCCTTACGGTTGATGTTCGTGAACCCACGTTTAGGAAGACGTTGGAAAAGTGGAATTTGACCACCTTCAAATCCAAGACGTACACCGCCGCCAGAACGAGCGTTTTGACCATCATGACCTCTACCTGAAGTTTTACCATGGCCAGAACCGGTTCCGCGTCCAACACGTTTGCGTTGTTTACGTGCACCTTCAGCTGGTTTCATATTGTGTAATTTCATATTGGCACCTCCTTATTCAAAAATCGGAATCATTGTTCCTTAACTGTAACCAGGTGGTCCACTATGTTGATCATGCCGCGTATTGCAACATTATCTTGGTGTTCGACCGTCTGATTCAATTTACGCAGTCCAAGTGCTTCAACTGTTTTACGTTGTGCCGGCTTTGAGCCGATCACGCTTTTAGTAAGGGTGATTTCAAGTTTGTTCGCCATTGTGTTTCCCCCCTTAACCTAACAGTTCTTCAACGGATTTACCGCGCAATTTAGCTACGTGTTCAGCGCGTTTCAAATTCGTCAATCCTTCGATTGTCGCACGAACCATGTTAATTGGCGTGCTTGAGCCTAGGGATTTTGAAAGGATATCCGTGATGCCTGCAAGTTCAAGTACCGCACGAACTGGACCTCCAGCGATAACTCCTGTACCAGGTGCTGCCGGTTTGATTAGGATTTGACCTGCACCAAAACGTCCAATCACTTCGTGTGGAGTAGTTCCTTTGACCATTGGTACAACGATCAAATTCTTCTTCGCATCTTCGATTGCTTTCCGGATTGCATCCGGAACTTCTTGTGCTTTACCAGTACCGAAACCAACACGACCGTTTTTATCACCAACAACAACGAGAGCAGTGAAGCGGAAACGACGTCCACCTTTCACAACCTTCGCTACGCGGTTAATCGTAACTACGCGTTCTTCGAATTCACTTTTATTCTGATCATTACGACGCATGAAATATGTCCCTCCTTCTAATTAAAATTCCAGACCGTTTTCACGTGCTGCGTCCGCAAGAGCTTTCACACGGCCGTGAAATAGGTAACCGCCACGGTCGAATACAACCGACTTGACGTCCTTTTCAACAGCTTTTTTCGCGATCAACTCGCCGACTTTTGCTGCTGCTGCAGTGTCTGCTTTAGAGTCGGAGCCAAACTCCTTATCCATAGTAGAAGCACTTGCAATCGTTACGGCATTCGTATCATCGATCAATTGTGCATAGATATGCTTGTTTGAACGGAATACGTTAAGACGTGGACGAGCTGCAGTTCCGCTGATTTTCGTACGTACACGAGCGTGACGTTTTCTACGAGTAGCGTTCTTATCTTGTTTCGTGATCATCGTGGTCACTCCTTCCGGGATGCCTTAAGCGGCATTATTTACCTGTTTTACCTTCTTTACGACGTACGATTTCGCCTTCATAGCGAATCCCTTTGCCTTTATAAGGCTCTGGTGGGCGTACTTGTCGGATGTTCGATGCAAGAGCACCTACGCGTTCTTTGTTAATGCCGCGCACGATGATCTTCGTGTTTGCAGGAACTTCAACTTCAATTCCTGCTTCCGGTGTAAATTCAACCGGATGAGAATAACCTACGTTCAATACAAGTTTCGTACCTTGAAGCTGTGCACGGTAACCTACCCCTACAAGTTCAAGTGTTTTCTCGAAACCTTTTGAAACGCCAGTAACCATATTATCGAGTAGTGAACGAGTCGTTCCGTGGATGGAACGGTGTTCTTTGGATTCAGAAGGACGGACCAAAGTGATCACGTTGCCTTCCTGCTCGATTTTAATATCCGAGTTAAATGTGTTTGTAAGTTCGCCTTTTGGTCCTTTAACTGTGACAAAGTTTTCATCGGAAACAGTAACTGTCACGTTTTCAGGTACCTCAATCGGCTTTTTGCCAATACGGGACATTCAATTGCACCTCCATTCATTTGTTACAAATTACCAGACGTATGCGACTACTTCTCCGCCTACTTGTTTAGCGCGCGCTTCCTTATCTGTTAGAACACCGTTAGATGTGGAAACGAGTGCGATACCAAGACCGTTCAAAACTTTAGGAACTTCGTTCGTTTTAGCGTAAACGCGAAGACCAGGTTTTGAAATACGTTTCAGGCCAGTGATAACGCGTTCGTTGTCTTGACCATATTTAAGGAAAATGCGGATGATACCTTGTTTACTATCTTCCACGTATTCAACGTCGCGGACGAAACCTTCACGTTTCAAGATTTCTGCGATTTGTTTTTTCATATTTGAAGCAGGTACCTCAAGCTTCTCGTGACGAACCATATTGGCGTTACGGATGCGTGTAAGCATATCTGCGATCGGATCACTCATTGTCATTCCATTTACCTCCTTCCCAAATTTAGGGGATTACCAGCTGGCTTTTTTAACGCCTGGAATTTGTCCCTTGTATGCTAGTTCACGGAAACAAATACGGCAAAGCTTGAATTTACGATATACGGAATGCGGACGTCCACAACGCTCACAGCGTGTGTACGCCTGTACCGCGTGTTTCGGTGTGCGTTGTTGTTTAACGATCATTGATTTTTTAGCCACGTTTTCGCCTCCCTCTTATTTACTTTTGGAACGGCATGCCGAACTGCGTCAGTAACTCACGTGCTTCTTCATCAGAGTTTGCAGTCGTAACGATGACGATATCCATACCGCGAATTTTAGAAACTTTATCGTAGTCGATTTCAGGGAAAATAAGCTGCTCTTTAACGCCGAGCGTATAGTTTCCGCGACCATCGAATGATTTTTTGGAAACACCGCGGAAGTCACGTACACGAGGTAATGAAACCGAGATTAACTTGTCTAGGAATTCGTACATACGCTCGCCGCGCAATGTAACTTTTGTTCCGATAGGCATGCCTTCACGGAGACGGAATCCCGCGATAGATTTCTTCGCTTTTGTCACAACCGGTTTTTGACCGGAAATGATAGTTAGATCCTCTACTGCCGCATCTAGTGCTTTCGTATTTTGGACCGCTTCACCAACACCCATGTTGATGACGATTTTGTCTACTTTAGGAACTTGCATAACCGAAGTATATTCAAACTTGCTCATAAGAGCAGGTGTGATTTCTTTGTTGAACTTTTCTTTTAAACGGCTCATCTGTTGGACCTCCTTTCAGTCGTTACTTAGTTGTCCAGGTTTTCACCGGATTTTTTAGCAACACGAACTTTTTTGCCATCTTCGATCTTGTATCCTACACGAGTAGGCTCGCCTGTCTTAGGATCGATCACCATGACGTTTGATACATGGATACTTGCCTCTTGGCTAACAATACCGCCTTGAGGATTCTCCTGGTTTGGTTTCGTATGTTTCTTGACGATGTTGACACCTTCAACAAGCACACGATCCTTTTTAGGGTAAGCAGTCAAGATCACACCAGTTTTACCTTTGTCTTTACCTGTGATGACCATAACTTTATCGCCTTTTTTAACATGCATTCTGTCGCACCTCCTTGATTGGCACTTTCATGTGGATTAAAGAACTTCTGGAGCTAGTGAAATGATTTTCATGAAGTTGCTGTCGCGAAGTTCGCGTGCAACTGGTCCGAAAATACGTGTTCCACGTGGGCTTTTGTCTTCACGGATGATAACACATGCGTTTTCATCGAATGTGATGTAAGAACCGTCTTTACGACGTACGCCGCTTTTCGTGCGGACGATAACCGCCTTGACAACTTCACCTTTTTTGACAACGCCACCTGGTGTTGCTTTTTTCACTGTACAAACGACTACATCACCGATATTAGCAACCTTACGGCCTGTTCCGCCTAGTACTTTAATTGTAAGAACTTCACGAGCGCCTGAGTTGTCGGCAACTTTCATACGACTTTCCTGTTGGATCATTGAGGCTACCTCCTTCCGGATTCATATCTCCGAACGATTATTAGATGATGACCGCTTTTTCGACGACTTCAAGTAGGCGGAAACGCTTAGTTGCTGATAATGGACGAGTTTCCATAATGCGGACAACATCACCGATTTTCGCTTCATTCAATTCATCGTGGGCCTTGTATTTCTTAGAATATTTTACACGTTTACCGTATAAACCGTGCTTCTTTTGTGTTTCTACCATTACAGTAACTGTTTTATCCATTTTGTCGGATACGACACGGCCTGTATACACTTTGCGCTGGTTACGCTCAGTCATGGCTGCAACCTCCTTCATCAGTTATTCGCACTGATTTCTCTTTGACGTATTACAGTTTTCATGCGCGCAATCGATTTACGTACTTCACGGATGCGTGCAGTGTTTTCTAATTGTCCTGTCGCTAATTGGAAGCGAAGGTTGAAAAGCTCTTCTTTCAGTGATTTCACTTTTTGCTCGATCTCTGCAGTTGTTAGGTCACGGATTTCATTAGCTTTCATTAGATTCACCACCAATTTCTTCACGTTTTACAAACTTGCTCTTAAGCGGAAGTTTGTGAGATGCGAGGCGAAGTGCTTCACGGGCAACTTCTTCTGACACACCTGCGATTTCGAACATGACTCTGCCAGGTTTTACTACTGCTACCCAGCCTTCTACAGCACCTTTACCGGAACCCATCCGGACTTCAAGAGGCTTTTTCGTATATGGTTTGTGCGGGAAAATGTTGATCCAAACTTTACCTCCACGTTTCATGTAACGTGTCATTGAGATACGTGCAGACTCGATTTGACGATTTGTGATCCAAGCTGATTCTGTAGCTTGAAGACCGAATTCACCGAACTGAACTGTTGCTCCGCCTTTTGTAGTTCCGCGCATTTTACCACGGAATACACGACGATGTTTAACGCGTTTAGGCATTAACATATTAGTTGCCTCCTTCCTCAGAGTTCTTCTTCTTCACTGGAAGGACTTCTCCACGGTAAATCCATACTTTTACGCCAAGCTTACCGTAAGTTGTGTCTGCTTCTGCGTGTGCATAATCAATGTCTGCACGTAATGTATGGAGAGGGACAGTACCTTCGCTGTAATGTTCCGCACGAGCGATGTCTGCACCGCCAAGACGTCCGGATACTTGAGTTTTAATTCCTTTAGCGCCAGAGCGGATTGTACGTTGAATCGCTTGTTTCTGAGCACGACGGAATGATACACGGCTTTCCAATTGACGAGCAATTGATTCCGCTACTAGTTTCGCATCTAGATCTGCACGCTTGATCTCGATGATGTTGATGTGTACACGCTTGCCTGTGATGTCGTTCAGTTGTTTACGAAGTGCTTCGACCTCGGAACCACCTTTACCGATTACCATACCTGGCTTCGCAGTGTGAATTGTGATGTTGACGCGTTTAGCAGCACGCTCGATTTCTACTTTAGAAACAGATGCGTCTACAAGACGTTTTTCAACGAAAGCACGAATTTTCAAGTCTTCATGTAAAAGAGTCGCATAGTCTTTTTCAGCATACCATTTCGACTCCCAGTCACGGATGATACCCACCCGTAAACCGTTAGGATGTACTTTTTGACCCACGAATTATCCCTCCTTCTTTTCTGATACCACGATAGTGATGTGGCTTGTGCGTTTGTTGATTGCACTAGCACGTCCTTGCGCACGTGGGCGGAAACGTTTCATTGTCGGACCTTCGTCAACGAATACTTCGCTTACAATTAGGTTTTCGACATTCATTTCATAGTTATGTTCAGCATTTGCAATCGCTGAGTTCAATACTTTTTCCACGACCGGAGATGCCGCTTTCGGCGTCAGACGTAGAATCGCGACAGCTTCACCGATTTTCTTGCCCCGGATAAGATCAACGACCAAACGGACTTTGCGAGGAGCAATACGGACTGTGCGGGCAGTAGCTTTTGCTTGTTGCATCAGAATAACCTCCTCTCAATTAGCGTCTTGTTTTCTTATCGTCGGCGCCATGACCTCTGTATGTGCGCGTAGGTGCGAATTCACCTAGTTTGTGACCAACCATATCTTCAGTCACGTAGACAGGTACGTGTTTCCGTCCGTCGTATACAGCAATCGTTAATCCGATAAAAGTCGGGAAAATTGTTGAACGGCGTGACCATGTTTTGATTACCTGTTTCTTTTGAGAATCCTTTTGCGCTTCAACCTTATTCATAAGGTGATCGTCTACAAAAGGTCCTTTTTTCAAGCTGCGGCCCATGTCGGAACCTCCCTCTGTGTTTGTACTACGGCCCAGTCATTGAACCGCAGTGCATTCACTTTATTTTTTACGACCACGAACAATAAACTTGCTTGACTTGTTGTTTTTCTTACGTGTTTTAAGACCAAGCGTTGGTTTACCCCAAGGAGTAACTGGTGATTTCATACCGATACCAGTACGTCCTTCACCACCACCGTGTGGGTGATCATTAGGGTTCATGACAGAACCACGTACTGCAGGGCGTTTACCCATCCAACGTGAACGTCCAGCTTTACCGATGTTGATCAGTTCATGTTGCTCATTACCGACTTGACCGATTGTCGCGCGGCATGTTGCAAGGATCATGCGAACTTCGCCAGATTGTAGACGTACGATAACGTACTTGTCTTCACGGCCTAGTAATTGTGCAGAAGTACCTGCAGAACGTACCAATTGACCGCCTTTTCCTGGTTTCATTTCGATGTTATGGATTGTTGAACCCATTGGAATGTTTTCAAGTGGTAGAGAGTTACCCACTTTGATGTCTGCTTCCGGACCTGACATAACTGTCATGCCGACTTCCAAACCTTTTGGAGCAAGGATGTAACGTTTTTCTCCATCTACGTAATTGATTAGTGCAATGTTTGCAGAACGGTTCGGATCGTATTCGATCGTAGCAACGCGTCCTGGAATGCCATCTTTCCGGCGTTGGAAATCGATGACACGGTATTGGCGCTTATGGCCTCCACCTTGGTGACGAACAGTAGTCCTACCAGTATTGTTACGGCCGCCTTTCCGTTTAAGCGGTGTAAGCAATGATTTTTCCGGCTTATCCGTAGTGATCTCGGAGAAATCGGAAGAAGTCATGTTACGACGTCCGTTGGAGGTAGGTTTGTATTTCTTAATCGCCATTGGTGTTCCCTCCTTTGTTTAGTTGACTATCTATGATTGTGTCGATTAGATTTCGAAAAGTTCGATGTCTTTTGAGTCAGCAGTCAATGTCACAATCGCTTTACGGCGTTTGTTTGTGTAGCCTGCATGTTTACCCATACGCTTGAACTTACCTTTGTAGTTCTGTACGTTGACTTTTTCGACTTCTACACCGAAGACTTCTTCGACAGCTTGCTTAACATGTGTTTTGTTTGCGCGTGTGTCGACTTCGAATGTATATTTTTTAAGACCCATTTGCTCAGAAGAACGCTCGGTAATGACCGGACGTTTTAGAATATCACGTGCTTCCATTAACCAAGCACCTCCTCTACTTTTTGAACTGCTGCTTTCGTAATGACAAGTTTATCGTGCGCAACAAGGTCAAGGACATTGATGCCGTTCGCTGTTACGACGCTGATTCCAGGGATGTTACGTGCGGACAATGCCACAGTTTCATCGAGGTCTGCAGTGACGATCAACGCTTTTTTGTCGATTGAAAGATTTGATAATACTTGAATGAACTCTTTTGTTTTTGGTGCATCGAATGTAAGTCCGTCAAGTACGATGATTTCCTCTTCACGCGCTTTCGTTGAAAGTGCTGAAAGAAGAGCCAATCTACGAACTTTCTTCGGCAACTTGTAGCTGTAGCTTCTTGGTGTTGGACCGAATACGATACCGCCTCCACGCCATTGTGGTGAACGGATAGACCCTTGACGAGCCCGACCAGTTCCTTTTTGACGCCACGGTTTACGTCCGCCGCCAGCGACTTCTGAACGATTTTTTACTTTATGGTTACCTTGGCGCAATGACGCACGCTGTTGGACCAATGCTTCGAATAAGACAGCTTCGTTCGGCTCGATTCCGAAAATAGCTTCGTTCAATTCGATTTCGCCGACTGAAGATCCTGTCTGACTTAGTACGGATACTTTAGGCATTCCTGTTTCCTCCTTCCTTTAGTGGTCAGTTCCCTTTGATTGCGCTTCTCACTTGGATAAGTGATTTGCGTGCTCCTGGAACATTACCTTTTATCAATAGCAAGTTTCGCTCTGCGTCAACCCGCACAATTTCAAGGTTTTGAATTGTGATTGTTTTGCCGCCCATGCGACCCGGTAGTTTCTTTCCTTTGAACACACGTTGTCCGTCAACAGATCCCATAGAACCTGGTGCGCGGTGGAAACGTGATCCGTGGCTCATTGGTCCTTGTGAATATCCGTGACGCTTGATAGCCCCTTGGAACCCTTTACCTTTTGATGTTCCTGTAATATCGACAATATCGCCTTCTGCGAATGTATCGACTTTGACTTCCTGACCAACTTCGTACCCGTTAACGTCCAATTCGCGGAACTCGCGAATGAAGCGCTTAGGTGCCGTTTCAGCTTTAGCAACGTGCCCCTTTTCAGGTTTGTTTGCTAGCTTTTCACGTTTATCTTCAAATCCAAGTTGGATTGATGTGTAACCGTCCGTTTCGACTGTCTTCTTTTGAAGTACAACGTTTGGAGCAGCTTCAATCACAGTTACTGGGATAAGATCGCCGTTTTCAGCAAAAACTTGCGTCATGCCGACTTTTCTTCCTAAGATTCCTTTGGCCATTTGGTACACCTCCTGAATTAGTATAAGTTTTATTATATCGATTAAAGTTTGATTTCAATGTCTACGCCAGATGGTAGATCAAGTTTCATCAATGCATCGACAGTTTGTGGTGTCGGGTTGACGATATCGATTAGACGTTTGTGTGTACGCATCTCGAACTGTTCGCGCGAATCTTTGTACTTATGTACCGCACGAAGAATCGTGTAGACAGATCTTTCAGTTGGAAGAGGTATCGGACCCGATACACTTGCACCCGAACGTTTTGCTGTTTCTACGATTTTCTCAGCTGATTGATCCAAAATTCTGTGATCATATGCTTTCAAACGAATACGAATCTTTTGTTTTGCCATTATTTTCCCTCCCTTTTCGCCTATTTTGTGATAGACATTCTCCACGGAAATTTCCCACACACATGCCATGGCAAAGCGGCCTGGTGTGTCGGCAACCTCCCGCTTCATCGCAGTCATGACCAACATTCAACATTATACACAAAGAAATCGAACTCTGCAAGTGTTTTGCTGAAATTCTTTTCTCGGTTTTTTTATTATAAGTCTACTTGGCTTGTAATGCAACACCTACGCTAATAGTCCGAACTCTTCTTCAATTGAAGAACATCACTGCTGCCCATCCAAAAACGAGTAATGGGATGTTAAAGTGAAGAAACGTCGGGACACAACTATCCCATATATGATTATGTTGTCCATCAGTATTCAGTCCTGCTGTTGGCCCAAGCGTCGAGTCTGATGCCGGTGACCCAGCATCTCCAAGTGCAGCTGCAGTTCCCATCAACGCGATGATTGCCATTGTGCTGAATCCAAAAGCCATGCTAAGCGGTACGAAAATGGATGCGATAATTGGTATCGTCGCAAATGATGAGCCAATCCCTATTGTGACGATCAAACCGACAAACAACATAACAAAGGCTGCCAGCCCTTTATGATCCCCCATTGCCGTGCTTGTCGCCTCCACCAGCGTAAGGATATGCCCCGTTTCCTGCAGCACTGCTGCAAACCCATTCGCCGCAATCATGACAAAGCCAACGAAAGCCATCATACGCATACCTTCGTTGATTATCCCGTCAGCTTCCTTCCATCTTAAACAACCCGTGATATACAAGATGAATATGCCGGTCACCGCTCCCGCTATCATCGATTGGGTCGGTATCTGAACGGCTAGCGTACCGACAAGCGCAGCGACAGTAAAGACAATCGTGCGTTTGTTGACCGTTAAGACCTCACCTTCAATAGCGGTCTGCTTATCCTCGTAATGTCGGGGCTTTCGATAACTGAAAAAGATTGCAACGAGAAGACCTACCAGCATTCCAAAGACCGGAAAGGCCATCGCTTTTGGGATATCCGTCATATCAATCACCAAACCGGACAAGCCCATTTGTTTTGCCAATATCTCATGGAAGATCGCTCCAAAGCCCACAGGCAGTAAAATATAGGGCGCCGTCAATCCAAACGTCAATACTGATGCGATTAATCGACGATCTACTTTTAACAAGTTTAAGATATGTAATATTGGCGGAACCAACAATGGGATAAATGCAATATGGATCGGAATGAGGTTTTGCGAGAATACAGCCATCGACAACAGAATCAGAATAACCAGTACCTTCCCAAGTGCAGCCCGATCATTCCCTCCCTCTTTCTGAACAAAGCGTAGCAGTGCGGCTACAAGTAGTTGCGGTACACCTGTCTTCGAGATCGCCACCGCAAACCCACCTAGCAATGCGTAGCTTATTGCAATAGAGGCCCCCTCTCCAAGCCCTCCAGTGAACGAGACAATGGTCTCATTGAGCGACAAGCCTCCTGTCAGCCCACCTACAATCGCACCTGCAACAAGCGCCAATACAACATTGACACGAAGTAAACTTAAAACCAACATCACACAAACAGCTAGTACAACTGCATTCATTCATAATCCTCCTAAAACAGTTCATAACATAATGTTAAATGAGCAAAGCGCAAGTGCTAACTTAACAAAGGACACCTCTACTGTCAATCACAGACTATCCTTTTCCAATTATAAGTACTCTTCGCCTCGGCATATTCATAAAGTGTAGGGTAACTGGAACCTAATAAAGATGCTCAAACTTCGCTACTATATATGTTCTTCATTTTCTAGACAACAAAAAATCCCGTCACGATGGACGGGATTTAAGTGAAAAAGGAATTATTTAAGGATTGAAGCTACTACGCCAGCGCCTACAGTACGTCCACCCTCACGGATAGAGAACTTTGTACCTTCTTCAAGAGCGATTGGAGCAATTAGGTCGATCGTCATTTCAATGTTATCACCAGGCATAACCATTTCTACGCCTTCTGGAAGTTCGATAACACCAGTCACGTCAGTTGTACGGAAGTAGAACTGTGGACGGTAGTTAGAGAAGAATGGAGTATGACGTCCACCCTCTTCTTTTGAAAGAACATAAACTTCAGATGTGAATTTTGTGTGTGGAACGATTGTACCTGGTTTCGCAAGAACTTGTCCACGTTGGATGTCTTCACGTGATACACCACGAAGAAGTGCACCGATGTTGTCTCCAGCTTCTGCATAGTCAAGAAGTTTACGGAACATTTCTACACCTGTTACAGTAGTAGCTTTTGGTTCTTCAACGATACCGATGATATCAACAACGTCCCCTACTTTAACTACTCCACGCTCTACGCGTCCAGTAGCAACTGTACCACGACCAGTGATTGAGAATACGTCCTCAACTGGCATCATGAATGGTTTTTCAGTGTCACGTGGTGGTGTTGGGATGTACTCGTCAACTGCAGCCATAAGCTCAACGACTTTCTCTTCCCATTCTGCTTCACCTTCAAGTGCTTTAAGAGCAGATCCTTTGATGACAGGAATGTCATCGCCAGGGAAATCGTACTCAGAAAGAAGGTCACGGATTTCCATTTCTACTAGTTCAAGAAGTTCTTCGTCATCTACCATGTCACATTTGTTCATGAAGACAACTAGGTAAGGAACACCTACTTGACGTGAAAGAAGGATGTGCTCACGTGTTTGTGGCATTGGGCCGTCAGCTGCAGAAACAACTAGGATTCCGCCGTCCATTTGAGCAGCACCAGTGATCATGTTTTTAACGTAGTCAGCGTGACCTGGGCAGTCAACGTGTGCATAGTGACGAGTTTCAGTTTCGTACTCGATGTGAGACGTGTTGATTGTGATTCCACGCTCTTTTTCTTCAGGTGCGTTATCAACGTCAGCGTAAGAACGAGCTTCCCCGCCTAGTTTCTTAGATAGAACTGTTGCAATTGCAGCTGTTAGAGTTGTTTTACCATGGTCAACGTGACCAATTGTTCCAATATTAGCATGCGTTTTGGAGCGATCGAATTTTTCTTTACCCATTTTAGAAATCCTCCTCGGAATATGAAAGTTTTTAGTTTTAATAGCTATAGGTGTTGGAGGTAAATCCTCCAACTAACCCATATCTTACAAGTAATTTAAACCGGAAACAAGGTCGAAGTCAATCATTCGCCTTTATTTTTCTTAATGATATCTTCAGAGATTGATTTCGGAACTTCTTCATAGTGATCAAACACCATTGAGAAGACGCCACGTCCTTGAGTGTTAGAACGTAGGGACGTTGCATAACCGAACATCTCAGCCAAAGGAACCATTGCACGAACCACTTGTGCGTTACCACGAGCATCCATTCCCTCCACGCGTCCGCGACGGGAAGTGATATCACCCATGATGTCACCTAAGTATTCTTCTGGAATGATAACTTCAACTTTCATTATTGGTTCAAGAATGACCGGGTTAACTTTTGCTACTGCGTTTTTCAGCGCCATGGAAGCGGCGATTTTGAACGCCATCTCATTGGAGTCAACATCATGGTATGAACCGTCGAATAGACGAGCCTTGATGTCAATCAATGGATAGCCAGCTAGAACCCCGTTGTCAAGTGAATCACGGATACCCGCTTCAACAGCCGGTATGTATTCACGTGGAACAACCCCACCAACGATGTTGTTGACGAATTCGAACCCTTTTCCTTCTTCGTTCGGAGAGAACTCAATCCAAACGTGACCGAACTGACCACGACCACCTGATTGACGGACGAATTTACCCTCAACTTCGGCAGCAGTACGGAATGTCTCACGGTAAGATACCTGTGGAGCACCCACGTTCGCTTCAACTTTGAATTCACGTTTCATACGGTCTACTAGGACGTCAAGGTGAAGCTCACCCATACCAGCGATGATAACTTCGCCTGTCTCTTGGTCCGTATGTGCACGGAATGTCGGATCCTCTTCTTGAAGCTTCGCAAGAGCCATACCCATTTTGTCTTGGTCGGCTTTTGTTTTCGGCTCTACAGATAGAGAGATAACCGGCTCAGGGAAGTCCATGGACTCAAGGATAACAGGTGCTTTGTCGTCACATAGTGTGTCGCCTGTACCTGTATCTTTAAGACCTACTGCAGCAGCAATATCTCCTGAGTGGACTTCACTGATCTCTTCACGAGAATCTGCGTGCATTTGCAGGATACGTCCTACGCGCTCACGTTTGTCTTTTGAAGAGTTTTGTACGTATGATCCGGATTGAAGTGTACCAGAGTACACACGGAAGAACGTCAATTTACCTACATAAGGATCTGTCATGACTTTGAAAGCAAGTGCTGAGAACGGTGCGTTATCGTCTGCATGTCGCTCAACTTCTTCTTCAGTATCAGGATTCGTCCCTTTCATAGGAGGAATGTCGATTGGTGATGGAAGGTAGTCAATGACTGCATCTAGTACCAATTGGACACCTTTGTTCTTGAACGCCGTACCACAAACAACCGGGTAGAATTCAACAGCAAGTGTAGCTTTACGAATTGCCGTTTTGATTTCTGAGATTGTCAGTTCTTCGCCGCCAAGGTATTTTTCCATAAGATCTTCGTCGAAATCTACAACTGCTTCGATTAGTTTCTCACGGTATTCTTCTGCTTTTGCAACGTGTTCTTCAGGGATATCCCGTACTTCAACGTTCATACCAGTGTCGTCGGCGTAGAAAGTAGCTTTCATTTCGACTAGGTCGATGATTGCTTCAAACGCGTCTTCAGCACCGATTGGTAATTGGATTGGGTGTGCATTAGCTTGTAGACGTTCTCTAAGCGTTCCTACTGAGTAAAGGAAGTCAGCTCCCGTTTTGTCCATTTTGTTAACGAAGACAAGACGTGGAACGCCGTAAGTTGTCGCTTGACGCCAAACCGTTTCTGTTTGCGGCTCAACGCCTGATTGCGCGTCAAGTACCGTTACAGCACCATCAAGTACACGAAGTGAACGTTCTACTTCAACAGTGAAGTCTACGTGACCTGGAGTATCAATGATGTTTACACGGTGGCCTTTCCATTGAGCTGTTGTCGCAGCAGATGTGATCGTGATTCCACGTTCTTGCTCCTGCTCCATCCAGTCCATTTGGGATGCACCTTCGTGCGTTTCACCTATTTTGTGAATTTTACCTGTGTAATAAAGGATCCGCTCTGTCGTTGTTGTCTTACCAGCATCGATGTGAGCCATGATACCAATGTTACGAGTATTCTCTAAGGAGAACTCTCTAGCCATTTTGTATATCTCCTTCCGATTCGGATTAGAGTATGAACTTCGGATGAACTATCCGGTATTACCAGCGATAGTGAGCGAATGCTTTGTTCGCTTCTGCCATTTTGTGCATTTCTTCGCGACGTTTCACGGAAGCACCAGTGTTGTTAGAAGCATCAAGGATTTCATTCGCAAGACGTTCTTCCATCGTTTTCTCACCGCGTGAGCGGGAGTAGTTCACTAGGTAACGAAGACCGAGAGTTGTACGACGCTCAGGGCGTACTTCTACTGGTACTTGGTAGTTCGCTCCACCGACACGGCGTGCACGGACTTCAAGAACCGGCATAACGTTGTTAAGCGCAGCTTCGAATACTTCGATTGGTTCCTTTCCAGAACGTTCTTTCACAAGCTCGAACGCACCATAGAGGATTTTTTGGGATGTACCTTTTTTGCCGTCAACCATCATTTTGTTGATGAGACGTGAGACGAGCTTCGAATTATAAATCGGATCCGGAAGTACGTCACGTTTTGCAACAGGACCTTTACGAGGCATGTTGTTTTCCTCCTTTCAAAGTTTTTAAGCGCTGTGCGCTTAAATAACTTTTATCTAATCTCTTTTAGAATTTTTTAATGTTATTTCATCTTATTAAGCAGTTACGCCTAAATAAGTATTATTTCTTTTCTTTAGGTTTTTTCGCACCGTATTGTGAACGGCTTTGCATACGTCCTTGTACACCTGCTGTATCAAGCGCACCACGAACGATATGGTAACGAACACCCGGTAAGTCTTTTACACGACCGCCGCGGATTAGAACAACACTGTGTTCTTGAAGGTTGTGGCCTTCACCAGGGATATATGCGTTAACTTCCATGGAGTTCGTCAAACGAACACGTGCGTATTTACGAAGTGCCGAGTTCGGCTTCTTCGGTGTCATTGTACCAACACGTGTACAAACACCCCGTTTTTGTGGTGAGTTCACGTTTGTCATTGACTTTTTGAAGCTGTTATAGCTTTTTCCGAGCGCCGGAGCTTTAGATCCTGTCGCGTTTGGTTTACGCGGCTTACGGACTAATTGGTTAATTGTAGGCATCGGTTTTTCCTCCTTTCACATAACTTCTTTTTTTGTAAGACCACACATCCAGGTGGTTCATTTTTGGGGTAAAAACAAAGTCTTTGTGTTTTTTCACACAAAAACCATTATCCAGTAATCGCAACCACGGCTGCACTGACTTGAATGCCACATGCATATCCGAGTTTCTCTCTCGAATCGACATGCGTCACTTGGACGTTATGAAGCGCGGCTTCCTCCCTTACAGGAGCGACAATCCGTTCTTCAGCATCTCGCGCGATGATGACTTCCGTCACAATCCCTGCATGGATCGCTTTCACTGTCTGCTTTGTACCGATGATTGTCTTCTTTGCCTGCTCAACTTTTTCATAAGACATTGGCATATCCTCCAAAGTACAGACATTCAACTATCAACCTTTTGTATATTATCATCTCTTGAAAGAACTGTCAACAGATAAAGGGAAAATCGGGGGGATTTATCAATTCCCCCGATTTAAAAATCAGTTACTCTACTGTTACTTTTTTAGCCGTACTTCCTTCTTCAACCTGTTCCATCAGAATATGGCGATATCGTTGCATACCCGTACCTGCTGGTACAAGTTTCCCGATAATGACATTTTCTTTTAGGCCAAGGAGTTCGTCAGTTTTCCCTTTGATAGCTGCATCAGTCAAGACCCGTGTTGTTTCTTGGAACGATGCTGCAGACAAGAAGGATTCGGTTTCGAGTGAAGCTTTCGTAATACCTAGAATGACCGGGCGGCATGTCGCAGGAACTTTTCCGCCTTTCAACATACCCGCATTCGCATCTGCAAATTGGTGGATATCAAGCAGTGAACCTGGTAATAGATCCGTGTCTCCCGCTTCGATGACACGCACTTTGCGAAGCATTTGGCGAACCATCACTTCAACGTGCTTATCACCAATTTCAACACCTTGCATACGGTATACTTTTTGAACTTCCTTCAAGAGGTATTCTTGAACGGTTGCGACGTCTTTGACGACAATCAATTCTTTCGGATCGATTGAACCTTCCGTTATGACATCACCGCGGTCAATTTCGTCTCCAACCTCTACCTTCAGGCGAGCATTGTATGGCGCAAGATATTTCCGCGTCTCCACTTTGCCTTGAATGGTAATCTCTTTTTGACCTTCTCGAATTTCATCAATTTCCGTAATTTCACCTTTGATTTCCGAAATAACGGCTTGCCCTTTCGGATTCCGTGCTTCGAAAATCTCTTGGATACGCGGAAGACCCTGTGTAATATCGTCCCCGGCAACTCCACCTGTATGGAACGTACGCATTGTAAGCTGTGTACCCGGCTCACCGATCGACTGCGCAGCGATAATACCAACTGCCTCGCCGACTTCGACTTTCTCACCTGTCGCCAGGTTAATGCCGTAACATTTTTTACATACGCCGTGTTTCGTATTACATGTGAACGCCGAACGGATAGTGATTTTTTCAAGTCCTGCATCCATGATTGCACGGGCGGCATCCGCCGTGATCAATGCATCTCTTTCAAGAATCACTTCACCCGTCTCAGGATGGTAAACGGTCTTCTTCGCATGACGCCCTTCGATACGTTCATCCAGTCCTTCGATGATCTCCGTACCTTCCATCAGTGCCTTAACTTCCAATCCACGATCGGTGCCGCAATCGTCTTCGCGTACGATGACATCTTGCGCAACGTCGACAAGTCGGCGTGTCAAGTAACCGGAGTCGGCTGTTTTCAGAGCTGTATCCGCAAGTCCTTTACGTGCACCATGCGTCGAGATGAAGTACTCGAGTACTGTCAACCCTTCACGGAATGATGACTTGATTGGAAGTTCGATGATACGTCCAGCCGGGTTGGCCATCAGACCACGCATACCCGCGAGTTGCGTGAAGTTCGATGCGTTACCCCGTGCGCCAGAGTCACTCATCATGTAAATCGGGTTCGAGTTGTCGAGGGAGTCCATCAGTTTATCCTGAATGACATCCTTCGCATGGCTCCAATAGGAAATGACGCGATCATAACGCTCTTCTTCTGTAATAAGACCACGACGGAATTGTTGCATCACCTTATCTACCTTGCCTTGTGCTTCATCCAAGATGTCGTCTTTGTTCGGGAGAACGACGATATCGGAAATACCGATCGTAATACCCGCACGTGTCGAATATTTGAATCCAAGGTTTTTCATCCGGTCAAGCATTTTGGATGTTTCAGTGATGTGGAAACGTTTAAAGATTTCCGCGATGATGTTTCCAAGAATTTTCTTTTTGAACGGCTGAACGAGTTCCATTTCAGCGATGTGTTCTTTCGTATTGACAGTACCTTCAACGAAATACTTGTCAGGTGTCTCAACTTCCAAGTTCGAGTCTGTCGGTTCGTTGATATATGGGAACGATTCCGGCAAAATTTCGTTGAAAATGATTTTCCCGACCGTCGTCAAAAGAAGTTTACTGTTTTGTTCTTCCGTGAACGTCGGATTATTCAGGGAACCTGCCTGAATTGCGACTCGGGAATGAAGGTGCACATGCCCATTATGGTAAGCGATAAGCGCTTCGTCGGCATTGCTGAAAACACTTCCTTCGCCCGATGCACCTTTGCGTTCCAGTGTTAGGTAATAGTTCCCTAAAACCATATCCTGGGAAGGTGTAACAACCGGTTTCCCGTCTTTCGGGTTCAAGATGTTCTGCGCAGCCAACATCAAAAGGCGTGCTTCTGCTTGCGCTTCCGCAGATAAAGGAACGTGAACAGCCATCTGGTCACCGTCGAAGTCAGCGTTATAAGCTGTACAAACAAGCGGGTGAAGCGTGATTGCGCGTCCTTCTACAAGAATCGGTTCGAATGCTTGGATCCCAAGACGGTGAAGCGTCGGTGCCCGGTTCAGTAAGACCGGATGCTCCTTGATCACTTCTTCTAAAACGTCCCAGACTTCTGAGTGAAGGCGTTCGATTTTACGCTTAGCGCTCTTAATATTATGAGCGAGTCCACGTTCAACGAGTTCTTTCATAACAAACGGTTTGAACAGCTCGATTGCCATTTCTTTCGGCAAGCCGCACTGATACATTTTCAAGTTAGGCCCTACAACGATAACGGAACGACCTGAATAGTCAACCCGTTTTCCAAGTAAGTTCTGACGGAAACGACCTTGTTTCCCTTTCAGCATATGAGAAAGGGATTTCAATGGACGGTTACCCGGCCCTGTTACTGGACGACCACGACGACCGTTGTCTACAAGCGCATCAACTGCTTCTTGCAACATACGCTTCTCGTTCTGAACGATAATGCCAGGAGCACCAAGGTCAAGAAGACGTTTCAACCGGTTATTCCGGTTAATAACCCTACGGTAAAGATCATTCAAGTCAGAAGTGGCAAATCGTCCACCGTCAAGCTGTACCATCGGACGTAGTTCTGGTGGAATGACTGGTAATACTTCTAGGACCATCCACTCTGGTTTGTTGCCCGAGTTACGGAATGACTCAACAACTTCGAGACGTCTAATCGCACGCGTACGACGTTGTCCTTGGACCGTTTTCAACTCTTCTTTCAAGAATTCCGTTTCTTTATCGAGGTCGATTGCCATCAAAAGGCGTTCAATTGCCTCAGCACCCATTAGCGCCTGGAATTTGTTACCGTATTTTTCACGGTAGATTCGGTACTCCCTTTCGGAAAGCAATTGCTTTCTTTCAAGTGGTGTATCCGCAGGTTCCACGACTACATAAGATGCGAAATAGATGATTTCTTCCAAAGCACGCGGAGTCATATCCAGGATAAGTCCCATACGGCTCGGAATTCCTTTGAAATACCAAATATGTGTTACCGGTGCTGCAAGTTCAATATGGCCCATACGTTCACGACGCACTTTTTGACGCGTCACTTCTACGCCACAACGGTCACAGACGACGCCTTTATAGCGCACGCGTTTATACTTCCCGCAATGACACTCCCAATCTTTCGTAGGTCCGAAAATACGTTCACAGAACAGACCGTCTTTCTCAGGCTTCAATGTACGGTAGTTAATCGTTTCAGGCTTCTTTACTTCCCCATAGGACCACGAACGGATCTTATCCGGTGAAGCAAGGCCGATTTTCATATACTCAAAATTGTTTACATCTATCAAGGAGCCTACCTCCCTCTAGTCTTATCGCTGCAGTTGGCTTTTCCGAGCAAGCGCACATGTATGTCTAGCATGTAAGGGGGATGTGCGAGTCCCCCTCACCAATCAGTTCATTTCGCAATGGATCAAACAGGCTGATCTTCTTTAATAAGATTCAACGCATCAGTCGGTTGCATATCATCGTCTTCGTCAAGATCGCGAAGTTCGATTTCTTCCAGGTCTGTTGACAACATCTTCACGTCCAACCCGAGGCTCTGAAGTTCTTTGATCAGTACTTTGAACGATTCAGGAACGCCCGGTTGAGGAACACTATCCCCTTTAACAATTGCTTCATATGTCTTAACACGACCGACAACATCATCGGATTTCACAGTTAAGATTTCTTGCAGTGTATAAGCTGCACCATAGGCTTCAAGTGCCCACACTTCCATCTCTCCGAAACGCTGTCCACCAAACTGGGCTTTACCGCCGAGTGGTTGCTGCGTAACAAGTGAGTAAGGACCTGTAGAACGGGCGTGAAGTTTATCATCGACCATATGCGCAAGCTTGATCAGGTACATGACACCTACGGATACACGGTTGTCGAACGCTTCGCCTGAACGGCCATCGTAAAGGACTGTTTTTCCGTCACGATCCATGCCAGCTTCTTCCATCGTCTCCCAAACATCCTCTTCGTTCGCTCCGTCAAAGACCGGAGACGCTGTATGGATTCCGAGGCTGCGGGCAGCCATACCGAGGTGCATTTCAAGAACCTGTCCGATGTTCATACGTGATGGAACACCGAGTGGGTTAAGCATCAAATCGATTGGCGTACCGTCCGGAAGATAAGGCATATCCGATTCAGGCAGGATACGGGAGATAACCCCTTTGTTACCGTGGCGTCCGGCCATTTTATCCCCGACAGAGATTTTACGCTTTTGAACAATATAGGCACGAACCAATTGGTTTACACCTGGTGGCAATTCGTCGCCGTCTTCACGATTAAACACTTTCACGTCCAGAACGATACCGCCCGCACCATGTGGTACACGAAGTGATGTATCCCGGACTTCACGTGCTTTTTCACCGAAGATTGCGTGAAGTAGTCTTTCTTCAGCTGTCAGTTCAGTAACACCTTTCGGAGTCACTTTCCCGACAAGGATATCACCATCACGGACCTCAGCTCCAACACGAATGATTCCGCGGTCGTCAAGATTACGAAGCGCATCTTCGCCGACATTCGGGATATCGCGCGTGATCTCTTCAGGTCCGAGTTTAGTATCCCGTGCTTCAGACTCATATTCCTCGATATGGACGGAAGTGAATACGTCATCCTTCACAAGACGTTCGCTCATGATGATTGCATCCTCATAGTTGTAACCATCCCACGTCATGAATGCCATCAAGACGTTACGGCCAAGTGCGAGTTCTCCCTTTTCCATCGAAGGTCCGTCCGCTAGGATATCAAGCGGCTTCACACGGTCTCCTACACTAACGATTGGACGTTGGTTATAACAAGTCCCATGGTTCGAACGGATGAAGTTCTCCAGGCGATAAATCGTAAGGTCGCCTTTCACTTCTTTTTCATCGATTGTTTCAATGCGTCGAACCCGAATTTCTTTTGCTTCTACATGTTCCACAATCCCGTCAAACTTCGAGACAACAGCAGCGCCCGAGTCACGTGCGGAGATGTGCTCCATACCTGTCCCTACAAACGGTGCCTCTGGATTCAGAAGAGGTACTGCTTGCCGTTGCATGTTCGCTCCCATAAGCGCACGGTTCGAGTCATCGTTCTCAAGGAACGGGATACAAGCCGTAGCTGCAGAAACAACTTGCTTAGGTGAAACGTCCATGTAATCGATCTGTTCACGTTTGAATACCGTGTTATCCCCTTGGAAACGACCGACGACTTCGTCATTGACGAAAGAACCATCGTCCGCAAGGATTGCATTCGCTTGTGCTACGACATAATTATCTTCAATGTCAGCTGTTAAGTAATCGATTTGCGCAGTGACACGCCCTGTTTCAGGATCTACTTTCCGGTACGGTGTTTCAATGAATCCGAATTTGTTCACCTTCGCGAACGTCGAAAGCGAGTTGATCAACCCGATATTCGGTCCCTCAGGTGTTTCGATCGGACACATACGACCGTAGTGGGAATAGTGAACGTCACGTACTTCCATCCCCGCACGTTCACGTGTCAATCCACCAGGTCCGAGTGCAGAGAGACGACGTTTATGCGTCAATTCAGCAAGCGGATTCGTCTGATCCATGAACTGTGAAAGCTGGGAGCTACCAAAGAATTCTTTGATAGATGCGATGACCGGTCTGATGTTAATCAGCTGTTGCGGTACGATTGACTGTGTATCGTTTATGGACATACGCTCTTTTACGACCCGTTCCATACGGGAAAGACCGATACGGAATTGGTTTTGAAGAAGCTCACCTACTGAGCGCAGACGACGGTTACCAAGGTGGTCGATATCGTCCGTATTTCCTACTCCGTGAAGAAGATTGAAGAAATAACTGATGGATGCAACAATATCTGCTGGCGTTACGTGTTTGATTGAATCATCCACATACGCATTGGATATAACGTTGATCACTTGTTTCTCTTCGCTTTTCGGAGAATATATTTTAATGGATTGAATTGTTATTTTTTCATCATCAAGGACGCCGCTCGCATGGGAAATTTCCTGGAAGCCGATTCCATTTTCCAAATGTGGGATAAGACGATCCAATGTTCTGCGGTCGATGAGCTGGTCTTTCTCCAGTAGAATCTCACCTGTTTCAGGGTCGACAAGTGTTTCGGCGACAACTTGGTTGAACAAGCGATTTTGAACATGTAGCTTCTTGTTCATCTTGTAACGTCCTACGTTTGCGAGGTCATACCTTTTTGCATCGAAGAAACGGGAGAACAAAAGGTTCTTTGCACTATCCAATGTTGGCGGTTCACCCGGGCGCAGGCGCTCGTAGATTTCAAGCAATGCCTTTTCCGAGCTTTCCGTATTGTCTTTTTCAAGTGTGTTGCGCAGATATTCGTTATCACCAATCAGTTCGATGATCTCCTGATCGGACGAAAAGCCAAGTGCACGAAGAAGCACTGTAACTGGCAGCTTCCGCGTCCGGTCAATCCGGACGTGAACAACGTCTTTTGCATCTGTTTCATATTCGAGCCAAGCTCCACGGTTTGGAATGACCGTAGCTCCAAATCCTCGTTTACCGTTTTTGTCAATCTTGTCGTTAAAGTAAACGCTTGGTGAACGGACAAGTTGGGAAACGATTACCCGCTCCGAACCGTTGATAACAAACGTACCGTTTTCTGTCATGAGTGGGAAGTCCCCCATGAAAACGTCTTGTTCTTTTACTTCTTCTGTTTCTTTGTTGTACAGACGTACCTTGACACGCAGTGGCGCGGCATACGTTACGTCACGCTCTTTCGATTCATCGACCGGATACTTCGGTTCACCTAGCTGATAATCGACGAAATCCAAAGAAAGATTTCCCGTGAAGTCCTGGATAGGAGAAATATCGCGGAACATTTCCCGCAATCCCTCTTCCATGAACCACTCATAAGATGCCGTCTGGATTTCAATCAGATTCGGCAGATCGAGCACTTCGCTGATCCGTGCGAAACTTCTACGCTGACGGTGTTGACCATACTGAACTAAATGACCTGTCAACTCTTTCACCCCTCATAAAACAATATTAGTCCTTTGCGAAATCATAAAAATGGTGTATGATATCGAAAAAACAAAAAGAAAACGAGTTCCGGCAAGAGCTCATTTTCGGTTTGACAATCTTCTATACATCGCCAGTATACCTTTCATTACCATTTCTTATGCAAAAGGGCATACGACCGCATTATAATAATTTATGCATTTTCTAACAATATCATAATCATACTGGCCAGTCAAGATTTTTTTGCTTTCAGTATATAATACCCCTTCTTCTTGACCACTGTCTCGACATCGCCGAAGAGTTCGTTTAAACGGTCAATTGTCGAAGGTGCCCCTTGCTTTTTCTGAATGACAACCCATAACTCGCCGCCACTTCCCAACTTCGAAAATGCCCCGTCATAAAATTTGAATACCGTCTCTTTTCCTGCCCGGATCGGCGGATTCGTCAAAATTGCAGCAAATCCAACTTCCGTAACAGCAGACAATGCATCGCTTGGGTAAATCTTTACGTTTCCAATGCCGTTTTGCCCCGCATTATACGCAGCTAGCGCTAACGCCCGTTCGTTCACGTCTACCATGTGAATACTCCGTTCCGGAAAAGATGCGGCAAGCGACAGCCCAATTGGCCCATAACCGCAACCAACGTCTAAAATTGCCCCTCCCGTTTCAGAAAGAACAAAAGCTTCTGCCAGGAGCCTCGAACCAAAATCCACTTCACCTTTACTGAATACTCCAGCATCCGTCTTAAATCGCAGTGTTATTCCACGTAATATCGAAGACCATTCTTTAGGATCACTTTTTACCTTCGGATCTCTCGAGTAATAATGTTCAGACATACAAGTCCTCCCCTCGGTTAATAAAAGAATACAAATTGCCGATAAAAAAACGAAGAAAAGCCCGTCTATAGCTGACGAGCTTTCCTTCATTAATCAAAAATTACTTAACTTCGATTGAAGCGCCAACTTCTTCAAGTTTAGCTTTCATTTCTTCTGCTTCTTCTTTAGAAACGCCTTCTTTGATTGCTTTTGGAGCGTTATCAACTACTTCTTTCGCTTCTTTCAAGCCTAGGCCAGTGATTTCACGAACAGCTTTGATAACTTTGATTTTTTGATCTCCAGCAGATGCAAGAACTACGTCGAATTCTGTTTGCTCAGCAGCAGCTTCGCCAGCTCCAGCTCCACCCATCATTGCAACAGGTGCTGCAGCAGTTACGCCGAATTCTTCTTCGATTGCTTTCACTAGGTCGTTTAGTTCAAGAACTGTCATTTCTTTGATTGCTTCAAGGATTTGTGCGTTAGTCATTATATTTTCCTCCTAATAGTTGTTTTTGTCGGTTTTCTTATCGATAACCCGCAAGTTGTATTTCAGGCAGCTGAATTAAGCGCCTTGTTCTTCTTTTTGCTCTGCAACAGCTTTTGTTGCAAGTGCGAAGTTGCGCATTGGTGCTTGAAGTACGCTGAGAAGCATAGAAAGTAGACCATCGCGTGATGGAAGTTCCGCCAACGCTTTAACGTCTGCTTCTGATGCAATTGCACCTTCGATGACACCAGCTTTGATTTCAAGCTTGTCGTTTTTCTTTGCGAAATCGTTAAGGATTTTCGCAGGAGCTACTACATCTTCGCTAGAAAATGCGATTGCGTTCGGTCCTGTAAGGTGTTCGTTCAACCCTTCAAGTCCTGCAGCTTCAGCAGCACGGCGTGACATCGAGTTTTTGTAAACTTTGAAGTCAATACCTGCTTCACGAAGCTGTTTACGTAATTCTGTAACTTGGCCGACGTTAAGACCACGATAGTCAACAACAACAACAGAAGCCGCTGATTTCAACTTATCTGTGATTTCGCCAACCACTGCTTGTTTAGCCTCTAATACTTTGCTCATCTGGACACCTCCTAAAGATTTGGGGTCACTTATACCGATATAAAAAGCCCCGGTCTACAAAAGTAGACACAAGGGCTGAAAAGTCGTCATCTTTTTAAATCAAAAGAGCGCCTTGTCCTCGGCAGGAAAATTAAGCGGCATGCCGCTCCTGCTGTCTACGGTACAAATGGTTATATCATAACAAACGTCATCTTACCAGAAGATTATCGGTTTGTCAATATTAGTTTTTGATTGATACGCTTGATGGATCGATTTTAATAGCAGGGCCCATTGTAGTTGTCACATTGACAGACTTCATGTATGTGCCTTTTGCTGATGAAGGTTTCGCTTTTTGGATTGTTTCAAAAACAGTTGTGAAGTTTTCCACAAGTTTTTCGTTATCGAAAGAAACTTTACCGATTGGCGCGTGGATGATTCCCGCTTTGTCTGCACGGTACTCAACTTTACCTGCTTTGATTTCTCCGATAGCTTTCGCTACGTCGAATGTTACTGTGCCTGTTTTCGGGTTCGGCATAAGGCCTTTTGGTCCAAGAACACGACCGATTTTACCAACTTCACCCATCATGTCAGGTGTCGCAACGATAACGTCAAAATCAAACCAACCTTGTTGGATTTTCGCGATATAGTCTGCGTCGCCTACGTAGTCTGCACCAGCAGCTTCCGCTTCTTTCAACTTTTCGCCTTTAGCGAAAACAAGAACGCGTTGTGTTTTACCAGTACCGTTTGGAAGCACGACTGCTCCACGGATTTGCTGGTCATTTTTACGAGTGTCGATACCAAGACGGAATGCAACCTCAACAGTAGCGTCAAAATTGACCGTGCTTGTTTTTTTCGCAAGTTCAATTGCTTCGTTAGCATCGTATGCTTTTACGCGTTCAACAAGCTTCGCAGCTTCTGTGAACTTCTTACCTCTTTTAGCCATTTAAAATTTCCTCCTCGATTGTGGTTTTAACGGAATATACCTCCCACGAATAAGGGTTGCGTGTTCCGGAGAACAAGCGCAACCCCCACTACAAAGAAACACGCCTTACAGGTCCATGATCAGTCTTCGATCGTGATTCCCATACTGCGAGCAGTACCTTCAACCATTGCCATCGCTGCTTCAACTGACGCTGCGTTTAAGTCCTGCATTTTTTGTTCTGCAATATCGCGAACTTTATCGCGTTTTACAGTAGCAACCTTCTTTTTGTTCGGTTCACCCGAACCTTTTTGAAGATTAGCTGCAACCTTCAGCAATACTGCTGCCGGTGGAGTTTTTGTAATGAATGTGAATGAACGGTCCTCGAATACAGAAATTTCAACAGGAATAATAAGACCTGCTTGATCTGCTGTACGCGCATTGAATTCTTTACAGAATCCCATGATGTTCACACCTGCTTGACCTAACGCCGGTCCAACCGGTGGAGCCGGGTTCGCTTTTCCAGCAGGAATTTGCAACTTAACAACTTTGATGATTTTTTTAGCCACGAGACACACCTCCTTAAGTCCGTGATGTGGTAATAGGGTTGCCCCTCCCACTCAATATGTGCCTGCCGGCAAATGCCGGTAGAATTGGTTAATTCGTTCAAACTAAATATTCCATAGTCTGACCTTTGAAATGATACCACTTTTATGCATTATGCGCAAGTGGCAATCACTTATAATTTTTCAACCTGTCCGTAGTCGAGTTCCATTTTCGTCTCCCGGCCGAACATATCGACAGTAACTTTCACTTTACCCTTGTCGTGGTCGATTTCTTCTACTTTACCTTGGAAATGCGCAAATGGTCCTTCAAGTACTTGAACCATTTCCCCGAGCTCATAATCGACCTCAGCCTGACGATCTTTTACGCCCATCTGTTTGAGGATGAATTCCACTTCTTCAGGAAGCAAAGGTGTCGGTTTTGCCCCGCCGCCCGAAGAGCCGATGAAGCCCGTTACGCCTGGTGTATTCCGAACAACATACCATGAATCGTCCGTCATGATAATCTCCACGAGGACGTAACCCGGGAACGTCTTTTTCATAAGAGTCCGTTTCTTACCGTCTTTGAAATCCGTCTCTTCTTCTTCCGGGATGACGACACGGAAGATTTTATCTTGCATACCCATCGTTTCTACACGTTTCTCCAGATTGGCTTTCACCTTATTTTCGTAACCTGAATACGTGTGAACGACATACCAATTTCTCTCCATTTCCATAATGACAAGGACTGTACGTCCGTCCCTCCTTTTCGTATAGATTTAATTGCAATATGAGGATTCGTGATTTCCTGGACAATTGAAAAAACCCGTTCTTACTGGCAGACGGGCTATTTTTCAAAGTGCTTATTCATGAAATGAACCATTCCGTTTACCCTACATCGGGCACAGCCTTATTGCTTTACAGGGTTTATCTTACAATGCAAGATACCATTCCATCAATTGCGAAATGCCAAGATCGATAATTCCGAAGTATATCGCCATGAAGACGACAGTTGAAAGAACGACAATCGTATAGCGCGTCAATTCTTTGCGTTTCGGCCAGCTGACTTTTCTCATTTCCGAGACAACGTTTTTAAAAAAACCGCTTAGCTTGCTCATTATACCGTAACCCTCCGAATATAAATATGATGCTGCTTACAGACTTTTATTCTTCAAGCCGTCTGTTTGTGTATCGTATGCGCGTTGCAATGACTACAAAATTTCTTAATCGACAACCGTTCTGTCGATGGATTACTGCGTGCCGGTACGGAATAATTCCTCGTTCCGCAACTTTCGCAACTCAAGATTACTTTTTTAGACATTTTCTCACCCTGAATGCCTGTGCACTTCTGTTCGAATGTGACATGGCTTTACTGGTGGCAATCGCCGGACAAGCCTTTAACTTACAGACGCCAACGACTATCCACAGACTTTTACAACATTTTCTCATAGTCTTGCTAAAGAGTACCATCTAACCTGCAACCTGTCAATACGATGGAAAAAGCAGCCTAGCGAGCGGCGCCCACTTCCATATAACGCTCCAATTTCCGCTTGATGCGCTGCAGAGCGTTATCGACCGATTTCACCTGCCGGTTCAATTCGTCCGAAATCTCCTGATACGTTTGGCCGTCCAGGTAAAGGGCCAACACCTGCTTTTCCAATCCGCTTAGAACCTTGTTCATCTCATTCTCCATCTGACTGAAGTCTTCCTTGTGAATGATGAAGTCTTCAGGATCGTCCAAAAGTGGTCCCGCAATGACATCCAACAACGTGCGGTCGGAATCTTCATCGAAAACCGGCTTGTCCAAAGACACCGACGTATTGAGCGGAATATGCTTCTGTCTTGTCGCTGTTTTAATGGCTGTAATGATTTGCCGCGTAATACATAGCTCCGCGAACGCCTTAAATGAACTTAAACGGTCTTCTTTGAAGTCGCGGATTGCTTTGTACAATCCGATCATCCCCTCTTGGATGATATCTTCGCGGTCTCCTCCGATTAGGAAGTATGAGCGCGCTTTCAATCTGACAAAAGATTGATATTTTCTAATCAGAAAATCTAACGCATCTGTGCTCCCCTCGTGAATGAACCCGATGATTTCCCCATCGGAGAGCCCAGTGAAATCCGATATGCCGCCTTCATTGTACGTCTTTTCCACCAACTGGATCACCCCGGTCAAAACGATAATAGTCTAAGTATACCGTATGGAAAATTTTTGCGTCAACCATTCATTTCATTCCACGGCGCCATTTTTCAAATATTTCCGCAACTTCGTCACTTAAGGGAATCTTCGAAAACGGCCGCTGTTCTTGGATTTCTTTCACTTTTACGGTGATGAGCTTATCGATTTCATTCATCTCAATTTCTAATTCACGCGCGGACTTCCGGAGGGCGCCTTGGGCAAAAATAACCCATTGTTCCGTCAAATCCGATGTAGCTACATGAATTTGCACTTGCCGCCCTCCTAATTCGGAAACCAGTTTTTCAATCCGTTCGTCCGCTGTTTCATTTTCCCTCGTGAAGACAACCTCGACATTATGCCGCCTTTTTCTTTTTTCAATTCCCGGTACAAGATGTGCATCGAAGACGACGATGACCCGCCAACCTGTATGCGCTTTGTATTCTGCCATCCGTTCAATAAGCCGGTCACGTGCATCGGCGAGTCGTTCTGTTTTCATCCGGCCCAGTTCTTCCCACGCACCGATGACGTTATAGCCATCTACAAGGAGTACATCCGTTTTCATCTTTCAACTGAGATCGGTTGACGTTTGCGTAACACCTCATACATCAGGAGAGAGGCGGCAACAGAAGCATTCAATGACGTCACATGGCCCACCATAGGCAATCGATAGAGGAAATCACATTTTTCCCTCAAAATGCGTGACATCCCTTTCCCTTCACTTCCGATGATGACTGCTAACGGAAGCGTTGCGTCCATCTGCCTGTAATCGACAGATTCCGCAGCATCCGTCCCCGCAATCCACACCCCGCGTTTTTTCAATTCATCAACCGTCTGTGAAAGGTTATTGACACGGACGACCGGAATATGTTCAATTGCACCAGTCGATGCTTTCGCCACGATTCCCGTTAATCCGACAGCTCGGCGTTTCGGAATGATAATACCGTGTACACCAGCCGCATCCGCCGTCCGCAAAATGGACCCTAGATTATGGGGATCTTCAAGCTCGTCCAGGAGTATAAAGAACGGGTCTTCCTCGCGCTTTTTAGCAACGTCGAACAAGTCCTCAAGTTCCGCATATTCATAAGCAGCGACCGATGCGACAATCCCTTGATGATTGATGGCCAGCATACCGTCCAGTTTCTGCTTTGGAACCGGTTGAACGACAATGCCCTTCTCTTTCGCAAGCGACAAGATTTCCCCGATACTCTTCTTATTCAACCCTTCTGCAATCCAGATCTTGTTCAATTCCCTGCCGGAGCGCAACGCCTCCACAACAGGATTTTTTCCACCAATCATTTCTACTTCGATTTCTGTCATTTCATCCCTCCTCCTTAGTTCCTTCAATAAATGCGATTGACTCAGCGATAATTTGTTCAACACGTTCTATCCTACCCAGCAAATGCAAATAGCCGATGACGGCTTCAAAACCTGAACTGTAATTGTACGTAACAACATCCGTGTTTTTAGGGACCGAACCGGATTTCGCATTCCGGCCTCTCCTTACTATCGCCTGTTCTTCTTCCGTTAGAAATTCGGATTGCTGCATCATTTTCACAACAGCCGCTTGCGATTTTGCGGAGACATAGCTGGTCGCTTGCTTATGCAGCACATTCGGTTTTACACGCCCCGAACGCAGAAGATGCTCGCGTACCGCCTGTTCATACACCGCATCTCCCATATACGCTAAGGCGAGGGCATTCAATTGTTTAACATCGATATCACGCAGGTTATACATGCCAGTCATCCCCTTTTCCAGCGTGTTCCCTGTGCCGTATCTTCCAAGAGAATCCCTTTTTCTTTCAATTCATCGCGAATTTCATCCGAACGGTTGAAATCACGATTACGGCGTGCTTCGAGACGTTCCTCGATTAACGCTTCGATGTCCGCGTCCAGTAAATCAGCTTCCTCAGCAAACGGCAAACCGAGCACCGCCATCAAGTCATCGAATGTGTTGACGAAATGCCCGATTACTTCAGTTTGTGTATTTTTCTCCAATAGATAAACGTTTGCAAGTTTAACGAGTTCAAAAATCACTGCAATTGCATTCGCGGTATTGAAATCATCGTCCATTGCCTGATCAAAAGCATTTTTGATTTCATTTACTTTATGGTTCCAAATATCCTTTTGCTCGCCAAGGTCAGCAGACGCACCAAGCCTATGCTTTAAATTATTGTAAGCCGTTAGGATACGTTCCAGTCCGTTCTCTGCGCTTTCGACAAGCTCTTGCGAAAAATTGATAGGATGTCTGTAATGGACGGATAACATGAAGAAACGAAGTACTTTCGGGTCAATCTGTTTCCGGATTTCATTGACAAGTACAAAGTTTCCGAGTGATTTCGACATTTTTTCATTGTCGATATTGATATACCCGTTATGCATCCAATAGTTTGCAAATTGCTTGCCGGTCAACGCCTCGGTTTGCGCAATTTCGTTTTCATGGTGCGGGAATGTCAGGTCTTGACCACCCGCATGGATATCAATCGTATCGCCAAGATGCTCTCTTGCCATCACGGAACATTCGATGTGCCAGCCCGGACGACCCGCACCCCAGGGACTTTCCCATGCGATTTCTCCTTCCTTCGCGGCTTTCCAAAGAGCGAAGTCAAGGGCATTCTCTTTCTTATCGCCTTCCTCGATACGCGCACCAACCTTCAGTTCGTCGGTCGATTGGTGGGACAGCTTTCCATAACCGTCAAATTTCCGGGTACGGTAGTAGACATCTCCTTGTGACTCGTAGGCAAATCCTTTATCGACAAGCACTTCGACGAATTTAACAATGTCTTCGATATGATCCGTCACACGCGGGTGAACGTCCGCTTTCCCACACCCGAGTGCACCCACATCTTCAAAGTACGCATCAATGAACCGATCCGTCAGCTCACCGACCTCTTCGCCCAACTCATTTGCCGCCTTGATGATTTTATCGTCGACATCTGTGAAGTTGGATACGTAAGTAACCTCGTAACCCCGGTATCCGAGATAACGCCGTACTGTATCAAAAACAATAACAGGCCGGGCATTGCCAATGTGGATGTAGTTGTAAACTGTAGGTCCACAAACATACATACTCACTTTCCCTTCTTCAATCGGGATGAAAGGCTCTTTCTTTCGCGTCAGCGTGTTATAGATTTGAATCGTCATAATAAATTCCCTTCCTTTTCCTTAGCGTCGGATTTCTCTATTCCAGCAACTTGCTTCTTCAACTGATTCAGTTCCCGTTCAAGCATTTCATATTTATCAGCCACCGGATCCGGAAGGTCTTGGTGATCGTGCTTATCTTTCACTCTCACACCATTCGAAATGACGACCGTTCCAGGGATTCCAACAACCGTCGAATCTGCCGGGACATCTTTTAGCACGACAGACCCTGCCCCGACTTTACTGTTTTCACCAATTGTTATAGATCCAAGCACCTTCGCTCCCGAGGCAACAAGTACATTGTCGTGGAGTGTAGGATGCCGCTTTCCCTTTTCTTTACCCGTTCCACCAAGTGTCACGCCTTGGTAAATCGTTACATCATTGCCGATTTCACAAGTCTCTCCGATGACAATACCCATGCCGTGGTCAATGAAAAATCGGCGACCAATTTTCGCACCGGGGTGAATTTCAATACCGGTAAAAAATCGGCTGACCTGCGATACAACACGTGCTAAAAAACGCAAGTTCCTTGTGTATAGTGCATGTGCAATCCGATGGGACCAAAGCGCGTGCAACCCTGAATACGTCAGCACAACTTCAAAAACACTGCGTGCCGCCGGATCCTGTTCAAAGATGCACTGAATATCCTCTTTCATCCTACGAAACATCTTGATTTCCCCCTTTTGCTTAACTACGAAAAGCGCAGGGCGTCTATGGCCCCAAGCTAGACAAAATAAAAATGCGCCCTGTCATAAATGACAGAGACGCATTGAATACGTGGTTCCACTCCGCTTGGAAGAGAGGCTTTCCCCTTCCCGCTTGACGCCCATAACGCTGGCATGCGTCCGGCCTACTACTGTTCGGCACGGCACTCAAAGGTGCATTTCTACATAGCAGCGGCTCGGATCACTTGCAGCCAGGGATGATCCTCTCTGATGAGCTTGCCATATATACTTCTCCTTCTCAACGCTTTTAAGATCCGGATGTTTGTAGCTATTAATTCTTCATTCTACACACTACTATACGAAAGTCAACGTAATGATATTACTTTGCGTATTTGGCAACCCGGTCAATCGACTTTTCTTTCCCGATCAAGGCAATCGCAGCTTGCAACTCAGGACCATGCGTCTGACCCGTCGTAACAACACGAATCGGCATGAACAAGTTTTTGCCTTTATGGCCCGTTTCCTTCTGGACAGCTTTGATAGCAGCTTTAATAGATGCTGCATCGAATGTTTCAAGCGACTCCAGTTGACCTTTGAACGACGCCATTACTTCCGGTACTTGCTCCCCACCTAGTACAGCTTGAGATTCTTCATCATATTCAATCCCATCCGTAAAGAACTGGGCTGATAATTCGACAATTTCCGCACCAAAGCTAAGCTGGTCATGGTAAAGAGCAATCAGATCACGCACCCACGCGCTTTCCGTCTCCGCCATTTCCTCGCTGACAAGACCTGCTTGTTGCAGATGCGGTAAGGCAAGTTCCACAACCTCATCAAGGCTCATCTTTTTCACATATTGGTTATTCATCCACGTTAACTTTTGCTTATCGAACATGGATGGAGATTTGGACAAACGACTTTCGTCAAAGAGTTTAACAAGTTCTTCATGCGTGAAGATTTCTTCCTCGCCACCCGGAGACCAGCCAAGAAGTGCGAAGAAGTTGAACATCGCTTCTGGCAAATAACCAAGTTCCTTGTACTGAGAGATGAACTGAATAATCGACTCGTCACGTTTGGATAGCTTCTTCCGGTCTTCGTTGACAATCAATGTCATATGACCATAACGCGGGTATTCCCAACCAAACACGTCGAAAATCATCAGTTGTTTCGGCGTATTCGTTAGATGCTCTTCCCCTCGGAAAACATGGGAGATTTTCATGAAGTGATCGTCGAAAACGACCGCGAAGTTATACGTTGGGATGCCGTTCGCTTTGACAAGTACCCAGTCACCGATATCCTTCGATTCGAATGTAACCGTCCCGCGGACAAGGTCTTCCACTTTGTACGTTACGTTTTCCGGTACGCGCATGCGGATTGTATGAGGGATGCCCGCAGCCTCTTTTTCCGCCACTTCTTCTGCAGTCAAATTGCGGCAAGTTCCGCCGTACATCGGTGCAGCGATTCCCGTAGCTTTTTGCTTCTCTCGCTCCGCTTCCAATTGTTCCGTCGTGCAGAAGCATTTATATGCATGACCGCTCTCTAGCATTTCTTGGGCATGTTTCGTATACAGGTCAAGCCGTTCCATTTGCCGATAAGGACCGTATGGACCGCCGATATCGACGGACTCGTCGTAATCGATGCCGAGCCATTTCAAGTTTTCAAGCTGGGATAGCTCACCTGCTTCAATATTCCGTTCCGTATCAGTATCCTCGATACGTACGATGAATTTCCCATCATGATGACGTGCATATAAGTAATTGAAAAGCGCTGTCCGTGCACCGCCGATATGTAGATGGCCAGTCGGGCTCGGCGCATAGCGTACGCGTACTTCTGTTGTCATTATCCATACATCTCCGTTCTATAAGGTTGTTCGCTCGTCCTTGTGCAAGGATGTTCAAATCGTAGTTGCTATATAGGAAGTTCAATTCGCCGTGCGATTGAACCATTTTACCACTGACGCAACTTATTGGAAAGCTGTCATGCTTTCATAAGCAAAATCGTTGCCAACGCAGCGATTCCTTCTTCCCGCCCTGTAAAGCCCAGTTTCTCTGTCGTCGTCGCTTTTACATTCACTTGCGAAACATCCGCATGCAGCAATTCCGCAATACGTGCACGGATGGTCTCGATATGCGGTGCCATTTTCGGTTTTTGCGCGATGATTGTGCAATCGATATTCCCGAGTTTGTATCCCTTTCCTTCTACGAGCGACCAGATCTTCTCCAATAAAACAGCGGAATCCGCATCTTTAAACGCCGCGTCTGTATCAGGGAAATGTCGTCCGATATCCCCTTCACCGATTGCGCCTAACGCTGCATCGGTCACCGTATGCAACAGTACATCCGCATCTGAGTGCCCTGTCAATCCCCGGTCATGCGGGATCGTGATGCCACCGATAATGAGCGGACGCCCTTCCTCGAATTTATGTACGTCATAGCCTTGTCCTACTCGAATCATAAAAAACCCTCCTACTGTTTCCTTTTCAATAAAGTCTCACCAAAAATGAGATCTTCCTGCGTCGTCATTTTGACATTATCATACGTACTTTCAACAATGCGGACCGGATGACCGAGCCGTTCAACAAGCATCGATTCATCCGTGCCAAGGAAGCCCTCAGCAATCGCTTTGTCAGAAGCTTCTCGGAGCAGTCCATAACGGAATGCCTGCGGTGTCTGGATGATCCACAGTTTCTCCCGGTCCACTGTCTCCTCAACAATGCCGGAAGGCGCGTATTTCATCGTGTCTTTCGCTTGCACGCCCGCAATGGCCGCCCCGTAGACATCCGCTACCTTCACGAGTTCGTCAATGACATCGCGACGGATGAAGGGCCGGGCCGCGTCATGAACGAGGACAACCCCCTCTGCATCATGGACTTCAATACAGGCCGCGACACTATTTTGCCGCTCTCCGCCACCCTCTACGATTGCTCGCACTTTAGTGATAGAGAATTCGTCAAGCATTGCCTGGATCGGCTTCCGTTCATCCGCTTTCACAGCCAGAATAATTCCGGCACACGACGGATCTCCTTCAAATACCTCCAGCGTATGAACAAGGATCGGTCGGTCGCCCAGCTTCAAAAAAAGTTTATTATACCCGGCACCCATCCGCTGCCCGCTTCCTGCCGCCGGTATCATGACTGTATACTTCACGTTCGCTCTTCCTCTGCTTTCTATGCCCGCAAGCTCAGTTCGCTCTTGCAGGCTTCCCATTTTTCGGTTTCGCAAAAATCATTCTTCCTGCAGACGTTTGCAACACACTTGTCACAACAACGTCAATCGCATTGCCAATATGGAATTTGCCTTCCTCCACGACAATCATCGTACCATCATCCAAATAGGCGACGCCTTGGTTATGCTCTTTGCCGTCTTTAATGACAACAACGTGCATCTCTTCCCCTGGAATAACAACCGGTTTCACCGCATTCGCAAGGTCATTGATGTTCAATACGGAAACACCGTGCAAATCCGCGACTTTATTCAGATTGAAATCATTGGTCACAACGAGGCCGCCCATGCTTTTTGCGAGGCGGACCAGTTTCAAATCGACTTCCGCGACATCAGCGAAATCTTCGTCCGTAATAAGTATATTAGGTCCATCATCGTTTTGCATCCGCTTCAGAACATCTAGCCCACGTCTGCCTTTTGTCCGCTTCAACGTATCCGATGAATCAGCGATATGTTGCAGTTCTGTCAAAACGAACTGCGGAACTACAAGGATCCCCTCCAGAAAACCTGTTTCCGAAATATCGGCGATGCGGCCATCGATTATGACGCTCGTGTCCAGGATTTTGTGCAAAGTACCATTCGCTTTGGCATTCGAATCATCCGCCTCTTTCTTTTTCGGTCCGGCATTTTTCGTCGCCTGTACCGCGTGGATGAACTCCTCACGCTTCTTGAAGCCGACTTGGAAGCCAAGGTACCCGAGCAGAACAGACAAGACAATTGGAAGGACTGATGTCACGAGCGGTATCTGAATACCCCCCAAACCGAAACTGACGAGAAACGCAACAATCAAGCCGACAATCAGACCGATCGTCCCGAATAACAAATCAAAAATCGGCGCTTTCAATAAACGTTCTTCCATCCATTTTATAAAATTGACAATTGGTTCGGTTAGGAAAAGGCTGAGGAGAAAGAAGATTGCTGCTCCAAGGATTGCTGACACATACGGATTATCGATCATTGGAGACGAAGTAAAGGAAAATAACCTGAATAAATGCGGTAAAAACAAAACGCCAAGCGTCCCCCCGATAAGCAGAAAAGCAACTTGAATCACCCTTTTCAACATATGAACCACCTCCTTATGATAATTATACATATATCCCCTATATTCTGCCTGAATAAGCATACTAAATGAATTTTGTTTCTCCCTGAGTAGGACTGTAACCGTCTTCGAAAAGTTCCGTGCTCCCTCGCATTGATGTGAGCGATGCGACAGGATTACCCTTACGGCAATCCTGCTGACCTTTTTTCTCAATTTGTAAAGGCAATTTTTAAAGCGTCGCTAATCGTTTCAACACCAATCACACGAATACCTTCCGGATAATCCCAGCCCCCTAAATTGGAGGAAGGGATGATCGCCCGTTCGAAACCGAGCTTCGCCGCTTCCGTCACCCGCTGTTCGATGCGGGAAACACGGCGCACTTCCCCCGTCAGCCCGACTTCGCCGATAAAGCAATCCACAATTCCAGCCGCTTCGTCCTTATAGCTGGAGACAATGCTCATCAGGACGGCCAGGTCGATCGCCGGTTCGTCTAACTTAACGCCACCCGCCACTTTAATATACGCATCCTGCGCCTGCAATAGCATCCCCATCCGTTTCTCCAGAACAGCCATCAGCAACGACACCCTGTTTTGGTCGAGGCCCGTCGCCATCCGTTTCGGGTAATTGAAGCTCGAAGGGGTAACGAGCGCCTGTATTTCCACAAGGATTGGCCGCGTCCCTTCCATCGATGCAACAACCGTGGATCCAGCACCACCTTGAGACCTTTCTTGAAGAAATAACTCGGAAGGGTTCAGCACTTCTTTCAAACCGGACTGCAACATTTCAAAAATGGCGATTTCGTTCGTCGAACCGAATCTGTTTTTCACACTGCGCAAAATCCGGTATGTATGATGCCGTTCTCCTTCGAAGTAAAGCACTGTATCCACCATATGCTCAAGCAACCTCGGACCTGCAATCTGCCCATCCTTCGTCACATGACCGACAAGGAAAATAGCGATGCCCTGCGTTTTCGCGATGCGCATCAATTCAGCCGTACATTCGCGCACTTGTGAGACGCTACCCGGCGCCGAAGTCACCTCGGGATGATGGACAGTTTGGATTGAGTCGACGATTACAAACTGGGGTTTGACGTCGGAAATCGTTTCATGGATCTGACCGAGATCTGTTTCCGCGTAGATATAAAGTTCATCCGATGCGACGCCAAGCCGTTCTGCACGCAGCTTCGTCTGCCGAATCGATTCCTCACCTGAGATATACAGCACGCGTAGCCCCTGATTAGCCAGGAGTGAGGAAACTTGGAGTAGCAACGTCGATTTCCCGATTCCAGGATCGCCGCCGATCAATACGAGTGAACCAGGGACAATACCGCCACCAAGTACCCGGTTCAATTCTGCCAAGTCCGTACCGATCCGCGGTTCCTCTACTGTTTCAATTGCGTTAATCGGCATCGCTTTCTGCCTGACGTTATCCGAATGCTGAAATGCGCCGCGAGGACCTTTTTGGACGATCTCGACTGCCTCATCCATCGTATTCCATTCCCCACAGCCCGGACAGCGCCCCATCCATTTCGGCGATTCATAGCCGCATGATTTGCACATGAATTTTGTTTTTTTCTTCGCCATAATGTCCTCCATAGAAGAAAGGGACAGCCCTCTGCCAAAAATGAACCTCGGCAGGAAGACTATCCCGTTCACCCTTTATTTTTCTACCATTACTTCTTCTCTCTCTTCTTTGCCGCTTGTTTTGACGACAAATTCACCATTCTCCACATCCACGATTACGCTGCCGCCTGTCAGGACCGTCCCTCTCAGAAGTTCTTCGGACAATCTATCTTCAACATGCTTCTGTAATGCGCGGCGAAGCGGACGGGCACCGTATTCCGGATCGTATCCTTCGTCGGCGATTTTCAATTTCGCCTCTTCTGTCAACGACAGATCGATGTCCTGCTCCTGCAAACGTTTTGTCAACTCATTCGACATCAGCGTAACGATTTCACGCAAATGTTCCTTTTCAAGCGAATGGAAGACAATCATTTCATCGACGCGGTTCAGGAACTCCGGACGGAACGCTTTCTTCAATTCTTCCAGCATTGTGGATTTCATGCCTTCATAGTCGCGATTCGAATCTTGCAGGTTGAAACCGACATAACGATTTTTCTTCAATGCCTGTGCCCCGACGTTCGACGTCATGATAACAACCGTGTTCCGGAAGTCGACTGTACGTCCTTTAGAATCGGTCAATCTTCCATCCTCCAACACTTGCAGAAGGATATTGAAGACGTCCGGGTGCGCTTTCTCAATTTCATCGAGTAGCACGACTGAATACGGTTTACGACGGACCTTTTCCGTCAATTGTCCACCTTCGTCATACCCAACGTACCCAGGAGGTGACCCAACGAGACGGGATGTCGAATGTTTTTCCATATACTCGGACATGTCGACGCGGATCATCGCATCTTCGTCTCCGAACATAACTTCAGCAAGCGCACGCGCAAGTTCCGTTTTCCCGACCCCTGTCGGACCCAGGAAAATGAACGAGCCGATTGGACGTTTCGGATCCTTCAGGCCAGCACGCGCTCGGCGTATTGCCCGGGAAATAGCTGTCACCGCTTCACCTTGACCGATGACGCGCTCATGTAGCATCTCTTCCATGTTGAGCAGTTTCGCCGTTTCCGTTTCAGCGATTTTCGTAACAGGTATTCCCGTCCACATCGCGACGACTTCTGCGATATCATTAACGGTCACTTCGGACTCTTTTTGTCCCTGCTGTTCTTTCCAAGCAGTTTTTGTTGTTTCAAGCTCTTCCTTCATCTTCTGTTCCTTATCCCGGAAGGAAGCCGCCTTTTCAAATTCCTGGCTTTGCACGGCGGCGTTCTTCTCGGAACGAATCGCCTCTAATTTCAATTCGAGTTCTTTCAGATTCGGCGGTGTCGTATAAGATCTGAGACGGACTTTCGAACCCGCTTCGTCAATCAAATCAATCGCTTTATCCGGTAAAAACCGGTCAGAGATATAACGATCAGACATTTTCGCTGCCGCCTCGATTGCCTCATCCGTAATTTTCACACGGTGATGCGCTTCATAGCGATCGCGTAATCCATAAATAATTTGAACCGTTTCATCAACAGTCGGCTCGTCGACTTGGATCGGTTGGAAACGACGTTCAAGTGCTGCATCTTTTTCGATGTATTTCCTGTATTCATCCAGTGTCGTTGCACCGATACATTGCAGTTCGCCACGTGCCAGCGACGGTTTAAGGATATTAGAGGCATCAATTGCACCCTCCGCACCGCCCGCGCCGATTAGCGTGTGCAGTTCGTCAATGAACAGAATGATATTGCCTGCCTGACGGATCTCTTCCATCACTTTTTTCATGCGGTCCTCGAACTCACCGCGGTATTTCGTCCCAGCGACGACCGTTCCCATGTCAAGTGTCATGACCCGCTTGTCACGGAGGATTTCCGGTACCTCATTGTTCACAACTTGCTGGGCAAGCCCCTCCGCGATTGCCGTTTTCCCGACTCCCGGTTCCCCGATGAGGACGGGGTTGTTTTTCGTACGGCGCGCAAGCACCTCGATGACGCGCGTGATTTCCTTACCGCGTCCGATGACAGGATCCAGCGAACCTTCACGTGCCACTTCCGTTAAATCGCGTGCCAAACTATCCAAAGTAGGTGTTGCCGCCGAATTGGAGGCGCCTTGATTGCCAGCCGAGTTATCATTGCTGCCAAGAAGCTGTAATACTTGCTGACGCGCTTTGTTCAGGCTGACACCTGCGTTGTTTAAGACACGCGCAGCGACCCCTTCACCTTCGCGGATCAACGCTAGCAGGATATGCTCCGTGCCAATATAAGAGTGTCCGAGCTTACGCGATTCGTCCACAGATAATTCAATCACCTTTTTCGCCCGTGGTGTATAGTGGACAATTGGACCGACATCCTTCGTTCCAGAACCGACAAGTTTTTCCACGCCTTGTTCGATTGTTTCGAAGCCGACATCTATCGCTTCAAGCGCTTTTGCCGCAATGCCTCCGCCTTCACGTATCAGCCCTAGCAAAATATGCTCTGTGCCGATGGATTCGTGTTTCATCCGGATCGCTTCTTCTTGCGCGAGTTGAAGCACTTTTTGTGCACGCTGTGTAAATCGATTGAACATCATATTCAGTCCTCTCCTTCTGTCTACATATATACAATCCATTCCCCTAAAACGCGGACATTACTCCTTAAGGAAAAACCTATCCTTCCATACGTATTCAACTGAACACGCGGAAACTCCTTTTTTCAATAAATTGACTTTGACTATCTTTGACCTGATTATACGGAACTGTAGGTCCATGTGCAAAACTCCTGCTCACTCTTCCGCATTTTTTTCATCCACAGATGACCTTTCCACATTGAGTCTTTCACGGAATAACTTCGCTCTGAAGACATCTCGTTCTTCCTGCGTCAATTCCGTACCCGCGTATTGCTGTAAAAAGCCTGGTTGCATGAAAATCATCAGCTCATTCAAAATAGACATGTTTATATCTCCGATGATGCCTAAATCGATGCCGAGACGGACATCCGACAGGCATCTTGCCGCCTCTCCCGATGGCAGGAGGCGGGCATAACTAATCGTACCAAGGGAACGGAACAGTCGATTTTCAAGTGAGAGACGAGATTTGGCCAACAGCAATTCCCGCGATTTCCGTTCGTGCGCAATGAGACGGGATGTGATATTGCCGAGGTCTTCCATAATATCCTGCTCCGTTTTACCAAGCGTCATCTGATTGGACACTTGATAGACATTGCCCGGCGCTTCGCTTCCTTCTCCGTAGCTTCCGCGTACAATCATACCGAGCCGCGAAATGGCAGGAATAATCCGGTCAATCTGCTTTGTAATGGTGAGCGCGGGCAGATGCATCATAACGGACGCACGCATCCCCGTTCCCGTATTAGACGGACAACTTGTCAAATACCCGAAGTCCTCGTCAAACGCATAGGGCAGTTCTTTTTCGAGTTGATCATCCACCTGATCTGCTTGTTGATAAGCAGCCTTCAACTGAAGCCCCGGGTGGATGCATTGTATCCGGATATGATCTTCCTCATTCACCATGACACTGATTGTCTCATCTTCCGACAAAATAACTGCCCCGTGCCGATTGGGAGCCGCAAGTTGCGGACTGATTAGATGTTTTTCGACAAGGACTTGACGTTCCAATGCGGGCAGGTCAGCCATTTTCGTATAGGTGTACCCCGTGTCACCGGAATCTAGCAGAGCGCCTGCAACCGCCCTATCAACCTCCATCGCCTGTTCTTCGTTAAAAGCGATTGGGAATAAGTAACCCGTCAAATTGCGGGCCAACCGGATCCGGGTCGACATGACGATGTCCGAATGCTCGCCATGTGCCGCCATCCAGCCTGTCACTGCACCCCGCATGAATTTTTCAATCGACATCGCCCAGTTCACCTCCCTGTTCCAGATTCACCCGAAGCGTATTTGCCTCATCACGCAAAGCAGCCGCCTCTTCAAAACGTTCGGCTTCCACTGCTTCTTTCATCTTCAGACGAACTTCTTCGATTTTTCTTTTGATTGCGTACAACTTGTTGAACGAAACAGGTACTTTCCCCGTATGCTTCGCATGCCCGTTATGAAGCTTTCCAAAGACATAAGGCAATCTGCCGCGGAATGTGTCATAACATGTCGCACAGCCAAATTTCCCGATGTCGAGAAATTTGGGGAACGTCAACCCGCAGGACGGACACGCAGGCCCTTCCGACTGTTCACCCCGGGTTTGCTGTTTTGCTTGGAATGGATCCGCCCCTCCGAACCAATGGGACAGAAACTGTTGGATCGACAACGGCTCCTGATTCGGATCGAATTGGAATGTCTGTGTATGAAACGCACACTTCTCACAAAATTGACGTTCCACCGATCCAGCTACACTTTCCTGCGTAATGATGACCGAAGCAGGCCGCTCTTTACAATTTTCACATATCATCGAATGCCACCTCATATCAGTTGGTTTGGCAATCAGTCCAGCTGCTCATAGATGAGCGTCAGGAGCATCGCCTGTAAAATGCGCGCACGGACCAAATCGCGTTCGGGAAGCGGTTGATGGATTGTCGTCCGAGCGACTGCGGCAAGAATCAGTTTCGATTCGCGCTCCGTAATCACTTCTTCTTCCATCAACCGATAGACGACATCCTCGGCCATTGTATAGGAAGCCCCTTGTTGGATACCTTCTAAAATATGCTCAATCAGTTCCTTACGCGAATTCGCCTGTACACGGAAGATGCGGATATACCCGCCCCCTCCACGTTTCGATTCGACGGCATAACCACGCTCTTCTGTAAATCGCGTCTTAATGACGTAATTGATCTGGGAAGGTACACACTGGAACTTCTCTGCAACTTCACTTCGCTTAATCTCGATTGTTCCGTTCTGTTCCTCTTCGATGATGGCCTTTAAATACCCTTCAATAATGTCAGAAATGTTTCGCATTTCCTCACCTCTTTCATCTCGGTGATCAACTACGCCTTCGCGTAATTGCGTTTGGCTATTTATCAAACAGTAAGCAAAACTGCATTTAGCCCAAAACCTACAGAGCCGAGTGCTTTCCGCCGAATGAAAATAAACTGTTGACTTTGACTAACTTTGACTTAATTGTACAGGATATTCCGCCCAGTCCGCAATCGATATGCACGAAGTCCTACCAGTATCGACATCATCTGTTCGTATTTAATCAATGGATTCGTTAGGTAGCCTCATAAAAGAAAAAAGGAGTACAAAGAATCCCCAGGGATCCTTTGTACTCCACTGAATATCAGTCCATGCTGATATTCGTCATTTCCTTCACAGGCAGGAACATTTCGCCTGTCTCTAAATAGGTAATTGCCAATTTATCGCCTGCTTGAATATAAATAGCTAGCGGCGCAGCTTCAGAGGACACAAGGAAGTTCCGCCCATCCTCCGCCAAAAGTGATACGAGGATATAGTCACCGACACGTTCTTTGAAAACCCGCTTGACTGTGACCGCTGCTTTGGCCTCTTCCGCAGTTGAAATACCGTCAACAGTGCTGCCGCCTCTCTGCAAAGCGGTCTTGTACAGTTTCAATGCTTCGTTCGGGGAACTTCCATACACCGAAATCTCAGGATTAGCCGCAGATACGATGAAATAATTTTGCAGGAAGCCGTTCGCATCGAGCACCGGCGTTAACCAGCTCGCTTCCCCATAGAAATTGTACAGTACCGGCATTTCCCCGGACCATTTTTTCTCGATGAATTTCTTCTCGATAATTTGAAGAGCCCCCTGGGAATCCATATACGATTCCTCCAGATTACCCGTATAGTACGTTGCCTCGCCCGTACGTCCATCTGTCAATGCATAACCAAGCATCGAATCGACGCCTTCTTTCGGACTTGTAAAGTCGGTGAAGTAATACATATGGCCATTTTCGTCAAATATCGGGCTGACATTCGCTTCCGTTCCTTCATCTGAAGGCAATTTCACGTCCTTTTTCCCGAATAGCGAATTCCAGAATCCATGTACATACTTTCCGAAGTAGCTGTTCTGAAGACTGACTGCCTCTGGTGCAACTGCTCCGTCGATAAACGCCGGTACCTCTGATAGCGGATATTTTTCCGCAGTACCCGTTGCTGCGTCCACCATGACAATCCCTTTGACATCAAAACCGTTACGGGCACTGATAAAGTTCCCATAAGAACGGATATAATAAGGTTTTCCTTCGTCATTGATTTCAAGCTGGACGTCTCCGTGGAAAATCAGATTCGGTAAATGCATACGCATATGCCGCTCCACATTTTTATGGAAATACGAAGAAGGCGTGTATGCCATTTCAGTCTTGACGAATTGCGGATTATCCGATGAGTCGGTCGCACTCATTGTGAAGTAGCCGGGCGTTGTTTTCCCGTTCCACCATTTAAATAGCCCAGAAAATTCGACAGGCGCGATGTAAACGAATTCGTCGTCCACTTTTTGGATTTGCAAATTACCTAGCTCATAATAACTCGTATTCGGCACTTGCCCGAACGCTTTCTTCATCTTATTGCGCGCAAATTTCGGTGGGACACTTGCAGGTGTTTTCGTCTCATCGAACGCTTTGATTTCCACCTGTTGGTCCATCTCCACCGCTTTGTATTTCTGCTTGGCATTGAAGAGCGGTGCACTCAACAGATACGCCCCGAAAACGAGCGCCGCAAGGAACAGGACAATTTTCACTTTCCTTTCTTTGCCCCATGCCAATAGAGCGCCCAGGATTGTGACTGCAAGTAACAAGACCCATAAGGAAGTCCAGTTCCGGTCTATATTCGTCAAGTAATAAAACACGAAGATGATGACTGCGGAAAAAATGGCGGTCCCGATCATCGCGGACCAACGATTGGACGGCATTTTCGTATCCGCCCCCTCTCGATTGGTCATAAACGGGACGAGTATCAGACTGGACACCATACCGGCAATGATCGAGAAGATAAGTAAATTGATCATATAGAACCTCTTTTCTATTACGTAGATTTTTTGCTTATCTCTTATACGTATGGTTCGCAAATCCGTTTCATTTTTTTCGGATGTACCCTTCAGTCACTAACCGCGTAAACATACATAGTAAAGGGAGGGGGACGTTTGAGCAGGAAAAATCTTGAGGAGGAAATGGCGAAGGGCAAGATGATGACCTGTTGGAAAATCTATTTATCAACGCTCATCATTTTTTTAGCAGCCTGGACCCTCTTTTGCACGACAAACCTTCTCCAATTCATCAACTTGGAGGACTGGACAATGATCCTTTTTCTTGGTGCCTTGCTGCTATTCATCTATTGGCTCCTCTTCGTTATTCTGCGAGTGAGCAGTACGGAAAGACCGACATTTTCCGGCGCAGCAATGGAAGAGGATGCGTACATCATCTATTCCGTCAACCAATGGACCGGGGTTGAGAATTCGGTTATAGTTCCTTACGACACGCTCGTGCAGGTGCTGATCGGAGTCTGGACGAATCCAAGTTTCAAAGGGATTCACTCGGATTATCCTGGAGCTAAATGCATTTCCCTATACACGGACGACGATGGGCTACCTGCCTATTCGACCTCGTTCACTCACGATGAAGCCATCCTCGAACTATGGGTATCGAGATTACGAAAAAACAATGTCCCGATGTATGTGACCGGAAGAAATATCACCATGGCAACAACTGCCCACTATGAAGAATTATTCCGGACTATCAAAGCTGTACCCTATGATGGTACACGAATGATCAGAGAATTTTTCGAAGAGCAGGAAGACCTGTCTTTTTGGTGGCCCACAAATAAAGGTCGGAAAAAATAAAAATGGACGCCCCGGTTGAAGGGCAGTCCATTTTTTATCAGACAATCGAAGGTTCAGCTTTCAAAGGGGTAAGATCGACTTCAAACCCTAAATCCTCAAGCATTTGGCGGTCACGATCACTTTCCTGTCCGGAAGTCGTCAAATAATCACCGATGAAAATGGAGTTTGCCGGATACAACCCGAATGGCTGCAGACTGCGCAAGTTCACTTCTCGTCCTCCAGAAATCCTGATTTCCTTCGTCGGGTTGATGAACCTGAACAAGCAAAGTACTTTCAAGCAATAGCGCGGTGTCAATTCATCTGTCCCGCCAAGCGGGGTTCCATCGACCGCGTGCAAGAAATTCACCGGAATCGAATCCGCATCCATAACATATAAACTGCGTGCCATCGAGATGACGTCTTCTTTCGTTTCCCGCATGCCGACAATGACGCCCGAGCAAGGCGAAATACCCGACTCTTTCACCAAACCAACCGTGTTGACCCGGTCATCGAAGGTATGGGATGTCGTAATACTTTCATGATGTGCTTCCGACGTATTGATGTTGTGGTTGTAGCGATCGACGCCGGCTTCTTTTAGACGCTTCGCTTGTTCGGGTTTCAACAAACCAAGACATGCACAAACCGTCATATGTTCATGCTTTTCCTTAATTTCTTTGACAGCGTCAACTACAATATTAAGTTCACGGTTCGCGGGCCCCCTACCGCTCGCCACGATACAATATGTCCCAGCATTCAGTTCCGCCGCCCGTTCAGCACCCGCGACAATTTCCTCTTGTTTCATCATGGAATACTTTTCGATTGGTGCTTTTGAAACAATCGATTGTGCACAATAACCGCAATTCTCTGGGCATAACCCTGATTTCGTATTCATGATCATATTGAGTTTCACTTTATTCCCATAGTAATGTTTCCGGATTGTGTACGCTGCGTGAAGCAGCGGTAATAAGTCCTCATCAGGGCTGTCCAAAATGGAAATTGCTTCACTATCCGTCAATTGATGACCTTTGAGTACGCGTTCCGCTAAATCATTATACTGTGTCATGTTAACGCCTCACTTTCAATATTTTATACATGCGGTGTCCGAACATCCCAGCAAGCACCGAAAGCAAAATGTCTTTCGGCAGCGGCGGTATCATCCAGAGCCATGCCACTTTGTATGTAAAGGCATCCGGAGCCGCAGCCCATAATTTGTAAGCAATATACATCAAGTTCGTCCCAATGATGTAATTCACAATCATCCCGACAAGCGCGGCAATGATGTAGCCATGCAGCTTGCCATTTCTCTCGACGATTTTCCCTGTGAGATATGCCGCTAATATAAAAGAAATGACAAATCCAAACGTCGGGCTTAGAATCTGACCGAAACCACCGCTAAATTTCGCGAAAACGGGCGCCCCCGCTAGCCCGATGAACATATACACCGTCATTGCCATCGCACCTAACCTGCTGCCAAGAAGAAGCCCTGCAAGAATCGCAAAAAACGTCTGCAAGGTAATCGGCACCCCTCCGACGACTAGAAACGGTGCAAATGCCGTAATATTTGCGCCGATCATCATCAACGCGGCAAACATGCCGCAATGCACAAGACTTACTGCACTTGTCCCATTCCTTGTTTTTACCGTTGCCGTTGTCATCTCATACACCCCATATATTTGTGTTATCATTATCAGAATAGTAGATAACACATTATGTGTCAACCGTAATTATTTTTAGGTTAACTATAAAAAACTACCTGACGCCCTTATAGTTAGGCATTAGGTAGTTTGCGTTTTTTCTATGAATGAGGCTAACAATTATGATAAATAAAGGAATACGCATATAAAATGAACGTAGGCATCTTATGGTAGGGGTAATCCTTAAGCGTCAGGTGAGTTCGAAGGAATTCCCTGTTTCAATCCAGCTATAATTCATTATCATTAAAATAGCTTTTTAGATCGAGTAATCTTCCGGAATAAAAACACGGAGCTGGTTCGGCTTAACAAAAACACTCTCACCCGCTGTCAAATTCAGCTCGCGGTACCGTTCTTTCGTTAACTCAGCTTCCAGAAACTGATCGTTGTCTAGACGTTTCAATTCAACTTGAACGGATCGTCCCACGACATGAATATGAACAATTGTCGCTTGGATTGCTTCAGTATCAATCCCTTCCCGTTCAATCGTCACGTCATGCGGTCTTACATAGCCGACAGCAAGCTGATTTTCCGCATTTTCCAAATCAGCTGCGTCCAGATTGAGATGGACATTCAGTAACTTTCCATTCTCCATGCGCCCATGAAATAGATTTACATTTCCAAGAAAATCATAGACAAAGGGACTATTCGGATGATCATACACTTCTTCCGGACTACCGATTTGTTCAATTCTCCCTTCATTCATGACCACAATCCGATCTGCCACATCAAGGGCCTCTTCCTGATCATGTGTCACAAAAATACTCGTAATATGAAAGTCATCATGCAATCTTCGTAGCCAACGCCGCAATTCTTTCCGGACTTTCGCATCGAGCGCGCCAAACGGTTCATCTAGTAAGAGCACTTTCGGTTCCACTGCGAGTGCCCGCGCTAATGCAACACGTTGCCTTTGTCCCCCAGATAGTTGAGATGGGTAACGGTCAGCAAAAGCATCCAGCTTTACAAGCTCAAGCAATTCAAGCACTTTTGATTCAACTTCTTTTTTAGAAGGGCGTTCTTTTTTGGGACGGACTTTCAATCCATACGCAACGTTATCGAATACCGTCATATGCTTAAACAATGCATAGTGCTGAAAGACGAAGCCGACTTTCCTTTCTGTCGTGCGAATATGGGTCATATCCTCCTCGCCGAACAACACTACGCCTTGGTCGGCTTCTTCAAGTCCCGCAATAATGCGGAGTAGTGACGTTTTTCCTGACCCGGACGGTCCGAGCAGCGCCACAAGCTCCCCCGTTTGAATATCAAGGTTAATATCTTTCAACGCCTCAAATGAACCGAATGTTTTCGACACTTCTTTTATTTGAATACTCACATGGACCCTCCTATTCTAAGCTTGCTGACTGGTTTTCCATTCAATGATATTTTTCAAGACAAGTGTAATGATGGCTATAATGGACATCAAGGATGCGACTGCAAATGCAGCGGAAAATTGATATTCATTGTACAAAATTTCAATATGTAACGGCATCGTATTTGTCAGACCGCGAATATGGCCAGAAACAATCGAAACAGCGCCAAATTCACCAACCGCCCGCGCATTACAAAGAATAACTCCATATAATAATCCCCATTTAATATTCGATAACGTCACATGCCAAAACGTTTTAAACCCACCTGCTCCAAGCGTTAAAGAAGCCTCTTCTTCCGCCGATCCTTGCACCTGCATAAGCGGAATCAGCTCACGTGCGACAAACGGGAATGTGACAAATAGCGTTGCCAGTACAATACCCGGAACAGCGAAAAGTATTTTAATATCATGTTCGAACAAAAATTCACCGAATAACCCGTGTGCACTAAATAACAACACAAATACGAGACCCGCAATAACCGGCGAAATGGCAAACGGTAAATCGATAATGGTGATTAACAGGCTCTTCCCTTTAAAATCGAATTTGGTGATCGCCCATGCAGCCGCAATCCCAAAAAGCGCATTAAGCGGCACCGTAAGCACAGCGACAAGCAGTGTTAACTTGATGGCTGAAAGTGCGTCTGGGTCTGTTATGGAAGCCAAGTAGACGCCTACTCCCTTTTCAAAAGCTTTCATAAAAATCGCGATGATAGGTAAAACAAGAAATAAGAGAAGAAACCCGAGGGCGAGCGCAATTAGCGGAACACGGATCCAAGGCTGTTCTTCGGTTGCCCGCTTACTCTTCTTTTTACTCACAGAATGCACGGGACTAGTTCCAGCCATCAAAACCCCTCCTTTATGATGAGAAAAACGCACAAAACCCCTTAGGCACGAACCATTTTCCGATTCGTCCACCACTGCAATCCGTTAATGAACAATAATATGAGGAATGAAAAAATGAGCATGACCGCTCCAATCGCTGTCGCCGCAGCGTAATCATATTGTTCGAGCTTCGTCATAATTATAAGCGGTGTTATTTCTGTTTTCATCGGCATATTACCAGCGATGAAAACGACCGATCCATACTCACCAATCGCACGCGCAAAGGCTAGCGCGAAGCCTGTCAGTGCTGCAGGCATTATTTCCGGCGCAATCACTTTCGTAAATGTCTGAATGCGATTGGCGCCTAAAATAGCAGATGCCTCTTCCACTTCCCGTTCGATGTTTTGCAAAACCGGCTGTACCATTCGCACAACAAACGGCAGCCCGATAAACGTTAATGCAATCGTAATACCGAGCGGAGTATATGCCACTTTAAACGATAAAAATTGTCCGATCCAGCCATTTTCCGCATACAAAGTAGTTAAAGCGATACCCGCTACGGCGGTAGGAAGGGCAAATGGCAAATCGACCAGTCCATCGATAATGCGTTTGCCTGGAAACGTATAGCGAACGAGTACCCAGGCAATCAGCACGCCGAAAAATAGATTGATGCAAGCTGCCGCAAATGCGGCCCCAAAACTGAGTTTGTATGATGCCACGACACGTGGTTCTGTCACCGTTGCCAAGAAATCCGACCAGCCCATGGATGTCGTATTGATAAAAATCATGGACAGCGGCAACAAAACGAGCATACTGACATACAACATCGTGAACCCGAGTGACAACCCGAATCCCGGTAAAATACTATGTTTCTTAAATCTCCACTTCTTCGCCAAGACGTCACCTTCATTTCAGTTCTTTAAAAACCTTGAACTTTTCCACTGACTCATTGTTAGTGCGGCAGATAGATTTCATCAAATGTACCGCCGTCATTAAAATGAGTTTCCTGGGCTTTTTTCCATCCACCGAAATCATCGTCAATGGTGACAAGGTTAATGTCGGGGAATAGATCCGCATATTTCTTCAACACGTCTTCGTTACGCGGGCGGTAGTAGTGTTTCGCGGCAATTTCTTGCCCAATTTCAGTGTACAAGTATTCAAGATAGGCTTTCGCAACTTCCTCTGTCCCTTTTTTCTTGACGACTTTATCTACGACCGCAACAGGAGGCTCAGCCAAAATACTAAGTGAGGGAACGACAATCTCAAACTCACCTTCCCCAAGCTCATTTAACGAAAGGAAGGCTTCATTTTCCCACGCCAGCAAGACATCGCCAATGCCTCGTTCTACAAATGTAGTCGTTGCACCACGGGCTCCAGAATCGAGCACTTCCACATTTTTATAAAGATTGCCAACGAATTCTTTCACTTTCGTTTCATCACCATTATATTGCTTCTCTGCATATGCCCAAGCCGCCAAGTAATTCCAACGTGCGCCTCCTGACGTTTTTGGATTAGGTGTAATGACTGATACGTCTTCTTTGATCAAATCATCCCAGTCATTGATCCCTTTCGGATTCCCTTTTCGAACCAGGAAAACGATTGTCGACGTATACGGCGTAGCATTTGCTTCCAATCTTGTCTGCCAATCCTCAGCGATCAAGTCACGTGCAGCAGCGACTTCATCGATATCATAAGCAAGGGCCAGTGTAACAACATCTGCCTCCAACCCATCAATCACCGCACGGCCTTGTTTTCCTGATCCACCATGGGACTGCTGAATGCTCACATCCTGGCCCGTTTCTTCTTTCCAATGGGCTATGAATTCTTCATTGAACTCTTCGTATAACTCGCGAGTCGGATCGTAGGAGACGTTTAACAGTTCAACCGAATTGCCTTGGGTAGAAGTAGCAGGATCCCCGCAGCCCACTAAAAGAACAGTAATTGCCGCCAGTATCATTGCGAATTTACCCGTCGTTTTCTTCCTCACTTCAATCCACTCCATTCGTTTTTATACTTTTTCTGTGTTAAGATACAATATTTCCTTCGCCTTTCGACAGGTAGAAAGATCATTCATGATCGAGACAAAAAGGCTCTCAACATGACATTCTGTTGAGAGCCTTTGGTTTTCCAATCAGCTATGATCTATTCTATTCAATTCGGGTTGACTGTGTTTCATTCAGCGGCAAATACCTTAGTAAATAGGTATGTTTTGTTGGATTAAAAGAATTATAGCGCATCTCCCTAACCCTGTCTAGCTATTTTTCAAACAATTCCCTCTATTTTTTTCCAGAGGCTAATCGCTAAGGCTCTCTTAAAATAAAAAAGACCAATAGCGTTGGCTATCGATCTCTTTTTACTATTGCTCGTCCTCATTTTTAGGGAATAGAAAATAAGAAATAATTCCACTTACTCCCATCGCACCTAGCGATATGTAGATGCGCGACATCGGCGGAACGTCTGTGTAATTTTTGTTCAACATCATGATGCTAACTGTCCCGACAATCAACATGATGGGAATGACATATGTAAAAGCTCTCAATCGATTCACCTTCTGCTTTTAGTTTGATCCGCCCCTATCTTACCACATACTTTTACTCCTCCCAATCCGCCACTATACAAAAAGAGGACGTGCCAGTTAGTACTACAACTGACACGCCATCTTTCTATTTGTTAAAACTGACAAGTACGTGTTGCTTATCTCCACCGGCGACGGCCAAATCCGCGTCCTCCGCAACCCGGACCACCGAATCCTGGACCGCCCATTCCTGGACCGCCCATTCCCGGACCGAATCCTGGTCGTGCCGGAAGTGTTTGCCCCATTACATTCTCAGTTGTTTCTGTGTAATAGTGACGCGGAATTTGAACCGTATTCACCCGGTTGACATTCACAAACGGATGGATAAAAGGAACTTCCTGCGGTACAAATTGGTCGTGGAAACGATATTGCGTCGGACATACTACCGGTTGCACTTGGTTACCATGGCAATGACCTGGAAATTGATTCCCATGATGCATCATAACATCACCTCCTTCTTCTATTACATGTGAAAAGAAGAAGGACAAACGGGCGACCGACCAATTAATTTTAAAGTGATGATAGGACCTTTGCGAAATTGTACGATTACTTATTTGACAACCGATGCATGCGGACTGCGTATTTCGCCGTCAAACCATAAAGAAGAGCCTCCTCGAAGGGAGACCCTTTCCTATTCGTAGAAAATCCTCTAATTCAATACCGTTTCGTTATTGATAATCCCGTGGAAGCTCACTAGCGTCGTAACCTTCGAACGGTTGACGTTCGCTTTCGATTCCATCTAGATCCTCGTAAACCGGACTACCCTCACCAATCATTTTCAATATAGCGATAAAATCCTTGTTCTGCCTTAGCTCCACCTCAGCAGGATCAACCGGTAGATACTCCATTAAAATCATCCTCCTTTACATATTAACCGTGGCTAAATGTGATGGAAAACAATTACGATTGAGCGCAAACTTCCTTTCTTCGATTATACTAAATATTCAGCCGAAAGTAAAGACTCATGTCTGTTTCATGTTATTATTTACAACACCAGGATATACTTAATAAAAAAAAGATGTGAGGTGACGCTTCTATGAAACGGATTGTGTTGTTTGACGGCGAATGTAATTTCTGTGATTCGAGTGTGCAATTCATCATTAAACGTGACCCTGTCGCCCATTTTCTTTTCACGTCATTACAAAGCGAGAAAGGGATTGAACTAGCAAAACAATATGCGATTCCGAAAGAAGTTGACAGCTTAGTCCTTATAGAAAATGGCAAAGCCTTCTCAAAGTCCTCCGCCGCCCTCCGCATCGCAAAAAAGTTGGACGGCTTATGGCATCTGTTATTCTTATTCATACTCGTCCCACGTAAGATTCGTGACGGCGTGTATGATTATGTGGCGAAAAATCGGTATCGGTGGTTTGGCAAAAAAGAAGTGGCCTGCATGTTGCCGCCACCTGATATCCGAAAGCGGTTCATCTAACAAAAAGGGACGCTCTCCTTCATAAGAATGAGAGTGTCCCTTTTTCATGCGTGCAGTTCTATATTCTCCTCCGCCGTAAACGCACGGGATCTGGTCAAAAACCGTTTTCCTTCAACACCTTCGAGTGAAAACATGCCGCCCCGCCCATCAACGACGTCGATGATTAGCTGTGTATGCTTCCAATACTCAAACTGATTGCGGTGCATGTAGAACGGCGTCTCTCCAATAGCCCCTAGAAGGACATCCTGATTGCCAATGATCAGTTCCCCGTCAGGGTAGCACATCGGCGACGAACCGTCACAGCAGCCACCTGACTGGTGAAACATTAGTGGACCGTGTTTCTTTTTCAAAAACGCAATGAGTTCCAGTGCAGCATCCGTTGCGATTACGCGATCAGTCATCCACACTTTCTCTCCTTTCAGTTCTATCAATTACGCCTCGGAGGAATTGAACTTCAATCCTCCGAGTTAAAAGAAGCCTTGTTTGTTTTCGTTGTAGCTTACAAGCATGTTTTTCGTCTGCTGATAATGGCTTAACATCATCAGGTGGTTTTCACGACCGACACCGGATGCCTTGTAGCCGCCGAATGCTGCGTGAGCCGGGTAGACGTGGTAGCAATTCGTCCAGACACGCCCCGCTTGGATGCCACGGCCGAAACGATACGCAGTATTGATATCGCGCGTCCAAACAGCGGAACCAAGTCCGTATAATGTATCATTCGCAATTTCGAGTGCTTCTTCTTTCGTTTTGAACGTTGTAACGGAAACGACCGGACCGAAAATCTCTTCCTGGAAGATTCGCATTTTATTGTCCCCTTTGAAGACAGTCGGCTTGACGTAGTAACCACCTTCGAGCTCGCCGCCTAGCTGATTCTGCTCTCCGCCGATTAGACATTCTGCACCTTCCTGTTTCCCGATGTCGAGATAAGAAAGGATTTTCTCCAACTGTTCCGTCGATGCCTGTGCACCCATCATCACAGTTGGGTCTAGCGGGTTGCCGACTTTAATCGCCTTTACGCGCTCCAGCGCACGCTCCATGAATTTATCGTATATCGATTCGTGGATCAATGCGCGGGAAGGACATGTACATACTTCCCCTTGGTTCAAGGCGAACATGACAAAACCTTCAACTGCCTTGTCCAAAAATGCATCGTCTTCATCCATGACATCTTCCAAGAAGATATTCGGTGATTTCCCGCCTAACTCCAACGTAACTGGAATAGCCGTTTGTGATGCATATTGCATAATGAGGCGACCTGTAGTTGTTTCACCGGTAAACGCGATTTTCCCGATACGCGGACTCGATGCAAGCGGCTTCCCTGCTTCCAATCCGAACCCGTTGACGATATTCAAAACGCCTTCCGGCAGCAAATCAGCGATCAATTCGGTAAGGACCATAATGGATGCCGGTGTCTGTTCAGCCGGTTTCAAAACGACACAGTTTCCAGCGGCAAGCGCCGGCGCCAATTTCCATACCGCCATTAAAATCGGGAAGTTCCATGGAATGATCTGACCGACAACCCCAATCGGCTCATGGAAATGGTACGCAACCGTATCGTTATCGATTTGGCTGACACCGCCTTCCTGCGCTCGGATAGCGCTTGCAAAATAGCGAAAATGGTCGATTGCAAGCGGAATATCTGCATTCAACGTTTCACGGACGGCTTTACCGTTCTCCCACGTTTCTGCTACTGCAAGCATTTCAAGATTTTGTTCCATGCGGTCAGCAATTTTCAGCAATATATTCGAACGCTCCGTAACAGACGTCTTCCCCCATGCGTCTTTTGCAGCATGTGCTGCGTCTAGCGCAAGCTCGATATCTTCCGCAGTCGAACGTGCCACTTCCGTGAAGACTTTACCTGTTACAGGAGTCGGATTATCAAAGTATTGACCTTTAACCGGCGCTGTCCATTTCCCGCCGATGTAATTGTCGTAGCGTTCCTTAAAATTCACCTTTGCCCCTTTTGTGTTTGGAAATGCATAGACTTGATTCTCAATTGCTTGAACCATTTTTCCATTCCTCCCTGTGTGAGTTCTTTGCAAACACCGCTACTATACGTCGCAAACTTCTGTTGTATGCGCAACAAACGTCAATGATGGAATGATCGCGCTTACACCCATTTGGAAATAACAAGAAGTTTGTCCTTTTATTCTGTCAGACTATAGTAAATAGTTCAACTATTAAACAAAGGAAATCGTTCGACATTGATTCGACAATACGAGTTTAGTAGTTGAATATACTCCACTGAGTTCCGTTAACTGATTGTTAATCCCCCCGTAATAGTTTGTTCATATTTACCCATTAAACTTAAAACAATCAGGAAAACAGGAGGAACGAAAATGGATACACAAAACAACAACAACAAACCAGCTAAACGATTCTTATCTACAGTCGGCGCGGGTGTCATCGGGTCGGTGTTGACGCTGGCGGTCGTCGTCAATACGGATTTGATTCAGGCGGTGTCGCCTGAATCGACGCCAGTCACTGAAAATGCGACAGCTTATACTGTTCAGCAAACGGCAAACAAAACGGTAAACTCACTTTCCGACATGGTTGAGTCAGCATCCAGTGCGATTGTCGGCATTGTCACGTATCAAACGCCAGGCAACCGTTTCGTTCAAAACGCGGAAGCGGTCCAAAGGGGATCCGGATCGGGGGTCGTTTATAAGATTGACGGCGACAAAGCTTATATCGTGACGAACAATCACGTCATTGAGGGTGCAGAAAGGCTTGAAGTGTCACTCGAAAGCGGTGAAAAAACGGCTGCTGAACTTGTCGGAAAGGATGCTTTAAGTGATCTGGCTGTCCTGACAATCGATGCGAAGCATGCAGATGCGGTCCTTGAATTCGGTGATTCCGATAAGCTGCGCGCAGGAGATGAAGTCGTGGCAATCGGCAATCCGCTCGGCCTCGATTTCTCCGGTACGGTTACACAAGGGATTGTGAGCGCGGTCAATCGTTCCATTAACGTCAATACATCCGCAGGTGAATGGGAGATGAACGTCATCCAAACAGACGCGGCCATCAACCCTGGTAATAGCGGCGGCGCTTTACTGGATACAACAGGACAAGTCATCGGTATCAATAGCTTGAAAATCGCCGAAAACGGCGTCGAAGGACTCGGTTTCGCCATTCCGAGTAATGAAGTGATTCCGCTCATTGAAGAAATGGAGGCACACGGAAAAATTGAACGTCCTTACATCGGCATCGGACTAGCTAATCTCGACCAAGTACCGAGCAGTTATTTACAAGGTCTACCTTTAGATGTGAAAGGCGGCGTCATGATTGCCAGCATCGATCCTAAATCCGCAGCTGCCAAAGCAGGACTACAAACAGAAGATATCATTACAGCTATTAATGAGAAGACCATTAACAATGCGACGGAACTGCGTAAATTCCTGTATACCGAACTAAAAGTAGGCGACACAGCGACTTTCACCATTTACCGCGGCGCGGATATGAAAAAAATCGAAATTTCCTTGGGCAATACCCCTTCCGCTAAGTAATTAGAAAACACGAGCTTGCTCGGACCTGACCTCTTCTCTTTAATGGAGAAGAGGTCTTAAACGTATCCAAACATCATTCCGCCTCTTAGGTGCTAGAATAGAAAGAGCAGGTTAACAAAAAATTCAAATAGCATAGATTGCACGAAAGGAGAAAACAGGATGCACGTAATCGACTTACACTGCGACGTCTTGATGAAATTAGCTGCAGCTCAAGGGGGAATGGATTACAAAAATGAGCCGGAACTGGATGCCAGTTATGAAAAACTGAAAAAAGGAGGGGTGAAAGTCCAAGCATTCGCGATTTTCATCCCCCCTTCCATCAAATCCGACCAAAAATTTCAGGCTGCCTTGGATCAAATCCATTTTTTCTATACGGAAGTCCTCGGGAAAAACCCGAACATGAAACTGATGAAAACAATGGACCGATTTTGATCAGTTGAAGGATGATGAAATCGGAGCATTATTGACCCTTGAAGGCGTGGATGCTATCGGGAACGATTTGCAGAAGTTGTCGATTTTATATGAATTGGGCGTTCGGTCGATCGGGCTCACTTGGAACAATGCCAATTTGGCTGCAGACGGCGCCGATGAAAGACGAGGCGCAGGCATCACGTCATTCGGCAGTGAAATCATCACTTTTAACAATGACCGTCAGATTTTGACGGATGTCTCACATTTAAGCGAAAACGCGTTTTGGGATGTCATAAGGGAAGCTGACTTTCCGATTGCCAGCCACTCCAACTCAAAAACGCTCTGCAATCACGTACGGAACTTAACGGATGAACAAGCGAAAGCACTGTTCGCCAAAAATGGCGTTATCCATGTCGTCTATTATCCATCTTTCGTCAATGGTAAAGAATCAGCGACAATATCCGAACTGATTGCCCATATCGACCATTTCTGCTCCCTCGGCGGCGTGCGGCAAATCGGCTTCGGCTCAGATTTCGACGGCATTTCGAATAAGATTGTCGATTTGGAAGATGCGTCGATGCATCCTAATTTGGTGAATGAGTTGTTAAAAAGGTATAGCGAAGAAGAAGTAAAAGGTTTTGCGTATCAGAACTTCATGAATCATCGGCCTGGTCTGCAATAACGATTGATCAGCAAGCTGACTATATACGTTAACAGTTGCACGCTCTCACCATAGTTACTCATAATGAAAGAAACTAGCCGCTAGTGAGGGGGGCGAAAGATGATGAAAATCTTAGTAATTGAAGACAATGAGAGTGTCTCTGCGATGATTGAACTCTTTTTTTCAAAGGAAGGCATCGCAGGTGAATTCGTCAAAGATGGTCTTACGGGCTACAGCCGGGCCCAGGATACGAAGTGGGACTGCTTGATCGTCGATTGGATGCTGCCCGGAATGGATGGCGTCACAATTTGTCGCACATTGAGGCAGCACGGATATGCGACACCCATCATTATGCTGACAGCCAAGGACAGCGAATCGGATCAGGTGTTGGGTCTTGAAATGGGTGCGGATGATTACGTCACCAAACCGTTCAGCCCGCTTGCCTTGATGGCCCGTATCAAAGCCGTGACGCGCAGATACACGTCCTCTAAAAACGAACAACCGGAAGACGGCGTGCTCGAAACAGCTCATATAAAAATCAACCAGACCACACGCGAAGTGTTGTTGGATGGCAAACCCGTCCTCAATTTGACACCGAAGGAATTCGATTTGCTCACCCATTTTGTCCAGCATCCGAAACAGGTGTTTTCTCGCGAACAGCTTCTCGACCGGGTCTGGGGATACGATTTTTACGGAGATGACCGAACCGTCGATGTGCACATCAAGCGGCTTCGCTCAAAAATTGCAACGGACAAACAGCCTTTTTTTCACACCGTCTGGGGCGTTGGCTATCGATTTGACGAGACAAGTGGTGCCGCTACATGAAAATCAAGTATTTGTATCAGCAACTGACAAGCCACGTCAGCGTCATTGTCATTGCCTTTCTAATCATAAGCTTGTTGTTCTCCCACTACGTTGAAAAATTTGTCTATAACAATAAGACAGAGGAACTCGCGACCTATGGACAGACCATCTTACATGACATCGGTAGGAATCCGCGCAATTCGACAAACATCTTAACCTCCTATGGGCATGTTTTGAACGCACGCGATATCCAATACAGCCTATTCGATGAAAAATCGGCGATCATTTATTCAACAGGCTTGAAAACCCCGCTCATCGAGTTGAACGAAGATGAATGGCAAGACATCAAAAACGGGCAAACGGTCATTGTAAAACAGGATTTTAAACGATTCAATGAAGCCGTCACGTTCGTCCTTCTTCCCTACATCCAAAACCATCGATTTGTCGGTGGAATTTTGTTGACGTCCCCTATTAAAGGTTCACGTGAAGTCATTTCGCAAATGAATGCCTATTTGCTTATCACCACGTTCATCGCTCTTGCAATCGCACTTCTACTGAGCTGGATTTTGTCGACGTTCCACGTTAGGCGCATTAAACGGCTGCAACTGGCAACTTCCGCCATTACCCACGGCGACTATTCCGTGCGGATTCCGTCATCGAACTTTGACGAAATCAGTGAACTTGCCGGTGATTTTAACAAAATGGTCGAAAAGCTGGACGCTTCTATGGAAGAAATCGAAAACCTGGAAAACAGGCGTCGCCAGTTTATGGCCGATGTGTCCCACGAATTGCGGACACCGCTGACGACCATCCGGGGCATCACGGAAGGCTTAAAAAACGACATGATTTCCGAAACGGAAAAAGAAAAAGGCCTTCAACTTGCCAGCAACGAAACAATGCGGCTCATCCGCCTCGTCAATGAAAACCTCGATTACGAGAAAATCCGCTCCAACCAGGTGACATTGACCAAGCAGGACATCCAGCTTGTCGAGTTACTGGAGGTCATCCAAGAGCAACTGGAAGGCATGGCTGCAGAACGGAATGACACGATCATCGTCACTGCGGTTCCAGCAGTACGAGTCTTTGCCGATTATGACCGGCTAACGCAGATTTTGATCAACATTACGAAAAACAGCATTCAGTTCACGGACAATGGCACCATCCATTTACGCGGATTCGAAAAAGACGATGCAACCATTATTGAAATTGAAGACACAGGTATCGGCATCGACCCAGCCGATGTCGAGAAGATTTGGAGTCGGTTTTACAAAGCGATTGTGTCACGGACGACAAACCCTTACGGTGAATTCGGTCTCGGACTTTCCATAGTAAAGCAACTCGTCATGATGCATGATGGTACGATCGACGTCTCAAGCGAAAAAGGGATAGGGACAAAATTCACCATTTCCCTTCCGAAATAAAAAACAATTGAAGGGCTATCTTTCCAGTCGGTACATTTTGACTGCAAGGATAGCCTCTTCTTTTTTATTATCACATTCTCCAAGCACTTTACCCACCCGCTCAGTACTACAGATATGCACGGAGGATACAGCAGAGAAAACATAAAAGAATTAGGTGCTGTAATGGATAAACTATTCAAAGCCTTTTGTTTGCGAATGATTAGCAAAGGGAATACTTCAACTGGCTCGATGCATTAATTCACCAACAAATAATTGACCAATTTCTAACAGAATTTACATTTCAAACACCTGTCTTCAAAATACCATTTATCTATTTAACAAAAGTAATAAAACTAAACAATATAATACTTTCCCCGGTTCACCCCACTATAATATCATTTTCAATGGAGCGCTTTCATTTCCAATTATCCAAGAATATTATTTTAAATATACGAAATACGCTTTTATTTCACAAACTTTCATGTTATTCTAGTTAAAATTCTTTTTAATCTGAAAGGGGAAATTTGAATGGCACAGATGCTTGCATTAGTCATTGTCGTTGCTGTTTTATTTATCGGAGATATGGTATCTGTGCGGACAAAAGCATGGATCCCTTCCGTTTTCGTTTGTGCAGTCCTGTTCCTGCTCGGTTATTGGACGTTCTTTCCACAGGATATCGTTGCAGTCGCTGGTATACCACCCGCAGTCGCTTCGATGATGATTTATTTATTGATTACAAATATGGGTACATTATTGTCACTTCAACAACTGAAGGAACAATGGAAAACCATTTTAATATCACTTGCTGGTATTTTAGGAATTGTCGTCGTCCTGTTCACAATCGGGACACTTATTTTTGATTTTCAAACAGTCGTGGTCGCCATTCCGCCTCTTGTTGGTGGAATTGTATCTGCCTTGATTATGTCAGAAGGTGCCGCAGAAGCCGGGCTTGCCACATTGTCCGTTTTCGCAATCGTCATCTACGCAATGCAAGGCTTTGCCGGTTATCCGTTAACGTCGATTGTGCTTAACAAAGAAGGTAAAAGGCTTCTTACAAAGTACCGTAAAGGCGAATTAGCCATTGAAAAATCGAGTGCTTTATCTGAAACGAAACCACAAAAAGAGCTCAAGTTTTTCCGTAAACTACCTGAAAAGTATAATACCGATTACTTTAAGTTTTTCCGTCTCGCCATCGTCGGGTATCTTGCTTATCTTACTTCAACATGGCTTGAACCGATTGTATCCGTCAGTCCATACGTCCTCTGTCTCCTATTTGGTATCATCGGGACAAGCGTCGGTTTTCTGGAACGCCAAGTGTTGCAGAAAGCGAACGGTTTCGGAATGGCCATCCTTGTCCTGATGCTCTTCGTGTTTGATGGTTTGAAAGTGGCAACACCGTCCATGATGATGGAAATTCTCTATCCGCTGATCGTCTGTATCGCTTTAGGCGTCATCGGCATGTACATCTTCTCGTTTATCATCGGAAAAGTGCTAGGGGTCAGTAAAGAAATGGCTTTTGCCGTATCTCTAACTGCTTTATATGGCTTCCCTGCCGACTACATCATTACAAATGAAGTAATCAATTCATTGACTGAAGATGAAAAAGAACGAGAGGCATTGACCAGTCATATGCTACCACCGATGCTCGTTGGAGGATTTATTAGCGTAACGATGGTATCCGTCGTCCTTGCAGGCTTCTTTGTTGGATTCCTGTAAGTTTTCGGGTGACAGTCACCCAAACAATTCGCACAGTTCAACTGGAGGGAATTTCATGCGTGCCAACCAACAACGGATTGAAGAACATATCGAATTACTAAGTCAGTTCACAGCGACACCTGGTGAAGGTGTGACGCGGCTGACGTATAGTAAAGAAGATTTACAAGCTCGAAATTATCTAAAAGCAAGAATGTTAGAATATGGTCTCAGCGTATCCGAGGATGGCTTTGGAAATATTTTTGGCAAGCTCGAAGGAACTTTACCAGACGCACCTTCTGTTATCGTCGGTTCTCATTTTGATTCGGTTCCGAATGGCGGCGCCTATGATGGAACTGCAGGCGTTGTTGTCGGCTTAGAAGTAGCAGCTCTCTTCAAGGAACACGGTGTGAAACCGGCTTATCCCCTTGAAATTATTGCACTCGTCGAGGAAGAAGGTTCCCGCTTCGGCGGTGGACTGATGGGCTCTAGAGGTATGATGGGTTTATTGACAGCTGAAGATTTTAAAACACTTGCCGACAAAGACGGGGTTTTGGCAGAAGCGGCAATGGCAGAAATCGGACTCAATCCTCTGAATGGTAAAAAGCGGGATCCTGAAACAATCAAGGCGTTCCTCGAGCTGCATATCGAACAAGGACCTATCTTAGAAGAAAGAGACATTCAAATTGGCGTTGTCGAGGCGATTGTCGGCTTAACGCAATTGGAAGTAACGGTGCAAGGTCAAGCTGGCCACGCCGGTACAACACCGATGGAACGGCGCTCCGATGCACTCGTTGCCGCTGCACAAATCATCGCTGACCTCCCTGGACTTGCGGTAGATGATGGGAACGGAACAGTCATTACAACGGGACGTCTCACTGTCTTTCCAAACGGAGCAAACGTCATTCCCGATAAAGTTGTTTTCACAATCGATATCCGGTCAGGCAAAGAAGTTCATGTTCAGAGTGCCGTGCGTAAAGCCAAAGAACTGATTGCATCTAAGAATGGTAATGGAATCCATACGTCCACTGAACAGCTGCTGTATATTGCACCGAAAGAACTTGATGAAGGGATCAGGTCTTTATTGAAAGAAACGAGCGACACGCTAGCGATTCCCTATTGTCCCATCAACAGCGGCGCCGGCCATGATGCAATGGTGTTTTCAGATTTCACAGCTTGCGGCATGGTATTCATACCAAGCAAAGACGGACTTAGTCATTGTCCGGAAGAATGGTCAGATGCTCAACATCTCGCTGACGGTACAACGATCTTGTTCGAAGCTGCAAAACGATTAACGGAGGCTCAATTAGCATGATCAATGAAAAAATCAAAAATTCCATTACAAACTATAGTGACGAACTAACAGCTTTACGAAGACAATTACATAGCGAACCGGAATTGTCTTTTGAAGAAGTAAAAACGACTGCCTTTGTCTGTGATTATTTAGACAAACTCGGCATTTCATATCGGAAGACAGAACCGACAGGCGTAATTGCGGAAATCCAAGGCGCTTCCAGCGGAAAAACCGTTGCATTGCGCGGCGACATGGATGCCCTCTCCGTCGAACAATTAAATAAACATGTCCCGTACGCTTCTAAACTCGACGGTAAAATGCATGCATGTGGGCACGACGCACATACGTCCATGCTGCTGATTGCGGCGAAAGCATTGGCTGACGTAAAAGATGAACTGCCTGGCAATGTTCGTTTGCTGTTCCAGCCTGCAGAGGAAATCGCACAAGGGGCTAAAGCGATGGTCGAACAAGGGGCGATGGAAGGTGTCGATAATGTTTTCGGCATTCACATCTGGTCTCAACTGCCAACGCATACGGTTTCTTGTCCACCCGGACCGTCATTTGCAGCAGCAGATATCTTCAAAGTACGCTTCAAAGGGAAAGGCGGACACGGTGCCATCCCTCAAGACTGCATTGATGCGGTAATCGTTGCATCCTCGTTCGTCATGAATGTTCAAACGGTCATTTCCCGGGCAATAGATCCACTAAACCCTGCGGTTCTTACGGTCGGAAAAATGGAGGTCGGCACTCGTTTCAACGTTATCGCTGAAAATGCATTGATCGAAGGAACGGTCCGTACTTTCGACCAAGACACACGTGATGAGATTGAAAAAGGCATCTCACAATATGCCGAACAAGTTGCAGCAATCTATGGTGCAACAGCAGAAGTAGAATACATCCGTGGCACACAACCCGTCATCAACGACGAAGAGAGTGCTAACCTTGTCCAGCAAGTGGCGGCAGAAGCATTCGGCCCAGACGTGCTTTTCAATGAAAAACCGACAATGGGTGCAGAAGATTTCTCATTCTTCCTCGACGAAGCACCTGGAAGCTTTGCCCTCGTCGGCAGTGGCAATCCTGAAAAGGATACGGAATGGTCTCATCACCATGGCAACTTCGACATCGACGAAGACGCACTAGCAACCGGAGCAGAATTATATGCACAGTATGCATGGGCTTATTTGAATAAATGATTTGTAAACGGAAAAGCTTGACGGCTTTTCCGTTTTTTGTGTATAGCAGTGATAACCTCAAGCGAGCATAAAACAAAGTAAACAATCCCCCAAAAGGCTATCAAAGCACGCCTAAACGCAGTGCTTTGATAGCCTTTCTTCTTCTAATTCATTTAAAAACCATCGCTGCTTGAACAGCCTTTTGCCAGCCCGCGTACAAGTCTTCCCGCTGTGTTTGTTCCATGACCGGTTCGAATGGACGATCGAGCTGCCAATGGGCTGCGATTTCGGAACGATCCTTCCAAAAGCCGACTGCAAGGCCTGCTAAATAGGCGGCTCCCAAAGCGGTTGTTTCGTTGATCAAAGGCCTTTCAACCGGGACGTTCAACAGGTCGCTCTGGAATTGCATCAGAAAATCGTTTCTGACCGCTCCCCCGTCAACACGCAATGTTTTCAAGGAAATCCCCGAATCAGCTTCCATTGCATCTAGCACATCTTTCGTTTGATACGCAAGTGACTCCAATGTCGCGCGTACAAAATGCTCTTTCGACGTACCCCGTGTCAAACCGAAAACGGCCCCTCGTACATCGCTATCCCAGTATGGGGCACCCAATCCAACGAAGGCCGGAACGACATAGACCCCCTCCGTTGACGCAACTCGTTCGGCATATCGCCCACTTTCAGACGAATTCCTGAACATGCGGAGCCCGTCGCGTAACCACTGAATGGCAGAACCCGCGACAAAGATGCTCCCTTCAAGGGCATACTCCACTTTGCCATCGATTCCCCAAGCAAGTGTCGTCAATAAGCCGTGCTCGGACTTAACCGCCTTTTCCCCCGTATTCATCAGCATGAAGCAGCCCGTTCCATATGTGTTTTTCACCATCCCACTCTCAAAACATGCCTGCCCGAATAGCGCCGCCTGCTGATCGCCCGCAATGCCCGCAAGTGGAGCCGCATGACCAAAGAATAGTTTTTTATCCGTATGAGCGTAGATTTCCGAGGATGGTCGGACGTCAGGAAGCATCGATGCCGGCACATCCAAGATATCGAGCAATTCTTGATCCCACTTCAAGTCGTAAATATTGTACATCAGCGTTCTGGATGCATTTGAATAGTCGGTTACATGGGCTTTTCCGCCTGATAGCTTCCACACAAGCCATGTATCGATTGTGCCGAATAACAGCTCACCCCGCTCCGCCTGTTCCCTTGCCCCTTCTACATTGTCCAAGACCCACTTCACTTTCGTCCCGGAAAAATAGGCATCAATGAGCAATCCGGTCTTATCACGGAATGTGTCACTATGCCCTTGCGTTTTAAGTTCTTCGCATATGTCTGCGGTTTGACGCGATTGCCAAACAATCGCATTGTAAATCGGATTGCCCGTCCGTTTATCCCAAACGACAGTCGTTTCTCGCTGGTTCGTAATGCCGATGCCCTCGACCTGGTCGGCACGAATACTTTTCTCTGACAGTACACCCGCGATGACAGCTAGAATCGAACTCCAAATCTCATCCGCGTTATGTTCGACCCAGCCCGACTTAGGAAAGTATTGCGTAAATTCTTTTTGGGATGTGTGAACAATTGTCCCTTTTTTATCAAATAATATGGCCCGTGAACTTGTTGTCCCTTGGTCAAGCGCTAGTATATACTTTTCCCTCATCCAATCACTCTCTTTCCAATAGATGTTCTAACAACCACTTGTTTCATCGTTATGCATATTGTATAGGAGCCTTTTGAATTTTGCATAATTAGAAAAGCCGACCTATTAAAAAGGTCGGCTTTTAATTCGTTAGTCGATTTCGCAATAACTGCAGACAATTTCAGCGACTGACTTCGCTGCAATGAGGAGTGCATCTTCATCAATATCAAATTTCGGGTGATGGTTCATGTAGGCTCGTTCCACCCCTTTTGGCTTACAGCCGATATTGAAGAAAAGACCCGGAACTTTCTCCAAATAGTATGAGAAATCTTCCGACCCTGGGAATACATGGGAATTCCACAACTTCCTCAATCGACTAGATTGTTTGAATGCCTTCAAGAAGCGAGACGACATTTTCTGTCGTTTCCGGGTCATTGTAGAGTGGCGGATAATCGGCCGTATAGGTTAAATCACAGTTGACGTTAAACTCCAACTCGATTCCACCTGTGATCCGCCGGACCTCCTGTTCAATCAATTGCTGTGTTTCCGCATTCATGTAACGGACATCGCCTTCAATTTCAATACTGTCTTTGATGACGTTAAACGTGCCTCTTCCCGTCGAATGAACCGATTGTGACGACACCCATTTCAAACGGATTTAATCGTCTACTGACGATGTTTGGATAGCTGTAACAAAATGGGCACCCGCAACAATTGGATCGTTCGAGTTATGCGGAGATGATCCGTGTCCGCCCTGTTCCTTGAATTACCAGTTTGAAATACGTTCTTCCCGCCATGGCATACCCACTACGGTACCCGATTGTACCCGTTGGATGCGAGGGAAATAAGATGCGTACCGAACACCAAATCTAAATCATCAAGCGCTCCAGACTCAACGATACTTTTTGCCCCGCCTGGCGGTGTTTCCTCCGCATGCTGATGAATGATTTTGATTGTACCCGCGATCGATGATTTCAGTTGGATCAGGCAATCCGCAAGAATTAACAGATAGGCAGTATGCCCGTCATGCCCGCAAGCATGCATCACACCGTCATTTTTTGACTTGAACGGTACATCCGTTTCTTCATGGATCGGCAGTGCATCGAAATCAGCACGGAGCCCAATTGTTTTTCCCGGCTTCTCGCCTTTAATCGTGACAATGATGCCATACCCATTGCCCACATTCGTTTGGACTTCTACATCTTTCCCTTTATAGAAATCCGCAATATACTGTGCCGTTTTTTCTTCTTTAAAGGATAGTTCAGGATTCTCATGCAAATGGCGACGAATGGCAATCATTTCATCATTTCGGCTTTCAAGTAGCTCCATTAACTGTTTTTTTGTTTCAATCGTTTCTTTCACTAGTTGACTCATCGTTATTCCAAACCCCTTTACAATGCTAATCAGCGTCATTTACGCTGCCGCTTTTTTATTTTTCATCTTTTCAAGAAGGATGCAAACAAGGACTGTCCCAAAAATACATAGAAACGTTTGCAACGGGCGCGGAACTGGACCTAGATTGACGAACAGTCCAAATGCCAACCCAACGACTCCCCATAACGGTTTCTTAATGGCAAATTGTGCAATCACGCCTCCGAATATTGCAGGTAGGACAAACTCGAAACTCGCGGTCACAGATTCCGGCAACAATGCAATCAGGTACGAACCAAAAAGAATCGCGAACACCAGAATGACCGTATTGACGATGGAAGCGGCTGAAATCGCCAGCGTAGCCGTCAACTCCCCTTTTTTTGTCCCAGGTTCCGCACCGACTACACTTTGTGCGATTGACGCACTCGGCAGGCACATATTACCGATATTACCGGTTAGAAACGCAAGGTAGGTACCTGAAACGCCTAAGACCGGATAATAACTAATAGGCTCAATCACCCACAAGGCTGCAACAATCGATGCATAAGCAACGAATCCCGAAAGAATGGAAGACCATCCCGGATGTAAACCTAGACCGAACGAGAGATAAAGGGGAAGTGCCAATGTCAGCACGATGACGCTCCATATCGTCAAGCGACCCCAAAAGTGTGTCTTGGCATGAAACGTTTCAAAGTCGATGGCTGTGCTCGAGCCCTTCGTCAACGAAGCCCCTTGCGCCACCACTTCGCCTTTTACTTCATTAGTAATTGTCATGTTTGTTCTCCTGCCTTCCTCGTTATGTTAGTAAAAACCCGATTGATATGCCGACTACAATTACTAATCCAAGAGACCATTCTCTTAACCAGCTTACTTTAAACTTAGTAGACGCCCACATGATGACTGGCATAATCAGAAATGCTGCTAGAAACACAACTGTCTCATTGATCCCTTTTATCATTTGTCCGCTTCCGAAGTAAGCGAAGGCCCCAATCATCGCAGCAGTCGACACGATACCTAACAACTGGACGTTGTTACTTTTCCCTGCCAATTTCCCTTGAACCTTACCAAGTGATTTCGTAAATAATGCCGTGAACAAGAGCCAGCCCATACCACCAAGGCACATGACCCAAATCGCATTCGTGAATGCTAGTTCAGTAAAGTTCGACGAACCCAGTTCTGATCCGGCAGCCTGCGCACCGAGACTTGCACCGACAGTCTCGACTGGAGCCGATCCGACAATTCCAATTCGCATCATTGTCACAGGATTCCCAAGAAAAGTAATAAGTGAAATTGCAACAATAACGATTGCAAAAGAAGGCCCTAACGAACTAATTGCCCCCGTCCGGATTGCAGACTTCACCTCATTACCCGTCATTCCTACAGAAGGCGCCGCCTTTGAAGCAATCCTGATAAAAATAACCGCTTGAAATATGACAGCGGCAATGATGAGAGATGCAATAATCCAAAGTGGAAAACTGTTTGCTAATTTCATAACCTCATTCATCTCTTTCCCTCCCCATTTCATAAGTTAGCACCGACAAACGTATACACCCATAATTTTCATACTTCTTTTACTATAACAAATCCAATGTTAAGCGCTTACATTTCTAATTTTTACTCTTTTCAAATTATGTTCCTTACTATACACTTGGATTATCACTAAAGCAATGTGAACTTTCACATAGTTACTATTCTTTATATGTATAATCCTATATTGTAGCTGAAAGGAGTCGTAAGAGTGAAGGAGAACAATTCCGGATCAATCGTTATTGCAAAGTCATCTTACTGAAAACGAATTGACCATTTTGGTTGATAGCATCCGCTCCATTACGTCCAGTCTAGACCCTGATGAGGTGCTCAAAAAAATTATGCGAAACGCACTCAAGGTGATTCCAGCATCGGATGCAGGTTATTTATTGCTTTATGACGAAGTGTCTGAGCTGTTACTCGTGAAGGCACCGATCGGGTTCACTGACACTATTTATAATTTCAAAGTTAAAAAGGGAGAATCCATTACTGGAAAAGTATTCGAAGATGGAATTGGAAGGTACTTCAATTCGAATGAGGAATTGATGGGGACAATGGACGATTTCAATATCTCCAGAGCGAATCTCCAGACGATTACATCGTCCATAACCTCCACAACCTTGCCTGAAACATTGATTTGCGTCCCGATTTCCCTTGAAGGGAAAAGGATCGGCGTCATGACTACCCACCAATGGAAGCGAAAAAAGATGTTGAATGAACATGATTTACTGTTATTGCAAGCTTTCGCAGAGCAAGCTGCCATCGCAATACAAAACGCGCAATATTTTGCAGAAGCCAATCGTCGAATCATTGAAATCACCCAACTGGGCAGTCAACTGGAAGAGCGGAACAGTCAACTGCAGAAGAGACATGAAGTCCAAGAAACATTGACGACCATCTCGTTGGAAAATAAAGGAGTCGAAGCAATCATTCATGCATTTAGCCAAATGATTGAAGCCCCTTTATGCTTTTTTAATAATATCGAAGACAAATTTTATACTCATGCCTTTGACGACTCATTCGATTTCGATCCCCTCGAGCTTACTAAAATCTTTTCAGCCGGCAGGAAACCGATTCATCATGAAGTGGGGACTCCCCCATCTACTCGTCAGTTCTATCTGTATCCCATTCATAATGGTTTCGTGTTTCTTGGCTGTTTTATCATTCTTGTTAAAGGAAACATCTCCGAATCGGATCGGATTGCCCTTGAACAAGGAAGCTCCATTTTGGCTTTGGAATTGATTAAAAACCAGACGGTTACTGGGTTTTTTTATAAAAAAACACACGATCAATTCCTTGCGCTACTAGATGCACCCAACAACGAAAAATTAGAAGTAGTTGCGAAGCAGATCGGTCTAGACACTTCCGCTCACTGGTTCCTCACAATTTTTGAAATACCGAATTACACAGACTTGCAAATTCTTGAAATGAAAATCCATCATTTAGTGCTGAAACTGAAAAAGGAGCTGCCAATAACAGCTTCCATGGTGTACGGCTTACAAAACCGAGTTATACTCCTGGTCCCAATGGCAAAGCCCAATCATTTTCAGACCTTCCAACAAAACTTGCAGTCCATCAAGAACGAGTGGGATGCAGACGGAAATCCTTCTGTACGTGCCGGCATCAGTACGGCCTATAAAGGCTTGCAATCTATAAAAAAACTGTACGACGAGGCGAATAAAACACTTGCATACTTAGCCTCACGTAATCTTACTGCTATTATTCGGTACGAGGACATCGGCTTAAATCGGCTCTTTTTAAATCAGCCGCGTGAAGAAATCGAACAATTCATCGCCGAAGTTTTTTCGCCTCTCTCCTCTGGAAAAAACCAGAAAACAGAGCTGGAAGAAACCCTGCTCGCCTATTTCGATGCAAATCGTTCCGCAACAAAAACGGCTGAAAAACTGCATATCCATATCAACACACTGTACCAACGCCTCCGGAAAATCGAGCATTTGCTGCAACTGGATCTAGATGACAATGAAGACTCTTTGAAAATCCAGCTCGCTTGCCATTTAAAATCCACTTACTCCTAAAAACGCAAAAAAACCGACCCTTCCAGGTCGGTTTTCCGTACATTATGCATTCAACTGTTTTAACGCAGTCCCAACGTTCACCGTGCGTTTTGCTTGGTGGGCAACGGCCGCTTTGATCGCCGCTTCGTCTCCGACTATTTTGCCGTCTTGTCCAACCGTCACGCTTGTGCCGTACGGGTTTCCACCAGCGGCATATGTCACTGCATCTGTGAAACCTGGTGCCGCGACAACTGCGCCCCAATGGTACATCGTCGTGTAAAGCGAAAGAATTGTCGCTTCCTGTCCGCCATGCGGGTTTTGTGCAGATGTCATGGCACTCACGGCTTTATTGGCCAGCTTGCCTTGGAACCAATACCCGCCCAACGTATCGATAAAGCTTTGCACTTGGCTGGATACATTCCCGAAACGCGTCGGTACGCTAAAGACGATGGCATCTGCCCACTCGAGATCATCGCCTGTTGCAACAGGAATGTCTTTTGTCGCTTCTACATGCGCTTTCCAGCCCGGCGTTGAATCGATTGCAGCTTGTGGAGCTGTTTCGGCCACTTTCACCAATCTCACTTCAGAACCCGCTGCTTCTGCGGCTTCCGCTGCCCATTGCGCCAATTGGTAGTTCGTACCACCTGAGCTATAGTAGACGATTGCTGTTTTAGTTTTTGTCATGTTTACCGACTCCTCTGTTGTTTTTTTCCCAAATAGTTTGTCTAAAAACCCCATGCCTAAGTCCTCGCTTCTGTTTCATTTTCCTAATGTAGCTTTGTACCATTCAGCCGCAGCATCGACTTCCGTACGCGTCAGTGAGTGGCCGTTCATCTCCCAATGCACGGCCGTTTCCGCACCCGCACCTGTCAGCAATTCATCCAACTCCTCCGACTCTTTCGCCGGACACATTGGATCATTTTTACCCGCGGCGATGAAGACCCGCGTACCTTTCAGATCCGGCAAATCGATCCCTCGTCGTGGAACCATCGGATGATGCAGAATGGCCCCCTTCAAGGTATTTGCATAATGGAACAGCAAGCTCGCAGCAATGTTTGCTCCATTAGAATACCCGATGGCAACGACGTTCAACCTATCAAAATTATGTTCTTCCGCCGCTTCGTTAAGGAAGTCATTCAATTCTTTCGTCCGGAAGATCAGATCCTCTTCATCGAATACACCTTCCGCCAGTCTGCGGAAAAAGCGGGGCATGCCGTTTTCAAGCACATTTCCCCGAACACTCAACACCGCCGCATCCGGATCGATCAACTCCGCAAGCGGCAACAAATCCTGTTCCGTGCCTCCCGTACCGTGCAGCATAAGAAAGACCGGCTTCGCCGCATCTTTTCCAGGTTTGAATATGTGTTTCATCTTCCCATCACTCCTATCAATCAATTTCACGCACTTCGAACGGAATCAAAGTCGATTCGAGCTGCTCGCGATTTTTTTCATATTGTGGGGGAAGCATCAGCTTTTCACCCATCGTTTCCAATGATTCGTCATGCGCAAAACCTGGAGGATCGGTTGCAATTTCAAATAGTAGCTGACCGTGTTCCCGGAAATAGATCGCATTGAAATAATTTCGGTCCTTCACCGGTGTCACTCCGTATCCGTGCGCTTCGACATGCGCTTTCCAATCCAACTGATCCGCATCATCCTCCGCACGCCAAGCGATATGATGGACGGTGCCGACCCCCATTTGCCCGCGACCTGACGGAGTAGCTTTCAAATCGACGATATTGCCGATGTCAGCCGTCGAACGGAAGCGGATGAAGTCACCTTCCTCCCCGATTCGCTCAAGTCCCATGACTTGTTCGAGCAACTGGGCGGTTTTTTCAGGTTGGGAAGAGAGCAATGTTGCTCCGCCGAATCCTTTAATGGCAACATCCGACGATATTTCACCGAACGCCCATTCATTCTCTTCCCCATTTTCCCGTTCGACAATCTCAATTTTCAAACCGTGCGGGTCTTCAAAAGACAGATATGACTCGCCGAAACGTTCGTTTCTTGAATACCCGATTTTTAATTTCTGTAAGCGATTTTCCCAGAACACCATTGCACCGATCGGTACTACATAGGAAGTAACGCCGACTTGACCGTCACCAATCTTGCCTTGATAAGCCCCAGCCCAGTTGAAAAACGTAATGATTGTTCCTGGTGCACCGTTTCCATTTCCAAAATAAAGATGGTAGGTTCCCGGGTCATCGAAGTTAATGGTTTTCTTCACAAGCCGTAGTCCAAGAACGCCCGCGTAAAAATCGGCGTTTTCCTGCGGATGCCCGACAATGGCAGTGATATGATGGATGCCCATCGATTTTTTTGTCATATAATTACCTCCTTAGACAGATTAGCAGTCAATTACCTTGAATTCAAGATAACTTTATCAGAACTCCTTTGAGATGTCAAAGAGGCCGCTTTAGGTAGAAACACAGTTCCAATTCGCAAATCCTACTACCACAAAGCAATTTTCTTCAATAAAAAAACAGGAAAGCGGCAAAAGCCCTTCCCATTTCAATATGCTCTATCCAACAACCTATAACACTTTACTCAAAAACGCCTGCGTCCTAAGCTCCCGCGGATTCCCGAATAGTTCTTCCGGAATATTTTCCTCGACGATATAGCCGCCATCCATGAAAATGACACGATCGCCCACTTCACGCGCGAAGCCCATTTCATGCGTCACAACCACCATCGTCATCCCTTCAATAGCAAGTTGCTTCATAACTGCAAGCACGTCACCGACCACTTCAGGGTCAAGTGCGGAAGTCGGTTCATCGAACAACATGATTTTCGGATCCATCGCTAACGCCCTGGCAATAGCAACACGCTGCTTCTGTCCACCCGAAAGTTCACCGGGATACCCTTTCGCTTTGTCGGACAATCCGACTTTCGCTAACAGTTCCAGTGCCTTCTTTTCAATCGTTTCTTTGTCGCCTTTCCCTAGTTTCATAGGTGCTAACATGATGTTTTGCAAAACGGTCATATGCGGAAAAAGATTAAATTGCTGAAACACCATACCAACGTTTTGCCTGACCTTATTAATATCAAGCTTCGGATCTGTGATGTCTTGCCCATCAATCACGACATGACCGTCCGTAATGTCTTCCAACCGGTTCAAGCAACGTAGAAACGTACTCTTCCCAGAACCAGAAGGCCCGATTACACAGATGACCTCACGCGCTTGTATCTCCACATTGATATCCTTTAACACTTCAAGTTCACCAAATGATTTTTTCAAATTTCTCACCTGAATCAACGTCATCTAAGGTCGAACCTCCTTTCAACAAAGCTGGCTAGCAATGACAACAAATAGATGATGATGAAATAGATCACACCGACCGCCAACCAAATTTCAAAGGGTTGGAAAGTCGTACTCGCCTGGACCTTCCCTCTTTGCACAATATCCGCAATGCCGATGATGGACAGTAAAGATGTATCTTTGAAACTGATAATGGATTGGTTTGTGATAGTCGGTAACATTCTTCTAAAAGCCTGAGGCAAAATAATAAAACGCATCGTATGTGTTTTTGTAAGACCAAGCGATCTAGCTGCTTCCGTCTGCCCCTTATCTATTGACTGGATTCCCGCACGGATAATTTCAGAGAAATACGCACCTGCATTTAAAGATACAGTCAGAATTCCCGCTACCGTCCGATCAAGTGAGATAAATTCAAGCCCGTTCAAACCGAAGTAAATGAAGAATAACTGGACAATAAATGGTGTCCCGCGTATGATATCCACAAAAATCTTCGCAATCCAGTTTAAGGGTTTGATAGACGTAAGGCGCATCAAGGCCGTTACTAATCCAATCAAAAACCCGAAGATAATCGAGAAGAAAAAGATATACAATGTAACTTTCAATCCTGCCATCAAATATGGAAAAGCCGCGATAATCGTATCCATGACATCAACTCCTTTTATAAAAAAATACAGCGTGACAAACACGCTATATCTTTTAAAGACTATTTACTCGCCAAGATACTTGTCTAAAATCTTGTCATACTCCCCGCTATCGCGAAGTTCTTGTAAACCGTCGTTGATTTTTTCCAAGACATCACTGTTTTTCCCTTTCAGCACAGCAATCCCATATTGGTCCCCGTTCAATCGCTCCCCAACGATTTGCAACCCGAGGCTATTTTGAGATATTGCGTAAGCGATTACAGGATAGTCCTCAATCAGTGCATCCGCATTGCCGTTTTGAACTTCTTGGAACATGGCAGGGCTATCATCGAACTGAACAACCTTATAGCCATACTCACTTTCATTATCCTGTGCAAATTTCGCCCCAGTTGTTCCGTTTTTCACAGCAACCGTTTTGCCTTTCAAATCTTCGATTGCTTTAATGTCCGTTGTTTTCTCACTAATAACCAATGTAAGACCTGCATCGAAGTAAGGTTCTGAGAAATCCACAATCTTTTTACGCTCATCTGTAATACTCATTCCAGCAATTGCAATATCGAGTTGATCCGCTTGCATAGCGGGAATAATTCCGCCGAAGTCCATTGCATCGTATTCAATTTCGAATCCTTGATTTTCCGCAATTGCTGTCATGATATCGATATCAATCCCTGTCAATTCTCCGTCTACTTCAAATTCGAATGGCGGATATGTGTTATCTATTCCCACTGTATATTTTTCCTTATCTTCTCCTGCACTATTCCCTGAACTTTCTCCTAAACTTTCCCCGTTGTCAGTACCACATGCAGCAAGAATGAGCATGATCGATAGCATCAAAGTGAACATACCAAATTTTTTCATACGAATATCCCCCTTTTTGTTTGATTCATTATCAAATATATCACAATAGTCCCACTATTGTTAAGTTTATTTTTACATGTTTCCGAAAACTTATACTCTCGTATACTTATGGAAACCGTTACTAATCTCATTACAATTCTTCACCATTTAACTGGCACACACTAAAAAACCCTTTCCATAAATTTGAAAGGGTTCATGCTGAAATAGTATTATTTAAAACTCGAAATTCGCCAGTACTGCCATGCGATGATTCCTGACATCCACGCCAAGCCTTTACTCTCAGCCTGATGAATCGGAATCCATTCTGCCCCTTCATCCCGCTTCATGTAGACTTCATGATGCGGTGCGGCGTCATGATAGCCCGTCAAATCGAATGTTCCATCCCTGCGTAACACCGCCCGCACTTCATAATCGATTTTAGGCGCTGTTGTCAACGGATTTCCAACAGAATGTGTCAGATAAAACCCTGCCTCATCTTCTTTATGGTCTGTCCGTTGCACGGAAATGCCATCGAAAGGCGCTGTCGCTTTTTCCCGGAAGCGTTTCGAGCGGTCGAGTGCAATCGAAGGACCAATTTTTTTCGTAAAATAGAGCGGAGTACGATCCAGATCATAGGCGAGTTCAATGTCCACGCGGGTACGAAAACCTTCCCCGCATGGATCAAACCCTCGGTCATCTCCAACGAAATAACGATACCTCGTCAACGGGTTCGGATTCGTCACATATTCTTCCGCCAAAAAGGTTGTATAGCGAAAGTTCCAGCGATCCACATTCGGACGGCGTTCCTTTTCCCCGACAGGCATCAGCAAGCGTTTCGGTGCAGCTATCCTTTTCGTCACCGTAAACCCTTCAATCGCAGCTTCCTCTTTTGACGATGCCGGATTTAGCATGCCAAAAAGGGTGGACGCGACCGATTTCCCCACGTTAAACCGGTCTTCCGACTTCGCTATTGGGCGCTTTGAATGGATGGAATATGTATAGGGTTCATCCAAGGAGAAGTCCCTGTCAATGTAGCGATTCTCTTTTACCGTCTTCATATATGCCCCATTCCGATATACTTCATATTCCTGAACGTCTTTGATTTCCTCCCAGGCAAGCGCAATTTGTGTCTTAGCGACAATCGTCGTCATTACAAGCGATTGGAGTGGATTTTCCTTGTTCTTCTGCTCGGCGAACGCCGATGTCTGCAGCGCAATCACATCCACGACATCGCCGCCTACTACTCGTTCAATCGAATAATTATATAGTTTCGCATGCTTGAAATCGCCATCGCTGAATTCTGCCACCGTTCCTTCATAAAGATGCTCGCCGTCTTTATAGACGTGATAGAGTCCACCTATATCATTCCATGTAAAATAGATCAGGTTCGCCCGATGCAGGACGTTTTGAATTTCAAATACCTGTGTGTCTTTCATCCCTGCAACTCCCTTCTATGGAAGTGTGGCGCATTTTCGTGAGCATTAAACGTACGGGCCAGGCGGATAGGAAAAAGCCGTACCCCTTCTTTCCAAGGAGGGTACGGCTTTACATATTCATTCATAAAATTACACCTCTCTATTTCACGTCAGCCGCTTACATTTCCGCCCCTGTCAATGCAATACGGACCGCACCTTTCATACGGCGTGCTGCCTCCTGCGGGTTCTCTTGTCCAGCAATTGCAGAGATAACGGCAACCCCCGATGCCCCAGCCTGGATAACCGCGCCGATTTTCCGTTCAGAGATTCCGCCGATTCCGACCATCGGCAAACCTGGCAACAATAAGGCTATCTCCCGGATCATCCCTGGACCAATAACAGGCTGCGCATCCGTTTTCGACTTCGTGCCATAAACAGGGCCGATGCCGATATAATCGGCACCTGCTTCTGCCGCCGCCAGCGCCTCCGCTACATTATGCGTGGATACGCCAAGCAGCATCGAAGGACCAATTTTATCGCGCACTGAGGATATATCACCGTCGTCCTGCCCGAGATGGATGCCATCAGCTCCGACCTGAAGCGCAAGATCAACATCATCATTGACGATGAATGGCACTTTATAGCGATGACAGTATTGTTTGCAACGTGTTGCGAAATCCAGTAACTCTTCTCCTTCTAGCGCTCCCGGTCCCTTTTCCCGAAGTTGGAAGCACGTCACGCCTCCTTTTAACGCTTCTTCCAGTACAAAGAACGGATCACGCCCCGCTGTATTTGCCGTCCCCATGATGAAATACAGCTTAAATTTTCTTTTATCCAATCACCGCAACCCCCTCCATCAATTTTCTACCTTTTCGGTTATACGCCCAATGATTCGTCGGACCATGACCTCCACCGATGCCCAGTCCATTTTCAATCGCTACATGGATAAAACATTTGGCGGAGACTACTGCTTCTGCCAAGGTTTCCCCACTAGCAAGAAAAGCGGTTAGCGCTGCCGAATACGTGCACCCTGTCCCATGCGTATCTTTCGTATCCACCCACGGCGAACGGATTGAGAAACGTTGCCCATCCGCCCCGATGAACAGATCTTCCGCAAACGGTGCTTCTTTCCGATGGCCACCTTTAACGACCACCGCCTTGGCACCTAAAGCTATCATACGTTCCGCTGCTTTTTCTATGTCTGATTTCCGTCTTTATTTCCATTCCTGCAAGCACTTCCGCCTCCGGGATATTCGGTGTCACCACCGTAGCGAGCGGCAACAACACCTTTGCCAAAGCTGAGATCGCCTCATCCTTCAGCAACGATGCCCCGCCTTTTGCAATCATCACCGGATCGATGACGAGCGGAATCCCCTTACCGCGCAGTTCATCCGCCACCGTGTGAATAATCTCCGCCGAAAACAACATCCCCGTCTTCACCGCATTCACACTGAAATCATCCGTGACTGCTCGAATTTGTGCTCGAATCATCTCCGTGTCAATCGGCTGAATCGCCGACACCCCAAACGTATTTTGCGCCGTCACCGCCGTCAATGCGGACGTCCCGAACACACCAAGCTCCTGAAACGTCTTCAAATCCGCCTGTATCCCTGCACCGCCGCCACTATCCGACCCCGCAATCGTCAATGCCACATGTACCATTCGATATCCCACCCTATTTTTTAATCAATTACGCCTCGGTGTAACTGCTTCCGGATTTTGAATTGCGCGTGCACAATTGAATCCCTTCAAAATCTTTGACATCCGCCGGAGGCATTCTTTTTCAGCAAAGGCTCGAAACCCTTCTGACTCGTCTACACCTTCTGTATTCATTCCACTACCTGTAGGCAGGAAACTATTGCTGAACAAAGTAAAAAACCGCTTCCCGGTGACGATAGGAAGCGGCTACCCAATTGAATGTTCATAAAAGGTACGGGTGCCCACTTCCCTACGCCGGTATGATCCGGATCAGGTTCCAAGGGTCCGCGCATACGTGCACGTCTCAATCTCTAAAAAGACTCCCCTAGTGGTTTTGCAATATTCAGCTTTGTATTTAGTGTAGCACATTCCAAGTGCGGATGTTGTTTAGTTTTGGTTGAGGCCTGATTGCTTTTGCAAAAAAGCTGCTCAGCTGTTGCTCAATCCAATTCCCTCAAACGCCTGCTCAACATCTGAAAATCCCGATCCAGTTCCGCGTACTTTTTATCTCCAGATTTCATCAAACTCAGTTTTCCCAGCACTGCTTGCAGCTCTGTCTCAAGCAGCAGCCGTTCCTCCGCCACTTTTTCCAGTTGCACCGTCTCCCCGCGCTCTTTCCACTCCGCATACGTCAACGAAGCTTTCCGGATTGTCCCGTTCTCGAATAGTAGCAACCCATCCGCCATCCGCTCCGTGAAATAACGGTCATGTGATGCAAACAGCAATGTTCCCGGAAATGACTCCAGCGTCTTTTCAAGTTCCTCTCGAGAAGGAAGGTCAAGATGGTTCGTCGGCTCATCCAATAGCAGTACGTCCGTCCCTTCAAGAATAAACTGCATCAATTTCACTTTTACACGCTCGCCCATACTAAGCGCAGACAAAGGCAACTCCCAATGTGCGTTTGAAAAACCGAGATTCATCAGATTTGTTCGGATCACCCCTTGTTCCTGGAACGTATCCGCATGAAAATAAGCAGCCATTGTCATATCCTCCGGTAAATCGAGCACACTCTGACTCAAATGACCAATTGTCATCCCAGTAGTTTTCCACAATTCCCCATCCCACATTTCTTCCCCGAGCACCATCCGAAACAATGTCGATTTCCCCGAACCGTTCGGACCGACAAGGCCTAGCCGCTCGCCCGCTTGCACCGTGAAGGAGACGTCAGCGAACAACTCATCCCCGCCGAACGTTTTCCGGACATCCTTCAACTCTAGCACCCGATTTCCTTTTTTCTTTCGCCCTTTCATATCAAACGACACATCAAATTCGTCCTCCGGCTTGTCGATACGTTCTTTCTCCAATTCCCCTTCAAGACGTTTCCGTTTCGAGCGAATCTGGACGTCACGCTTTTTCGCCTTCATCCGGAAATACTCCTTTGTACCATCCTTTTTTGTCGAATCCGCGTGCGCCTTCGCCGACCAATCTCCCATCACATCAAGTTGATTCTCCACATGCACAATCTTTCGTTGCTGTTGCTCATACTGCTTCTGCTGAACGTCACGATCCAACTCTTTCTTCTGCCTGTAGTCCGTGTAGTTCCCTTTATATACCGTCAGCTTACCGTACTCGATTTCAAATACGAAATCCGCCATCTTGTCGATAAAATGCCGATCATGTGAAGCAATCATAAACGTACTTGCACCTTGTTTAAGCATTTGGATCAATTGTTCCAAACTGTCACTGTCCAGATGATTCGTCGGTTCATCCAACAGTACGAGCCTGCTCTTTTCAGCAAGCGCAGCGGACAGCCGCATCTTCATCCGTTCACCGCCGCTCGCAGAACGGTAGTCCACCCGATCCGGCAACCGCCATTTCCTCCGATAAATATGCGTCTCCGCCCGCTCCCAATCGACTTCCCCCTCGTCTTCCTGCTCCTGCCTGAAATAGGTGACAGACGGGGCATTCCCGTTCCAACCAATAGAACCGGAAGCCGGCAACACCTCTCCCGCCAACAATGATAGCAACGTTGATTTCCCCGCACCATTCGCCCCGACCACCGCGATACAAGCCCCCTCCGGAATATCCGCAGACAAGCGGTCAAGAATCACCGTCTCACCATATACAACCGATAATTCATTCAATGTGCCAATAAGCATCGTCATTCCTCCAAAAACGAAGGGACAAAAAAATCCCTCCGAAGTAGTATCGGAAGGATTAGTCATTCAATTTCCATATTTAAGGTTCCCTAAAAAACCTCTCGCCCGCGCATAGAGGTAGGAATCGGTTTAAAGATGGACAGACTAATCCTGTTTTCCGTGTGAATAAAAAATTCGATTTCCCGGAATCAAAAGATTAGTACTCCATCGTCCACCCATCATTCCTTCCTCTGTAAAGTTACACCCAGTATAGCATAAAGTGCCGTTCACTAGAAACAGCATTGTCTTCTTTTTCCATGACAGTATTACATTCGCTGTCAGGCGCCATCTGTATGTGGTCACAAATAATCGACTGAACGAAGAATGACAGACCACACCTTTTTTAGAAATGCTCATTTCTAGATGTATTCAAATAAACCAAAAGAAAGAGCAGTACCTGTCCAGAGTATCCGCTCTTCCTTTTTCATGCCGTTTGTCGTTTTCTTCGCTTCAGCGTTATCAAACCAAGATAGAGAATAGGTAGAATTGCCGTAAACAAAACGAGGCCGCTCCAGCCGGCCACTTCCCATAACGGACCAAGTAACGTACTCCCAGCTGCAACGCCGATATAATAGGATACGAGATATAAACTTGAAGCACTCCCTTTGTGATGTGTCGCATCTCTGCTCACAGATGCCGCCGTCAGTGAATGAGCAGTGAAAAAGCCGAGACACGTTACGCAAAGCCCGACCACGATGACAGCAAAGGATGCACTCATTGTGAGTATGATACCGATTGATAAGACGAGCACACCGGCAATACGAATTTTTCGAAGTCCGAACTTACCAGCCAACCATCCCGCTACCGGCGAACCGATGATACCAAGCCCATACGCAAAGAATGTATAGGCTATCGTTTCCAAAGATAGCGAAAATGGAGCAGCTGTTAAATGAAACGGCAAGTACGTCCATATCGCGGTAAATGATAATTGCAGAACAATCCCAAGACCAAATACCAATAATAGAGACGGGTTTTTCAAATGGAACATGAAACCTTCAAGATCTTTTGAAAAGCTTGTATCTCCCGGTCGGAAATTACGTGATTTTGGCAGTACGAGTAAGGTCGTGACGAAAATAATTGTCCCTCCGGCAGCAAGTAGATAAAAGGCGATTTCCCATGAAAAATGTTCAGTTATGTAACCGGTCATCACCCGACCAATCATTCCACCTAACGCATTACAAGAAATATAAAGTGCTGTCGCGACACTCGTAAACTGCTTGTGAATCTCTTCACTAATGTACGCCAGTGCCGCTGCAGGAACGCCAGCTAGCGCAAACCCTTGAATGAAGCGAAGAATGACGATATGTAGAAATGTGTCAGTGAGCGGCATTAGTAGTAGCGGTAAGACTGAACCGATAAGTGATAATTTGATGTAGATACCACGACCACTTCGATCCGAGAAAAACCCGAGGACAACCAGGCCGATAATGAGTCCTACTGTCGTCATCGACAGAGACATACTCGCATAAGCTACCGGAATGTTAAACTCTGTTGTAAAGACCGGCAGCAATGGCTGCACCGCGTACATGGCAGCAAATATGAACATCGAGGCAAAACCTAAACTAAAAACAATTTTCCAAAATTGAAAATCGCTTACCTTATATCCTTCGTGCACTACTGAACCACATCCAGTCATTGTCTTTATGTTGTTCCCTATGTAATGATTCCATTGAACCCACCGTGGCGCTAGAGGGTACCTTCGCTCAGTTAAGATAGCTACTCATTCACTCAACATATATAGTTTCAATTATTATAGCATCTAGAGGCAGCCGATTCCGAATTCCATCAACATTCCCTATTCACAAAAAAGGCCTACGCTAGCTCCCCGTAAAAGTACAAACTTTACGAAAAATCCTAACGCAGGCACTCACCATCATTTATTCATTTGAGCAAGGAAGTCACCCAACGGATCTTCATCCTCTTCAACAGGTACGTCTGGTATCTCTTCCACCTGTTCCCACTCAAAGTTATCCAAGTCATCATCGACAACGCTATACACCGGCTGCTGGGTAACAAGAACCGGCTCTTCCACGTCGGCAGACGTCTCTTCCTGCAAGTAAAGAGCGGCATCGACATCAATTGCGTTGCTGTTCAGCGAGGCGAATAGAGAGGCTGCACGGACTGGATCGGATATCATCTGATACACGATGCTGCCCAATAACGCCTCGGAATGTTCATGCCGTAACCAATCGCGTTGTGCTTTCGTTAACCCTTTCGGCAATGGAATCGTGATGGCTTCCCTTTGCTTGGTGAGGGTATCGTTCACACCGTCAATGACAAACTGGGCGATTCTACTGGAAAAGTTTCTTCTTTCCTTTTCCTTCAACTTCTGCAATTGCCTTAATGTGTGGTCAGATGTATCAGAGGGCAGCCGGAACGTAATGGGCTGCCCCCTTTTCAAACCTGTTTCACTCATGATCCATCACCTATTTGTTTTTCACTAACTTTTCTTCCCTCGGCTTCACGGGCTGGTTTTTCCGGGCAAAATCGGAGATTAGCTTATAATAGGCATTTGCCATCATCCAGACGCTTTCTTTTTCATCCTCAAAGAAATCGATGTTATAGCCATCTAAGCTGTTATTGAGCCCTTTCAGATACTCTTTTAAAACAATCGAGCCTCCGCCAATGAAATAGCAAATTTCCGTTTGCGAGTTGCGCTGCCAAATATTCCGCAAATGGCGGTATTGCTTTTTCGCTAAATCCAATAGGATTCGATCCACGATATCATGAACGCTCGTCCGGCTTCCCCGAACCATGATGTGATTGCGGTCATTTTTCTTCGTAATGATATCCACGACGTCCAAACGGCTGTCCAACTCAACGCCATGGCGTGCGTAAATCTCTTCCCGAATGGCGTCCAAAGATTCAGAGACGCCTAAATTGAAGCCTTGCGCCTTATCGTCATCCACTTTACGGTTTTTAATAACCGCGACATCCGTTGACAGTCCGCCAATATCTTGAATAAGGATTTGCTTATCAATCAACTCTTTGTTAATGACATTCAAATTATTATCCATTACGAGGTTGATATATGCCGCAAAGCCTTCCGGATACACTTTCACTTCTTCAAACTTGATATTCACTTTCAACCCTTGGTATTTCGGGGTAACCAAAAATTCAACTTGGTGGACTGAACCGAGTAATTGTGCACGGTACCCGACGTCTCTTCCTTCCTTCACTTCCCGAAGCGGAAGGCCTGTCCCAAGTGTATACGTCGCTTCAATCACATTATTATTACGTTTAAATACGCCTCTATTTTCATCACGCGCTGCGTCTAATGCCAACGCGGCAAATAGCATGACGATCGTCTGGTCTTCCTCGGACTTGTTGCTCCCCGGGTCCAGCTCCATTGAATTTACACTCTTTGTAGCCAATTCCCCAACACGGTAAATGGAGTTGTTGTCCTTTAATGTAGGGGAATGTAAACGGATATGGATACCTTCCGTCGGATCTTGGTTATCCAACTCCTCAATACCGATAATCGGACGATCTACAACATCCTGAGCAATTACATTCGGGATATTGAGTTCTGCTTCCATCTTTCCAAAAACGGCTTTCAATGAATCATTTCCTACGTCAATTGCTGCAATGCGAGATTCCGTCAATTCAATCACCCTTCCCTTAATCTATCTTTCCACTAAAATGGTACTGGAATTTTAGAGACAGGTCAATACTTTCCATCTATTTATCATACAACTGTAATGTTGTCCGCAATATTGTAAACTTGTAAACAAATACGTAAACACGCTCTATTAAAGGATGTGTACGTATTTGTTTACAAGTACACGTCATTGTATTCCTCATGTATACATTTAGTTTACAACGTTACTCATAATGTATACAACACTACTTATATTGTTTACAACGTTACTTATAATGTATACATTGGTTTTGGATCTTAAAATATTTTCTCAGGAAGCTTCATGCACCTCCTTTCTCCCTCCCCCCTAAGTGCCTTTGAAGAGATTCTTTCGTTCATTTTGGATAGAAAAATACCTGTGCCGACACAACTATGAAAACCAACGTTTCACAATTGCTTCCAGCACAGGCATCTCAATCAGTTACTCCTTCTTCCTTCTCTTGTTTAACGATTGTATAGACAATTCCGCCGAAAATGAGCAGGATACCGACAGTTTGAACCATCGAAGGTTGGAAATCTAGAATTAGCATATCAAGTAAGATTGCAACAACCGGATCGACAAATACCAATGCAGATATAACAATCGTAGATAATTGTCGAAGACTGTTGAAAAATAAGTAATAGACAAACCCGGTATGTATTAAGCCTGTCCCAATTATGTACAACCAATTCGAGTCACTTAACCCTATGAATACAGTGAAATTCATAAACGGGAATAGCATGACAATCCCAACCGTAGTCTGAACGAACGTCATCGCATATGCACTAATCCCCTTAATCCCTTTCCCAGTCAGCATCATCATGGCGTAGCATAGAGCCGATAGGATGGCCCAACTAAAACCCGATCCGACAAAATCCGATAGTGAGGTGACGTTTTCAAGTCCAATGATGCATATACTTCCAAGAAAACAGATGACTATCGCCAGTATTGATGTCGGTGTCATTCTCTCTTTAAAGAACAAACTTCCTATGATTATTACAAAAATCGGCGCTAAATTATAAAGCGTGATGGTCACTGTAATGGATATTTCTTCGAATGCCTTGAACAAAAACACCCAGTTCAGTACTAAAAATATGCCGCAAACAATCGTTTGCATAACTTCCCGCTTTCTCCAAACCTCTACTTTGTATTGCCCTGTCACGAACCAACAGAATCCTAAAAAAAGTGTGGCGCAAATACATCGGACAAACACCAATTCCGCCGCAGGAATCCCTGTCTTCACTGTGAAAAATCCGACGGACCCAAAGATGGCCATCGCCAACGCCATTTGCAGCATAGGAACTCTTTTCACACAATCTCCCTCCCTTGAAGTGCTATAAGTGTACCGAAACCGATCTGATCCAGTTGACGGGTTATGTCGACAGCCAGTCCGGGGAATCATCCCCCCAAAAAAAGCCTCAGGAAGTGCTTACTATTTTACATCCCTTTCTTCCAGACTCCCTGACTCTATTATGACAAGAAAGTAGAGTTGGAGAAAGACTAACGAAGGACTAGGTGCCGACACAATACAACATAGAAAACAGCGTTCTACTGTTTTTTAAATCTTTTTTCGAAAGCTGTCCACTAATCCCCCACCCTTCTCTATATAAAGGATAAAGGGGGATATTACCGATGACCACATACCTAGCAGACTACGCACACTTCACTAACAAAGACGATATGGACAAAGCTGCGAAAGAGCATATCGCCGCGCACTGGAATGCCATGAACGATACGGAGCGGGCTGTTCTCGACATGATCCGCCGTTACTCCGTCAAATTCGGCGCAGCCCACTTGAAACACGAAACGATGGAAAAAGCACTAGAGAAATCCAATGCCACCATCCGCCGCGCCATCCGCAAACTAGAAAAGCTCGGTATCATCGACCGCATCCACTTTGTTCGCCCTGTCATGACAGTCTAGGCGAGAATGAAATCACTGCTATCCACAACGACCGGAGAGACCGCTATGGCACGAAAGTTATTCGGCGTCTATCGCCAACAATCCACACAGATGCTCAAATTCAGCATCTACGCCGACAAAGAAGAGCTATTTGAACAATTGGCACTGCAATCCCTTCAGATTGCCGTCCAGGCAACGAAACAGAAGAAGATAAGCAATCTTCCTGGGTACTTCTCCGGTGTGCTACGTGAGCTCATTGGCAAGGCTTTATTTAGCGATATTTATCAAGAGTATGATGTGGCGGTAGAAGGATTTTATCGACGTTAGAATGGGTCCTTCTACGGCGCCACGGACTCCGGCCTAAGGTTGGAACAACCACACGCATATACTGGACAGACCTACTTTTAATCAATCAATAAAGAAATGAGTGGCTTTGATGCGAATTAGTTTCCTAACCCCCGCTTACAATAGTCAAGAGTGGATTAAGAACATGTTGGATAGTATTCCAAAAGAATATGCCTATGAAATTATTGTTTGTGATGATGGTTCCACCGACAACACTGCAGCAGTATTAAAGGAATATCAAAAAACTTGTCCGCAACTAAAAATCATCACACATGAAAAAAACAAAGGCGCGAGTGATTCCTATAATCGTTGCATTGCAGAAGCAACCGGTGATTACGTCGCAATCATCGACAGCGACGATCAATACCTCCCCCCTATTCGCGATGTACTCGCACAAGTGGACGGCGAATATGATATCTATTACTACAATATGTTAACGAAACATGGATTCCAATTTGTGAAAAGCGAAGCTGATGGCTATACGTGGTGTGGGCAATTTAAGATTATTCGAAGGAGTTTTATAGGGGATGCAGTATTTACGACAAGAAAAGACTTTGCTGGAGACTGGGATTTTAATAGGGTATTGCTAGATAATAATCCGAAATGCAAATATACCGGACTATTTGCCTACTGGTATAACTATCCTAGAGATAATTCCGAATCTGATTTACATCTTAGAGGGTTGAAATAGAGGTCGAATGGCTTCTGGAATGTTCCCTTCACTGAAAGGAGTTGAAGATAAATTAATGTTTAAAGATCAAATTTTGCTCATAACAGGTGGTACGGGCTCGTTTGGAAACGCGGTACTGGAAAGATTCTTAGCGACCGATATCAAGGAAATCAGGATTTTTTCAAGAGACGAAAAAAAACAAGATGCTATGCGCACCAAATACCAAAGCCATAAAATCAAATTTTATATCGGCGATGTGCGGGATAGTAGCAGTTTATACAATTCGATGCACAATGTAGACTTTGTTTTCCATGCAGCCGCCCTGAAACAAGTCCCCTCATGTGAATTTTTTCCGTTAGAAGCCGTAAAAACAAACATTATAGGAACCGATAATGTCCTAACTGCCGCAATCAATGCAGGCGTCAAAAAAGTCATTTGCCTTTCCACGGACAAGGCGGCTTACCCCGTCAATGCGATGGGAATTTCAAAAGCAATGATGGAGAAAACATTCATCGCAAAATCGAGAATGATCGCATCTGGCAACACCTTAATTTGCGGAACCCGCTACGGAAACGTGATGGCATCCCGCGGATCGGTCATCCCGTTATTCATCGAACAAATCAAGAACGGAAAGCCTTTAACGGTTACAGATCCACATATGACCCGTTTCATGATGAGCCTTGAAGAAGCAGTCGAATTGGTGCTATACGCCTTCAGCAATGCGTGGAATGGCGACATCATGGTCCAAAAATCGCCAGCTTCCTATATCAAAGACCTGGCACAAGCGCTGCTTGAACTTTTCAACGCCAAAAATGAAATAAACATCATCGGTACGCGTCACGGAGAAAAGATTTACGAGGTGCTCCTTACAAAAGAAGAGGCCGCCAAAGCAATCGACATGGGCGATTTTTACCGAATTCCTGCCGATAATCGCGATTTGAATTACGCAAAATACCTGGATGAAGGTTCCCCTAAAATCACGTTAACCGATGAATACAACTCGAATAATACTAAAATCCTTTCAGTGGATGAGATTAAAGAGAAGCTGTTGAAACTGCATTTTGTTAAAGAGGAACTGCGCAAATGGAATGGAGGTTAGCATGAAATTCTTAGTTCTTGGGGCCACCGGAATGGCTGGTCACACCATTGCAATCTATTTAAGTGAACAGGGTCACGAGGTGACCACCTTCTCACGAACGGCATTTCCTTTTGGCAACAACATTAGCGGTGATAGCACGGACGAGGTTTTGCTACAGTCCATTCTTTCAAAAGGTGACTATGATGCCGTGATCAATTGCATCGGCCTTTTAAACGAAGCGTGTGACGCCTCACCTTCAAGAGCAATCTATTTGAACAGTTACTTGCCACACTTACTGGCCGACATGTTGAAAAACGCCCCTACTAAACTCATTCACATGAGTACTGATTGTGTTTACTCCGGTAAATCAGCCCCCTATTCCGAGGACACCTTACATGATGGTGAAACATTTTATGATCGTACAAAAGCATTGGGCGAAATACATGATACCAAAAACTTAACCTTCCGGAATTCAATCATAGGCCCAGATATGAAAAAGAATGGCATCGGCTTGTTTAATTGGTTCATGAAACAAAAAGGAATCATTAACGGCTTTACAGGCGCCATCTGGACTGGTGTTACGACGCTGACATTGGCAAAAGCGATGGAAAAGGCCGCTGTCGAAAATGTAACGGGATTATACCACCTCGTTAACGATCAACCAATCAGTAAATATGATATGTTAAAAATTTTCAAAACGCACTTCAAAGCAGATGAAGTGACGATTGTACCGAGTGATGCTGTCAACGTGAACAAAACATTGCTCAATAACCGCAAGGATTTCGCATTCGTAGTACCAAGTTACGAAACGATGATTAGCGAGATGCAACAATGGATTGAGACGCATCGAGATTTGTACCCGCATTATTTTTAATAATTACGTGGGCGACTGTCACCCATAGGCAAGACAAAACGACAAAGGATGGTTCCCTTTGTCGTTTTGTGTGTTCCGAATTGTATGAGTGACTGTTACTCGTGCAATTCACTTTCTATTTGTTGCAGCAAAATGGACATCACTTTTGCAGCTTGTGCACGCGTAGAGGATTCTTTCGGTCGGAATTGATCTCCATCGCCTTCCATTACGCCTAGCGTACGTGCTTTTTGAACGTCTTCCAGTGCATAATCGCTCACGCTTTTCAGATCGCTATAGTTCTTTTCCTCTTCAACGATCACCGTTGTTTTTGTTGCGTATTCATATGCATTTACCGCCATGACCGCCATTTGTTCACGTGTGAGGTTTGCATTTGGGTCAATCAGCTTATCCGATGTACCATTACTCATCTCGTCTATAACAGCCTGTAACGCATCCTGCGTGCCGCTAGGGCTATCAGAGGTCGTGTTCACATCAAGGGCATTGGCTAACATCGTTGCAAAATGGGCCTGCGTTACTGCGTCCTGCGGTGCAAAAGTTGTTTCCGTTTTGCCTTTGATCACGCCGCGCTGGTACAAATCATCAATATACGGAAATGACCAATGGCTCTCTGCTACATCTTCAAACGGGTTTGGTTTTTTCATGTCTTTTCCACCAAACTCATAGATTGCAACCGTACCAGATGCTTCATGAGTCGCCGCTAATAAGGCATGACCTGTAGGGCTTTGATCGGCAGCAATAAAGCGCAAACCTTCAGGTGATACATCTCCTTTAATATCCTCGCTGTAATCCCTACTTGTCATAAATGTAACGAATTCAGGCTTCAATGGATTCGTAAGGTCATACACCATAATGCCGCTCACGCGCTCCAATGCGACAAATGCATAGTTTTTACCGTCAATTTCTCCACTAACGACAGTCTCGGGTTCTGGACCTTTTGCTGAACTCCGTTTGTCATATGCAATTTCCTCGTTATCCGTGTTAAAAAACTCAGGGAGCGCTTCAGCAGTAATTTTCTCGAATTCACTTCCGCTGTCAAACACAAGCTCCATTGTTTCAGCATCAAAGATGGAGAAACTACGTGCACCGTAAGAATAGAGCGCTTCATAAGAACCATCAGCCGCCGCACCCTGTTCGAGTGTGATTTTTGTTTTCTTCATTTCATCGAATAAGCCATCTGCTACTAGCTTATCGAGTTCATCTTGCGTGAACCCTTTGTAATGATCGGCATTCAATTTAATCTTATCTACGATATCACCGATTTCCGCCTCTTCGGAATACGCTTCGTAATCTCGCGCGTCTCCTTCATTCGGCGTCAAAATATACGTTTTTCCACCCGCTGTAAATGTATCAATAGCATCTGGCATGTAAAAACCTAGTAGTGGAAGGCTTTCAATTTTTGTTTCATCATTCCGCTTCCCATCGAGTTCGTTCCCAGGAGAAGAGTGGTCTTTAACGCCAAGCCCTTTCACATGTAGGATTTTCTCTGTTTCAAGATCAACCGTAGCGATTGCATTATTTTCTTGCATAGAGACATACGCTAATTTACTATCTTCAGAAACCGCTACGTATTCAGGTTCCAATTGCTGAAGGACCGTCCCTTTAGAATTCACTCGAACTTTTCCATCAATGTCTACATCTTTAAAAGAAAGCGTATTTACTGTGAAATCGCTTGGTTCTTTTGTGACATCAATGATTGAAATCGTACCTTCCGGATCAACCGCGTAATCATCACTTGGTTCCCCTTCGTTTGCAACAATGGCCTTCGTTCCATCTGGCGTAAATGTCACCATGTCTGGCAACGAACCCACTTGTACGTGCGATATGTACGCTCCCTCTTTCGATAGGAAGACAATATAGCCAGGATCTGTTTTCGGATTGCTGACAACAGAAACGGCAACTAAATCTTTTGTCGGATGGGATGCTAGACTTGTAATATCTGATACATTTTCAATTCCAAAATCCGCCAAGAATACCCGTTTCAACGCTCGAACTTTCGTAAATTCACCTGATGTTAAGGATTCAAAAGAAAGAATATCAATTCCAGCTACTACACCATTTGTTACAAATGCACGCTTTAACGTTTCATCATAAGCCATAATTTCAGTACCACCAATACCTACAGTACTGTCATATTGGCCAATCTGCGTAACTTTCAAATCCTCACCTTTATATTGATAAAGCGAGGATTGTTCCGCGAACACATTGTAAGGCTGACCTGCCCCGAAAAGAATTCCCGCCGCCGTAACTCCCGCAATTAATTTCTTTTTCATTTTCATCTGTTTAACCCCCAAAATGTACTCTCTTATACACCAATAGTAATTGGTGATTATTAAGGGGGTGTTAATTTATTGTAATACTTTATATTGATTGACTAATGGAAGGTATTGGATTTTATAAACCCCAATCCAATTTCAGCAGATCCTTTAGAAGTGTGAACTGTTCAGAACCTATCTTGTCGGCGATTTCTTTCTCTAAATTCACCTTCAACGATTGACTTTTTTCATAACACTCTTCACCTAATTTTGTTAGCCGTATACATTTGTCTTTTTTGTTATATTCAACACTGCTAATTTCAACTATCCCTTTTGCTTCCAAGCTTTTTATAAATTTATGGGTGGCTTGCCTGGAAATATCCACGTTTTTGGAAACGTACGCAATCGTAGGCTGCTTTTTATAAATTCTCGCCATGATGAACCACTCGGAGTTCGACAAATAGATATCACTGCTATCATTCCATCGTTTCTCCGTTAGTTTTCTAAGCTGAAGGTGCCGTTCGCTTACCATATCAATTATATCCATATTTTTAAACTCGGAATCCAACCCATTCACCCCTCGGCTATCTTTGACAATTACTATATAAAATCACCTTAAAATTGTCAACCGAATTGACAAACATTTGTTTTTGTCGTAAAATGATATTGTAAACTAAATTGACAATTGTCGAGTTGGAGGATGGGCTACATGTTTAACATTGGAGATATCATTATTCATTCGGCGCATGGGTTATGTGAAATTGACGATATATGCGAAAGAACCTATGGTGGCGCCACGAGATCGTATTATGTATTGCATCCACAGGAAAATCCAAAACTAATCATAAATATTCCTATTGATAGTAAACAAGTAGTCATGCAGAAAATGATGCAAAGAGAAGAAGCAGAAGAAATTTTGAATTGCTTTCAACAGCCTGGCATCGAGTGGATAGAGGATAACAGACAGCGATCTAAACAATATAAAAGTCTCGTCAATTCAGGGGATCGTAAAGAAATTGCTAAAGTAGCTATTACGTTAATGAGGAAAAACCATGAGGTTAGTGAGAACAAAGAGAAACCCTATGAACCTGATCGAACTCTCTTAGCAAACATAAAAAACATTATGTTTAAGGAATTAGCGGTGTCTTTGGATACTACTTATGAAGATATATCTAAAAAAGTTAAGCACTTGATTAGTCAATAAGGATGGACTTACTGATATAGCATTCACCTTACTACCAGCAGTACAACTAACAGAATGGGGAATCATTGCATGCTAACACTTTATGTTAGACCGGGCAGCACGTCTTGTAGAAAAGCCAAAAAGTGGTTTCAAGGAAATAATATACCTTTTGTTGAACGGAATATCGTTTCGGAGTCCTTAACTTTGCCGGAAATTCAAGGTATCTTCCGCCTAACTGAGAATGGTACGGAAGACATCATCTCCAAGCAATCAAACGCAATTAGACAAGAGCTTGGCGATATAGAACATTTATCTCTAAGTGACCTATACAAATTTATCCAGAAAAATCCCCGTATTTTAAGAAGCCCCATCATCCACGATGAAAAACGCCTAATGGTTGGTTTTAATGAACATCAGATTCGCAGATTCATACCCAAATCAGCCCGTTTATACTACGATATCCAGTAGCGTTGGACGACATCTATTAAACTTTTTTACATAAAAACAATGCACGTCCTCCATGTATGACAGGAATACAAAGTGGGAACGGGCATTTTTACAGGAAGCCTTGAATAACCAGAAAACAGCTACCTGCATGAATCAGGTAGCTGTTTTCTGGTTGCAATTGGTCGAGCGAGAACTTGTTACCCTACAAATACAGTCCGGCTAGAAAAATACCCAACGTTTCTTCATAGATTTCAGTAAACTGTGTGATTGGCAAAGGGTTGGTTCCAAACCCTAACTCGACAGTGAATCCTGGTCTTCGCCAATCTTGAATAAACCAATCCTTGTAGCCGGCGTAGCTATCAATTGTTTGAACCGGCTCGTAGCCGCTTACCCGGCTAAATTCATTGACCATGGTTTCCGACTCCGGCGGTTCTAATCCTTGATACCCCCAGTAGATGACCTCACCTTGCGTATGAAACGCGAGCACCCACGCAAAGTCCCGTTCCCTCGTCAGGTCTGCCATCGCAATGGCCTCCGGTTCCGAGAGTGGTCGTTCGCCACCGTAATCTCGGGGTCCCGGGGTTTTCGGATTACGTTCCCGTTCCAAATCCCAATTTGCCGGGAACTGATCGTTCAAATCGACACCTCGAATATTCGCTTTCCAACCAGAGAAATCTGTGCTGCCATTGTTCCATTCTACGACTCTCTTCCTCCACGGCTCCGTCTCAGGTGGCCCTTGCTGAACAAGTGTAACTCCGTCAGGATTCACCATTGGGACAATAGACAAGGTGGATTGTTGGTACAAAGGGAACGTGGACAAGCCGCGTATCGGGGTTTGATTTGTCAGGGAAAGCAAATAATCATTAAGGAAGGTCATCAGGACGGGCGTTGTGATCCATTCGTTTGCATGGAAGGAAGCGTTGTAATGAACCCGTTTCGGCCCGGTTCCAAGCTGAATTTCAGGAATACTCCTACCGAGAACCGAATTCCCGATTGACGTGTTTTGAATGAAGGGATAGACAGCTTGGAGCCTTCTCAAGTCGTCAACCATCAACTCATAGCTATACGTCTGCCTTCCGTTGACGAGCCTCCATGTAATGCGCAAAGGAACCCGGATGGACTGCCCGACTTGCAGGCGGTTTGGATTTAGCGTTGGATTCACAAGAAAAATCGCGTCGAGAGGGACATTTCTTCGCTGCGCAATCGACCATAATGATTCCCCTTGATTGATTTGCACCTCAAACGCCACATATCCCGGAATTCGGATGCGTTGCCCTACCGAAAGAACCTGCAAGTTTACATCACGATTCGAATCTATGATCAATTGAATCGGAATCCTATATAACTGGCTATAATACCAGAGCGAATCTCCCGGTCGCACTATAATGTCCACACCATTCCTCCTCTTTAGGAAAGTACACAATCGATACTAGTATATGAGGTATGAATGGGGGTGTAATACTCAGTAAGAAGAAAATGATTTGAGGCAATTCGCAACGTGAAAAGCAGAAGGCAAGGCGTAGGCCTAATCCCTTATTACATTCAATCATATATATATCAAGTGAATGATACCCCTTTTCCCCTAATGGCTTCGGCTATTGGGGGCCTTTTTTGTTACCCATTCAAATTAGGATCTCCACAGCCGAACCCAAAAGTCCTCAAAGCTTATTTTACTATCTCCTTGATAAAAAAAGCATCCGTTAGTTGAACAAGAAACTCAGAACTGGTGGTAATAATAACAGACTAATTGCACTAAAAATAAGTATTTGAGAAACTATTTTCGGTAGTTTTTTTCTACCTCTCCCTTTATACCATCCGCTAAATTGCAATTTATTTCTATATAGTACAAACATCAGAATAAGAATAGCGATAAAACCCATCCAACCATATTTTTCAGTATCAACGCCAATTTCTAAATATACATTTTCAAAAAAATAACCCAAAATGCTACCAACAAAAGCAAATATGAAGATAATACGTATTAACTCTAATAAGACTCTCATGCTACTCTCCTAATTTTCATCATTTCAATAAATATTACCATTTATTTCACATACCTCGTTAGTTTAAGAACATCATGTCACAGTTCTTCCCTCAAATCCCGATCTATTATATAAATTTCGTATAATAGATCGCTCTTAAAATCCTTTGACTCTAGAGGCACTTTCTTTATTGCATACATCAAGCAAAATTCGCATTACCGCCAGAAAAAAGTATAAATCCTTTCAAACGCTTATATCATATTGAAGGGTACGAAGAATATTATTTAAAAACAATGCATACCTTCCTCCAACTTGCTGATACTACCCTCGGATAGGAGGGAAAGTATATGGAAGAAATTACGTATACAGAAGCCGTATTACAGGAATACAAAATGGGAATGGGCATTTTCACAGAAAAATTGCCGGATGTGGCCAAAGCGTTTCATGCATTCACTGAGTCGTGTTTCGAAAACGGTAAATTGGATCAAAAAAACAAACAGCTCATCGCACTCGCCATTAGTGTGCATGCCCACAATGAATATTGCATCGTCTACCACACAAAGGGGTGCCTGGATGCGGGTGCTACTGCGGAAGAAATGATGGAGGCAATCGGAGTGGCGGCGGCTCTAGGCGGTGGTTCCGCAATGAGCCAAGGCGTAACCATTTGGCAAGATGCATACGAAGACTTTACAGGAAGCCTTGAATAACAACAAAACAGCCACCTAAATCAGGTGGCTGTTTATTTTTGTGCTCTTTACAGAAATTATACTTTGCCGCTCTCAAACGCTGTCGCTTTTAGGTCAGAAAAATCGTTCTTCGTGATGGGTACCAGATTCCCTTTTTTGATCACTCTCCCTCTAATTCCTTATACCACTTATCCTTCCAAGCTTGTACCGCGGCATCTATTTCATCCCTTGCCTGCTCTGCTTCTGCACTTTTAGTGTCATAGAGTTCTTTGAAATGATTCCCTCTCAGTTCCTTCATTTCATCGGCTCGGTCAATGACTGTCTGTGCGTCCTCGTCGCTTATGAGCTGTTCCTTTTCCAAGAAACGCGCTGCTCTACCGATTCGAATCGCTTCCCGGTCGGAGACATTCGAAAGGCGACCGTATATTTCTTGGAGCTCAGCCTTTTGATCAACCAAACTTCTTAGCGATACTCCTTGCTGAGTCCAAACCTGCATATAGCTCGGCTTCCATTTCTTCATCAGGACATCCTCAAACCCTGATTGATCGCGCACGGTCGCATACTTGCCTCCCCCTGCTTCTGCCGCCTCTCGTAACTGATTTTGGCCTTCATCATCTACGTCAAAGCCAATAATATTGACTTGAGCCTCTATATTACCGGTATGCAGCTTCTTTGCCGCTTCGACCGGATCCCCTCCGCATGTTTCAATACCGTCACTCACAATATACACAACGTTCCTGTGGCCATCATTCCCGTAAGGAGATAGTAATTCATGCGCTTTCTCCATAGCACCCGCTAGCGGGGTCCATCCGCTTGCGCGGAACGAATCCATCGCTTCGTGGAAAGTATCCTGATTATACTCCCCAAGTGGATAAACCGTATCAATCGACTGGCACGACAGTTCTTTGTCGGCACCACTGCCCGTTCCCTTATGTCCATATGCAAGTAAGGAGACATTGACATCCTCTTCTAGCTCACTCGTAAAACGCTCAATCGCCTTTTTGGCCAGCGTCATTTTTGCCCCGCCCGCCACTTCGGCCTTCATGCTGCCACTCGCATCCATCAAAATAACAACATTTGTTTTTCGTGCTTTCGCAACTTCCATTTCATCCTTACCCTCGGGCAATTCAGGCATTTCGTAGCCATGATCATACGAATCGAGTTGCTCATAGTACGATTGATATTGCCCCGAACCTAGCTGGTACACAAGATAGTCGTAAATCTGATCGGTGTCCAGACCTTTATTTCCCAAGAAATAATCCGTCAGCGCCTCATGCATAATCGGTTCAAATGTATCCTCATAGAAATTATTGTACGTCCAAAAATCTTTAGTTTCTGCCGCTTCGATATTAGGTTCCATATGCAACTCCAGCAATTTTCCAGGCTCCTGGGCTATCATCCCCTCCAGCTCCAACGAAGCAACAGGAATCTCATCGGTTACTGCTGTCTTATCCAGCTCTTTCTCTTTTGTCTTTTCTTCTGTTTCTTCTTTGGCTGTGGCGTCTGGTTTGTTCTGCTCCGAGCAGGCTGCCAGGATGATGCAGCTGAATAGCAGCAGAAATGCCATTTGTATTCTCTTATATACAAACATATTTTCCCCTCCTAGATTGCATGCTAATTATATCTATTATTTACGTGGATTAGAGCGGATGGGTTTCTGTGAATTAAGGACTGTTTTTGAGAAATGTTTTTTTCAATGAAATATAAATCTTCTACTGAATCGATTGATAAAGGAGTATTAGCAGGTCAACAGATCATATGCTTACTAACTAGGCATTTTTTATTACCATTCCCAAACGTAAAAAAAGAAGCATATATATATATAAAACCGATTGGAGTTAATAGCATGAGTAAGTTCAATTCGGAAAGACTATCTGTTGAATACAGAAATGGTGTAACGGCTACGGAACCGATTATCCCAAGACATTACACACTAACTCACTCTGATATGACTGGAGAACTCTTCTTAACGATCGGAACTCAGTTTGCGTGGGATAAAGTCAATCCTGACATGAGAGATGAAGTATTAGGTGAATGGAAAACAAATGAAACTTGTTTATATTACATTGTATATGTATTTATAGATCAAGGAGAACATGACATAACCGCAGCAACAAGACGGAATGAAGTTTTTCGACGCGAATTACCACTTGCATTAACGGCTATTCGATACGGTGATCGATTTTTATTCGACCTATACCCAAATCTGGATTGCGCTTTAATAATCGTAAACTTTATGTCCACTCACCCTCAGTTTGCTAGACAAGAGAGTTGGGGTACTTTTAATAGTTTTTCCATATAATACCCACATGGAATTTAAAAAGGTTGAGATACACAATAATCTGCTGTGTATCTCAACCTTTTTAGTTTACAGTGCCTGTGTAACAAACAGTCATGATTGTTTAAACTTTCACGATAGTTTCTAGCACAGGCACCTGAAATATAATTATCTATATATGCGTTATCAGGCGATCCTTTTGGTCAAGGAAATGTGTCAGCAGTTTCTTACATTGAGGAATAGAAAATCCTAAAATCGGACCCAATCCAAACGCGATAAACACTGTTCCAATGCCAACAGGCCCCCCTAATAGCCAACCAAGCACAAAAACGAGTACTTCAATTCCATTTCTAACCAACGGGATACTCCAACCCGTTCTTTCAACAATCAATAACATAAAGCTGTCCCTAGGACCTGCTCCAAAATCAGCAGAAACATATAGTCCAATACCATACCCAATTAAAACAACACCTATGATAAAAGCAATTGCTGCTCCTGCCAAACTATCTATGCTAGGTAAAATCGAATTAAAAAGATCAATGAATAATCCTAGTAACAACATATTCAGAAAAGCCCCTATTTTGGGCCATGCCTTAGTGAAAATTGAACTGATTACCAAAAGTAAAAATCCACTTATTATCGACCAAGTTCCAATAGTAAAGCCAAATTTAGTAAATAGACCATAATGAAAAACATCCCACGGTCCAATCCCGAAACGCTTTCCTTCAATTGTTAGAGATATGCCAAATGCTAACACCATTATTCCAAAAACAAAAAAAGTCCAGCGTAGAATCCATTCCTTTTTCATAATTGCTCCTTTATCTTATAGCTAATGTCAGTATTAATATACCATTAAATTTGGACAGAATTTATAATCTATATTTTCCGAAATACAATCCGAAAATCGTTTCTATTATTTTCTTATTAAAAGAGAACTATGAGGTTCTATTCGTTTAAAGAATGGAAAAGCTGACGAAGGCAATATCACATAGCCACGTCAGCATTTTCTTTTTGAAGATAAAAAAACCTCCATTTATTATGGTTATCTAAAAAATCATCAATAAGAAGGATATAACTTTACTTTACTTTTCTTTCTGCTTAACAATGATATAGGCCTGCTTTGGATGATTCACTTGGTTCGGATATTTTAGTTTTATCTTTCCTTTATCCAGTAACTTTGCTAAATAATTATTTCTTAATCCATCAGGAGTTCGGTCTAATAAATATGCTAATTCTCTTAACATTAAAGTTTTATGAGTACAAAGACTCACAATCATTTCTTCCATGACAGCTGGGGCTAATCGTTTTTTTCTTCTAGCAAGCTCAGATATTTCCCATAACTTTTCTTCTATTTCCTTTGGTGATAATTGTGCTAATGATTCGCTCACTTCTCCTTCGTGATCTTCATCTTCTAAATCATTTAGGACACTATCTGCTTTTTCATTAATATCTGCCTGTTGCACGTTATTATAGGAGTTCATATTTTCAACTTCATTATTCAAGGAGTTCTCTTCGTTATTTACGGAGTCATCCTCTATAATATAGGAGTTATCAGTGTTATTATAGGAGTTAAACTCATTATTCATGGAGCTACCACTGTTATTATAGGAGCTTATTTCGTTGCTATAGGAGTTAACTTCACTATTGAAGGAGTTCATTTCATTATTATAGGAGCTCTCTATATCGTCAAAATTCGCCATAAATGAATCGTCTTCTTGGGGAAATAATGAAAGGTTGTTTTCTATCACTTCTTCTAGCTGTTCTTTATCCGGTGCATTTTGTTTAGCATATAAAGTGAGGATTGTGCGTTCTGATGTTGAATCTTGGATTAAATCAAAAGCATCATCTCCATAACCTGCCCAGTTTATTTTAATACCTTTTAGCCCAGAACCTGTTCTTTTACAAAGTCCAATTAAAATAAACATTTTAAAGAGACTAGGATTACGGAGATTACTTATATTTCCTTCTAGAGCCTGTTCTACAGGGATACGGAGAAGACCTGGATTCGAAAAACGTAATAAATCCATTTCTTTTTCAATGACAATTCCACCTTCACCGTAATAATCAGCATGAACTAATGCATTGATTAGGGACTCATCTAAGCACGATAGAGCAGCATTCCCGTCAGCTTCAGTCCAATGACCATTCGGATATAAAGAATGAAAGTCATCGCTTAAATCCGTTGTTGTTTTAAAGTAAAAGTCAAATAAATTACCCGACCAAGTTCCATCCTGTGAGGTAAAGCGTTTAGACCAATCTTCAACCAGTGTTTCCTCCAGATTTTCTCGATACTCTAGGAAATATTGCGGCAAGACCTCTGTAATAATCCGTTCTTCACTAAACATTAATAAACCAGCAAGAGTCAGACCCTCCTTATTCGTATTTCGTGCCTTTCCCCACGCACCGATCTTATATAAAAACTCCTTCATTTCCAATCCGTTCCAAGGATGACTGGGTTTAAGAGCAGAAAACTTTTCCCGATACTTTTTTATTGATTCAAAGTTTAGTTCATTTATCCCATAATGCTCTAAGATAGCATTGTCTTGTGGGACAGATGAATAGTCAGGTGGATGATGTATATTCACGTTTAATCTCCCTTTTACACTCTATTTATAACTTTATATAACTCTTATTTTAACATCTTTTACTTTATTCTTCTTATCCAATTGGAGAAGTATATAGAAAATTAACCCTAAATGACTTAATCGCTTTCTTTCAATAATTTTATTTGAAAACCAATCATGCTTACCTAATACTCCTAAGCTTGATACCAGATACAAAGATCTAATGTAACTAATAAAAATACAATAAATTATTTTAATATATCATTATAAAAAATATTCATTATTTAAGGTGGCGAATTTGAATTGAAATAAACAATCTTTCGGATAGGACATATTATTTTATAGGAATAATTTTTTATTATACTTTCACGATAGTTTCTTGCACAGGCAACTGAAATTTAAATCCATTGCTTCGTGGAAAGCAGCCTGGTTATACTCCCCAAGCGGATACACCGCATCGATTGACTGGCACGACTGCCTGTTCCCTTATGTCCATATGCAAGAAGGGAAACATTAACATCCTCTTCCAGCTCGCTCGTAAACCGCTCAATCGCCTCTTTGGCCAACGTCATTTTCGCCGCGCCCGCTACTTCGGCCTTCATACTGCCACTCGCATCCATCAAAATAACAATATTTGTTTTTCGTGCCTTCGCAACTTCAATTTCATCCTTACCCTCTGGCAATTCAGGCATTTCGTAGCCATGATCATACGAATCGAGTTGCTCATAGTACGATTGATATTGCCCCGAACCTAGCTGGTACACAAGATAGTCGTAAATTTGATCGGCATCTAGGTCATTATTTTCCAGGCTCCTGGGCTATCATCCCCTCCAGCTCCAGCGAAGCAACAGGGATCTCATCGGTTACTGTTACTGCATCTGCCTCTTTTTCCAACACTTTACCTTCCGTTTCTTCTTCGGTTGCGGTATCCGTTTTTTCCTGCTCTGAGCAGGCTGCTAATACGATACAGCTGAATAGCAGTAGAAATGCCGTCTTTATTCTCTTATGTACGAACATATTTCTCCCTCCTTGATTGCGTGCTTTGTCTATCTATGATTTACGTAAATCGGAGGAGAAGATTTCTGCGAATTAAGGACTGTTTTACAGTAAATGCTCTTTTCCAATGAAGTCCAGGTAACTGGATAATATTAAACGCCCTCATTTAGTAGACATGATGATTGACCATATGGTGATACAGTATCAATCAACTTCGTCGAACAAAACATGAGTACATGGTTTATTTCAAACACAGAGTATGCATATATATCTAGAATTCGGATGTTATGTCCAAGCACTCTTATTCCTTCTTCATATATTAACAAGTAAGGAGGTGAGAAAATGAGTAATGATGGACATAAAGTATTACGTAAAGAAAACACAGAATCAGCACACCTGGAGTGTATTGACCGCGCTTACCGTATTCCCATATTTTTAAGTACGACAACGCATTTAAATAACAACCAACAACGGTTTCTAAATCGTCTAATTTGGGAGATTGAGAATGCTTTGCTTTTTCCGCGTACATTACCCTTAAGCGAAAGTTATCCCGAATCCATTTTAACTGATATTCGTCGGTTAGTTTCATCAAGCTATGGAATGTTGGCAATAAACCTTCGTCGTTTTAAAGTTGAAACAGTCGAAGACAATACCGGAACCGTTACACCATCCACTCCGGTCTGGCAGGGTTCAGTTTATTCACAAGTAGAACCTTCAATGGCTTTTCAATTTGGACTACCCCTATTATTAGTAAGGGAAGAAGATACCGACGCAAATAACGGAATTTGGGCAGGAGGCATTGCCCCACTCAACCTATTTATAGTTTGGCATTCTCAAACACAAACTGTTGAGCAGTTCTTTAAAACGCCCGAATGGAGATCAGCCTTTGCAAATTGGAGTGCACAAGTCAGAAATGCTTTTTATATTCAGACAGAACCTACATTCAAGTACAGATGTGACTGATAAACCGGTACTGTAGTAGCGAGTCGAAAATATAGTAAGGGCAACTAAAAAAGTGTGCGGACAAGTCATCCTCTGATAACTTATCCGCACATTACTTTGTATCCTTTTCTTGCTAACGAGGCTATATAAAAGGTAAGGGGCAGTATTCATGTAGAAAAAACGGTATCCTTTCGTCGAATAGCGCATTCGATGTGAATGGACGTTGCTAAGTTTTGATAGATATCTTTTCATAAAAGAAACGATAATTTTTGCACTTTCACCGCTTATGATGAAGGCTGGTTAAATGCGGCCATTTTACTTCGGCAATTATACCTTCACTTGCCTATCCCAATCACTGTCCGGGGATGGGCATAGGTAGGTTTCCGGAACATATGTACAGTAGTGAGTCAAAGAACTCCCCTTTTTGACGATTCAATGCTGTCATTTCAAACAGGGCAAAATGCAACGTCAACAATAGCAAAATCCCCTCAAGGAAAAATGCAAGTTGCCCTCTCTAGAAGGGGCAATTTGCACCTAGCAATAACCTAAAAGGTTAAAAGAACTAAAAAGAACTTGTCGAGAACTCTCTCGACTTTGTGTCTTTTTGATGCATTGCACAGCTACGTCACCACGTCCATAACGGTTGGACACAATGGGGTGAATGGAAATAGAACAGCCTACGAAAAGATCGTTGACTGCTCTTTTTCAAGCAAGTGTGACGAGGAACCTGTCACCATTTTATTGTGGAACAGTCTCGACCCAGTTATTTGTTTGCCTCTGAAGTACTTCCGTTCCTATTCAATCATCAGATGTTGTAACTTTTACACCTTGTTCTGCAAACACTTTTTGAGCAACTTTTAATGCATTCAGAACGCTTGGGAATCCTGTATACGGGATGAGGTGCATGATGCAACCGACAATCTCTTCTGGTTTTAAACCAACACTAAGCCCAGTCTTGATATGCATCTCAATCTGAGGTTTCCCTTGGGCAACAAGGGCTGTAATGGTTGTAAGAACTTTTTGCTTGTTATCCAATCCTGGACGTGAATAAATGTCTCCAAAAGCAAATTCAACAACATATTTACTTAAATCAGGGGCAATATCTTTAAACCCCTCCCCAATGTCCATAAAGCCAGTTGGATTTACATCATCTGATGAAGTAAGTTCCTTTATCTTCTCTATACCTTGTTGATAACGATCCTTAGCCATTTTAAAATCCTCCTTGGTTTACTAACTCATCATTTTATTCCATAAATAACATGTAGGGATCCTGTTAAAATATTGATAATCGGAAATACTATAATCATTTTAACAAAGTTCCACTAAATAAAATTTAATATTTTAACAATTCTAGTATATAGCCTTTATAAATATAAGTAAAATGAATACTGTTCGATTTCATAACCTCAACTTCATACCTCTTTATGTATAAATTAATTTTCAGTGCCTGTGTAACAAACAATCATGATTGTTTAAACTTTCACGATAGTTTCTTCCACAGGTACCTGAAATTTAATTTGTAGCGATTATCGTCATTATGTGTATAGTTACGTGGTCTGGAGGGGATGGGTTTCTGTGGATTAAGGACTGTTTTGAGGATTCTTAATGGCATGTTCGCAATGTTGGATAAAAAAGCCCTGTAGATTTCTCTACAGGGCACTCGTAAAAAGGAGATTTAGATATCACTCATCATTTCTTATAATACTTTACTTAATCTTAATTTCTTCTCCATTAGAATGGTAAAATTTAATTTTTGAGAGTTTAACACCATTTGGAATCGTCCATGATTTTACACCTTCAGCACCTTTAATTTCTTTAATTTTGTTCGTTTGAAGGCGTACATCTTGAACTTCTTCTCCACTGAAATCAATAACGGCATTATGTTCAGTTGGACTGATTGTAACAGTTTTAGTTTTTAATCCTTTACCTTTTAGTGTAATGGATTTTTTCACAAAAACTTCCTCAATATTGACTGTAGTTTCATCAAAATTAACGAATGAATATGGTTTGTCAATTATTAGTTTTTTCGACTTTACGTTTTTAATATTATACGTTTTACTATCTTCTTCTTTTATGATCCCAAACGCATCGACCACAAATGGCTCACCATTATTAATGTTTCGATCAATTTCATATGTGATACCTGTCAACTTGTTTCCATCTACATTAAATTCAACAAAGTTTTGCACCTGACTTCTCTTAGGACGAGAATCATTACCTTCATCTGTTCCGTATTTAGCAGCACTATGTTCTTCCGCTACTTCAAATAAATCATAGTATGATGGATCAATTTTTTTGTTTTTGTAGTACACTTTTGGACCAGCGGTAGATGGAATAAGATAGATTGCTCCATCCGGATTGACTGAATACTCTACGTCAATTCCATTATACTTTTCCGTTACTTTATCTACCTCTACAGCATTGCCGTTTTGAATTGGCTTCGAACGGGCATAGAGGTGGTCATGCCCCTGTAATACTAAATCTACACCAAGCTCATATAGCATTGGAGGAATTTTTTCTCTAACACCATTTTGCCCCATAATATCGTTATCGGTTGCATGGTTTGATGTAGTATATGGACCCTTATGAATATTTGCGATGATCCAGTCAATGTTTTCATCTTCCTTAGCAGCTTTTATATCTGCTTGTAACCATTCGATTTGTTCTGGAGAAAAGTTTCGGTATTCCTCTGAATCTTCATTCGTATTTAAGATAACAAAATGAGTATTTTCATAGTCATATGAGTAATATGCACCTGTTTCTGTTGAAGAACCTTCAGGTGTCTTCACATTAAAATGTTCAATGAAGGAGTTCTTATCATCATCATGATTACCTGCTGAAGAAGCAAACGTCGTGTTCATCAACGTTTCTTTTGAATGATCAAATACCCATCCCCATTGGTTTTCTATTGAACCTCTGTCTACTATATCGCCGTTTCCAAGAATAAACTCTGAATTCTCTACAGTTTTACTCGCTTTTGCAAAAGTCTCAGAAGAGAGAATGGCTTCTTCTTCTGTCTTAGCTTGTGTATCAGTAAGATTGATAAATGTAAATTTATCATCACCATCTGCCGTTACAAACGAACCTACATCACTCCATAAATCTAAAGAAGCATCACCAACTCTGTACATATATTCTGTACCTGGTTTTAAATCTGTTGCTACTGCCTTATGAATCACAAATTCAGGGGCATTGGTTGATCTTTGATAATCCCCTGTAAACGTGTTTGCTGTTTCAAAGTTTGGCTCTTTAGAAATTCCCTCAATTACTTGCAAATCACTACCTGCAGAAGCTTGTGATGTATACCATGTAAATCCTTTTGACGTTTTCGTATCTCCATAGAATGATACGACTACTCTAGAAACTTCACCAACCGGAACATTGGGATTTGGTATTGGCGTTGTTGTATAATCGATAATTTCTGGAACTTCTGTTACTGCTTTGATTGACATTTTAAACCAAAGATCTGAACTGTCTCCCCCATCCTGATGAGCTTCCGCTGAAATAATATTTGTTCCTTCCTTCAGCGCGTCTGTTGGGATATAGAATGTTTCTTCCTTAGGTTTAAATTTCCCCGGTGTATGATAATTAACTTCTACACCTTCTTCGATTCCTTTTCTAAATGCTTCTTCCCCATTAATGTAAACTACTGCCGCATCATCAACATGAATGTAAACTTCCAGTCCTTCATAGCCTTCTAGTGAGGAAGCCTGTACTTTCGTTTTAAAGTAAGTTGTCATATGTTTGTTATCTTCATCATCACCGAAATCTACTTCTGTACCTAATGGGATATTAGGGTTTGTTTCCGAAACAGCATCACCATAACCAAATGGTGCTTTACCTGTTTTCCAGCTCGAATAATCATAATCATTATTAAGCCATTCTGTACCAAGATCGATTCCCTGATCTAAATAACTCCATTCAGCGTCGTATGGCAATAAAACACTTTCTTCTGGCGCTAGCTTTTCAGTTTCCGAAGCACTTGCATAGGGGTTAAAAATAGGAAACACCAATGCTAATACTAGGAATAATGAAAGTAGCCGTTGTAATGATTTGTTTCTATTTATTACTGAAATCACGCTAACAACACTCCATTCCATTTTTTTGAAATCTTATGTAGGGTCTAAGAGGCCACTCTATTAGTTTATTAATACTTTATTAATTACATATTAATAATTTGTAAAGAGTTTATTAAATTCACTAAATATTTAGGCTAATTTTCGGTACCATACACATATTTTAGGTCAACATCCCGATAGATAATCTTTCATTAATTTCCACCGGGCTCCGATACCTTTGAAAAGGACCTGCATTTCACCGCCTACTATGCAGAAAAAGTATTGGCATGTCAAAAGAGTTAGGGAACATGAGATAAGAAGTAATTTGCAATGGCGGATGATACTATAAATTTCGTCAACGAGGTAAAAGAATATTAGAATGAACAATCATATTTCATATTTTTCGTAGTTAGATCTTGATCTTTTTGTCGAAATAGGTTATAATAAAGAAAAGGAAGCGAAAGGGTGTTCTTAAATGTCTGACAGCAATACGATTCGTGTATTAGAAATGTTCGCTGGCGTAGGCGGTTTTCGCCGGGGTTTGGAACAAGCCAACTCCGACCTTTTCGACGTAGTCTGGGGTAACCAATGGGAACCTTCCCGGAAGGCCCAAGATGCATTTGAATGCTATTCACGAAATTTCCAAACTGGAATTCACAGTAATGAAGATATATCGGAAGTGACGGATGAAGTGTTCCAAGATGTCGCTCCGAACCTGGTCGTTGGCGGTTTCCCATGCCAGGACTACTCCGTAGCCCGTACTTTATCAGGCGAGCAAGGAATCCAAGGCAAGAAGGGTGTCCTATTCTGGGAAATCAAGAGGGTTCTTGAAAACACCACTCCAAAGTATGTCCTTCTTGAGAATGTGGACAGGCTACTCAAATCCCCATCTTCCCAAAGAGGAAGGGATTTCGCGGTCATGCTTGCTACATTCAGAGATCTTGGTTACAGCGTGGAATGGCGTGTAATCAATGCTGCTGAATACGGTTTTGCACAACGAAGACGAAGAGTATTCATCTTTGCCTATAAAAACGGTATCTCCTTCGAGGAAAGCCAACAGAAAGTTGGATGAAAATGAAATCATTTTCCAAGAAGGCTTCTTCGCAAAACCTTTCCCCGTCCATGAGTGAACCTTACAAAGAACGGATTGGCGCCGAACTACTGCCCGAGGATATCGTAGAAATTTCCGATGAATTTTCTTTCAACTTCCATACTGCCGGAATAATGAGAAACGGAAAAATATTTACTGCTCATGTAGACCCTGTCTTGAAAAAGCCGACTACATTACAAGATATCCTTCTTGATGAAAACCTGATTGACGATAAATTCTACCTCACCCCGGAAAATGAAGAGAAATTCGACTATCTGAGAGGGTCCGAAAAAGATAGAAAGAACAACCGCTGATGGCCATAAGTATATGTTCTCTGAAGGCGGCATGTCCCCTACCGATGATTTGGACAAACCAGGAAGAACAATGTTGACGAGCGAAGGTTCCATAAACCGAAGTACACACATTGTCGAGGTCGACGGACGTAAAAGATTCCTCACACCTATCGAATGCGAAAGATTAAACGGATTCCCAGACGATTGGACTTCCGGCATGACTGATCGCATGAGATATTTCTGCATGGGGAATGCGTTGGTCGTCGGTTTGATTGAGATTATGGGAAAACGAATTGAAGAGATTGAAAAAGCGGATAGTCCAGTTGAAGTGCAAATGGAACTATCCCTAGGCTGATACTTATGTATCGGCTTTTTTATTTATGTTAGAATATTGGTAACAGTATTTCGGGAAGGGGATTCTTAATGATATATAGAAGCGAAGAAGAGTTATTGTATAAAGCTCAGCAAGCAGAAGGCCAAACTTTTGGGGATATTGATAAAAGTGGACGCATTGAAAATGAGAGGGCTAAGGGGCAATTGGGACAAATCATAGAGGAAAGCTTCTTCGGTTATGATATTAACTCGAAAAGTGAAGCGGACTTTTCCAATTTGGGAATAGAATTGAAAGTTACTCCAGTAAAAAGGAACAAAGACGGATCATTAACTGCAAAAGAAAGGCTGGTATTGAACATTATTAACTACCACCTTGAGGCAGAGGGTTCGTTTTATGATTCAAGCTTTTGGCGTAAAAACAAGGAATTATTATTAATGTTTTATGAATGGATTCCGGAAATAAAGAGAGCAGATTACAAAGTCCTTAAATCCTACTTACTCAAGTTCCCCGAAGAGGATCTCGAAATCATTAAACAAGATTGGAAATTAATCGTGAGTAAAATTAGGTCTGGTCTTGCTCACGAATTGTCTGAAGCTGATACAAACTATTTAGCAGCGAGTACAAAAGGTGCAAATAAAAACTCCTTAAGATCCCAACCATTTAGTGAAGTTATGGCGATGCAGAGGGCTTTCTCATTAAAGCAAAGCTATATGACTACACTTATTCGGAAAGTAATTACAGATGAAGACTTAACAAACTTCGCAAATTCTAAGGATCTTAAGACAAAAACAATCGAACAACTGCTTGAAGAAAAGTTCGCTCCTTTCATCGGAAAATCTTTAGAAGAAATCTCTTGGCAAACAGGTAATTTTATCAATCAAAAATCAAAAAGCTTCCTTCACGAATTTATCAGTGAATTACTTGGTATTAAAGGGACGAATCTCAATCAAATCGAAGAGTTTGCGAAAGCAAATATTAATATTAAAACGGTGCGCTTAGAGCCTAACGGTTATCCCAAAGAGCATATGTCTTTTAAAAATGTGAATTTCATTGAATGGGCACAAGAGGAATGGGATGAAAGTTGGCTTAAAAATCATTTTGAAGAAACAAAATTCCTATTTGTTGTCTTTCAATACAAGGAAAGTAAGAACGATAACCCAAATCGATTACTCTATTTCAGCGGTATGAAGCTTTGGAATATGCCTATTCAAGAAATCGACGGCAGATTAAAAGAATTTTGGCATCATATACAAGCTTTAATCCAAGAAGGTATCAATCTTACACCTGTACAACAGAAGAATCGAGTAATTGTAAAGAACAATTTACCTAAACCAGGTTATAACGGACTTTGCCACATTCGACCGAAAGCTACAGATGGAAACGATAAAACTTTGTTGCCTGATGGCAGAAAAATTACTAAGCAAGCATTCTGGCTGGATAGGGAGTATATAGGAAATCTGATTAAAAAGAATGGGACTATTCGATAGGAATCCCTATTAGTGCGTTATAAACTCTACTCACATAGAAATGCTTTAACGATATTAAGAAATGAAGCTAAATACCAGGAAGTACGGATTGTCAACCGAGAGCCCAATATTTCAAGAACAATCCCCATAATCGATTCCATTGACTCTATATTATCAAAATGCTCCTCCAAAATAAAAATACACCCTTCTACTATTGAATTGATTTTAATTCGATAGTAGAGGGTGTTTTCATTCATTTTGATATTTACTTAAACAGTAACAATCTCTTTCCTAATCTCCGCATCCAACGCCGGAACAGAAACGACGTGGTATGTTGGATTCCCTAGCTTCATATCAGCTTGCATAAACTGACCCATTACTAAACACTGACCTTTTTGTAGCATTCTTAGTTCTTCCGTTGAAGCATTCCCTATACGACCTGCAATGACTCGTAGTTCACTTTCTGCTGGATTGAAGTATATTTTCGTTCCCGCATTGTCGAGGATGGATAGTTCGTCTTTTGAGAAGTTGTTAAAGGTTTGTGTTGCAAACCATGCTGACCAACCGAATTTACGCCCTTCCCTTAATATTTTTGCTGAAGGGGAACCGTCTGAGAAGTCCAGATTCTGCGCTTCGTCTAGAATGACTGGGATTGCTTTATCTTTTGTTCCGTCTTGTGTGTAATACCAAAGATCCCAAAGGATGAATTCTGCCATTAACCGTTTGATTTCATCTTGGTCATAGCCTGCCAGTTGGATTATTGTAATATTTCCACCTGGAGCAAAGTATTCATCCCACTGATTTTCGCTTCATAGTCAAATGGGTCGATATCCACTAACTGGACAAGTCTACTACTAATAGATGTAATACTTGGTTACCATACCCTTCTAATTCCTCTAGTACTTCAAGAAGAAGATCCATTTTCATTTTGTCGCCGTAGAGCTCAATCCCGCGTTTTACTGCTGCATATAAAGCACTTTTTTGTTGAGGTCCAAAAGAATTTTGATAAACTGAAGAAAATACATCTACAATCCGTCTCGCTGCTTCAGATGGTTTTTCTTTTCCAACAATCCCTGCGACTTCTTTCCGCTTTAACAAAAACGGGTTAAGCGGGAAACCTTCATGATAGACAATTCTTTCTCTAAACGATCTCCCATCTCTTCGATGAAAACATCGTCCAATTGTTTTCTCGTATAACTGCTGGAATAGTCAATGACGACTGCGGATTGCCCCGATTTCGCCATGTCCATTAATAACGATTGGATGAAGTATGTTTTCCCTTGACCGGAACGGCCACCAATCACAAGATGTCTATTAGAAAGATTACTATGGTCAAACTCCCAATAGATTGGTCTGTTGTTTTCCATTCCAACGAGTGGTCTTACCCCCATTGACTGAGGTTCCATGTTTTCAACTTCTTCAATTGGAATGAATGGGTTCTGTTCCCCCTTGGAAGGGATGTCTTCAGATGTATCTGCTGTTACAACCGGCTTTTCATCAATCGATGTAACTTGTTCGTGTTCCTCTTCCATCGATGGCAATTCATTCGTATCAATCGATTGCGTTGTGTAAGGAACTTTACCTTCCGCAACCTGATTCTCTCGTGAAACCACAACTCTTCGCCCAGTAAAGAGCTCATCCAATTGGTTCATCGGTTTCGCCAATGTATCGTAGCCATGTTGTTCAGGAAGCTCAATAACAATAACACCCTGTCTGCGCTCTCGTGTCTCACCCTGTGCTCCCTTTCTAAATGACAGTACCATTCCCGAACCAAAATCAGCTCGTAGCGAATTCACAATTTCAAACTCATCATTTAATAATTGGTCGACTACATTTGGATCCAATTGATAATCTCGCTCTGGCCAAATCTTATTATTATTCATTTTTGTTGCATTGTTAATGAATAAACGAATGAAGAAATTACGTAGAAATCGAGCGTCAAAGGTTTTTTCTTCAATTAATTGCTCATCTAATACGACTTTTAAGTTCGTGAACTTGTCTAATCCCTTTTCGATAACATCTGAAGCATTGTTTCCGATTTTAACTTCAACCGGATACATATGAATTTTTAAACGACCTGTCTTGTTGCTCTAAGCCCATCATCAATATATCATCACTGCAGTTTCCACGTTTTCCAATCGTTTTTCCGGAGAATATGCCGTCTTTCTTACTCAATTTAACGTTCCCTGTTACGCGGACAATTTCTTCCATGGAAATAGGTACCCACATCACATTTTCTATGATCAAAAAGTTTTAATGCATTGTTTAATCGCAGAAACAACACTCATTTTTTCACGTTTGTCATGTGCACGACCTTGGACTGCCCGAAGTAGCCATTCTCCATTAAACGTATTAAATGCGCGAATGACATCTTCAATATCTGTTTCTGCAACTTCAACTTTTTGTGATTTCAAGAAATCCTTAATGACATTGAAGTACTGAGTAAGACTTATCTGTTATCGTAATCGCATCATAATGATTTGATGATGAATGCTGATCACTGTAATGTACGATGACCAAATTTTTTGATGATTCCTGGAAGTACTTTAAATCTACGCAGGATCAATAAAAGTAAGCCAATGAGAATGTCCATACAGTTCTGATAGATACTCTTCATCCTCCGTATTAATATGCATCGCAAACGCAATATCTTTGGAATAAGGATCTTGCCCTCTATTCGTCATATTCGCTACTAAGTTCATTCATTTTCACAGCGAAATGTGTTAGTACAGAACGTTTAACGTCACTGTTTCCAACACCAAATCCAGCTCGATACCCACCATTATCTGTTTTAGATGAAACAACCGTTGTAAACAATCCATTTAAATTCAAACTGCTTGGTGCATCTGTTTCACCAAATGTTTAACAATTTGTTCTTCATTTTTCATCTTATAAAATGAAATATGTGCGTATTGAATTGGGTCATCAATATTCCGTTTCGAGTAACGCAATACTTGCTGAATTGCACGCAATACATCTTCTGCCAAATAATCTTTCATTGAAAAGTCGATTCCGAGACGATCGCCTATTTCTTCTGCATCCCCAACATCATTTAACTCATCAAATGCACTCGAGACCTTCCGAGTCATGTTTATAAGCAATGACTTCAATATTCCGTAATTGAGAGAGACTATTATTTTTCTTTATTTGCCCTTTTAACCAGTCCACGATTCCCCGTAACACTTCTCGATCATTCGGAATATTAATTACATTTAATAGCAATGAAGTCGATGAATCCAAAGCAAATAAATAATCATAATGATCACAAAATTGATCTAACTTTTCTTGTACAACTTTAGCTAAATAGTTATTTGTTTCACCAACAGTTACTTCTTCGCGTGGTAAATACGTGAGCCATTCTGGTAAATCACTATCGGTCGTCGGCTTAAATAATTCCCCAGATGAATTAATAATATACGGTAATGTATAGACCGCTTTCAATCTTCTTAAAATATTAGTGATCAATTTTTTCTCCATGCCGTTTCTTCATTAATTTGCAATTGAAACACGACATTTAATGGAGAGAAAGGTGTCATGTAGATTTTGTTTCCATCACGTGCACATGCCTAGTAAAAACAAAGCTCTTTCTTCATTCGTCATAATTTGTTGCTCACGAATTGATTCGATTGCCTCAATAAATGCTTTTATATACATCTTCTGCTTTCTCTTTTACAGCATCCGAGTAATAGAACAGAGATGGAATTGTACCTGTTTGTTCAACCGCTTCTAAAAATGCATCATATGCATCCTCAACAGCTGGAGGCAATGTACATTCCTCTGGAACCAACTCATTTAATTTAATGGTTGCTTTTCTCGCCCTTTGTTTTAGCCAGGATGATTCCATCAATAGAAATGGACGGTCTTGCTCAAAAGTTGAGAATGGCAAGTGATCAATTTCAACTCGTTTCGCTTCACTATCAATTGTGAAGGAGCTTTGATTATTTCTTTTCATTTCCCAAAGTTTCGCACCAGCAATTGGAATCGTTTTAAGCATTTCGTCTTTAATTTCGAATTGGAAGCTCGAAGTTTGGCGTTTTAATCGTAAACCGAAGGCTCTTTTCACTATCATCCAATAATCCAGCTTCGAAATGGATTGTTGCTCCTGTTTCCATTTCGAGATTTGTCCATATTCTGTTTAATTCTATCGTCTGGTCACTCGTTGTACCGATTGATTAGACTTTGATTATCTAATGTTAGTTGAAGAGCTCGTTTGCTTTAGATGCTGCTTCAACAATAAACGAGTTACTTTGAAATTCTAAAAAGGAAGGTTCGCATGCAACGACTACAATACTAAACGTATACTTTCCACTCGTTGTATCTTCATGCTTATAAACAACTCTTTCAAACGTCGTCCCTTCCGGTCCAAGTTCAAATGTTGCAACGATTGAACGACCTCGTTAACTGCAATTTTTTTACTAGTGGAATTCAGGAACTTTGTTTGGGTATGTCGGTCAAACGGTAACGTAATCTCAATTTTTTGCCCTTCTTGATAATTAGGATGAAAGATGACAAAACTCCAGTTTCTACGTCCTGCTGCAGTAATCGACTTTGGTCTTTTCCATACGTCTAATACCTGCTTTTCATCCCCATCTAAAACTACCGTTCGTACTTTCTCCGATTCAAATGAAATATCCCGCTTTAGTTTCATTTGCTCTTTCCAATCAACAATGGAAGCATAATCGACTTCGAACCAATCATCTTTGTCTAATTTTGAGCCGCCTTTATCAAATTGATCTTCCAATTTTTCTTTGGGATTTCCTAAAGAGCGTAAACGTTCGACTTCTTCATGCTGCATCGTATTTTCGGTAAGCCGATTTTCGATATTTCGTTTCTAACGTATTCCATTTACTGGAACCTTCAGGGACTATCTCTTGTTCTTTCACTAAATCTTCTAAGTTAGAATCACGGAAAGTAATGTAAATTCAAGTAATCTGCATTTTTAATTTCCCCTTTATTCACAAGTGTGAGCATATCTTCAAAATCTAGAAACGATGAGTTTTCAATACGATGTTCTGATTCCCGTCTTTTTAAATAATGCCTTGTAATCTCTTTTTCAGTAGGAGTTAATTGGCTTTTTGACATTAGTTCATCTAAGTTTCCGACAATTTCACTAACATGAAGTGGTAACCCTTCACCCGTTAAGTCTCTACTTCCGCCCCTAATCGAGTCGTTTAACGTATTACAAAGGAAAATGAGAGACGTATTTTTCCATTGTCCTACTTGCTCACTCATTTCATTACGTAAAGTTACTAAAAAATCAATCGTCGTATTATTATTCGTTGTTGCAATGACGTAGTTAATATCACCAAAACTTAAAGCGATCGTTTCATATGATTTCGACCCTGCATTATGCCTGATAAGTAAATGGTTCGCTATTATTTTGTGCTTTCAGAACTTCATATAAATTCGTGACTAAGTCTTCTGAAGGCAAATATAAATAGTACCGATCTGTTTTATCCTTTGATAGCCTCTTTTTCAAAAAAGGAAACTAATTGATTTCCGATATAATCATAAAATGGATTTAACATATTGAGCATCCCCACTATCACTTTTCTTTTCCATGTAATTCAACTTATCTAAGGATCTTAACAACTTCTTCTTTGGAATGATGATCTAACCAAACACCGCGTTTTTCAAATTCTATCCATAGTTGCTTTAATTCAATTCGTTCATCTCTAACAGAAACCGCTACTAGCAGTAATAATTGTTCTTGTGTTAGTGATAAAAGCGTTCCGAGGGACCACCATGTTTTCTGAAAAATTTAGAAACAATTGCTTCAAATGCTTTTTGATAACGAGAATTGATTTCTTTTGAAATGCCTGGTTTAACAGCAGAAAGCAAATCATGCAAAAGCATCATCAATTGTTTTTTCAGTTGTGAATATCGTTCCACTTCAATACTCGTTTTCACTTGATATACTTCATGCAACCAATGATAGATGGATTGAACAAATTGCTTCTCCGCTTCCGGTCCGGCTTCTGTCAATAACGTTCTTTTAATGTCATGATAGAAGAGATTTCTATCATTGGAGAATGTATTTAATCCAACAATATTTAACACATGTTCATGTGCAAAAAATCCTTCCATCTCACCTGTTAACATTTTATAGCCATGCTTATAACAATTTCTCCACCTTGCAGCCTTTTCCCATTGAAGAATGTAATAGACCGGCGTTAGGTGCTCTTTGTTAAAGTTCGTCGTTTTATTCGTTTGTAGAATGATTTGTGACATTGCAACAAACGTATAATGTACAAAAAGTGACGCTATATTATCTAGTAAGAAGGTTTGATTTTTAGCAAGAGCCTCTAAGTCTATAAAAAATTGCTCTTTTAGTTTTGGAAAGAGATTTTTATATGATTCTTTCGTTTTCCCCTTCGCATTAGCGGAATCTTGTGATAGAAAGTCTAGGATTTCCGAAATTAAATTAGGGTCATCTATATTTTGAAGAATCTCCTGTATACGTTCAATCTCTTCGCCGATAAATGTATCAAAGAAAAATGATACGAAATCCATTTCTCCTTTTTGTTCAGAAGGATTTTCGGCGAACGGAATTTGCTCCATTTGTTTAAAGGTAGAAATTTTTCCGTCTTTCAATTCCTTAAGTTGCTCGGTTAGATAATGTGTAAAGAGTGCTTCACTCTCTTCACCTTTATAGTTTCCATTCCTAAGGATTTCAGCGATAGCTGCCTCACTCACATCAACTTGTACATTTTTACCGTTTATTTTTCTTACAACGCCTCCAACGACGGAAATAAAACCTTTATCAAATTTCGCACGTTCCGGTTCCCTTGTCGGCAATGGTAAAATATTAGCGATAAGACGTCGACGATACGTATATTTTCCATTCTTATTGACAAACTTATTTATTTTCTCGTAATCCAGTTTATATTCCATATCAATTCACCTTCTCTACTTCAAACTTCGCTTTTGAAAACTGAGGTTTTTTAACTTCAAGTATGGCACCGTCAGTTTTGTGGACAAGCAGTACATTTTTTGTTTTGTCGGCAGATTTCAACAGTTTATCGTGAAACTCTGAAAACTGGAGTGCATCTTGGATATCCTGGCGATTCGGTCTATATCCACCGCTCACTTTTTTAAGCAGTAAATATAATTGATAATCAAGTTCAAACAAAAACTCTCCCTTATTTTGACTAAATCCAATTCGGATTGACGGGGAGAACCGATCAATTTCATCTTTAGTGTCGGCTGAAGCAAATGTTTGCATCATCCACTATCGGTTCAATATTTATTTCGACCGCTATACGGAACGTCTTATTAGGTGAATCCATAAAGATGAATTTATCTTTTGGAGAACCTTTCCATGCATAAACAACTTTTTCAAGAAGATAGAATAATTCTCCGATTTCATCCTCTTCCCCTTTGTAAAAGGAGTAAAGATAATTTATGTATTCACTATACGTTTCATCGTAGGCTTGCTTATTAAGCAATTCATGATGACGAATAAGTAACCGTGAATATTCTATTTGCTGACCTCATACAATTACTTGATTCACTTGTTTCCAAGCACCGACTTTCAGAGGTTTCCCCTAAGTTATCTCTTACAAAAGATGAAGCATCAGAACTTAAGGATAAAATCAGAAACCAGTCTATCCGTATTTTCCAGTCTTGTTTTCAATGGATCCACTTCATTTAATGCAGCAAGAAGCGGTGAGCGATCAGGGTGCCCATAGATGAGATTAGGCAACATATCTTCAACTTTACTTGGGATTCGCCTGTCACTAATTTTATTATTTACAGGAACGATAATTTCATAGAGGAAGTTATAAAATGTCCTCGTCGATATAAATACTTTTTGTTTTATCATTGCTTCAATGAGCGACTGTACAATTGATTCTTTTACGGTAGATTGCTGCAATAAATAATAGTTCTCATGTGCAGCACTTGAAATACCTTTGTTTCGGTCTTGCATCCATGCAGCGTAAAATGGATTATCATTCATTTTGACTCGTTACTTTATCTAATAACTCTAAAAAGAAAGGCGAATTCGCACCATTCTTCGTCAATATATAGGGCTGGATTTCCGCAAAATTAAGTAATTTGAATGCGTTTTCCTCATTCACCGATTCTTGATTTCTATCAAATATTCCGCATTTATCAATAAAATCACATAAAGCATTGAATCTGACCCGCCTCGCGTTGACGTCGATAGAAATTATGTAATACACCTAAGTTAATCGCAATAATAGCAGATTTTTCAGCAGTACTCGACATTATCGAAAGGTGCCAACACTTGCTCAAGTGTTTCTAACGAGTTTTGGTCTGGATCAAATGATTCAGTTGAATCATTATGAATCACCACATCATCTAAGAGATTTGGCTTTTTTTCCTTCATAAAAGCTAAAAGGTGACTTTTCCCGTCCCCTACACTTCCGCACAATAGAATTAAACTAGGTTTCCCTTCTTTTTTTATGTCTATTAACATCTTTTCTAATTCCAATTGGATTGTTCTTTCAACGTGCATATAATCACGAAGATTACCAAATGAATCAGCATTTACGACCGACTCTTTAGACGAGGACTGCAAAACACGAAGCATTGAAAGAAACTTGCTTTCGTTATGTGGTTGCTTAACTTCTCAACAGTCATCCTTTTGAACCGTGACCGCCATCTTCATCTTTCCACTTGCCTGGATTCTGAGTCGCCCTCTAAATCTAATTTCTGGTTCATCCATATTTCAGCAATAAAAATTAAGTGTTTAAAAGCTTTTTGAGCATCACTAAACGATAAATTCCGTTTAAATTTATCCTCACTTATTTTACATAAATCATATGCTGCACTGAATTCCATAGTTGAACAATTCATTTGTGATTTTATTAATTTCCATGCATTCATTAAATTAGAAGAATTAAAATAAGCCATGGATAATTCTTCGATCTTATAGACAGTAGCTAATTGTTTCATTCTTTCAATTGACAATGCATGGAATAAGCCATCGAAATGTGAAACTAGCTTAGTTGGATTTTCGTTTATTAATTTATTAATATCTTTGTATTCTATTTTTAAATCATTATTTTCATCTAAATTATTTAATTCATTCCACAAATAATTTATATCCAAAACACTACTCTCCTTCATTTTTCCCAGTCTCTAATCCTATTATTCATTTTATTTATTATACCATTTATCCTAATTCATAGCAGGAAAATAATATCCAATTCAACCCACAACAGGAGTGTTAACCCTGAAATTTATTTTTTTACAGTCTTAAATAGCAGTAATAGATAAAGAATCAGTTGAGTAATATTCAAGCATTACGACTTCTCTCATTGAACTCTTCTCATCCGCAATGGTTTGGCCAATGACCAAAAGTCATATTTACCTGCCTGTATGTATATAATTTTGTTATTTATTTTTTGTGGGATTATATCGATGTATAGGGAGTCTATTAAATATTAAATGGGAGTATTCATTCACTATCCGGTAACAAATTAAAAAGGTATCTAGCTCTGAAACAATTTAAAATCGCTTCAGAACTAGATACCTGTCACGGATTTCTTTTTCATTAACAACTACACTAAATATGATTGTAAAAGAAATTGCTGGGTGATAAATGGATTTTCAAGTTCGCCTCTCATGTATAATCCCACCTACTACGGATACAATATTCGTACTTTGGGAAGGAGAGTTCGATATGGCACATGAAAAAACTGAAGTAGCAAAATTGAGCAAGGAACAATTAGCAGAGTTAACTGTTTTGGAGGGTAAATTAGGCGTGACTTTAGTCGCTTATGAAAACACATCGGGGTCTACGGATACGGCTTTCAATCAGCGATAATGAGTAGTATCAGTAACTGGCAGTGGTTTTCTTGTAAATAGTGTTAGTCAAGCGAAGGCGCCTTACAGGGATAGCCGAAGCCATAAGACTGGCGGCAGGTTTTTGTACTGCCGCCTGACTTATGGCGAGAGGCATCCCCTAAGCGTCGGAGCGGGTTCAGGAGACCCTTATTACTAGTACGGAATCAGTCTTCCTTAAACTCCTCTTCAATCCGTTTGACAAATTCCTCAGCGGCGCTATAGCCTTGTTGCTTGAGGTACCAGTTATTTGCCGCCGCTTCAATCAATCCTGCGATGTCGCGGCCTGGTTGGAGTTGGATTTGGAGATGTGGGATCTTGACGTCCATGTAGTCGACAAATTTCGTTTCCATTTCCAGCTCATTGTTCAAGTCATTTTCTTTCCATTTAATCAATTCGATATCGAGTGCAATTCGTGTTTCTTCTTGAAAGGCTGCTCGTCCATAGAGACGCACGACGTTTAACAAGCCAATGCTGCGCAAGGCGAGAAACTCTTTGTTATTTTCGTCATAGGTGCCGAGCAAAGTTTGCGGGCTTAGCTTTTTCAACACGACGATATCGTCCGCGATGAGCCGATGTCCGCGACCGATGAGCGTATGGGCTGTTTCACTTTTCCCTACGCCGGACTTGCCTCGTAACAGGATGCCCATCCCTGCGACATTGATGCACACGCCGTGTATCGCAATTTCTGGGGCCATTTCATGCACAACGTACGCATCCAATTTCGCGCTGAGTGCACTCGTAGAATCACGTGTGCGCAATACAGGAATCTTCTCTTCTGTACAGTACTGGATTAGTCCTAAAGGTTCTTCTTGTTGAGAGGTAATGATGATGCAAGGCGGCGCATATTGAACAATATTCCCAATGCGCAGTTTGCACTCCTCATTTGTCAATGTGTGAAGATAACTGATTTCATTTTTACCAAGGATTTGGACATGTTCTTTTGCGATAAAATCGAATTTGTCCATGAACTCCAATCCCGGACGTCGCACTTTCGTTTTTTTAATAATGCGATGCAATTGATCGTGTCCGCTTAATACTTCCAGTGAAAACTTTTTCGTTATTTCTTCAATGGTTACGGTTCTCATGATAATCCCCTATTCTTCGGTCTTTGTTTCAAGCATGTGTGTAATCGTACACCTATTATACCGGAATGACCCCTATAATTTTGGTCCATATCAAAAAACCTTCCACAAGTCCAATGACTCATGAAAGGTTCTCTGTTTGATTCCCTTATTCTTTTACGAATTCAATCGTACTTCTCACTGTATCGATCGGGCGAACCATTTTCTCGATTTGTTCGCGTTTTGGTTCGAGGAATGGTGGTAAGGATAGTTTTTCACCGAGTGTTTCGTATGGTTCGTCTCCCATGAAGCCTGGGCCGTCTGTTGAAAATTCGAAAAGGATGCCCGGCGCCATTCTGGAGTATAATGCCCCGAAGAAAAAGCGATCTACGAAGCCGGATGTCTGGAAGCCGAAGCTTTCGATGCGTTTTGTCCACTCGTCGAGTACAGCACGGTCTTCCACACGGAATGCCGCGTGGTGAACGGTACCAAAGCCTTGACGACCTTGAGGGAGCACGACGTTCTTTTCGACAATGACTTGTGCGCCATTTCCACCTTCTCCTACTTCAAATAAATGAAGATCTCCTTCTTGCCCAATTTCTTTAAATAAAAGAACCTTCTCCAAAACTTCTTTCATATAATCAAATTCAGCGATACGAATATGGATCGGTCCCAGTCCCGTAATGGCATATTCCAATGGAACCGGTCCTTTTTGCCATGGTGTGCCGGATGCAATGCCTTTATTGTTTTCATCTGAAATCATTTGGTATTGTTGATCGTCAAAATCGACGAATGACAGTACTTTGACGCCAAATTGTTCTTGGATGCCGTCATGCTTGACGTCCAGGCGGTCAAAGCGTTTGACCCAATAGTCCAATGCAGCATCTGTCGGCACACGGAATGCGGTTCTATAGATCTCATTTGTGCCGTGTGTCCCTTTTGGAATGCCCGGGAAATCGAAGAACGTCATATCTGTCCCTGCACCGCCTACGTCATCTGCGAAGAACAAGTGATACGTTTGAATGTCGTCCTGGTTCACCGTTTTCTTTACTAAACGCATGCCCAATACATACGTAAAAAATTTATAGTTCTCTTCTGCACTGCTCGTAATTGCTGTTACGTGGTGCATCCCTTTTAAGTGATTCATATATATTCCTCCTATATATTTTACTTTATCCTTGTCATTGGTACCTATACCCTCATACACATATCTTGAATTCAAGGTAATTTTATAGCAAATGGCTCCTGATGTCAAGTTCGTGAAGCTGAGCATCCATAGTCGATGCTTTTTCAATTTAGTCGATTTGTGACCAGCATAGAGAACGTTATGACCATCTTGGAGGGGTTCGTTACAAAACACGTTATGACCGTCTTAAAGCGAATTATATCCGCCATGCTAATTGCAGAACGAAAAAAAACCCCACTGCATCATGAGGTTTTCGATCCCTTCTATTCCCTAACAACTGGCATGGAACAACATCTGAAGGATCCACCCGATTTAATGATTTCGGAAAAATCGACTTCAATCACTTCAAAGCCGTGGGCGCGCATTTGTCCGTTCACGTTTTTGTTTTGCGGCAAACTGAACACTTTTTTGTCACCGATTGATAAGACGTTCGTGCCCATTGTGAATTGTTCTTCTTCGGATACTTCGATGAGTTTGTATGTCCGCTCTGAAAGCATGGCAATTGTTTTCTCGTCCAGCGCCTTCGGGAATATCAGTCCGACTTCCGGTGAGAGGATATTGAATACGCAGTCGAGGTGCAGATATTTATCATGGAACGGAACTTGGACGATTTCATGATTAGGCAAGTCACGTTTCAATTTACGGACCGCCGCCTCTGAAGTTCGGCTGCTGATGCCGACATATACGGTTTGGCGATCGACGATGATATCACCGCCTTCTACCCGATCCGTTGTCGTTTGGAAAGGGATTTCCTCTTCCTCCAACCAGTCCTCGAGAACCTCTTCCTCCCCTTGACGGATATCGCTGGCCATTTCGGATACAAAAATCTCATCTCCGATTGTAAAACCGATATCACGGGTGAAGACTTGTTCAGGGAACTTTTCGGATGCTGGCAGCTTGATCACTTCGACGCCGTGCTCTTTCAACGTCCTTTCAAACTCTTCATGTTGTTTCATCGCAAGTTCGACGTCGATGTTTTCATCTTCATACTTTCTCTGTACGGCATTGATCACTTCTTCGATTGCCATGAACTTCGGCGGGCATAGAATGACGCGGCGCAGCGTATCATATTCTGTATCGCATTGGGTAGTTGGCGTTTCATCTACTGGGGTACTCATTCTCAATCCTCCAAAAAAATTAATTGTTTTTATTGGTATTCCCTTTGTTGATTTATTTAAACATACGAGTTTGATAATGAAACTCGTATGTTTTACATCTTTTTCCTAGGGGATTGTAAAGAATAAAGGTTTAATGGAATGGAGGAATTAGTTTGATTCAGACGAATGATGCTTTATTGACAAAAGAGGATTTCGCGCAACGCGGTGATTTGCCAAGTTGGCTGTTGGATGCGTACCGCACTTTCCACGATACGGTAACGGATAAGACGTTTCCATGCTATTTCGGAATGGGTGGACAATTGAAAGGCGAATTGCGCTACGCCTACGTGACGCAGGATGATTGGTCAGATTTACCGAAAGCGTTGAAGTCGTTTTTGACACTTTTCGATAACCCCGCCCATAAACGGCATGGACTATTTGTATTTGTGGAGCCGTTTCAAGAGGAGGGTACTTTAGAAGATTATCGAAAGCAATTTTGGGAGATTCTTCAATACTTGCATAAGGTGGATGAAGTCGAATGGCCTGCGGACAGTCCGCGCGACCCGGACCATCACTTATGGGATTTCCGTTTTCACGGGGAGCCGATCTTCGTTTTCGGTAATGCCCCGGCCTATAAGCAGCGGAAAACACGTGACCTGGGCAATGCCATGGTACTCGGATTTCAACCGCGGAAAATCTTCCAAGGTTTGCAGGGGACCGAAAAAGGCGGCATCATGTCACGTGAGAAAGTGCGTGAGCGTGTCGAGCTGTGGGACCAACTGCCGAAGCACCCGGATATCAGCCATTTCGGAGACCCGACGCATAACGAATGGAAACAGTTTTTCATCGGCGACGACGCGGAACCGATTGTCGGTAAGTGCCCGTTTAAACATAAGGAGTTGGAATGAAAGCCGTCCGGAATGGGCGGCTTTTTCACACATTTCCGAGGCGTTGACGACGATTTCAGCAGATAAACAACATTTCCATCGTAATAGGAGACACTTTCAAAAAACCTTACAACACTCGAAGCCAACTAAACAACGTCCTTACACACCTCGCCAACAAAAAACTGCCCGTTCAATGAAATTTCCCACTCTTCGCGTATTATTTCCCGGCTTTTGTCGATTTCCCGGGAAATAAACAAATATTTCCCGAAATATTTTCAATTCAAATCGACAGCTTAATTGCAGTATTTTTTATGCTTGTTGCCATTGGCTGGGTGGTTTGTTGCACGCACACCATGGTTGCTTACGCTCTCTGGGACTTTGCTTGCAAGCCGAGATATACACGCACATTAAAAAACCCCGCAATCTCTGCAAGGTTTTTCGTTTTATTTCCCACCTTGCGCGTAATAGGCCTCCATTTCCACTTCGGGCACCATACTCCCGCCCGTTGCCCAGACGAGATGGGTTGCGTTTGGCGACTGTGCACCTTCCACTTTCTCGCGGATGGTATTCACAGGCCCCGTCATTCCGGCGAGTGCGGAAGGTTCAAGTCGGATTCCTTCTGTGTCAGTAAGTACCTTCAACAGGTTGAACATCGTTTCGTCTGCAATCGTATAACAGCCGGACAGCAACGGTTCCATCGTCCTGCCGACGAATCCGGATGCCGTGCCAACTGCAAGGCCATCTGCAGCGGTTTTATTGTCCAAACCGAAGTCTTGGACGGAAATTTGGTCGTGAAGACCTGTCATCATGCCGAGCATCATACACGGGGAATGTGTCGGTTCAGCGAAGAAACAGCGGACGTGGTCACCGAACGCAAGCTTCAATCCGTATGCGACGCCGCCCGGACCTCCGCCGACTCCGCATGGCAAATAAACGAATAACGGATGTTCTGCATCGACGGGCGTACCTCGCTCTTTCAATTGCGCTGCAACCCTTTCTCCCGCAACTGCGTAGCCTAAAAATAGATCGAGCGAATTCTCGTCATCGACGAAATGGCAGGATGGATCCGCATCCGCTTGGCGCCGCCCTTCCTCGACTGCTTTGCTGTAATCATCAGCGTATTCGACAACGTTCACGCCTTTTTCACGCAGCAGATCCTTTTTCCATTGCTTCGCGTCCGCCGACATATGGACCGTAACGTCAAAGCCGAGTTTGGCACTCATGATGCCGATGCTTAAACCGAGGTTTCCTGTCGAACCGACGGCGATTTTATGTTTGGCAAACAGGTTGCTGAATTCCGGTTGTGCGAACTTGGCATAGTCTTCTTCCGTGGTGATCAAGCCATGTACTAGCGCTAGTGTCTCCGCATGTTTCAACACTTCGTAGATGCCGCCGCGCGCTTTAATGGAACCCGAAATCGGCAAGGCATTGTCTTCTTTCAGGAGTAGTTCCCCGGGAATAGCCGTGTCGTATACAGCGGCAAGCGCTTCTTTCATATTCCGAATGACCGTAATCGGCGATTCAATGATGCCGTCCGCTTTTTGCGTCTCCGGAAAAACATGTGCAATGTACGGGGCAAAACGTTTGAGCCGATCAGCTGCGTCCTGTACATCTGCTGCAGTAACACCTGTTTTAGGAATTCCCGTGTCTGTCGATTCCACCAATGGGTTAAGCCATAGTACTTCTTCTTGTTCCATCATTTGTCCGATAAGCGGCAGCTCCGCTTTCCATTTGTTCACTTCGTTAAGATCCATCATTGATCCCTCATTTTTCAGCGTATTGTAAAAACAGTATAACATGCTGAAGTTTACTTCCGTTACTCCAATACAAAATGTTCAATCAATTCACGTGTCAATTCAAATCTGGGGTTGATGGTATCTGTCCCATCCACTTCGACATCCATGACAACTGTTATAATTCGCTTTCCGTTGAAGATGCCTGTGCTCACGAAGCAGGAGCCGGCTTCATCTGTAAAACCCGTTTTCAACCCATCAATTCCCGGGAAAGCTTGCGGCATCCCAGGCAGCATCAGATTTGTATTCCATACCCGCACACCAGCGCTCGTTGTAAAGTCTGTCAAGCTTGTAAAATCCAGTACTTCCGGGTGATTAGCCAATAGTTTCCGGGCAATTGTTGCTACGTCTCGCGCGGAGGCTTGATTCGTGTGCTCTTTTCCTTCTCCGATGTATTGGCCGTCCAGCCCACTTGCATTGAAGAAGGTCGTCTCTTTTAACCCGAATTCCCTGGCTTGTTCATTCATCAAATCGGCAAAAGCCTCTTCCGTTCCGCTCACCATTTCCGCAAGTGCCATCGCGGCATCATTTGCCGAGTTAACAGTCATGGCGGTAAATAATTCCTTTACCGTATAAAAGTACCCTTTTGTCATACCAAGTTTCGTCGCAGCCGCCTTCTCCATGAGTTGCAGTACATCATCACTTGGCTCGTATGTATTTTCCCACGACAACGTCCCGTTTTGAATGGCGTCCAGCACAAGGTACTGCGTCATCAACTTGGACATACTGGCAATTGGTAAACGTTCCTTACTATTTTTCTCATAGATTACATTTCCCGTTTCTGCCTCGATCAGCAACACAGCTTTTGCATTGACGTGTTGGGCAACCACTTCCGTATTCATCTGGTTGTCTTTCCATACGAAGGTGAAACCGAGCACGATAACGAATAGAATAAAGACCATTTTCTTCATAGTTCTCACACCTTTTCAGTCATTAAACCCATTATCCAACCTAATAGTGAAGAATCTAATAGCGTGTTTCTGAAGAATTCCTTAAGTTTTGCTCTACAAACGTCGAGCGGTTGCATCCACACACACACTACTCGTCTTTTTCGAATAAGATACAGTAATGATTCAAAGACGGTGGTGATGAAAATAATATTGCCCGCAGTACTTGCCGGTCCGATTTTGCAGCGGGTCGACAATTTCGTTGGGTCAATGAACCACAGCGGTTCGAGGAGGCGTTCCTACTGTCGATGGGTATTCACATCGACGGGTTCATTGCCGGCACACCCGCCTTTGCGGTATGGATTAACTACTTTTGGCATCACATAGCGCCCGCGGATTTCAAGAGTGCAACGTATCGTTTGATGCGGGAAAATTTCAATAGCATTATAAACAAAATCGCAAGCCTCTAGGCGCTGGAGCCTAGACGTGAAAAAGGGATTCCTGTTAGCCGTTACGACAACGGTTGACGGGAGTCCCTTTTCATTTCTTCTATTCTTTTTGATGTAAAGCCAATGCAGCTGTCTTTTCACAACTCCGTTCGCACGTCCCATAACTCAGGGAAAAAACGATGGTCGAGCACGGATTTCAAATAGTTCACGCCGGAAGAACCGCCTGTTCCCGTCTTGAAGCCAATGATGCGCTCGACGGTTTTCATATGGCGGAAGCGCCACTGCTGATGGCTGTCTTCGATGTCGACCAATTTCTCGGCCAGCTGATATAAATCCCAATGGCCTTCAACGTTACGGTAGACTTCAAGCCAGGCATCCGCAACTGTCGGATCCCCTTTGTACGTAATGGAAAAATCACGTACCAGCAGTTGCGGGTTAATCTGAAAACCGGCTCTTGCAAGTGCACGGATTGCCACATCGTAAATGCTTGGTGCACGATAAGCCGTTTCAAGTTCACTCGCAAGCGCCGGATCTTTCTCGTAAATCTTCAATATATGGGGCTGTTTGTAGCCGAGCGCGAACTCGATAAGCCGGTTTTGGTATGACTGGAAACCCGACGCCCTGCCCAATTCCCCGCGGAACTCCATATACTCGGCAGGTGTCAACGTCGCTAGCACATCCCACGCCTGAATGATCTGGGTCTGTGTCCTCGACACGCGCGCAAGCATTTTGAATGCTTCAGGCAACTCATCCTTTTCAATCAGCTCTATAGCGGTGCCCAGTTCATGCAAGATGAGCTTCATCCACAGCTCGCTCACCTGATGGATGACGATGAACAGCATTTCATCATGATGGCCGGACAAGCGCTGCTGACTCGACAGCAACTGGTCAAGATGCAAATACTCGCCGTACGTCATATTGTCCCGAAAATCCGTATGAATGCCTTTTTCAGTCATCCGCCCATCTCCTCAAGACCGCACGGACAGGGCTGCCATCGCCATCCATAAGCGGCAGCGGCAATGCAATCAGCTCATAATCACCGGGTTCCACTTCACTCAGCACGATGTTTTCCAAAATCATGACGCCATTGTCATTGAGCGCATGATGTGCTTCGAGCAACTTGCTCGTCTCCGGGTCGACAGATGGCGTGTCGATGCCGATAAGGCGGACCCCCCGCTCCTTCAATAAAGGGCCGATATCCGCACGGAGTACTGTGAAGGTTTCCGGAAATACATTCGCATCCGGACGACTTCCTGTTTTCAATAATATCCGTTCCGCACCACCGAACTCGATTCCTTCCAATTCCGTGCGCCCGATACATTCAGCACCTGTCACATCGATTACACGCGCGCGTCCAATATACACATCAATCGGCAAATCGAGCACTCTCTTTCCCATGTCGTCAAAATGAAACGGTGCATCGATATGCGTACCCATATGCGTACCCGTCGTCAACTTGCCGATATTGGATGAACCCGTTTCGGCTTTTGTGAAAGCCACTTCGTATGAAAAAGGCGTATCGCCCGGCCATTCAGCGATGCCATTATGAAGCGGTTGCGAAATATCAATCCATTTCCCTTTCATGCGACGACTCCCCTTTTGTTCTCAAATTTTTCATACCGCTTCCCAACCATAATTTGGTGCAATTTCTGCACGGTATGCCAAACATCTTCGAACGAATTGTAGAGCGCTACTGGCGCAAGGCGGATGCCATTGGGTGCACGGAAATCAGGGATGACACCATCTGCTTTGAGTGCTTTGCAGATACGTGCCGCTTCTTCGTGCTCCAACAAGATATGGCCGCCGCGCGATGCGTCCGTTGGATTGCCAAGGGTAAAGCCGTAGTCGGACAGTCGTCTGTGAATTAATGTCATCATATAGTCCGTCAGCTGAAGCGATTTTTCACGAATCTTTTCAATGCCCACTTCCTCGAACAGCTCAAGCGCACCGATGACCGGCGCTAAACTAAGAACATGCGGTGTTCCAATCTGATACGCGGAAGCATCCAGCGCGGAATCCATCGTATGCTCCATGTCAAACTGCGATTCCTTCTTTGAGCCAAACCATCCCGCCATTCCCGGTACCTTGCCGAAATGTTTGTCATGGACGAACAGCCCTGCGACAGACCCAGGGCCGCCGTTCATATGCTTATACGTACACCAGAATGCAAAATCCGTTCCCCAGTCATGTAGGGCATGTTCAATCGCACCGACAGAGTGACAGAGATCGAAACCAATCGGAATCCCCCGTTCCTGCGCAGCTACGGTCAGCAGTTCCATGTCAAGCACTTGCCCGCTCCGATACAACACCGACGGCAAGACGATCAGCGCAATGTCATCCGTCATCGCATCGATGATGTCTTGTTCGCGTAGCATCCTACCGTCCGGGCTTTTTACGCGTACCAGATGGCCATCCGGGTCATAGCCTTTTAATGCCAGCTGGCTTTTCAGCGCATAAATGTCTGATGGGAAATTGAGTTCATCCGCTAGGATTTTCGTTCGATTACCCGTGGGTTGGTAAAAGGTGGCGACGAGCTGATGCAGATTGGTCGTTGTCGATCCCGTCGCGATAACCTCGCTTGTCATGCCCCCAACGAGCGGCGCCATCTTTCCCCCTACGGACTCCGACAGGTAAAACCATGGATGATCGCCTTCCGTCCACCCATCAATACCAAGCGATTTCCATGAATCGAGTAGCTCGTGCACCGTCCGCTCCGCTCGTTTTGACAATAACCCGAGCGAATTGCCGTCCATATAGATCGTGTCTTTCAGTAAATAAAACTCATCTCTGTATCTCGCAAGACCGTCTTTTGCGTCGAGTCCCTTTGCATAATCGATTCCATCCATTCAGATTCCCCCTTGCACAAATTTTCAGTCTCTTATTGAAAGAATACCATAACAGCTTTACTTCCTGACATAGTTTATTGCCGCTCTTCAATCTGGTAGGCTGGGGAGCTATTGGCGAATCAAGACCTTACTACAACAAAAAAACCGACATTTCTGTCGGTACCCCAAACTTATTTAAACCAGCCCTTCTCCTTAAACCTCGAAATTGCCTCAATCCGGTTGCCAACGCCAAGTTTCTCCAGAATCGCAGAAATATAATTTCGTACCGTGCCTGGTGTCAAAAAGAGTTCCCCCGCAATCTCTTTCGTCGTCTTCCCTTCCGCAATCAGCCCAAGTACCTGGCTTTCACGCTCCGTCAACGGATTTTCAGTCTCGTCATCGTCGCCATACGCGATATCGACGAGCTCTGGTGCATAAATCCGTCTGCCGTCCATAATGGTCCGAATGGAACTGACCAATTCCTCGATTGGACTGTCTTTCAGCAAATACCCGCGCACACCCGCTTTCCGGGCCCGATCAAAATAACCGGTTCGCGCAAATGTCGTCAGGATTATGATCTTACAGTCGCTAGCCCGCAATGCTTCTGCCGCGTCCAACCCTGTCATGACGGGCATTTCAATGTCCATGATGCAGACATCGGGCTGTTGCTCCTTCACCAATGCAACAGCTTCCTCCCCATTTTTCGCCTTTCCAACAACTTCTATATCCTCTTCCAAATTCAACAATGAACCGAGTGCCCCGAGCAACATGCCCTGATCTTCCGCTATAACAATGCGTATCACGTCCATCACTCCATTACATTTGTTAGGACAGCGGGAACACGGATTGTCAACGTTGTCCCCTTGCCACCTTCAGTCCGGAGATTTCCATTGACGAACTCCAACCGTTCCCGCATCCCTTTCAATCCGCTTCCAGGCGACGTTTCCCCGCCTCGCGTAATCCCGATTCCGTTATCCTTGACCGTAATGACAAATTCATTCGGTAGCTGTTCAAATGACACATAACAAGCCGTTCCGTAGCTATGCTTGACGACATTGGTTACAGCCTCTTTCAAACACATGCTCAACACATTTTCAACAATGGTCGGGATGTTGGTGAATGCAGGATCTCCCTCCATCGTGAAATCCATTTCAGCCGCCCTCAACATTTGCTGAATGCGTATCACTTCATCCTCCAACCTCATGGCGCGCATATCCGCTACAAGTTCACGAACTTCCTTCAATGCTGTACTTGCAGTTTGCCTGATATCTTGCAACTCTTTCCTAGCCTCTTCCGGATCCCGCGTGATCAACTTGCCGGCCAAATCGCTTTTCAAACCAATCATGGACAACTTTTGCCCAAGTGTATCATGCAAATCGCGGGCAATCCGTTGCCTTTCCTCAAAAATAATCAGCTCCGAAATCCGCTCTTTCGCATGCTCCAATTGCCCCTCCAAGTTTTCACGTTTATTGCGATTATACAAATTGAACGGCAACAGTACCGTACCGATCACCGTGATTAAAATGAAATGGAGTTGCGGAAGGAATAAGTCAATTTCGATGAAAAAACCAACCAATATGGCACCGACCGTAAATGCAATATGAAGCCCATAAATGATGAAATAACCAACTGGATTGCGGAGATTCCCGATGAAAAAAGCGGTGAAGATAGACAAATACACGTACCCAAATAACAGTGTCATCGCAATGTTGATGACGATTTCAAAACTGATCCACATATACACAAGCCCGCTTTTCGATTTGAATGAAAATCGGTAGGATAGGAAAAAGAGGAACAACAACGAAATCCCGACAGCAATCTCAATCGGCGACGATGATCGGAAGATAAAAAAGAATGGCAGCAAACAAAAGATCACCCACGCATAAATGCTCATCCATGGATTTTTCGGAAAAATACTGTACCAACTGTTCATGTCGTGCAACCACCGTCCTGTCTATTGTTTCCATTGTACCAAAAAATGACGTGAGTGCCAGGCACCCACGCCATTTCTAATTTCGTCATTCATTTACCTTCAAAGCTTGTGCGTTTCGGTTTTAATTCGATGGAAGAACTCGCTGATTTAAGCAGATGCTTCACATCTTTAAACGACACGAACGATTTATGTTTGGGATCATATAGGCGATAGCGAATGGATGCCAAACTTGATTTGATAGTGATCGTTGTTGCTTGATGAAGTGGCGGCGTCGATTCATGTGCCATCTCCAAGTTATAGTTCGGTACACGCGGTGCCAAATGATGCACGTGGTGGAAACCGATATTGCCTGTCGCCCATTGGAGAACTTTCGGCAACTTGTAATAAGAACTGCCATCTACAGCCGCTTTTACGTAATCCCACTCCGATTCCTCTTCGAAATAAGAGTCTTCAAACGTATGCTGGATATAGAATAACCAAATCCCGAGCGCACCTGCGATGAACATGATTGATCCTTGCACGATCAGGAAAGCTTGCCAACCGACGAGCAAAATCATACCTGTATAGAGGGCAACGAGAATCACATTCGTTAAATACGTATTGTTACGCTCTTTCTTACGTGCATCTTTCCGATTGAAACGGCTTGTAATAAGCACCAAGTATAGTGGACCAAAACCAAACATGACGAGTGGATTACGGTACAAACGGTAAGCAAGACGCTGCCATTTAGACGCTTCGATATACTCTTCAACCGTCATGACCCAAATATCTCCGACACCGCGCTTATCCAGATTCGAACTTGTCGCGTGGTGGATGGAGTGCTCGCGTTTCCATTTTTCGTAGGCAAACAGCGTTAGAATTCCTGTCATCGTACCAACGATATCATTCGCCTTTTTGTTCTTGAAAAATGAACCGTGCGTACAGTCATGGAAAATGATGAACGTCCGGACAACAAACCCTGCTGCTATGACAGCAACGCCAAGCGTCAACCAAATGGACACTGACAAGCTTTGGTACGCCAAAAACCATAAAATAAGAAACGGTGGTATCGTATTAAAAATCTGCATTATACTTTTCTTCTGATCGGACTGTGCAAAAGGGGCAACATCTTTGTGCAACTGCTTCGTTTTTTCTTTACTCATGTATGTTATCCTCCCTCAAACTAAATGTTTTTTATTCGTTAGATTTATCTTAAAGAAATTACCCAGCCTGCAGAAGACATAAACGTCATGATATTCGATATGACAACTGTCACTTCTTGTGAATTAATTCACAAGGATGCTGATTTAGCCCTGTATAGGACGTATACAAGCCTAAACCAGTATTCGAATCTCTTCTTGCACTTAAGCTGCGGGTTAGGGCAGGAATGGATATTAGTACAAGAATTGAATTATACTGTAGAGGATAGGTATGGAAAGGGGTAGATTTTTAATGAAGAACGTAACATCATTCTTAATGTTTCAGGATAACAATGCAGAAGAAGCGATGAATTATTACACATCCCTCATTGAGGATTCTCAAATTACAAGCATTGTTCGATACGGACCTGATGGACCTGGGAAAGAAGGAACTGTAATGCAGGCTACTTTTACTTTAAAAGGGCAAGAATTTATGTGTATTGACAGTCATGTGAGGCATCAATTTTCTTTCACTCCTTCCATCTCACTCTTTGCGACTTGTGATACTGAAGAGGAACTTGACACTCTTTATCATGAACTTATCGAAGGCGGACAGGCACTCATGCCTCTAGGGGATTATGGTTTCAGTAAAAAGTTCGGTTGGCTAAATGACCGTTTCGGAGTTTCGTGGCAACTAAATCTCCCTCTGTAATACGGAGAACGTACTATTGTCCTTCTGACGCCAAAAATAAAAATGTGATTTCTTCAACTATCGGTTTCATTAGAGAATAGTCGGCTGCCTATTATGGCAGCCTTTTCTTATTGAGTACTGAAGTTTAAAGTTTATTTTTCACTTTTGCAAGTCAGCTTTTAGCAAGCGAGTAATTCGGATGCTGCCTAACCCGAGCCCATCCACTTTCCTTCCACCTGACCAAAAGATATGACATACTTCTTGCATAACACGATTATGATTTTGGAGGGATCCATTTGAGTTCCATTTACGAAGAAAGACGGGCACAGTTAAAAGCCTATCTCACAAACAATGATATTGGCACAGCGATGATCAGTTCTCCGGCGAATGTCTTTTATTACACGGGCTTCAATTCTGATCCACACGAACGATTCATGGCGCTCTTCATTGACACAAATGCCGATGAAACGGTTCTATTCGTACCGGCATTGGATAAGGATGCCGCCATCCAGGATTCCGATATTGCAAAAATCATACCCATTTCAGACCAAGAAGAACCTTTCGAAGTCGTCAAAAATGCCATCGGAGATATGGCAACATCGGTTGGCATTGAAGCAAAAGTACTCAGCTACTATCGATACAACAGCTTGCTTCAATTTTTTCCGCAAGTTGAAGTCGTCGATGTACAACCATTCATCAACACACAGCGAATGAAAAAATCCAAGGAAGAGATCGCTCAACTGCGAAAAGCGATTGGAATCATCGAAAAGGTATTGGCAGAAGGCATCAAAAAAGTGAAGATTGGCATGACCGAATCGGAGTTGACCGCCGAATTGGAGATGCTCATGCGGAAGTTCGGTGCAGACGGCCCTTCCTTCTCTACCATCGTATTGACTGGGGAAAAAGCGGCATTGCCACATGGTTCGCCTGGTGAACGGAAAATCCAAAAGGGCGATTACCTACTGATCGACTTCGGGGTCATGAAAGACGGTTATTGTTCCGATACAACCCGGACATTCATCATCGGGGAAGCTTCAGATGAACAGAAGAAGATTTATGACATCGTCCTCAAGTCCAACCAGGCGGGCATAAACGCCGTACAAGCAGGTGTCCCCTTGAAAACGTTCGATCTTGCAGCACGCACTGTCATCGTCGACAACGGCTACGGCGAGTATTTCAATAATCGCGTTGGACATGGATTAGGGATTGAAGTCCATGAAGAGCCTTCCGTCCATCAAAATAATGAGCACATGGCCGAAGCTGGACTTGTCTTCACAATCGAGCCGGGCATTTATATCCCTGGGCATGGCGGTGTCCGGATTGAAGACACCGTTTATATCAACGAAGTTGGGAAAGTAGAAGTGCTATCTTCCTTTCCGAGAGAACTTCAAGTCCTTTAACTTGTGTCCGTTATCCAATGCCAAACTGAAAGGGCTGCCCCATTTTCCATGGGACAGCCCTTTCAATTCACTTCTATGATTGATTTTTCATCATTTGTTTCGCAATTGCCCTTACAAACAATTGACCTACTAAGTAAATGACCGCGGCGAATAACACTGCACCGTCTCTCCCTACCGGTTTAAACCAGCCACCATCGTCCACTATGAAATAAGAAGCTAAAGTCAACGACAACAACACGGATAGACCATTCAGTAGAAAGACGGTACGTAATTTTACGCTGTGTGATAAAAATCCTGCTACAAGAACGTACAGTAAGGAACCGACCAAAAGAAATGATGCTTCTTCGCGCTTCACGTATTGGCCATACTCGTAATAATGAAAAAGGAAAGCTGCTGGAACTATAGAAACAATTACCCATAGAATTTTCATGGAATCCCCCAGAATATACGACTTTCACCAGTATTCAACCATTGATTTTCTCCATCTTATCATAGATAACGCCGCTATAATTTCAGAGAGAGTGGAGTAAAACCTTTCCATAAAAAAAACAGGCCCTCCCCAAAAACGGAGTGCCTGTTTTTCTTTGGCTTCAACGATGGTCTTCCAAAGCTTTGTCGATCTCCGGTTGACGAATTGCATGATGCGTCGCTTGCCATACTGCCTGTCCGTCTTTCAACAAAAATAGTTGGGGAGATTGATGTTGAATGCCAAGATTTGCTTCGATTTCATTGGAAACGGGGCGGCTATCCTGCACTTTCAAGAAATACTTCGGGGCATCGACTGCCGACTCGCCGTATGCCTGATATGCTGCAGCACTGATCGGGCAAGTCGTACTATGCTTTAAGACAAACAATGGTGCCTCTCTTGACTTTTCCAGGACATCGTACCATTCATTCACAGATCGAAGTTCTTTCATAATTATCTTCTCCCTTCTTTACATTTAATTTCCTTAAATGAGCTGCGTTAAACACACAGGCGCCAACAAACACAGCAATTGCAGCATCCGCTCGAGCTCTTTGTCGTCAACCTCGTTCATGCAGGAGATTTGAAGCCAGTTCCGCTCGCGTAAATAGACACTTTCGTAGTGGACATTAAAACCGTTTAAAAACAAGCATTCACCAAGTTGCATGGCGGAAATCCCTTCCGGCATGCACAATGTGCTGATGGTTGGTGATGCTGTCTTTTCCGGCGCCACAATGATGAATCCGGCCTGTTCAGCCACCGCTCTTATACGAAGTGCACGTTTTGCAATACGCTCGTACACTTCTTCCGGCTGAACGAACTTTCGTAATGCCGCATCCAGTGCGGACAAGAGGTTGGACGATTGGGTATACGGGATTCCTCCTGCCTCCGCGTAAGCGCCCAGATCCAAATAGCGCGGCAATGTGTCGCATTTGCCTACTTCCCTATTGTGGAAAACAAACGACAAGCCTGAATAACTTAATAGCCCCTTGCCGCTCACCCCTGAGGCGTAATCGATTGCAGTCAAATCGACAGGCATCGTTCCGATAGCACTGACACAATCGACAGCCAGGAGAACAGCATACTGTGAACAGCATTTTTTCAAGAAACTCAGGTCATTCAGCACCCCAGTCGATGTTTCACAATGAACGGCCCATAGCCAACTGTAATCTCCGGACCCTAATGCTTCTTCGATGTTCCTTTCATCGAACGTGCCGCCCCAATCGATTTCCATCGTATCGAATGGCATGCTGAAACGTCTGGCATGATCGGTGAGCCTTTCACCGAACTCGCCATTTACAAGGATAAGCCCTTTGCCCTCACATGTGCTTAACTGTGCGGCAACAACGTCATTGGCAAGTGTACCCGTCCCTTGCAGGAGCTGGACGTATTTCGCTCCCGTCAATGTTGTCAATCGCTGTTTCACGCGTTGCAACAGGCTTTCATATTCAGGTGAACGATGGGAAAAAGGTTCTGCCATCATCGCTTTGCGAACGTCATCGGATATTGTCGCCGGGCCTGGGAGAAAGTTGACTGCCGGTCTTGAAATCCTTCCCGCAACACCTGCTTCGAAAGTCGCTTTCGTCAAATACATCGGTTGAAACGCGGCTTCAGCGGTTCCTGTCATTTGTGCAAACGGTAAAAAACCGAGCTGCCCATACAATTTTTGCTCCCGTACCGTGCCCGAAATAAGCGCTGCGTCATAACCCACTTTCAAGCAATACCGCACTAACGCCTGAGTCATTCCAAGGAATGCACGACCGTTCCGATAAACGGGTTCAATTGCCAACAACCTGATTTCTACCGGATTTTCAACTTGAATCGGTAACTGCTTCTCCACGGGACCTATTTTCCCGTCAAGTGAAAATGGACGCTTACTTCGAATGGCAATCATTCCGATGAGCTGGTCATCCTTCTTACAAATGATATATGTATTTTCATCATGGAATTTGTCGACGAGCCTATGTGATTCGTTCCGTTCATGCTGTGGAATTTCCTCCACGAATGTCCGGTAATTCAATGCATGAATCTGTTCGAATTCCGCAGGTGTCTCTGCAATTTTGTACAATAAAGTCATTTTCTCAACTCTTTTCCGGCATAAGTTTTTACGTCCTCTCGGTGGGCAACGAACAGCAGAATCGTCACAAAACAAGCCATGACGAATGCTGGAATCCCGTAGGAAAATGCAAGCACAATAAACGGTAGGAACCCAACTGCAACAAGTCCTGCGCGTGTAAAGCTTTTCAAGAACGGATAACCAAGCAAAAACACGCCCGCAAACACGGCGAACAACAAGGGATTAAAAACAAGAAGGCCACCGATGAACGTGGAGACCCCTTTCCCCCCACGGAATTTCAAGAGTACAGGAAACACATGTCCCAACATGACAGTAACCAATGCTAGCAGTTCAACAACTGCGTTGAAACCGAGCCACTTCGCAGTGCCAACCGCTAACACCCCTTTCAATGCATCCCCTACAAACGTTGCAACAAATGCCTTCTTGCCGAACAATCTCCCTGCATTACGTGCACCGGGATTCCCACTTCCCCGCGATCGGATATTCTCCTTGAAAAGCAGCTTACCAATTAGTGAGGCTGTCAATATATTTCCAAGCATATATGCGCCTGTCAGTAGTAAAAATAATGTCATAGTCAATCCTTTTCAGAAAATGATAGGTTGTCTCTAGTGTAGCATCTTTCCATTATTTTGATAAATATATTTATGACTCTATTGTTTTGATTGCCATAAATGGCATACACTAATCTTCAGACGAAAGGGGAAATGCGCGTGCGCAAACTATCACCTTGCCTACTATTGGCATTTATAGGGTTTATCGGTTTTGGTATTACATTCGTTTACTTCGCTTCCTCAATCGGGAACCAATCGATTACGCAGTTCGACACATCCATCATCGGCGTAGTCCAAGGTTGGGAAAAACCGTGGTTAACGACGGTTATGAAAGGATTTACATGGGTCGGTTCCGGTTTTGGCGTTACGCCGATTTCAATGATCGGTTTTATCGTCCTCTATTACGTAATACGTCGCCGTCAACAGGCATTTTTCTTGATTATTACAGTTGCCGGTTCCATTATTTTAAACTTCGTGCTTAAACACTATTTCATACGGGAACGACCTGAAATTTACCGGATCATGGATGCAAAAGGCTACAGCTTTCCAAGTGGCCATGCAATGATGGCAATGGCCCTTTACGCCATCATCTTATTTTTCTTCTGGCACCATGTCAAAACGACCGGAAACCGCATTGTTCTTGTGTTGTTCGCCGCGTTCATGATTATTATCATCGGAACGAGCCGGATTTACCTTGGCGTGCATTATCCCAGTGATATCATCGGCGGATATGCTGCGAGCGGACTGTGGGTAATGATTATGATTATGGTTTACACGTATTTCCGTAAACCAGAAAGACCGGTGCATGAATGACCGGTCTTTTGCAATCAGGAAAGGCCCCTCTTTTCGGCTTCCTCTTCCGAAAGAAGCCGCGGTGACAACCCACCAAGTTCGATGAATTCTGAGACGCCGTCCGCTTTTACACTAAATACATCGCGTGACTTCGTTGGTGAAACAGATTCGACCTTTACGTTCATTTTCGAGTAAAAGGCTCTTATTTCTTGCTCGCTGCTCAAAGGTATAGGACTGGTGCGGACAGGGTCAGACAGAACCGGTTTCGGAGATTTTTGATCATATATCTTTTGCAATAAATCAATGACTTCCCCAAATCCAAAGATTAATATGCCGTAGATGGCGTGCGTAAAAAGAATCAATAGAAAACTAAAAAGACTGAATCCCCCTACCGACCCTGCAACTTCCCATTCGCCCATATTCTGCTGCGTAAATTGCGTCGAAATGAGGATACCTTGAAAAAATCCCCAAACGAGCACAACCAATCCGACGATTTTGATGATGAATCCAATTGAATTATGCTTTACGAATAGCTCCTTCACATTCTTCCCTCCGTTCTCTCCTACTATCTATACGTAATTGGTATAGAATTTATTTCATGTGAAGAGTTGTTACAATAGGTTTATGCAAGGAGGTTATGTTTTGAATGTATTCACCGAACGGGTCATATGCATCATTCAAGGAATTCCTGCAGGTCATGTGATGACTTACGGACAAGTTGCTAGTGCAGCCGGAAATCCGCGCGGTGCAAGACAAGTTGTGCGCGTGCTCCACTCGATGAGCGCAAAGCACGGATTGCCATGGCATCGCATTATTAATGCCAAAGGGGAAATTTCGTTAACAGCCGGCGACCAGCGCGAGTTGTTGGAAGCAGAAGGCATTCGCTTTGAAAATGGAAAAGTTGACTTGACGGTGTATCGCTGGTTTCCGCTTGATGCGGAGGAGAGTTGAGGTTTATTGGCGTGTCAGGACTTCCAGCTCTCTAAATCCTTATTTCAAACAGACAAGCATCCGTCTTCATATGGACTTCCGCGATGAACGCGGAGGTTTTTTTAACGCCTCCTCCGAATAATCGAAATGACGAAACATAACGTATAGGAGACAGAATGGAAGGAGGAGCGACTTGAAAAAATTCGGCGTACTTACCGGTATAGCAGGATTCCTGTTGCTCATTGCAGTCATTTGGGTAAATGTAACTAATCCGTCTCCCCAAGCTTTCACTTTAGATGAGGAGTCGCAAAAAGAGGCAGATGCGGTCTTACAAAGAATGCAGGAAACGGAATTTCTTCAACAAACCTCAGACGCACTGAAGGAAAAAGGATATCATCCAACTGGAATAAGTGTACAAATTTATAGTTTCACGCAAAAAGAATTACTCATCATGATGAGCAACATCAATGGCAACGTAGAGGGAATTAACGAAGAAGTCCGATTGATTGTCAATCAGGTGGCAGAGACGAATCAGCTCGGTTCGTTCAGTGTTACAATTTTAGGTAATAATTGAAGGTCATAGAATGAACAAGCGGTTCACAAGATCTATTTGTGAACGCTTTTTGACTTTCTGTCTCTTCCCAGTCAACAGTTTCCTAGCCCTTCACCGTTTACTGATAAAAAAATTAAATTTCAAATAAAGCATTCATTCTTTAACTATCGATAGAACATGTTTATAATCTTTCAATAGCGGGTATAGTCAAGAGGTTGTTTACCCGGGCGCTTAAAATTTCAACTAGATTAGGAATGAACAATATGTGGAAAGAATTTAAAGAATTTGCGTTAAAAGGCAATGTGATAGACCTTGCTGTTGCAGTTGTAATCGGGGCAGCATTCGGGAAAATCGTTTCATCCCTCGTTGAAAACATTGTTATGCCCCTTGTCGGTCTTCTTATGGGCGGGTATGATTTTTCCGGGCTTAGTATAAAAGTGATGGATGCAAACATTACGTACGGTGTATTCATTCAAAACGTTGTCGATTTTCTAATCGTTGCGTTCGCAATCTTCCTTGCCGTTCGTTTATTATCGAAGTTCAAAAAGAAAGAAGTTGCTGTCGAAGAAACGGCACCTGAAGTCGATACGAAAGAAGAACTTCTCAAGGAAATCCGCGATTTGCTGAGAGAAGGAAAGGAACTATAATACACTTGCTAAAAGAGGACAACCCCAGAAATACGGGTTGCCCTCTTTTGTACTTCAATCAACCGTGACAGAAAGCTCTTTCACCAACAACGACGGTGAACCATAGCCGCCCGGTCTGAATTCCAGGTCAGAGCCCGTTTCCTCAATCGCTTTCAAGTAATCAAAGAAATTTCCAGCAATCGTCATCTGTTTGACAGGAGATGCAATTTTGCCGTCCTTGATATGGAAACCTGTTGCCGCGACCGAAAAGTCACCTGAAATCGTGCTTGTGCCGGAGTGAAGCCCCGATAAGCCGGTGATTAGTACGCCATCTTCGATAGAGGCGATCAACTCTTCCTTACTCTTTTCACCTGGTGCGATGTACATGTTCATCGGGGCTACGGTGAGGGTACTTTTATAAGACGATTTCCGCGCATGCCCTGTCGTTTCGACGCCCTCTTTTTTAGCTGTCTTCCGGTTATGGAGCAGTGTTTCGAGAGTTCCATTTGCTATGATTGTCCGTTTCTTCGTCGCTACACCTTCCCCATCGAAATTCGAGCCGGCCATGGCGCCCGGATGGAAAGGGTCATCGAGCAATGTGAAGGCATCCGCAGCAATCTTCTCGCCGACTTTCCCTTTCAATAACGACTGATCCTTTTGTGTATTTTCTGCTGAAAAGATCGGTGTAAACGTAGCTAGTAAAGATGCAGATGCGTCGTGTCGCATGATGACTGGGTACTTCTTTGCAGGAATCGATTGCTCTCCGAGGTTGGACAGTGCTTCCTCCGCCACTTCTTTTGCAATTTCATCGGCATCGAGCGCTTCAAAATCACGGGTCATTTTAACGAGGCTACCCGTTTTCATCTCTTCGCCTTCTTTGACGACAGCGGAGATGAAAACGACAAGCCCATTCTTCTTTTCATTCAACGAAAGGCTTTTGTTGTTCGCCATGACGCGTTCCTCCGAAAAGTCCTGCAGCATGCAATAGTTGAGCGACACAATACGCGGATCATAAGCGAGTACTTTTCGTTCAATCGACTTGATAAGTTCAATCTTTGCAGGAATCGGAACAACCGCAAGCGCTTCGCTATAAAAATCATGCCCTGCATACGATTCGCTGCCTTCAAAAATATCTGTCCCGTCGTCTTCATCGAGCACATCCGCGTTCGCTTTCGCACTGTCAATCAAAAACGGAATCGATGCCTCCTCGATTTTCTCGGTATACGCATACCCCATCTTGCCATTATAGAGGCCGCGCAAGCCGAGACCGCCTTCCTCGGATGTCTCATAGCTATCGATTTCCCCTTTGAAAATCATCACACGAAATGACTCGGAGTTCTCGTAATAGACTTCCGCTTCCGTGAAACCCGCATCCATCGCTTCAGTTAACAGTTTCTCTTGAAATTCCTTGATCGTCATCCCTTATTCCCCCTTTGTCCCACCGACCGTAATTTCACTGACGCGGAGCATCGGCTGACCGACGTTGACCGGCAAACTGCCACTGATCGACCCGCACATTCCAGCGCCATGCGCCAAGTTATTGCCGACCCTATCGACAAGTTGCAATGTCTTCGCACCATTCCCGATCAAAGTTGCACCGCGAACAGGACGATCGATTTTACCGTCTTTCACGAGATAGGCTTCTGCAACGGCAAAGTTGTAATCACCTGTTGCCGGATTCACCGAGCCCCCGCCCATATACTTTGCGTATATGCCGCGTTCTGTCGATGCGATGATGTCCTCCGGCGTTGATTTACCTGGTGCAATATACGTATTCGTCATGCGGGAGGTCGGATTGAAACGGTAAGACTGCCTGCGTGAGGAGCCCGTCGCTTCGGCATTCATGCGGCGTGCGTTGAATTTATCGATGAGATAGCCTTTCAGTATCCCGTCTTCAATGAGGACATTTTTCCTTGTCTTCTCACCTTCATCGTCAATCGTGAGGGAGCCCCATTCATTCGGAAGTGTGCCGTCATCGATATACGTCACAATATCCGGTGCCACTTTCTCGCCGATTCGGTTAGCGAAAACAGAATTGTTTTTTGCAACGGATGTCGCTTCGAGACCGTGCCCGCAGGCTTCATGGAATATGACCCCGCCGAATTCATTATCGATGATGACCGGGAATTTACCGCTTGGGCATTCATCCGCTTCCAGCATCGTCACCGCAATGCGCGCCGCCTCGCCTGCATAATGTTCGAGATTGAGGTTTTCGATAAATTCAAAACCGGCATGTGCACCTGGTCCATAGAAACCGGTTTGCATCTCAATGCCATCCGAAGCCGTTGCCTGAATGGACAGCCTGCTATGGACACGCGTGTCTTCAACGAATTTACCTTCGGAGTTTGCGATAAGCACATTCTGCTCTTCATCGATATAGCGAAGGCCGACTTGTTTGATGCGTTCGTCGTACTTTCTTGCGATGTCATTCGCCTTCCGCATGACCGCCACTTTACGTGCGTGTTCCACCGATTTCGGCATTTGGGTGATTGTATGAATCGGTTGAATGATCTCTTTTTGAAGCGGATGGATTGTTCCCGTGCCCCCGCCTTTGATGGCCAGCGCCGCACGTTTCGCCGCTTGGACCAAACCCGCCTCCGAGAAGTCGGTCGTATACGTGTAGATGCTCTGGAACCCTGAAAAAATACGAATCCCAATGCCGAAGTCACGGCCGGTAATACTATTCTCGATCTTTCCGCTTTGCAGTCCTATCGCATTAACGTACTTATCTTCAATAAACACTTCAGAGAAGTCGCCGCCCGTCGAGAGTGCGGCCTCCAGTACATTTTCAATAATTGATTGTTTGAGCATGTTCCCATTCCCCCTTCAATTTCTAATTATAGCGTAGCGGTTCTAAGATGATGCCTAATTTATTAATAATTCAGTACTATTTAATAGTTTTAAACTCAATTCAAAAAACAACCCTTTTCTGAACTGTTTCAATCGGCCCCTGCGCCTCCGCCGTCGCCTCCCCCTCCACTGTATTCACCGCCATCCGAATGATAAGATCCGCCTGAATCATAGCCTCCTGAAGATGCTTTGGCAATTTTAGAAGGACCCCATGTCGATTGGACAAAGTGGAGCGGATCCGTCTCCATTGCAAATAGTGCCACGATTGGAAGCTTTGCTGGCAATGGACCTTTCATACGAGGAAGTTTGGACTTCGATTTGTTCAATAAATACGCCCGTGTCAGCCATCGTTCCTGCTCCTCCTCGGTTAAATCGTGAGGCAACCCACGCCTGACTTGCGCCCTGAACTTTGCTATGCTCATCTTCGTATAAAGCGCATGCATAGAGGTAATGATCGATCTCGGCGTCACGAAGTATAACAATGCGCTGGCAAACACCAACATTATAAGCCTATTTAACAAATCCGCATCCACTACTTGAGCCGCAACAAAAAACATGACAATGAAATAAACGATTGGGACCCATAGTCTGTATGGTCGTCGTACTTGCCAATAAAATATGATTCCCGTCACGATGAACGGCAACGCTATTTCCCAACCACCGCCTCCATCCGCATAGGATGCAAAAGCGATTGTCGCCGCCAGGGCTAGAAAGACGGCCCATTTCAGGATAGCAGGCACTTTAGCCGAAAAGGTCCCTGCCTCATCCATCAGTTGTTTCACATCTGCATGCCATTCTCCATGTATGCGTTCAAAATGATGCTGCTTTTTTTCATAGGACTTCGTCCGGTTTTTCCCATCATCTGCCGCGCCGGCGATATCATGTAAGTGGAATTTCCGATTCGCAAGCTTCGTTTTAAACAACCAAATGACCAACGTTTTTTCAAAGGGTAAAAGCGATTGCGTCGATTTATTCAAATGAAAAGCTAGTGTCTTTTCAGGTGCACCCGCTTGCCCTTTGAACCGTTCCGCACTCGGTTCCAATCGCACATCGACAAGTCCTTTCTCCGCCATGGCAAAAATGCCCGCAAGAAAGTTTTTCGGTTGTCTGGTACCATTACAATCGACAAACGATAAATAGACCGGATCCGTTTGGAGGACATGGTGGACGCTGCCGAAAAACGGGATTGACCGTTGTCGTAACAGTAAAACCAGTAACGCAATCACGATGATTAGCGCCGTTATCACATTGGTGATTCCTTCCGCAGTCGGAATAAGTGCCAACTGCGAAGCGTGCGCCTTTATCCGTTGCTCTTCCCGCACAATCGCCTTCTCAAGCGGGATTGGAGCCACCCCTTTTTCCTGCTCTGTCATAATAGAGGAAGGAAAAAGAACCCGGGTTGCAGTCAGCCCGTACGCTTCGGATTTTGGCGTCGTAAAAATGATGCCGTCCGTATAGACCTTCTCGATACCTCCTTTTCTGTCATGCATGAAACCATGAACATTGCTTTCACCAGCACCGCCGGGCAGCACAAAGGTAATACTGACATTGTTCAGATCTGTATCGTGATTGTCGTACTGCTCAAAAAATGTTACATCAAGATCACTGTATGTATCGTATGATTTCACCGCACCACGCATGTTGTACACGTAAAATACGGTAATGGTTTTATCTTTGGCATTGATTGTTGATGTCCGCGTCTCGCCTTTTTCCGTAACATTCAGCCGCGTCAACATCGAATCCGATATTTCCCCGACGACCGGATTTTTTGTATCAAGGAGATACGCCTCGAATCCATCAATCTGTCCAATATGCCTCTCCGGAAATGAACGACTTAACTCCGTAAAGGCACCGTCAAATGAATACGTAAAAATTTCATTCACCAACATATCGCCATTGGGCTGAATCCACCCTTTAATCTGCACTTCATCGATTGTATATGATTTCGCCTGCGCCATTGTACTAGGCAACATCATAAAGACGATGATTGTAAGGAATGCGGTAAGCCTTTTCATAAGAACACCCCCCGGTTGTGTTCGTATATATACGTAGTCAACTTATCCGTGGTTTCATTTTGAATGGAGAAATGGAAAAAATACTTATTTCCGATGGTTTGATTGCACACACCGGACGTTTGCTTGCAATCTAGGACTTTCGTGCATCCAACGAGACGAGCTCGTCACAATTGACCCGGAGCCGCCATTGCTAGCACTTCTCCCAAATGGTACAATACAGGTAGGATTATGTATAAAAGGAGTGATTGTCTTATGTGGTTCCTATACATCATGTTTACATTATTCGCATTCGTTATCGTTGGTACAGTTGCAGGACTTGGAATAACTTTCAACAATCATAAATAAGCATAAAAAAGCCCTCCGGCAATGGAGGGCTTTTTTCGTTAAGCTGTAATATCCCGTTTTATAAACGTCGTATAACTGATAATCAGGAAAACAACGAGGTAAACCGCCAGGACCGCAAGTGAAAACGGCATCGTCATGCCTTCAACAATTCGGAAATCCGATTGGTAGATTGTCAAATCCATGTGCGTGAAAACGATGTATTTGACAATTTCATATTGGGATAGGATCATGACGACTGTACTCCCCATAAAGTAAATGAACAACGAAAGGCCGATTGCTAGTGAACTGGAACGGAAGACGCTGCCGATCATGAAGGCGAATGTTGCAGTCACGAAGACATTTCCGAATGACAACAGCAACATGTAGAGCCCATTCCCCCAGACCGACGCTTCAACGACCTCCTTGCCATTCCAAACTAGCTCTTGCCCACTACCAGATTGGAAGAAAAGAAAGGCACAAATGATAGACACAACAAAACCAATAAGCATTAACAAAATGCCGAACAGGATAACCGTCAGATATTTGGACGTCAAGATCTTCCACCTTTTCACGGGACGAGACAATAACATTTTGATCGTTCCTTGGGAAAACTCAGACGCTACAATGCCCGCTGCAACAATGACCGTCAGTAGCACAACGATTGATCCGATACCCGCAGAGTCCATGATCATTTTTTCTCGACTGTTATTGTCCAATGGTTCGACAGAATTTGCGAGACGATAGTCAAGGATTTTTTCCTTGTCTTCAAGACGTTCCTTTTCGCTCTCCGACAACATCGGATTCCCGAGCTGTTCTTTGACACTCGTCAACTCACCTTGCACAACCACTTTCCAATCTGGTTCATCGTAATCATTCATCGACTCAATCCATTTTGTTAATCCAAACATCCCGGCAATCATGATGACAAGCAGGCCAGTCATCACCCAGGTCCCCTTTTTACTCCATAACTTCATCCATTCATTTTGTATGAGCTTCGGCAATTTGGCCACCTCCTGTCATTTCCAAAAATTGATCTTCGAGTGTCTTACGATGTGGCTGAACTGCAAACAATTGCAGTTCCTGCGCTGTCATCTGCTGGACGAGTCCTGGAATTCGAGTCTTTTCCGCATGAATGACAAACCCGCCGTTGTACGCTTCCACTGTAAAACCTTCTGCTTTCAACATCTCTTCCGCTGCTTCTATCGGGAATGCTTCTATATAGTAATGCGACTCCTGCGACTCCGCCATATCACGGATATCAATCAATTTCCCATTCTGAATGACCGCAATCCGGTCACACATCAGTTCGATTTCAGACAACATATGACTTGATACGAAGATGGAAACACCTTCCTTTTCCGCAATACTTCGCAAATAGGTCCGGAACTCGCGAATACCCGCAGGATCCAACCCGTTCGTCGGCTCATCGAGTATCAAAAACTTCGGATGATGCAACAACGCCTGCGCAAGCCCAAGTCGTTGCCGCATCCCGAGTGAATACGTCGACACCTTCTCATGAATCCGATTTTGCATGCCAACTTGGCTGACAACCTCATCAATCCGCGCTTTCGTCACATTTTCATGCATGCGCGCGAAGTGAACGAGGTTTTTGTACCCTGACATATACTTATACATTTCCGGATTTTCAACGATGACTCCAACTTTTGAAAGGCCCCCTTCAAAGTCGTCCGCCAGCGAAATGCCTTCAATAACGACATCTCCCCCAGACGGCTCCATTAGCCCAACCATCATTCGGATTGTCGTCGTTTTCCCCGCTCCATTCGGACCGAGGAATCCTGTAATCTGCCCGGGGTATAAAGCCAAATTTAAATTGTCGACAATCTTTTTCTTACCGATTGTTTTCGTCAAATTCTTTAACTCCACGATTGGTTTCATTCCCACGTCACCTTCCCTCTCTAAACAACGATACCATCCAAGATGTGGCATCTTTTCCATACATATTGCGGATTTCGTCCACTTCCTTATGCGCGATCAGACGACTCCCCTTCAGGACGACGATTTCATCGAGCAATGGTTCCACCTCTTTTAATTCATGCGTCGACATGATGACGGTCTGCCGCTCCGGGTCTGTGAAACGGATTAGCCCTTTTATGATATCATCCCGTACCATCGGATCCAGGCCGGAGAATGGTTCATCGAGCAAATAATAATCGGCTTCCCGTCCAAGCGTCGCAGCGATCTTTGCCCGTCCCCGGTTCCCTTTCGATAAATTCTTCAGTTTCGAATCAAGGCCCAAGTTCAGAAACTGTGCAATTTCCTCCGCCTTCGACTGATTAAAATCAACAAACTGCGACTCGTAAAAGGCAAATAGCTGTTTAACAGTAAAATAGGGGTAAAACAAATCCGCGTCAGGCATATACGCAATATTCGTCGCAATCCTACGCGTTATCGGCTTCCCGCCAAACACTGCGCTTCCCGAATTCGGCGTCAACAATCCAGCCATCAGCTTCAGAAGTGTCGTCTTCCCGCTGCCATTCTCCCCGACCAAGCCGATTATTTTCCCTTGCGGCAATGTCAGTGTAATGTCTTCCAACGCTTTCCGACCGCCATATTTCTTCGTTATATTTCGCAATTCAATCATCCGTTTGCCCCCCGTTCCTGTAGATGTTGCACAATTTCAGATGTCGTAAATCCAAACGCCTCCACACTTTGGATGAATGACGTCACCAGTTGCTCTTTCATTTCATCCCGGAGCGCAGCAATCTTCGCTTCATCTCCCGTCACGAAAGACCCTTGCCCCCTTTTCGTTTCCGTAATTTCCATCTGCTCCAGCTCCTTATAAACGCGCTGCATCGTATTCGCATTGACCCCGGCTTCCACCGCATACTCACGAACCGACGGCAATTTCTCCCCTGGTTGCAACGTTCCCCGAATAATTTCACCCGTAATCAGGTCGATGAGCTGCTGGTAAATTGGTTTGTCTGGAAGAAAATCTATGCCCATCACTTACAACCTCACTTTCTTTTCGAACAACATGGACCCCATGACGAAATAGAATACGATCAGCAACCCGTAGAGGATAATGCTGCCCATTGTTAAAATCGTTCCGCCCGGGACAATATAATTGTTAAACATTAGTAGATCCATCGTCTGAATCGGACCATACATCGGCCCCATCTCCTTGACGGACTGGAACACATCTGTGAACCAGACAATTGCCCATCCATAGAGCCATACATTGACTAAGACAATAATGACGATAATCGAGAACCAACCAATCCGGGAACGGAATACTTGGTAAATCGACCAGAAGAAAAAAACAAGTGCCATGACATAGATGGCATTCAACAAAATGACAACGCCCGCAGTCAGCAATATAAACAGCTCTTCTGTGACGGAAATTGCCCCGCCGCCTGCAAAATAGGAGATACCGGCAATCATGCCGCTTAACACGAGAGAACAGACTATCGCCAAGCTAATCAGGGAAAACTTTGCGCCCACGAGTTGACGCATCGTTGCCGGCGAGTGAAGCCAAATATCCGGTCGCCCTATGTCTTTTCCGAGACTATCGAAAAGCAATGAAACCGCCATAATGATGTGAAGGGTAAAACAAATTCCAATCATCGGTTGGATGGAAGTGAGGAACCCTTCCGGCACACCTAGAACAAGGTGGGACACCCCCCAAAACAACAGCAGATTATTGATGAGTGCAAAGAAGACAAGTCTCCATTTCATGTGTGCCCATTCCTTTTGCACTAACCCTCTCCATCGTTTCATAGGCTTTACAACCTCACTTTCTTCTCGAAAAGAACGGCCGCAACAACGAACAACGCCACTGTGGAGAACGTGCTAAAAAGAATCTCACCCGTGTAAAACAACGTCTCCGTAGGCTCGAAGAAAACAAAATCCATCACAATCGCTGGATTTATTAAAGCCAGTAAATCGATAGGCCCCACCATGACTAGTTTCTGATAGAGCTCGGAAAGAACAAACTGACCGTATACCCTTGTCGAAATCAGGAACAAAATAATCGTAATTACGATTGAAAAACCTTTTACATAAGGCTTTTGTAAACGATTGATCACCCAGAAGAAAAAACCGACGCTCATGAAGACGATTGAAGCTGCAAAACAAATAACGATAAAAATGGTTCCAAAGAATAGCAGTTCGTCAAATGAAAACATTGTCGATTTAGATAATGCGTAGTGAACTGCAAGAACCGTTGTCGGAATGAGCAACCCGCCTACCCCAATCATCAGTGCCATAAAAGCTTTTGAACCAATCAATTTAAAGATGGAAGCATTTGAATGCAGCCAAATATCCGGCCGCTTCATTTCACTCCCCAACATCGTAAACAAAGCAGTGACGGGTGCAAACACACTTGCCCCGGCCCACAGAAAACAAATAACAAGTGCGAACTCAAAAACATGCACTTCCGTCGCCAAAAAGCCTGTAATCAAAAAGGGGAAAACAGCCATTACTGTAATCGCAACCAACGCACTCACAAGAAGTGGCCATTTCATCGTCACCCATTCTTTTCTCACCATTCCATTCCACTGCTTCATCAGCGTACCTCCTTTTTGTATTAGTGTATTAGTTACATAGTACACTATATGCAGAAAAGTTGTAAAGGGATTTATTGGGATGAACTTTTGTTTTATTGACGTTCGATGATCGTTTAGCGACGCTTTGCCCTTGTGTATCGGCATTCAATGGTCACTTATTGGCGAATCAAGACTTGTACCTAATAAAAAAACTTCATGAACAAAGAAAAAGCTCCTTGTCTGTATTCTCTATTTTTAATTGTACGACTGTGGACAATTTCCTGAAGTAATTGAGTTACACACATGTGGATAAACCTTAATCGCATTATATTAAAGCACTTCGTTATCCACATCTGTTGGTTAAGTGATCACAAGGTTTTCCGCTCACACTTGTCGAAGATTCATTCAGCAGAACAAATTGCAAAGCAAACCGTTGTGGATGATATGGAGGAGGGCTTACATGTTTACGAAATTATTTCTCACTGATTCACCACAAGAACCCGTGACAAACAAACACATTACAGCTGCTGAAGAACAATTAGGCGTTACATTGCCTGCTGACTTTGTCCTATTAATGAAACAATCGAATGGCGGGTATGTAAGTTACGACAAACGGGCATTTCCAGTGGATTTCAGTATTGAAAGCGGAGATATTTTCATTGAGGTCGAGGAGATTATGGGGATTCATGAAGAAGGATTATTATCGAGTACATACCTTGCAGAAGAGTGGGATTTACCACAAAATCTGGTCCTATTCTCCGGAAGTGGTCACGCCTGGGTCGGTTTTAATTATGATGGTCGTGTTATTCCCAACATCGTCTATGTCGAACCCGATAACGGTGACGGCACTAAGTTTCACGTCATTGCTGAGACATTTTCGGAGTTCGTCAGTAAACTGGATGATCCAGAAAACTATATTGAAGAATAAAAAACCAGGGGGAAAACCTACTCACGTAAGCTTTCTCCCTGGCTTATTATTTATCCCCAAACTTCTTTCGCTACATCAACGATGAATTTCAATTTCTCCCATTGCTGTTCTTCCGTTAGTTCATTACCGTGATGTGTCGATGCGAAACCGCATTGTGGGCTCAGGCATAATTGCTCTAGCGGAACATATGCGGAAGCTTCCTTAATGCGCGCTTTGATTGCTTCTTTCACTTCTGCATCTCCATTTTTTGATGTAACGACACCTAGGATAACTTGTGCGCCGCCGCTTGGAATATAGGCAAGTGGTTCAAAATCGCCTGAACGGTCGTCATCATATTCCAAGAAGAAACCATCCACTTTTTCTTTGGCAAATAAAGTCGGTGCAATATGTGCATAGCTGCCTTCAAACGACCAAGTCGATCTGTAGTTGCCACGGCATAGATGCGTTGTCACGACCAAATCTTCCGGCTTGTCTTCCAATACGCCATTGACGACACGCAACGCCAGATCGATCAATTCCTCTCTTGAAAATTCATCGTCACTATGTGGAAGTTTCTCCGATGACAGCCCAGCGATATAAACATCATCAAACTGCAAATAACGGACGCCCGCATCGTAAAATGCCTTCACCGCATCCCGATATGCTTGAATCACATCTTTCGCATACGCTTCAATATCCGGGTAAATCTCTTTATTGCGGATTTCGCTCGGGAACAGCTGATTCGGACTCGGAATCGTCTGCTTTGCCACTGCACGTCCTCCGACAATTTCATTGAGCTCAATGAAATCACGGATAAATGGATGATCTGGATTAAAAGAAATTTTCCCGGTATTACGTACATTGTAGCGCTCCGTTTGGATGCCTTGGAATGGGCGGCCTTCCTTCGACACATACCCCTCGATGCCATTCAAATGCTCCAAAAAGTCGAAATGCCACCAGGTGCGCCTGAATTCACCGTCCGTTACGACTTCCAAGCCAACTTCTAGTTGTTTCTCCACAATGCGTTTAATTTCTTGCGTTTCTACTTCACGTAATTGTTCTGCAGTTACATTTCCTGCTTTGAACTCAGCACGCGCTGTATGTAAATTTGCCGGTCGCAATAAACTTCCAACATGATCTGCCTTAAATGGTGCCTTCGTTAACGCTTTTGTTTGATTTGTCATTGTAAATTCCCTCTTTCTGATAGTGTTTTATTATGCTAGTTACTTATTCTTGGGATATAAAAAACCTCTTCATGATAAGAAGAGGTTTTGGCAAATTCGCTATTTTCTCTTCTCATCTTCAAGCCGATGGCAATACGCCAAAGCTTCTGGAATTAGCACAGTACTTAAAAAGTCTGTTGCTGAGGTATCAAAGGGCCAGTCCCTCCACCTCTCTCGATAAGAAAGTTACGTATTTAGTTGATAAATGTAACGATACAGGTAGTCTAATAGAATGTCAATGGCGAATTCAATAAATGTTTAGATTATTTTAATTAACTCGAATCCCATGCCAATTATTCAACGCTATGATGATTGGTACAGACGCTGCAATTAAAAAAATCCGCAAATAAATGCGGACTACTCACGTTCAATGCTTTATCTTCCCACGCAATTTCCGATACTCACGTCGTGCAGGAGCTGTTTCAAACAAATTCTTTTCATGTTCCGTTTCCGGATAAACCCCCGGCACGGGCGTCGGTTTATTGTTTTCACCCATCGCAACCATCGTCAAAAATGACTCCGTCGTCAATTTTGATTCACCCGCTAATAAATTCATCGAATGGACAGTCACGAACACTTCCATCGACGTACGCCCCGTCGAAGTGACAATTGCCTCCAATTCCAGTACATCGCCGGCGCGCGCTGACGATAAAAAGTCGACCGAATCGATGGAGGCGGTGACAACTGCCGTTTTCGAATGTTTCATCGCCGCAATCGCCGCGATTTCGTCAATATAGGCGACCACTTTCCCTCCGAACATTGTATGCAGGTGATTGGTATCAGGCGGCAATACCAATTTTGTCTGGATCGTGCGTGATTGGCTCATAGGCCTACTTTCTGTCATATGATTTACTCCTTCGCAACAGTATGATGATGGAAACTTTTCAAAAAAGGATCCCGTAGTCATAGTATACCTATTGGCGGTCCGTCTTGCTAAAATTCTTCCTAATTGCTGTGGTGAATTAAACCATATTCTCTGTGAACTTAACAACACTTTGACAGATGTAAGCAACGTTCATATGGAACTAAGCAATACATCCTGCAAACTAGACAACGATACAGATACCCCCACGCCAAAAAAGGACACCCCATTCGGAGTGCCCTTCAGACCATATCCGCCAATAACGCATAGACGCGTTTCATCTCTTCCTGCATCGTCCATTGGTCCACCGCGAGCCATCTGCAATGGATTGCATTGCCTTCTAGCCGTGTGATACCGGCCTTCAAACCTTCTTCGACTCGAAATGTTTCCTGCAATGCACGGACGTCAACGTCGGTTGCGTTCGGAGAGACAATCCAGATTGAGCCTATATACATTGCACCTTCTAGAACACCAATGCCGCCGAGGGCAGTTTCCCGCGGAGTAAAATGCAACGAATCGAAAGCCATTAGCTCATCTTCTACAAAAATCTTGAAATTTGAGCAGAACGATTGATAGGCAAATATTTCGCCACGTTTTTCTCGGCCTGGCGCGACGATTTCGCCCCATATGACCGTTGCATCGCTTGCAATTCGAAGCGTTGTGTCGACTTGGAACTTCGCATCTGTAAAAGGAATGAGCACTTCCGGCATCCATTCCAAGCGTGCGCGTTCTCCAATTTCGACGTCAATTGTGAAGAAGCACGTATCGTCTGTATGCGACGGATAGATTTTCAGTGCAGATTGTTGTACCAAGCGTGCCTTGCTGTCCGGTGCAAGTTTCACCGTAATGTCATTACGGTCCCCTGCTACCATCCCTCCCGATGACTCCATGATGTAGACGGTTGCTGTCGGATCTTTTCCTTCATACAGTTCCCGACTCGCCTTCAATGGAGCTTGCTGGTAAACATGCGGCATTCGCGTATAACCCCGCCTCGGCTCAAACGTCATATCGAGCTTGCCGTGATGGTTGACACGCGAAGGTTTATGCATTTGAACCAGCGGAGCCCGCACCTTCCAGTAACATGCTGTGCTTAATCCAATCGACGACCTTATCGACGTTTTTCTGTGTTCTTACATCCGTGAAGATGTATGGACGTCCATTACGCATTTTTTTCGCATCGCTGTCCATCAGCTCAAGATCGACACCTACATGCGGAGCAAGATCTGTTTTATTGATCAATAAAAGATCCGAGCGCGTCAATGCGGGACCACCCTTTCGTGGGATGTCCTGACCTTCTGCAACGTCAATTACATAAATGTAACCGTCGACCAATTCAGGGCTAAATGTAGCGGATAAGTTGTCGCCGCCACTTTCAACAAAAATAATATCAAGATCTTCAAAACGATTTTTCAACTCATCAATCGCCGCAAAGTTCATAGATGCATCTTCACGGATTGCCGTATGCGGGCAACCGCCTGTCTCAACGCCTAAAATACGGTTCTCCTCAAGCACACCGTTATTGATCAAGAACTGAGCGTCTTCACGTGTGTAAATATCATTCGTAATGACTGCAACATTATAATCTTTGTGCATCGCGCGTGTCAGTTGGTCGACGAGTGATGTTTTACCTGATCCGACCGGGCCACCGATGCCAATACGTACTGGTTTCATATCAAAAAACTCCTTCCAAAATCAAGAAATGAATAATCTCGAGAATAAATATTCGTGTTTCATCGAAGCAAGTTCGATGCCGAGTGCATTATTGCTAATATCGTCCACTGTCAACGTCGACACCAACTTAGCTGCCTCCGTCACATGTCCAATCAACTCATGCATTGCTTGGACACCCGTATTTTGTCCGAACGGCACTGCGCGGACTGCATTTGTAACGAGCCCGTTCAGCGATGCAAATAAATACGTCATGACCGCATGATGTGCGCTGACACCTGTCGTAGCACTGTAAATACCGTAAAGGATAGCGTAATGCCCCTTGATCTGTTTGGCATCCATCCTTTCTTTCCACGCAGCAAGAAAATCATCTGTGCCAAGCGGTGAAACCGTCCGGATGAACTGCCTGCCGAGGTTTACACTGGCATCGCGCGATTCCTTTGCGAGCTTCATGGCACCGCATAATTGCTCTAATTCGAGCAACCTTCCAACGTCTCGCTCTTTCGCGGCCGCATACGCCGCTTGAATTAAAATCGCATCCCCACGGACTAGATTATGGAATAGAAAAGATGTACAGTAGTCGATCAAATCCTCTTTTGTACGGATGAGATCTTCCTGGATATATGTTTCCATTCCGTAAGATTGCGTGTAAGACCCAATCGGAAACGCGGAATCATGGATTTGAAACAGGCGTAATAATGCAGAATCAGTGGGCGTGTCCACGGTATTTAAACGGCTGTTTGAAGCGTCTTTCAGTTGTTTCATATGCGACACCCACCTCGTCTAGCAATTTATTCAACGTGTGGTCTGCACGTACAATCACTTCGTTTTCCTCAATGAGTGCAGGTGTATGGCGGTTACCAAGTTCGAACGCCGTCTTACCCATTTCTGTCATGTTTTTCGGGCTGATGACGATGACTGGTTCCATTTTCGTACGAATTGCGATGCGGCGGCTATCATCCTCAAATAAAATATCGCCATATTGAAGAGGCTCTTCCTGATCAATTCGCAGTGCAATATCCGTGCCATGATCGGTTTCCGTACGGAGGATGCGCTTACTCAACTCTTCCCAGTCAAGCTCGATCCATTCCGTCTTCTTTCCGGCTATCTCTTCTTCATTGCCAACATTGCCGATTATCTTTTCTATAAGCATTTATCCAGACTCCTTTAAAGACCCGCATAATGTGGGTCAGAGATATTGTTCATCAAAATAGGAAATAACGCTGTGCCATCGGGAGAACACTCAATGGTTCGCAAGTCGCCAATTCGCCGTCAATCTTCACTTCATACGTTTCCGGATTGACGTCGATGTCAGGTGTTTCGCTATTATGTTTCATATCCGCCTTACCGATGTTTCGGCAGTTTTTCACGGTACCGATCATCCGTTTCAGGCCGAGTTTTTCCGGAAGACCTTCTTCCACCGCAATTTGCGGCAAGAAAGTCATCGCCGCGTTTTGCGGTCCTTTCCCGTGGAAACCGTACATGCGACGGCCCATCATCGGTTGGGGTGTCGGAATTGAAGCGTTCGGATCGCCTGTCATCGCATAGACAGCGATACCCCCTTTAATAACGACCTCTGCTTTCACCCCGAAGAATGCCGGATCCCAAAGGACGATATCCGCAAGTTTCCCCTCTTCGAGCGAGCCGACTTCGTGGCAGATGCCTTGCGCGATTGCAGGATTGATATTCAATTTGGCAATATAGCGCTTGACGCGGAAGTTATCGTTCCCTTTTCCTTCGTCTTGTGGAAGCGGACCGCGCTGTTTCTTCATTTTATCGGCTGTTTGGAACGTACGGATTGTCACTTCACCGACCCGCCCCATCGCCTGTGAATCCGACGACATGATGCTGAGGATTCCCATATCTTGCATAATATCCTCTGCCGCGATCGTTTCTGGACGAATCCGCGAATCCGCGAATGCCACATCTTCCGGTACATCGTGTTTCAAATGGTGACAGACCATCAGCATATCCAGATGCTCATCAATCGTATTCGTCGTAAACGGTTTTGTCGGATTCGTCGATGCCGGCAAAATATTCGGATGCCCCGCCAATTTCAACTGGTCAGGTGCGTGGCCGCCACCCGCGCCTTCCGTATGGAATATATGAATCACACGACCGTCGATCGCGTTGATTGTATCTTCAACGAAGCCTGCTTCGTTGAGCGTGTCGGAGTGGAGTGCCACTTGGATATCATACTCATCCGCGACCGAAAGGCTCTGGTCGAGCGCAGCCGGAGTGGCGCCCCAGTCTTCATGGATTTTCATGCCGATTGCGCCGGCACGGATCTGCTCGATAATTGGTTCAGGGATGGATGCGCTTCCTTTTCCGAGAAGACCGACATTTATCGGCAAGTCTTCAACCGCTTGTAGCATCCGGTGGAGATGCCATTCACCAGGTGTGACACTTGTCGCCTTCGAGCCGGCTGCCGGGCCTGTCCCACCGCCTATGAACGTTGTCGTTCCGGCGTTAAGTGCTGTTTCGACCTGTTGCGGACTGATGAAGTGAATATGCGTGTCAACGGCACCCGCTGTCGCGATCAATCCTTCACCTGCATACACTTCCGTTCCGACGCCGATAATCATATCCTGGTCCACGCCGTCCATGGAGTTCGGATTTCCGGCCTTGCCTATACCGATGATGCGGCCGTCTTTAATGCCGATATCCGCTTTTACAATCCCCGTGTAATCGATGATCATCACATTCGTAATGACTGTGTCGAGCACACCTTCAGATCGTACGTTTTTACCGTTTTGCCCCATCGATACACGCAGTGACTTCCCGCCGCCAAAAACGCCCTCATCGCCATACGTCGTATAATCCTTTTCAATTTCAATCCAGAGGTCCGTATCCGCTAGACGCACCTTGTCCCCTACTGTCGGACCGAACATTTTAGCATACTGATCATGTGTTACCTTCATTTATCCTCAGCTCCTTTAAAGCCGCCTTCTTTCGCCTTATCCATAATCTCATCCTTATTATGCGTAGAACCTTCTGTCAGCATATTTAAGCCGAACACATGACGTTTTCCACCGAATTCAGTCAACTCGACTTCTTTCTCTTCTCCTGGCTCAAATCGCACAGCCGTTCCAGAAGGGATGTTCAAATGCATACCAACCGCCTGTTCACGGTCAAACTCAAGAAACTTGTTAACCTCGATAAAGTGAAAATGCGAACCGACCTGTATCGGACGATCGCCCGTATTGGCAACACGGATTGTCTTGACCGGACGTCCGACATTTATTTCTATTAAACCTTCAGCTGGTCTAATTTCTCCTGGGATCAAAGTGATTACCTCCTCAAATTATTGGATAGGATTATGAACCGTTACAAGTTTTGTCCCATCCGGAAATGTACACTCGATTTGCACATCGCTGATCATATCACCGACGCCTTCCATCACATCGTCAACCGTCAACACTTGCTTACCTTCACTCATCAACTGTGCAACCGTTTTCCCATCACGCGCACCTTCCATAATGTAATGGCTGAGTACGGCCATCGCTTCCGGATAGTTCAGCTTTACCCCCCGTGCCTTCCTTTTAAGCGCAAGTTCCCCTGCCACATGCAGGAGCAGTTTTTCCTGTTCGACTGGCGATAATTTCAATTTGAAGCACCTCTTTTTTGGTTTGAAAGAAATCCAAATCTCGTACGATTCAGACAACTCTCCTGATTTTTTTCCGTTCTTTGTTTCTAACTGTTTATTCATTAAATGAGTTTGCATGAGTATGCAATTTTGGACAATGGTCCGGTTGATTGGAACCCGTTGGGATCGGGTTTGTGCAGGGTTTTTGTCGAGGTTTATTGTTGACTAGCCTAGTATATAGCTCTACGGTTTTTTCTTCAACTTAATGAACTAAAAACAATAAGCAATAGGATTCTAGTCGTAAAAACTCCGTTACAAATTTTGAACTCTTGTACACTCCGACTAATGATGAAAATATTTCCAACCATTCTATTCCCATTCAAACTACCCTAAAAACGTATGTGCCAAACAAAAAAAGAGCCGCCCCGAAAAAAATCAGGACAACCCTCCAAAAGTAGCAATCTCTTCTCTTAACCCTTTTACTTTTTCATCATGCAAGTGGCATGCGACAAAGTGGCCGGCATCCTTCTCAGTCCATTTCGGCTTCACTTCTCCGCACACTGTCATTGCATACGGACAGCGCGTCCTGAATACACAACCCGAAGGCGGATGGATGGGACTTGGCAGTTCCCCTTGCAGCAAAATCCGTTCACGGGATTCTTCGATGTCTGGATCCGGTATCGGAATCGCCGATAACAATGCCTCCGTATAGGGATGGAGTGGTTTGTCATACAACTGTGCACTCGTCGTCAGCTCCACCAGATGGCCGAGATACATGACGCCGATGCGGTCCGATATGTATTTCACCATCGATAGATCATGGGCGATGAACAAGTACGTCAACCCTTTTTCCCTCTGCAGCCGTTGCAATAACTTCACCACTTGCGCCTGCACGGATACATCCAGTGCGGAGATCGGTTCATCCGCGATGATGAACTCCGGATCTAAAGCAAGGGAACGGGCAATGCCGATACGCTGGCGCTGCCCGCCCGAAAACTCATGTGGATAGCGGTTCGCATGGTCACGGTTCAAGCCGACATCTTCCAATAATTCATGAACACGATCGCGCATTTCTTTTTTTGTCCTGTAAAGCCCATGAACTTCCATCGGTTCGGCGATAATTTCAAACACTGTTGACCGCGGGTTCAAAGAGGCATACGGATCCTGAAAGATCATTTGCATTTTCTTCAGGAACCGCCGGCGTTCCCTGTCCGTCATATCATGGATACTTCGCCCTTCAAACAGCACTTCCCCGTCTGTTTTATTGTATAGGCCGAGAATGGTCCGCCCCGCCGTCGATTTCCCACAGCCGGACTCGCCAACCAAACCGAATGTCTCCCCTTTGTAAATATCGAAACTGATACCATCGACCGCTTTCAATTTCTCACCGCGCCCGACATCGAAATAGCGTTTCAAGTCCTTGACGGACAATAACACCTGTCCCGTCATCGCATTTCCCCCTTTGCCTGATGAAAACAGCTAGCAGTGCAAGGTCCCTTTATTGGACACCCGGTAAAATCGTTAACGTACGATTATCCCCATCCAGCTTCGCGTCAACGCCAAGCGGTACAGCGAAATGCGGTTGGCAGTGACCAATTTGGAATCCTTTAACGACAGGCGTCCCCAGATTACCGAGGTAATGACCGAATACGTCATCAAGCGACAATGAGACGTCCCGTTTTTTCGGTTCTGCATCCGAAAAATCACCGATGACGATGCCCGCCGCATCAGCCAGTTTACCGGCCATTCGCAACTGATTCAACATACCGTCAACACGATAAGGCTCCTCGCCGACATCTTCAATCAGCAATAGCTTCCCTTTCGTCTCCACTTCGAACTTCGTCCCGATCCCATTCGCCAGCAAGGACAGATTACCGCCAACGAGCTCCCCTTGTGCAGTACCACCTGCAATCGTTTCAAGCGGCGAGATTGCTTCCGTATAATGCAATTCCATCGGTGCAAATAACTGTTGGAACATTTTCGCGGACAACTCGTGGAACGACTCTTTCCCGACGCATGAAGCGAGCATCGGTCCATGGAACGTCACCAGATTCGAATAGCGGCCCATCGCCGTGTGGAGAAACGTAATATCGCTGAACCCCCAAAAGATTTTTGGGTTTTCTTGCATCAGTTGCAAATCGATCCGATCTGTATAGCGCGCAGATCCATAGCCTCCCCCTGCACAAATGATCCCTTGAATCGTCGGGTCTGCAAACATATCATGCAAGTCCGCCAGACGGTCTTCATCCGTCCCCGCCAAATAGCCGTATACATCATTCACATTTTTTCCGAACCGCCAGTTCAAACCGAGGCTCTCCAAAAAAGCGAGCGAACGCCCAAGACTCTCCTGATTCGGTGGACTGGAAGGCGCAATAATGCCGATTGTATCCCCTTTTTGTAAACGTTGTGGTCGTATTCTCATAAATTCAAATTTCATTCCTCTCTATTTGGGTGCCTGTCTCCAACAGTGTTTGGAGACAGGCACCCATACAATCAATTCTTATCCGTGTATTTCAAGTCGAGATAGCCGACCGGGTGACGTAGAATCCCTGTAATGCCCGGTTTTTCAAGTGTCGACTGGTTATAGTAATACAGCGGGAAGACAGGCATATCTTGCATCAACAGCTCATCCGCCTGTTTCAGCAATTCCCATCGTTTGTTTTCGTCTGTTTCATTTTTAATGTCCGTAATCAGCTTATCATAGTCCGCATTCGACCATGTCGTCCGGTTCATGGATGAGTCCGTGATGAAGCTTTCAAGAGCATTCACAGGATCTGCGTAGTCATGCAAGAAGGACGAACGGGACATTTGGTATTTGAACTCCTTCTGCTCGGACAGGAAGACTCCACTCTCGACATTCTGCAATTCCACATCGACGCCGAGCGTCTCCTTGAACATCGCTTGCAACGCGACCGCGATATTCTGGTGAGATGGGCTCGTTGAATACGTCATAACCACCTTCGGCAATTCCGTATAGCCTTCTTCTTTCATCCCTTCTTCTAGTAGCTTTTTCGCTTCTTCCGGGTTGAACTCAACCAGTTTTCCGACGGAATCACGGAACTCCTTACCGTCCGGCCCTTTAAATCCGTAGGCCACAAAGCCATGCGCAGGTTTTTCTCCATTTTTCGTAATATACTCCACGATTTCTTCCTGATTGACTGCTAGTCCAAAAGCTCTCCGGATTTTGGCATTTGTGAAAGGCTCCATCGATGTATTAAAGCGGTAGAAATAGAGTCCCGCCTGGTCATCGATTCGGAGTTCTTCGTTGTCTTTCAACTGTTCTGCCAGTTCAGGCGGCACATCCGATACGTCCAGCTCATTCGCTTGATACATCTGATATTCAGTCGTTTTATCATTGACCATCGCCCACTCCACTTTGTCGAGCTTCACAGCTTCTGCATCCCAGTAGTCGTCGTTCTTTTCAAATGTCAAGCTGACATCATGTTCCCACGCCGCTAGCTTAAATGGACCGTTCCCGACGAATGTCGCAGCTTCTGTGAACCATTCTGGATCGGCGGTCGCCACTTTTTCGTTAATCGGGAAAAAGCTTGGATTCGTAATGATATTCAAAAACGCTTCATTCGGCCCCGTCAATTTCACGACAAATGTCCGCTCATCAGGCGCCTCGATTGCTACATCTTCCACAGTGCCTTCCCCGTTGTTATAGGCTTCCGCCCCTTCGATGAAATACGCCAAAAAGGCAGCTGGCGAAGCTGTTTCCGGATTAAGCATATGACGCCAAGCAAAAACAAAATCTCCCGCCACAACCGGGTCTCCGTTCGACCATTTCGCATTTTCACGGATTGTGAATGTGTAGGTGAGACCATCTTCGGACACATCAATCTTCTCTGCCGTTGCCTCGACCGCCATATGATCTTCCGACAGGCGCGTCAACCCTTCCATCAAGTTATTCAATGGTTTCCAAGAAACAGCATTGAACCCGACAGATGGATCGAACGACGTCGGTTCCACTTCATTGTTCAAATGCAGGACTTTCTCGGCTGCCGGATTCTCTTCTGTCGCTTCTTCTGTTCCTCCCTTCTCTTTCTCTTCGTCCTTATCCGAACCTTCCCCTGCGTCCTTCGTCGTCGTACAAGCTACTAATATGAGTGCGAGCATTGCCATCATAAGTAACGTCAACCATTTCTTCATCCAATTTCCCCCTTTGTTAATGCTGTATATGGAAGCACAGGTGTGCGTGTTGCTAACGTTCAGGCGAATACCTGCCTTGCACGGTCATCCTGCAGCCAGCAATTGACGGCATGTTTTTCCGATAACCGTGTCGTGACCGGGTAGACACGATTGCAAACCTCCATCGCGAACGGGCATCTGGCCGTAAAAGGACAACCTTCCGGCGGTGCAAACAAATCCGGAGGCGTCCCTTCAATCGGCTGCAACTCCTCCTCTTTCAAGTCGAGCCGTGGAACGGAATTGAGCAGGCCTTTCGTATACGGATGCTGTGGCGTGTAGAAGATTTCACGTTTGTCTCCAGTTTCAATCACCTTGCCTGCATACATCACCGCAATCCGATCCGCAATTTTGGCAACGACGCCGAGATCATGCGTAATCAGAATAATCGACACCCCCATCTTCTCTTGAATCTCCTCAAACAGTTCGAGAATCTGGGCTTGGATTGTCACATCGAGTGCAGTCGTCGGCTCGTCCGCAATGAGCAGCTCCGGTTCGCAAATAAGCGCAATCGCGATAACGATCCGTTGCCGCATCCCGCCAGAAAACTGGTGCGGGTATTGCTTCAAACGCTCTTCAGGACTCGGGATACCGACCAGTTCCAGCATCGCAATCGCCCGCTTCCGCGCCTCTTCTTTACTCACTTTCCGGTGGGTACGAAGCCCTTCTACCAATTGTTCACCTACTTGCAAAGTCGGGTTCAGCGCAGTCATCGGATCCTGAAAAATCATCGAAATATCAACACCTTGCACTTTACGCAGACCCGCCTTCGACAATTTCATCAAATCTTTCCCTTTGAACCATACGTTGCCTTTTTTCACCTGACCCGGCGGCTGCGGAATCAGCCCCATGATTGCATTTGCTGTAACACTTTTCCCACAGCCCGATTCGCCTACAATCGCGAGCGTCTCCCCTTTGAACAGCTCCAACGACACGCCGCGCAAAGCTTGGACTTCCCCGCCGAACGTCTTGAACGAGACATGCAAATCGTCCAGCTCCAGTACTTTCTCCGTAGAAATCATCTTCCGTTTTCCGCCGGGCCGGGTAATTCTTTCGGCAAGTAGCACATCACCCGACTTGTCCATTCGTGGTTTATCCAATCCTTCACCCCCTCAGTTTCGGATCAAGTGCATCTTGCATGCCGTCACCAAGGACGTTAAATGCAAACATCGTCATGGAAATGAAAAATGCCGGGAAGAACAGTCGCCACCAATAACCCGATAAAATAACCGGCAATGCATCATTCGCCATAACCCCCCAGCTGGCGAACGGTTGCTGAACGCCGAGCCCCAGGAAACTGAGGAACGCCTCTGCGAAAATCGCACTCGGAACGGTCAATGTCATCTGGACGATAATAGGCCCCATCGTATTCGGCAACAGATTTTTCCGTATGATCCGCGACGTCTTGGCACCGAATGATTTTGATGCAGTGATAAATTCATAGGTTTTGATTTGGAGTACTTGTCCCCTGACAATCCGGGCCATCCCGACCCAGCCGGTGATTGTCAACGCAAGAATGATCGTCAACAAACTCGGCCCCATGACCACCATCAGCAAAATGACGACGAGCAGATGCGGCAAGCCGTACAAAATTTCAATAACCCGCATCATCATGGTGTCGGTTCGCCCACCTTTATAGCCACTGATACCCCCGTAAATGATACCGATAAAAAAGTCGATCAGCGCCGCCATGATGCCTACGAACAATGAAATACGTGCCCCATACCATGTACGGGTGAAGACATCCCGGCCCGCTTCGTCAGTGCCGAACCAATGCTCCGCGGAAGGTGCTTTGTTCTGATTCGGATAATCGGTCCCCGTCACGGAATAAGGTGACAAGATCGGGGCAAATACCGCAAACAGAGTCAAACCGATCAGGAAAATTAGTCCGGCCATCGCTAATTTGTTTTTCCGCAACCGTCGCCATGCATCTTTCCAATACGAGAGGGATGGCCTGACGACCGATTCTGCTTGGCGCATATCCTGTTTTTTCGGTTTGAACCAATCATCCGGTATTCCCGTCCGTCCATCTTTCGTGACCATCACACATCTCCTTCCTTCCTGTGCAATTTAATGCGCGGGTCAAGAAAGCCGTAAACGATGTCAACGAGGAATAGCATGAAGACAAGAAATGCACTATAAAAGACCGTCGACCCCATAATGACCGGATAATCCCGGTTATTGATGCTTTCCACGAAATATTTCCCCATCCCCGGTATCGCAAAAATCTTCTCAATGACAAACGTCCCCGTCAAAATGCCTGCAAGCATCGTCCCCAAAATCGTCACAACAGGCATCAGCGCGTTGCGGAGGGCATGGCGCACAACGATGCGAAACGGCGACAACCCCTTAGCCCGCGCCATTTTGATATAATCTTGCGTCAACACTTCCAGCATACTGGCCCGCGTCAACCGTGCAATAATGGCCATCGGACCCGTTGCGAGCGCCAACGTTGGCAGAATCATATGCAACGGACTGCCCCACGTCGCGGGCGGCAACAGCGGCCAGGTCACGGCAAACTGTTGTATCAATAGCGTAGCCAGCACAAAATTCGGAACGGAAATCCCGACGACTGCGAACGTCATCGCCATGTAATCGATCATGCCGTTATGCCGCAATGCCGCGAATGTCCCCAAAATGATTCCCGAAATGACTGCCACGAGAATGGTCACCATCCCCAATTCAAACGAAATCGGAAACCCTCTCGCCAGTAATGTATTGACCGACTCATTCGGCTTCTTAATGGATGGCCCGAAATCGAATGTGACAATCGACTTCAAATAATGGACATATTGCACGCCGACTGGCTGATCGAGCTTATAAAACTTCTCAAGATTGGCCTGGATTGTCGGATTGGACGTCCTTTCCTCATCGAATGGTGAGCCCGGAATTGAACGCATTAAGAAAAAGGTTAACGTCGCGATGATGAAAATTGTGACAACCATCATAAAAAATCGCTTAATGATGTAAAGCCCCATGCGCCATTCCCCCCTCATCAAAACTTTTCCGCATGAACTGCTCAACCATAGACAAGTGTCCAATCCCCATGAATATTAACTATCGCTTCCTCAGTCATACTACGCCGTGCCCGTTCACACTTATGCCTGGAGGAATTGACGGTTACATAGAATGCCATAAAAAAGAAATTACCTAATTCCTGTCTGTATGTGATTCTCTGTAAAACCCGTAAAATCCTTTTATAATATTTCGACAAATCGAGACATGAAAGAACCGTCTCCAGTCTCCCGGATGACGGTTTACTCAGTTATCACTTATTCACTTACGCCCATTTCATACAGCCAAAGGCCACTGCCCGGATCAATTGAATAGTTCACAACACGTTTATTCACTCCGTAAAGAGCATAACGATAAATGGTTGGCATAACCGGTACTTCTTCAACCATTAGCGCCTGCCATTCCTTATAGACTTTTTTCCGATACTTCAGATCGAAAGCAGCTTCGGATGTTCCTGCTGCAAGAAGCTCATCATTCTTTTCACTCGTATAACGCGAATAGTTAAATGTGGCTGTACGACCATATAAACCTTCTGGGTCTGGATCTGTTCCAGTTCCCCATGCCCCTTGATACATATCAATTTTAGGATCGTCAGCCCCTACCATATTGTAGAAAGAATTCATCTCGTGGAGACGCCCATCCAAAAGCTGAACGTTAATGCCGACATCTGCCCAATTTTGCATATAGTACTGCGCAATCGGCTGGGCGGTTTCTCCTCCTGACATGGTAGCGAAAGTAAGCCTGAACTTATGCCCATCTGCATCTTCACGAAATCCGTCGCCGTCCACATCCACGAATCCGGCTTCATCGAGAAGCGCCTTCGCTTTTTCGGGATTATATGCACGCCCTACGTTATTTGTATCGTGGAAGCTTGTAAATACAGGAATGATTAAAGTCGTAGCCGGGAATCGGAGTCCGTGGTACAGTGCTTTACCAATCGTTTCGTTATCCATTGCATGCCACAGCGCTTGGCGGACACGCTTATCCGCAAGTTTAGCGTTAGGATCTGTGACGTTTTCTCCTTTTTCTGCATCCCATTTACCCAGTTTAAATCCGATATAGCTGTATGAAGTATCCACGTCCGCAAGAAGCTCAATGTTCTCAATTTCTTTGGCATTTACGTATTGGTCAGCTGGAATAGATGCTATATCCACATCACCCTGTTTAAGTGATTCAAGTATAGATGCTGAACTCACCACTTTTAACACGATTGATTTTAAAGCTGGTCGTCCTCTCCAGTACGCATCGTTTCGCTCATATAGTACCGATTCCCCGGGCACGATCTTTGCAATCTTATATGGCCCGAAACCGATGGGATTTACACGAATCTTGTCAGAAGAGACGATTTCCTCTATTGTTACTTCCCCAGTCATGACATCGCCAATATGATGCCTTGGGGTCGGTACAGTCCAAATACCAGCAAGTAGAGAAGGCGTTGCTTCAGTGAAAGTGATTGAGATCGATTTTTCATCGTCTGAAACATTGATGCCTGAAATTTCCTTTGTTTTCCCTTGATTGTATGCCGGCATCCCTTCCACGTTGGAAACCATGAATGTGTATCGTGTTCCCGTATAATCCGGGTGTCCGAGCAGCTGGTACGTGTATAACAGATCAGATGCTTTGACGGGTTCTCCGTCCGACCAATTCACGCCGTCACGAATTGTCAATGTCATCGTTTTGTTGTCATCCGAAATTTTGTACGTTGCCGCCCCGTCATTCGTGATTAAATAATCACCATCCGTCGCAAGCAGACTTTCATCAAAAAATTGCATAACTTGAGCGTCCGGACTACCAGAGTAGAATACGCGGTTCAAGGTTCCCTCAAATGGCGTGTCAGATACGAGCGCATATGTTAGTTCCCCATCTTCAATTGCCGTTGCAGTATTACTCACATCCAGAGGAAAAACAGGTGCATTATCCGTTGTTCCGATAGCGTTGCCTATCCCTCCGCATGCGGCTAAAAATATACCGAGAACAAGCACAAGGCTAACGAGCAGCATCCGTTGCTTCTTCTCCAATCGTACTCACTTCCTTGTTTTTCAGGCTAGTCGTTGTCTTGCATCTGACGCACGTTTAACTGCTTGTCCAACGTAATTAATGCATAACATCATGACCAAAATCAGCAATGCCGCGGGTAACCAAACCCACCACTTATTAAGCACAATATCAGGATTTCTGGCATAAGCGATAAGCGTTCCAAGCGATGGCGTACCTGCAGGGAGTCCGAATCCGAGGAATGTCAGACCGGTTTCCAATCCGATATTCCCTGCAAGCGTCAAAGTCATATTGACGATAACGAGGGAACTTAAATTCGGAAACATCTCAAAAAACATGATTCGCCAACTTGGTGTCCCCAACGTCTTGGAAGCATTGATGTAATCAAGCTCCCTTTCAGCAAGTCCTCTCGACCTTATAAGCCTCGCTTTTCCGAACCAAGCAAATGCACTCATGATTAGGATAAAGCTGAATAGCGAATAATTCGGAACGATGACCACAAAAACGATAATGAACATCAAGGACGGTAAAACCATCAGGAAATCGACGATACGCATCATGATATTATCTACCACCCCACCGTAGAAACCGGCGATTAGACCGTAGGTCAGACCGAATAAGCCGGCAATCAACGTTACGCAAATGCCGATTGTAAAGGAGTTACGTGTCCCGATTAGCAGTTGCCCGAAGACATCCCGCCCGCCGTCATCCGTCCCGAGCCAATTCGCTATAGATGGCGGATTGTACATATTTAAAAAGTTGATGCGGGCAAGCTGAACTTGATTGATGAAAAATGGCGATAGGTATGCGGAAACCAGAATGAACAGCAGTACAATTAATGATCCCAGCGCTATTTTGTCATGTCTTATTTCACGCCAAACTGTTTTCAGAAACGTTGGATGAGCTGCTCTTTCCTGGGCAATCTGTTCTTCTTCGTTAACGGCGACCATTTACTTTCCCCTCCCGCCTTTATCAGTGTCTAGGCTCCAGCTCCTGTTTAGTCCATCAATTGATACGGATTCGCGGATCGACAATACTCAGAATGATATCCGACAGCATCGTCCCGACAATTGCGGCCGCACCTGAAATCATGACAAGCGCCGTAACAACCGTGAAATCACGCGTACTAATTGATTGGATGAAAAGTTGTCCAAGTCCTGGATAGCTGAAAATCCACTCGATAAAGACGGAACCGGCAATAAGACCTGTTATTTCGTAACCGAGGAAAGCTGCAATCGGTAACATGGAGTTTCGTAAGATGTGGTGCGTATACACCTTCCTTTCCGGCACCCCTTTTGCACGAGCTGTTTTAACAAAGTCTTTCAATTTCGTATCGATGATGTCATTTCGTAAATATTGGATCGTACCGAACGTAAAGAGTAACGCTCCCGACATGACAGGCAGGAAAAGATGCTTCGCTTTACTGACGATGTACTCCCATGTACCGACTTCTGCTCGTATATCGACGCTTCCGCCGATTGGGAACCAACCTAGAACAAAACTAAAGAGAAATAACATTAGCAGTGCAAAAACGAAAGTGGGGGTTGCAAATGCAAAGTAGTTATAAGCCACAATCCATTTGTCTGCCCAGGAGTTTGTCCAGCGTCCAGCGATAATGCCTAGCGGAATGGCTATTAAATACGTGACGATTAGTGTAAATAGCGATAACAGCAAAGTATTTGCAATTCTACCGCCAAGAAGTGAAGTAACAGGCTGCTGATGCACATATGACAAACCAAAGTCACCTTGTAATGCTTTGCCGATCCAATCGCCATATTGTATGTACCATGGGTCATTTAATCCATACTTTTCACGGATTTTCTCGATTTGTTCTGGAGCTACATTCGGATTCTCCATAAAAGCTCCCGTTACTGCATCACCTGGCATGGCTTTTGCCAGCATGAAAATAATCAAACTCAGAAGGAGTAATTGTGGAATCATGATTAATGTTCTTCTTGCAATAAATGTCAGCATCTTTTCTCAATCCTCCTTTACTGCAATGCGACGGAATGCGTTTCTGAAATTCTCTTTAAATCGAATAGCCTTCCATCTCTATCGAAATAACTGTCATAATCTGTACGGTATTCTTCGTTAATCCTTTGACGGAGACGCGTCTTCTCATAACGTTTTGCCGGATCCATTTCAGGGATGGCTGCAATAAGCCTTTTCGTATAAAGATGCTGCGGATTGTTATAGACATCATCCGCTGTGCCTTCTTCGACAAAACGTCCGCGATACATAATACCGATTCGGTCACACATATGTTGAATGATTCCCAAGTCATGGGAAATGAATAAATACGTTAAGTTAAATTCCTTTTGAATCTCTTGCATAAAATTCAGCACTTGGGCTTGAACGGAAACGTCAAGGGCGGAGACAGGCTCGTCTGCAATGATTAACTTGGGATTTAGTGCCAATGCACGGGCAATACCAATTCGTTGTCGTTGACCACCTGAAAACTGGTGCGGGTATTTATAGATTGACTCTGGACCTAGTCCGACACGTTCAACAAGTGCTTGAACTTTTTTCAACTCTTCGTCAGGCGACATCCGTTCAAAATTACGCAAAGGCTCCGCAATAATATTCAAGACGTTTTTCCGGACATTTAACGAGGAATAGGGATCTTGAAAAATCATTTGGATATCTTTCACACTTTCCCTACGCCTCGAACGACTCTGTTTTGCAAGATTTTTGCCGTTAAATATGATTTTTCCACCTGTAACGTGGTTCAGACCGATAATTGCACGTCCAGTTGTCGACTTTCCACAACCCGATTCACCAACTAAACCGTATGTTTCCCCCGGCTGCAATTCAAAACTGACGCCGTCAACCGCTTTGACATGGTCCACAACTTTACGGAAAAACCCTCCGCGAATCGGATAATAGACTTTCAAATCATTTATGTGAAGGAGTGACATTGCTCTCTTCTCCTATTCTTCCCTTTGGGAAATGGAAATTCTCATAGCATGTGCAACGAACGAAATGACCTGGTTTTGCTTCATGCAATTGTGGATTGGTTTCATGATGTTCTTCCGGAATCCATGCTACACGTGGTGCAAATCTGCAACCTGTGCGGTCGAGCTTCTGTATAGGAGGGACAATCCCTTCAATGACGTGTAGTTTTGTCTTCGCTTTCCGGTTTAACGGTATCGAATTCAATAAGGAGCGGGTATATGGGTGCAGCGGGTTCGTGAAAAGGTCCGTTACATCCGCAATTTCCACCACTTCTCCTGCATACATCACCGCCACACGATCAGCCATCTCCGCAACGACACCAAGGTCATGAGTGATTAGAATAATGCCCGTTTTCATTTCAGTTTGGAGTTCTTTCAATAAATCCATAATTTGTGCCTGAATGGTGACATCCAAGGCAGTCGTTGGCTCGTCCGCAATGAGAAGAATCGGATCACACGCAAGCGCAATTGCAATGATGACACGTTGCCTCATGCCACCGGACAGTTCATGCGGATATTGCCCATAAATACGCTGTTCGTTTTTGATACCGACACGTCGTAACAGCTCAAGCGTCCGCTTTTTCTTATCTTTCGCTGATACTTTCATGTGGTAATCCATCGGCTCTTCAATTTGCCTTCCAATTGTTGTAAGTGGATTAAGCGCAGTCATCGGGTCTTGGAATACCATCCCAATTTCTTTTCCTCGAATTTTGTTTAGTTTAGTCGGAGACAATTTCAACAAGTTTTGACCTTTAAAGTTAACGCTTCCTTCGACTTTTGTAGTCTTTAGATTGTGAAGCCCCATAATAGACAAGGCCAGTGCACTTTTCCCACAACCCGATTCACCAACAATGGCAATGATTTCATTCTCGTGGACTGTTAAGGAAACGCCATCTACCGCAGCATAGTAGTTATCTTTAATCCAAAACGATGTACGTAGATTTTCAATTTCCAATAATGGGTTGTCCAAGTAAATTGCCTCCTTACAAAAGGTCCATGAACCAATATACTATGCAACTTTACAGGTAATAATACGATTATTTTAGAGCGGAAAATTTATAGCCTAATTCACGCGGTAGGATTTTGGTTACAATTTTTCATTAATGAAGGTGAAGTAACCCTCAACTATATTTTTCACATAAAAAAAGACTCCATTCCTCATCGGAACAGAATCTTTATAAAAGGATGCATGTTAACGGGAATTCAATTTCTTTCTACCAGACCAATCTTATACCTACGAGTTTGCAGAGTTTGTAGAGGTGGTTGCGGCCATAGCAGCAATTGTCGCCGCCATGATAGCCTGTTGCGCTTGAACAATCAATTCCACTGAAGTCGACAAACTGATTGTTGCCTCTTCCGCGTTTTCCGTCAACTTATGCATAATATACCCAATTCCAATTGACAGCGCCATTTCTCGATTCGATTTGAACGGTTTGGACCCTTCTAACACATGCGCCAATTCTACAATTTTCGTTACTTCCGCGTCTGCAACACCGAATACTGTTAGAAAACCAATCATCGGATAATGGACAGGGCGAACTTTCGTACTTTGCTTGAATTGGCCAAGGACTTCCGCCGCCCTCGATACGAGTTTAGCGTCAAATTCAATATGTATATAGGTCATCACTTGGGACAGCCACTGCAATTCATTGCCGGAGCGGAAACCTTCCGCCCGCAATGCATCGTAATACGTCCGCATCGCTTTGGCATGTGCCGTCGCATCCTCGCCTCGTTTTCCGAGCAGTACCGCATAGGCATAGTCATCGTCGGAAGTGAGGAAAAAATGTTGTTTTTTCATAGCATCAAATATCCTTTTAGCTTGACGTGCTTCCATATCATGAAGATCCGGATCGTCCGTCAGTAGAAGTGCTGCCAGATAGGAGTGAATCGTATTGCGGAAACCCACCCCTTTTAACACTTGCTGCTTGGCAAATAGACGCTCCACTTCTTCGTCGATAGCAGTGCCGGGCTGATCGAGAAATGCCGCCAACATCGGAAGAAGATTGCCCCGCAGCGGGGATAACCAGCTCGACCTGTTCTTCAGCGCATCCATCGCGCGACTTAAACTTTCCGAATCAAATTCCCTTTCGGATGTGACATAATACGATGTAATCGTCAGTACGACATTTTTATCGACCGCCCAACCCGCCAATGACTTCACTTTTTCATATGTCGTCTCGACTTCCTGCCTAACCACATTCGTATCCATCGACCACATCTCCTTTCACAACACTATACGTTCAAGATGTGAAAAAGGTTTCAGTATTATTCAGGGACCCATAATTTTAACGGCTATTCAGCGTGCTTAAAATGGGTGATTAATTTTGGAAACTGTACGACGGAACTCGCTAACTGTATGACACACTCACGGAACTTTGCGACAGACGCAGAACTATACGACAGAACTCACTAATTCTACGACCAACCAATAAGTCCTCATAAAAATTGCCACTCTCCATATCTAGTTCCATATGAAGAGTGGCAATTTTTATTAACTGGTAACGCTAGCCTTTGCTGCATTCACCAATGCTTTCACCTTTTCCCGGTCATTCCGGTGCAAGGCGTCGACGATGGCACTACCTACAATAACGCCGTCCGCAATCGCGCCGATTGAGCGGACTTGTTCAGGTGTCGAGATGCCGAATCCGGCGAGTACCGGGACGGGGCTTACTTCTTTTAATTGTTCCAGATGAGTCTGAAGATTCTCTTCGAAGTCGGTGCGGACGCCCGTAGTACCATTCACAGTTACGGCGTAAACGAATCCTTCGCTGGCTGCTGTGATCTTCCGGATTCTTTCCGGAGGACTCGTCAGGGTCACAAGTTGGATAAGCGCAATATCTGTATTTACCAGTTTATCCTTCAACAATGCACTTTCTTCGAGCGGCATATCCGGAATGATCAATCCGCTGACACCGCTCGTTCCGCAGTCTTCTACGAATTCGGTAATCCCATAACTTAAAATTGGATTCAAGTATGTCATGAAAACGATTGGAACCGTCACCTCATTACGGAATACACGAAGTTCTTCCAACACTTTACGCAACGTCACGCCTTGTGCAAGTGCCCGCCCTCCTGCTTCCTGGATAACCGGACCGTCTGCAACGGGATCCGAAAACGGAATACCCAATTCGATGGCCGTCACGCCCGCTTCTTGCAGGAATAAAATCTGTTCTTTCAATGCACCGATACCGCCATCGCCCGCCATAATATAGGGGACAAACGCTTTATTCTTACGGTTTACACATGCACGGATTGCACTTTCCAATGTTTTTTTAGTCATTTGTCACACCTCCAAGTGCGTCCCGTACAGTCTGGACGTCTTTATCACCACGGCCTGACAGACAAATGACGACGATTTCGTCCTCGCGCATTTGACCGGCCAATCCGACGGCATATTGTACGGCATGTGCACTTTCCAATGCCGGAATGATTCCTTCGGTTTTTGCCAATAACTGCAAACCTTCCAATGCCCCGGCATCCGTCACCGACGTATACGTCACCCGGCCGATATCATGCAAATGACAATGTTCCGGTCCGACTGCAGGGTAGTCGAGTCCTGCCGAAATGGAATGTGCTTCCTGGATAAATCCATTTTCATCTTGCAAAATATACATGTGTGCGCCGTGGAGAACACCTTCTTTCCCACCAGCAATCGCAGCAGCATGCAACCCCGTTTCAATCCCACTTCCCGCCGCTTCCACTCCGTATAAGGCGACGTCTTCATCTTCCACGAAAGGGTGGAACATGCCGATTGAATTGCTCCCACCACCGATACACGCGACAATCGCATCCGGCAATCGTCCTTCTTTCTCAAGCATCTGCTTTCTCGTTTCCAAGCCGATGACGCGCTGGAAATCGCGGACAATTTTCGGAAACGGATGTGGACCGAGCGCTGATCCTAATATGTAATGCGTATCCTCTACATTGGCGACCCAGTAGCGCAATGCCTCATTGACCGCATCTTTCAATGTCCCTGCTCCCTGATCGACCGAAACGACTTTCGCGCCGAGCAACTCCATCCGGAAAACGTTCAATTCCTGTCTGCGTACATCTTCCTTGCCCATGAAGACGATGCATTCGAGACCGAACAGCGCACAAACCGTTGCTGTAGCAACCCCATGCTGACCTGCTCCAGTTTCCGCCACAATCTTCTTCTTACCCATCCGGATTGCCAGCAATGCCTGCCCAATCGTATTATTGATTTTGTGGGCACCTGTATGGTTCAAATCTTCCCGTTTCAAATAAATCTTTGCGCCACCCGCTACCTTGGTAAGCCGTTCCGCGAAAAATAAGGCAGTATCCCGTCCAACAAAATCCTTCAAATAGTAATCTACTTCTTCTTTGAAAGCTGGATCTGCCACTGCTTCATCGTACGCCGCTTCCAATTCAAATAACGCAGTCATCAACGTTTCCGGAACAAACTGTCCCCCGAACTTGCCGTATCGTCCAACCTTCTGCTCGACATTCATTTCCTGTACCATCGTCAGTTCCCCTCCTCTTTGACCGCTTGCACAAACGCACGGATCAAGTTCTCGTCTTTTCGTCCCAACTGTTCCACGCCGCTTGACACGTCCACCATGAACGGCTTTACCCGACGGACGGCCTCTCCAACATTTTCGGCGTTCAACCCGCCCGCCAAAATGACTTTATCCGCTGAAACACCCGCAGCATCCATAAGTTCCCAATTGAAAGTCAATCCACTTCCACCTCTAAATTCCGTCCCGGGTGTGTCGAATAAAAAATAATCCGCTTCATATTGAGTAGCTTGTTTCACATCTTCAACGCTACGAACTGACAATGCTTTAACCGATGGGAGTCCGACTTCTTTAAGAAAATCGACATTTTCATCTCCATGTAATTGAACAAAGTCTAGCGGCACTTCCCGGAATGTCTGCTCCAACTCTTCTACGGTTGCATTAACGAAAACGCCAATTTTCTTCACATGAGGTGGAATACCCTTTGCCAATTCTCTTGCTTCGCTAATCGACACGCGTCGTTTGCTTGGTGCGAACACAAACCCGATTGCATCTGCCCCCGCGTCCACCGCCGCTTGCACATGTTGAGGTTCCATCAACCCGCAAATCTTCACCTTCGTCATCGGACTACCCCCGGCAATGCGACTTGCAATGAGCGGAGCGTGTCATCGACCATTCCACTCCGCATCAGCGATTCACCAACGAGAATCCCTTTAGCACCGGCAGCAGATACGAAGAGCGCATCTTCCGATTCCCAAATACCGCTTTCGCTGATGAGTACCCGTTCTTCATGGAATGGAAAGAGTGCCGCAATTTCTTCCGTCTTTTTTAAATCCACAGTAAATGTACGGAGATCCCTGTTGTTGACGCCAATCAGCTTGGCGTCAATGGCTAATGCTCGTTTCAATTCTTCCCCGTCATGCACTTCGACGAGCACTTCCAATCCGGAAGCTACGGCATATGCATGAAAATCGACAAGTTCCTGTTCTGTCAATGCTGCCACGATTAGCAGGATGACGGAAGCACCTGCATTTTTCGCTCGATCGATTTGTACTTTATCGATGATGAAATCTTTGCAAAGTATTGGAATCGGAACCTGATCAGCCACCGCCGCCAAATCGTCAAAGGTACCTTTGAAAAAGGGTGTGTCCGTCAGAACCGATATGCATGCAGCCCCAGCACGTACATAGGCTTCTGCTTGAGCTACCGGATTCGCCCCTTCGGCGATTAAACCTTTCGAAGGGGATGCGCGCTTGATTTCCGCGATGACTTGCAAATGCTCTGTCCCGTATAATTTATCAAACAGCGATGGACGTGATTTCGTTTGCTCCCGTAATTCCAGCTTTTGCGTCAAAAGACGTTTCACTTCGATTCGCTTCTCTTGGATGATCTCGTCTAAAATCGTCATCTCGCCACCGCTTTCTGTCCAATTTTTTCACTGAATGCAATAACATCTTCGAGTTTCTGAAGCGCCTTTCCGGATAAAATACAATCCGTCGCCCGCTTGACACCTTCCTGTATCGTCGTTACATGCCCGTTGGCAAACAACCCGATACCCGCGTTGAATACGACTGTATCGAAATGCGGTCCTCGTTGCCCGTTGAAAATCGAACGAATGATTGCTGCGTTCTCCTTTGCATCGCCTCCGCGTATCGCAGAAGCTGGCGCATAGTCGAGCCCGACTTCATCCGCCGTCAAAGAAAATGGAATGAGGTCGCCTTTATCCAGTAATACGAACGTGTTTTGCCCCGCAAGTGATGCCTCATCCATCCCGCCTGCACCAGAAACGACAATTGCACGCTCCCGGCCAAGCATTTGAAGGACCGATGCGTAATCCATCACGAAATCGGGTCGGTTAATGCCCGTAAACTGTGTTTTCAGCGGCAGTGGATTGGTGAGTGGTCCGACAAGATTGAAAATGGTCGGCTTCCCGATTTGCTGACGAATGGTGCTAATCCGCTTCAATCTTGGATGAACCTGTGGCGCATATAGGAAAGTGATCCCTACTTCATCGAGCATTTCCATCGTTTCTTCCTTGCTAAAATCAGCCTTAACGCCAAGTGCCTCCAATACATCGGAACTGCCCGCCGCACTTGAGACTTTCCGATTTCCATGTTTTGCAACAGAAACACCAGTGCCCGCAAGTACAAAAGCGGATGAAGTACTGATGTTGAAACTGTTCGATCCATCTCCGCCTGTACCGCAATTATCCATATAAACGCCTTCCGGTACGTCCAGTTGCACAGCATACGATTTCATGACCGTTGCAAGCGCCGCAACTTCTTGGGCTGTTTCCCCTTTGCTTGATAACGCGATAAGAAAATCAGCGATTTCCTGCGCATCCGTCCGTTCATTGAACATCAGTTTCGCAACTTCCACCATTTCGCCATATAACAAATGCTTGTTTTCCCTAACTTTTTCTACGTACTTTCTCAACTCAATCTCTCCTCTGCTCTTCTATTCTCTTTCCTCTTCCAGACTCTAGTAACTTCTGCTTTTCAGTACTCAGCCAATGACTTCCAACAACGAGCGTGCTTTGTTGACCGTTTCCATAAATTCCGCCGTCGGATCGGACGCTGCCACAATCCCGGCACCTGCCTGGACATGCGCTTTCCCGTCCTTCACAATCATCGTGCGAATCGTCAATGCAAAATCCATATTGCCGTTGAAGCCGATATAACCGATTGCACCGCCGTAAATGCCCCGGTCCATCTTCTCTAAGTCATCTATCAATTCCATCGCCCGTTTTTTCGGTGTCCCGGTCACCGTACCTGCCGGCAAACATGCCGTCAGCGCATCCAGTGGATGAAGGACCGGCGATAATTTCCCTTCAACCTCCGACACAAGATGCATAACATGTTCGTAACGAACCACTTCCTTATAACTCGTCACCTGGACTGAATCTGTTTCACAGATGCCTTCCATGTCACTTCGGCCCAACTCGACAAGCATATCGTGTTCCGCTAGCTCTTTCGGATCTTCCAGAAGTTCCTTTTCCAGCGCCGCATCTTCCGCTTCGTCTTTGCCACGTCTTCGCGTTCCTGCAATCGGATTGGTCATCACTTTACCATCCGAAACACGGACAAGGCTTTCAGGAGATGTCCCGACAACAATATGATCATCGAACTCCATGTAGTACATGTAAGGAGACGGATTCTGCTTTCTCAATTTCCGGTACAATGAAAATGGATCACCATTGAAGTCGGCCACAAGTCTTCTCGATAACACAATCTGTTCGACTTCCCCCGCCTCGATATGCGTTTTCGCTTCACGTACAAGATCTTCAAACTGTTGCTGCGTAACTGCACAAGTGTAATCGGATAATTCGACACCCGATTCCTCTTGTTCCCTGCCCGACAATAGGCTGTCTGCTAGTTCATCCAAGTCGGGCGTTTTTTGCACTTCACTGATTTCCGTATGCAAGACGGTCACTTCATTCAACACATGGTCGAAAACGATGATCGTTTCGTAAATATTGAAATTGACATCGGGGAATCCGAGATCGTCTTCATGACGATTGGCGCCGTTTCTCGCTGCCCCATACCCGACATACCCAACTGCTCCGCCTGTGAACGGAAAATCGATATCGTCAGAAATCCTTGGCATCAGCCGTTTCAACAGCACAAACAAATTGCCCTCATGGCTGTATTTCTTCCCTGTCTCATAGACATGCTCTTCAATCCTGCCATCCCGTCCGCTATAAGACTTCAACGGATCCATTCCGATGAACGAATAGCGCCCTGATCCCTCATGCTTTGAAGAACTTTCCAACAAAAACTTCCGCTTGCCCTTCATCTTCCTGAATATCAAAATCGGGGTAAGGGAATCACCATTCAATTTTTTCATCGTTGTCCGTAAACCCTTCTGCTCTGTGCTCATCTCATCTCTCCTCTTCTTGACTATATTATGTTGAAGCATAAAGATTCATTGAATTCACTACGGCGCTAGGGGATGCCTCCCACCAGAAGCCAAGCAGCTTCGCCACCAGTCTTCCGCTACCCCTTTCCAGGCACCTTCGCTTAGTCCATATAGATATCCATTTGTTCAATTTATGCAATCGTTGAAATTAAAAAAGTCCCCTGCAAAAGGACATAGGAGTCCGATTGCAGAGGACGGAATTGACCGCGTTGCCACCTCTAATTGAAGCATTGAAGCTTCCACTTAGCGTGCCTGTTCAACAGGCACTTCCCGTAACGTGGGAGTTACGTCCGCCTTGAAAAAACCGATAATCCGGTTTCCAGGCAGCTCTCATAAGTCCATTCACAACGGCCGCGTATCAGTTTCCACCACCCACTGACTCTCTTAAAGCGCGCACCTTTGCTACTTTTCTTATTCAACAATTTCTCAGCTATTCTCGTCTCGTCTCATCTGCTCTATGGGCGGTACCGCTCCCGGCACCTTCTACCCTACTCCGAACAAAAAAGTTAATATCATCATAATTCAAAAAATATCAATTGTCAACCTCTTCCGAATAGATTGTGTGCATGAATCAAATTAAGTCCTGTTGCTCCAGGATTTCTGTTGTCATGAATAGTTTTTGGCGCTCGTAGGCTGGATATTGGCGTTCACTGGTACGTTATTGGCAAATTAGGATCTTACTCCCGCCCGATAGTCCAATTTTGAACATTCCACGCCAAAGCGCTACAATGAAAGAAAGAAATTTCCTGGATAGGGTGACAGCAATGCGAATCAATAAATTTTTAAGCGAAGCAGGTATCGTTTCCCGCCGTGGTGCGGACAAATGGATTGCGGATGGGCGCATCACGATTAATGGACAGCTCGCCGAACTCGGCAGTAAAGTGCAGGAAGGCGATGATGTCCGGGCCGACGGAAAACCGGTGAAGACGGAAGAGCAACTTGTCTACATCGCCCTGAACAAGCCCGTTGGCATCACAAGCACGACAGAACGCCATATCGAAGGGAATGTCGTCGATTTCGTCAACCACCCTTTGCGTATTTTCCATATCGGCCGCCTCGACAAAGACTCGAACGGACTTCTCCTTCTGACGAACGACGGCGATATTGTCAACGAAATCTTACGCGAGGAGCACGGCCACGAAAAAGAGTATATTGTCACCGTCGATCATCCGATTACGCAGACGTTCATCGATAAAATGGAGTCCGGTGTCAAAATTTTAGGGACGGTAACCAAACCATGCAAAGTGAAAAAACTGGGCCCCCGAACCTTCAACATCACATTGACCCAAGGCCTAAACCGCCAAATCCGCCGAATGTGCTCCGCCCTCGGCTACAACGTACGGAAACTGCAGCGGACCCGCATCCTCAACATCCACCTCGGCAACTTGCCAATTGGTCAATGGCGCGATCTGACACAAGAAGAACTTGCAGAAATGTTCAAGATGTTGGATTATGAACCGAAAAGATGAACTCAATAAAGCGGCTCTGTACCCTCCATTTTTGGGTACAGAGCCGCTTTTCATTTCAACTGAGTATTTGCGAGAGCAATGGCAATCTCGTCCAGTACGTCAGTTATCGAATCACTCAAATAGTTGTTGACCATGATTGAAAAAATAAGTGTCTCGCCGTCTTTAGTTTCAACATAGCCAGATAGCGCCGTAACCCCGTTTAATGCACCTGTCTTCGCCCGGACGTTGCCAGCTGCCACAGTCCCTTTCATACGGTGGCGCAATGTACCGCCAACCAACCGCTCATCATGCCCCGCAACAGGAAGTGCATTCAGGAAGCTCGGATACCAAGATTCGGATTGCGCTTTGTACAGCAGACTTGTCACTTCATTCGCCGTGACAAGATTTTTGTGGGACATGCCGGAACCATCGCGAAATTGCATATTCTTCGTGTTGAGTCCCATTTCCGCAAGCGTGCCGTCCATGACGGAGAGCCCCTTATCCCAGCTGCCCGCGCCGCCTTGCAGCCGTCCCATCTCTTTGACGAGCACTTCAGCATGACCGTTATTGCTCAGTTTCATGAGGGGCTTGAATAACTGTTCCAATGGCATCGATTGTTTAGCTGTCAATAACGTTGCATTTTTCGGGACTTTTCCACGTTCGGTCTTCGGGTTGACGGAAAATATGATTCCTTGGTCTTCCAGTACATGTTTGAAAACGTTGACGGTGTAGTTCGTCGGTTCCCACACGGATGACCAAGAACGTACTTTTGACGTACCAACTGGAATCGTTCCGGATACGAAGACTGTGTTTGTCCCGTGCCGCCGTTCAACTTTTATCCTTTTCTCCCCTTTTTTTGCTACTGTCTTCGTGTTATTGACGATTTTCAAATAGCTGTTGGCAGGCACCATATTGACTTTGCCGGCTTGTCCAGATTTCTTGGCGGGTGTCACTTCAACTATGGTCGTCCCCGAGTCATAGTCTTTATTCGGCGACAGTGTCAGTGCCGACACTTGTGCACCTGTATAGAAAGGTTCATCGGACCAGTTCAAGTCTTGGGATAGTCGGATGTCGTCGTACCAGCTGTCATCCCCATATATATTTCCATTAACAGTACGGATTCCTTTTGCGGTTAATTCGGCTGCGAATGTTTTCAAATCTTTTTTCAGTAGCGTCGGGTCACCTTGCCCTTTTAGGTAGAGGTTACCATGCAAGACCCCATTTCGGATTTGGCCGTCCATATACAATTCTGTTTTAAAAGTGTAGTTGACTCCAAGCGTTTCAAGTGCTGCTGCCCCGGTCAGCAATTTCATGACGGATGCGGGATGGACGCGTGTATCAGCTAAATGCGAATAAATGATTTCACCGTCGGACGCCTTCCGGACACTGACGGTAGCCGTTGCCCCTTTCAGTTTTGGATCATTTAGGATGTTATCCAATTCTGGGAGGCCACGGGGTGTGGGGAGAGGAGCGGGCAATTCCTGTTCAAGCGCTACGGATACAGAGATCTTGTCCGAAGCTACTGAATCATCGCCCTTCTGTTTCGTTTTGATTGCTAGTCCTGCTATGGCCGCCATCATCGCTACCACAATGAGTATTCTCAATATACGCTTCTTGACCATGCCACTGTCGCCTCCTTACTTCCTGTTGTTCAGTCTACTTGCCGTTCTTTTGCCCTACGCGTAGCCTAAAAAGGTTTTCTGCTGAATAAATAGGGGGAATAGAGTTTTAGAGAGAAACGGTCGAAACTTCTCTACTCATCTATAAAAGAGAGGTGTATTCCATGGTCCCCAAAGTAACTGAAAGCGAAATCGCACGTGCTATTATTCAAGTTTTGAGAGAAGGCAAGCACGACACTTTCCGTGAAATCATCCAGGATATGAAACCATATGACCTGGCGAACCACTATAAAAACTTGCCGGTCAAGCGCCGACCACAATTTCTGGAATGTTTGACGATGGAGGAATTGACAGGCCTATTGCGCCACCTGTCGCGAGATGCACAATTACATGTTCTACGTACAGTCGGTCCAGACCAATCCACTCGCCTATTGGAAATGATGAAAAACAACGACCTGGCCTTTCTGTTATCCGGGCTGTCCAAAAGTGAAGTCGATTCCCTCATTTCCGAGATGAAACAGGAAGAAATGGCCATCATCCGGCAAATCATGGACTATCCGCCTAAGACAGCCGGAAGGGCAATGACAAAGCGCTATATCTGGATCCACACTTCCTACACTGTCGAACATGCGATAAAAAAACTGAAAAGCTTTGCCACACTCGCTACCTATCTGAACTATCTATATGTCATAAATGACGAAAAACAACTCGTCGGTGTCGTCTCCTACCGGGATCTGCTGTTAGCGGAACCCGACTCCCGGGTTGAAGACATCATGTCCCACAATATTGTTCAAGTGGACGTATCGACGAAGCAGGAGGAAGTGGCCAAAGTGATCGGCCGCTACGATTATGTATCCTTGCCCGTCGTCGATGCCGAAGGGATTCTGCTCGGTATTATCACGGTTGATGATGTCCTCGATATTGTTGTCCGGGAAGCAAATGAAGACATTGAAATGCTCCTTGCTTCGGGAAAAGAGATTGATTTCAAAACAAAGCCTACCACTGCCGCATATCGGCGCCTGCCTTGGCTTATTCTTCTGCTCTTCATCGGACTGGTTTCCGGCAGTATCATCTCCCGCTTCGAAGCAACCCTTGAAGCCGTTGTCGCACTTGCATTTTTCATGCCGATGATTGCAGGGATGACCGGCAATACAGGAACCCAGTCTCTCGCAATTGTCGTGCGCGGCCTCGTCTCCGAAGACCTGCATACGAAAAAAATGCTAAAACTTATATTCCGCGAGTTTTTAGTCGGAGTCCTAATCGGGTTCACTTGTGCTATCTTCATTTCAATCATTGCCTATATTTGGCAGGGCAGTTTTGTACTCGGTCTCGTCGTCGGTTCTTCACTGCTAGCCACTCTAATCATAGGCACCTTGGCAGGAACTGTCATTCCACTCATTTTGCACAAATTCAAAGTGGATCCCGCAATTGCGTCCGGTCCGCTTATTACGACCATCAATGATATTTTATCGTTGTTGATTTATTTCGGAATTGCAACGATGTTCATATCGAAACTGATGTAAGTTGAGAAGGAGCTGTAGTCGCAGCTCTTTTTTGGTGGCCTTGTTCGGTCCGTTCGCGGTTATGATTGGTCAAACGACCATCATGCCCACGCCTTCACTTTCAAACGCATTTGTCCCTACCATCTTATCGCCGCTAGACAAAATATATACGTACTCTTTTTCAGTTAATGACGACAAGGATTTCGGACCATTCAGTACATCTTTTCTGCATGTCTCCCACCAGACTAACCGCTGCATGGCTGCCGGGAAATATGAATAGCTTAATTGGAGCACTTCTAGCTATTTTTCAAAGAACGGAAAGGAGGAGAGAGATGCGGGCAAAGGAGTATCAAAATCAACGAACGGTGAGTTTCGTTAGAAGTGGAATTAGTTTTGGAAGTTGTCTGGCAATGGTCATCTCATACACCGCTTACAAGTCAATTGGTTGGGCGATTGTACACGGTTGCTTTAGTTGGTTTTATGTTATTTATTATTACATTAAAAATGTGCCCAGTTTATTCTAATAATGAAAAAGAGCCGAAACGATTGAATCTATCGTTTCGGCTCTTTTTTTCATTCATGCGAGTTACTCCGTACAATCACGCATCGTGCCGTGTTTCGCAAAATTGGTATGCCATGAGAATGCCTTTTCGAGCACATGAGGTGTTTGACCTCCTCTTTCAAGTGCTTCTTTGTAATAGGCCCACAGTTGTTCACGATACATCGGGTGCGCACAGTTGTCGATGATGAGACTAACCCGCTCTCGAGGAGCCAGTCCACGTAAATCAGCATAACCTTGCTCCGTCACAATGATGTCGACATCATGCTCCGTATGATCCACATGGGAAACGAACGGAACGATACTTGAGATATCTCCGCCTTTAGCGATCGACTTTGTAACGAAAATTGCCAGTCGTGCGTTACGTGCGAAATCTCCTGAACCGCCAATGCCATTCATCATTTTCGTCCCGGATACATGCGTCGAATTGACATTTCCGTAAATATCCAGCTCGAGTGCCGTATTAATGGAAATTAATCCGAGACGGCGGATAACTTCCGGATGATTGGAGATTTCTTGTGGACGCATAATCAGTTTATCTCGATATTGCTCAAAATTATTAAACACACGATCCATTTTCTCTTCAGATAATGTAATTGACGCACAAGATGCAAAACGGACTTTACCAGCATCAATCAAATCGAATACTGCATCCTGCAACACTTCTGAGTATACCTCTAAATCTTCAAACTCAGAGTTCACCATGCCATGTAGCACTGCGTTCGCAACGGATCCGATACCCGACTGCAAAGGTGCCAGTCGCTTCGTCAGACGGCCTGCCTGGATTTCTGTACGTAAAAAAGCCAACAAATGCCTTGCCATAATTTCTGTTTCGTGATCTGGTTCCTCGATTGTAGACGGGGAATCCAACTGATGCGTAAAGACGATGCCTTTCACCTTCTCCACATCAACCGGAATGCCGATTGTGCCGATGCGGTCATCCGCTTTCATCAGCTGAATCGGTGTACGATCCCCTTGTTTGCCAGGATCATATAAATCGTGAACCCCTTCCAGTTGCGTCGACTGTGCAGTATTGATCTCAATGATAATGGATTTGGCATGTTGTGCGAACGTCAACGAGTTTCCGACGGATGTCGAAGGGATAATCATCCCATCCTCTGTAATTGAAATTGCTTCCAAAATTGCAAAGTCAATCGGTTCAAGAACTTCTGAACGAATGAGCTCCGCTGTATGTGATAAATGATGATCGACAAATAGATGATCGCCGTTATTGATTTTTGAACGCATTGTGCGATCTGCTTGGAAAGGTAGACGCTTATGGATAATATCCGCTTCTGCAAATAAACGGTCAATATCTGAGCCGAGTGACGCGCCTGTATAGACGTTTACTTTAAAACGTTCTGTTTCCGCACGTTTCACCAATGCCAACGGAACCGCTTTTGCGTCGCCTGCACGGGTAAACCCACTCAAACCTAATGTCATTCCGTCTTCAATCCACGATGCCGCTTCTTCAGGGGAGACAACGACCTCACGCAATTGGTTGTTTTTAATTCTCTCGATGTAATTATTCATCTCTATTTGCCCCTCTTCAAAACATTTATTTCAACTAGAAATTGTCGCTTATTGAACGCCTTTATTATACTACAATAAATAATCGACAGGGAATTACGGCTCAACAGGCTAAGAAATTAAATAGTGCTAAAATAAAAAAGGGAATCCTATATTTATCAGATCCCCTTTTCTCACTATTTTCAAACTGCTTCCGCATCTGGCTCCGGGACCCGTGCAAGTAGAATGATCCCGATGATGAACAAAATGACAAGGCTGAATACCCCGTTTGCGGAGCTCCCTGTCAGCTGCGTTGTCATCCCGACAAGTAGAGGTCCCATGACCGACGCAAATTTACCGAAGATATTGTAGAAGCCAAAAAATTCGTTTGACTTTTCTTTCGGTACCAACCTCGCAAAATACGAACGACTTAGCGCTTGAATTCCACCTTGCGATGTCGCAACAAGCATCGCCAATATCCAGAAATCAAGCGTTGTTTTCATGAAATAGGCATAAATACAAATGATGATATACACACATATCCCAACATACAACATCTTTTTCCCTGTGAATATCTGTGCCAGTTTCCCGTAGAGAATTGCAAATGGTGCCGCTACAACTTGTGTAACAAACAAAATGATAAGAAGATTTGTCGCACTAATCCCTAGATCCGTTCCGTACGCCGTCGACATCGAAATGATCGTCCCGACTCCGTCAATATAAAAGAAGTAGGCCAGTAGAAATAAAAACACCGTCCGGTATTTACGGATTTCCAGAAAAGTCCCGCCAAGCCGTCTGAAGCTGCCTGCCAACAGTTTCGGTTCACGTGTAATGCCGTGAAGTTGATGGACATTTTTCAGCATCGGAATGGTAAACACGAACCACCAAATCGCCGTTATGACGAATGCAAGTTTACTCGCCGTAGATGTCGCGAGTGGAATGATTTCATTTTGAGATAGTAGAATAATAGCGATACTAATAATAAATGGAATTGTACTTCCGATATACCCCAGTCCAAAACCGCGTGCGGATAGTTGATTCATCCGCTTTTCCGGGGTAACGTCAACGAGAAATGCATCGTAAAATATATTTGCCCCGTGAAATCCGACAGCCGTAATGGTGTAAACGATCAACAGCCATAACCAATTATCCCCCGGCACAAACGCCAATGAAGCAGTCGACACTGAACCCAACAGGAAAAAGAACAAGAAAAATTTCTTTTTCAAACCATCGTAATCTGCAATGGTCCCTAAAATGGGGCCAATCATCGCCAAAATGAACGTTGCAATGGCAACCGTGTAGCCTAAATAAGCCGTTGAATTTGACATACTTATGCCCGCATTCGTCGCAACCGCCTTGTAGTAAAGTGGAAACACCGCAGTCGTGATAATGATCGAATACGCCGAGTTTGCCCAGTCGTAAAAAATCCAGCTATTCTCCGCTTTGCTGTACTTCTTCATTCCCTCACCCCTTCGTACAGTATACATAAACACGGGAGTAAATATTGTAAAGGTTCAATCTATTGTTTCGAATTATATCCAGCTTGAACGAGCTATGAATATATGATTTGATAAATAACACCTGTATAAACATAGAGAACGTCTCTTTAAAGGATTAGACGAGTTGGATTTCCTATCCGATGTAAATTCCTTAAATGTTCCACGTGGAACTTTTCATATAATTGGGAGTAATCCGAATGTTTTTTTAAAAAAAGGGGGCTACAGACGATATGGAGTTAACATCACTTGTAGAACTCGTTTATTCCTTATTTTGTTTTCCCATCCCACTAATTGTACCGCTTTTAGAGGCAACCGCATTCATCTTGACAACGAACAGGATGACGGTCGTTTCTTCGATTGCAGTGAATGGCGGCAGGGTATTTTTTAGATCAGTCACAGCTTCTTGTTTATAAACCGTTTCATCACCTATTTGAATCGAACCGTTCAATACGTATAAAAAAGGTTTCATCCCCTCATATTGTGGAACTTGAAGGACGTCACCCGCTTTAGGATGTGCATCCAACACATAGCCGCTTTGTCTAACGACTAATGGTGCGCCACTTCCTTCAGGACCGACCATCTCATACCAATCACGATTGTCCATCGGTTTGTCATGAAATTGAATATCCGGGGTTAGATCGGCTGCATAAGGGCGGAAAAAGATTTGCAGCATTTCTACATATTCCTCTTTCACCTTTTCCTCATGCCAAAAACTCTTTCCGGCATTCATCATCATTAACTTACCTGGTGCAATTGGTGCCTTGAAGCCTGCCGAATCTTTGTGATATGAAGTGCCTTTCCAGACATAGCTGAAAATTTCATCGTTCACATGCTCATGCATTTTAATTGTCAAACCTTTTTTCATAATGGCGTGGTCAATCGTACTAAGCGGCCCAAATGCCGTATCATTCGTCTCCATATCCAAAATGTCGCTTGGTTGAATCCGTGTAATGGTAAATGGTCCTCTAAAAGGTTGATAATGATTTCCCGCACGAAGTATTTGCATCATGACAATCCCTCCCTCGTAGTTGGAAGCATCCTCTTTATTTACCTCCACAGCCCCAATAGTCCTCATAATTATGTACGTCATTGAAAAAAGCGTGAAGAGCCATATTCCACTCTACACGCTTTTAAAGGTATCAAAGCTCCTGGTAATCCCGCTGATATTTCCCGCCATCTTTGACATCCGAATGGTACAACGCCTTCAACGCAAAACTTTTTTCCAAGTCATGCTCTTTCATGACTTGCCTGAGTTTTTTTGTCAAATCCTTATCATTCTTCACCAGCTGCTCCATCTTTGGTTTCGAATACTGCATAAACGGCAACCTCCTCAGTACTAAATTTGTCTTACCAGTATAACACTGATTAACGGTCATTCATCTAATTTGGCTAGCTGGAATACACATATTTTTGAAGCTATCCCAACTAGTAACAATGACTCATAACTGATACAATATATGTAAGTATAGCATCACTGAATATGATTTGTTTTATACAAATAACAATACAAATAAGCATTTATCCCTGCCATTGATTAATGACATTTCAAATTAAGCGTTCGCTTACTTGTAGAAAGGACTTGTTCAATTGTGTTGACGGAGATTAAAAACATTTCACCGATTCCGCTCTTATTAGAAGAGAAATTTTGTGTATCCATTACAGATCGGCACGGGATAATCACATACGTCAATCCTTTGTTTTGTGAGCTTTCCAAATATAGTAAAGAGGAATTGGTTGGACAAAGTTACGGCATGTTGAATCCTGACTATACTGCCGAATCGTTTGTACAGGAAATGGAATACGAGTTAACCGAAAACACTGTTTGGCAGCGGCAAATCAAAAGCTATGCAAAGGATGGGTCACCGTACTGGGTGCAGGCAACAATTGTTCCTGTTCACGACGATGAAGGTGAAATCTCCCAGTTCCTCTCATTTGATATCGACGTGACATCCAAAATCCAAACGAATGAAAAATATGAGAAGACGTTGGAAACATTACGGAATATCGAAAATGCGCTGGACCAGTCTTCCGTTGTCGTCATCACGGACCAGCAAGGCACCATCACCTATGTCAACGAGAAGTTTTGCGATTTGTCCCGTTATGCTGAAGAAGAATTGATCGGCCAAACGCATCGGGTTGTCAATTCTGGTTTTCATCCAAAACAATTTTTCAAGGATATGTGGCAAACAATTGGTCAAGGTGGCATTTGGAATGGTGATATTAAAAATCGGGCCAAGGACGGCTCTGAATACTGGGTGAATACAACCATCGTCCCCTTTTTGAATAAAACGGGGAAACCTTACCAATACATATCTATCCGCACCGACATCACTGCCCGGAAACAAACGGAGCAATCGCTTGAAATTGCTTTAAAAAACGATTTCCGGAAAACCGTTAAAAATCTACAGAATCTCATTTTCACTTATACCTATGACGAAGACAATGAAATCATCTTTACGCTTATTGAAGGGAAAATGGCTGAAAAAGTCGGGATTACAGAAGATCTGGTCGTCTTACACCAACTGCGTGATGCATTTGAACAAGAGGAATTCAGTAAATTGGAACATTTTTTCAGACAAAGCATGCAGGGCGATGCAGTCCAGTTCGAACTCAAGCATTCAACAAACACATATCTTCTCTATTTATCACCGATTTTCGAAAACCGGGAGGTCGTGGAAGTGGTCGGAACTGCGACAGACATTACCCAACGGAAAGAAACGGAAAAACTAGTGGAACATATGGCTTATTATGATTATTTGACGGAGTTGCCAAATCGACGCCTTTTTCAAATGAAAACCATCGAAGCTATTGAACTCGCCGGCAGAAAAAAAGAGCCGTTCGCATTGTTGTTCATCGATCTAGATCGATTTAAAAACATCAATGATACGATGGGACATGCCATCGGTGACCAGCTCTTGAAAGTCGTCGGGCAACGGCTGAAGAATTGCATCCGTAAAGAGGATTTTGTTGCCAGGCTCGGCGGGGATGAGTTTGTCATCTTATTGGCCTCCACACAACATCATGAGGTCGAGGCAATCGCTACACGTATCTTGGAAGATATCTCCCGGTCCTTCCAATTCGGGAATCACGACGTCTATGTTACACCGAGTATCGGAATCAGTAACTTTCCCGAGGACGGTCAGGACTATGATACGTTAATGACCAAGGCAGACTCCGCCATGTACTTGGCAAAAGAGAATGGAAAAAACACGTACCAGTTTTTTACGCAGGAAATGCATCGGGAAATGATCGAAAAAACGACATTGGAGAGGGAGCTTCGGTATGCACTGCCGTCCAATCAGTTAACACTCCATTACCAACCACAAATTGAAATGGATTCTGGTGAATTGATTGGATTGGAAGCACTGATCCGTTGGCAGCATCCTGTAAAAGGTCTCATTTCTCCGGCTCACTTCATACCGATTGCCGAAGAGTCGGGACTGATCATTCCACTTGGCCAATGGGTACTCGAGACCGCTTGTGCCCAGGCGAAAAGGTGGCAGAGTGCAGGATTGCCTCACGTTCAAATTGGCGTCAATGTATCCCTTTCCCAATTTAAACAGGCAACGTTCGTCAAAATGGTGAAAGAGACATTAGCTGCTTCCGGCTTGGCTGCAAAATATCTCAATTTGGAAATCACGGAAAGTATGACTACAGACCTTCAATCTTGCCTGTCTACTCTCCAACAGCTACGCGAAATTGGCATAAACGTCAGCATCGATGACTTTGGTACGGGCTACTCCTCTTTTAGCTACTTGAGTAACTTGCCGCTGACACATCTTAAGATTGACGGAACTTTCATTCAAGACTTGAATAGAACAAACCGCGCAATTGTCAAAACCATTATCGCACTTGCCAAAAATCTCGATTTGACCGTCATCGCAGAAGGTGTTGAAACTGAAGAACAGGTCCGTCTCCTACGACACCTTCAGTGCGACGAAGCGCAAGGATACTTCTACTCGAAACCGTTGACCCAGGAGCAGGTGGAAAATCTACTACGACAAGCGACGTATAACACGGTTTGTCGCTAACTAGTTCCAGTACAAGGGCTGTCTTTTTAATCGGTAATGTTTTGCCGATTTACTAGACAGCCCATTTTGCATCGATTGCATCCAGGCAAGTACTACAATCGATACACCAAAAAAAGTTCATTATCATTTTGATCATATAAATTCGGTACTTTCACCCCCTGCACCAACTCAAAAGGCGTACTCGTTTCCAAGAATTCGATGTACTCACTCGTCGGGTAATAAAGGATGATATCGACCGTTCGAGGATGCTGCTCGATGGACCGCAAAATAGATTGGAGAACTTTCGTGAAAATTTGCAACGAGAAAGGATTGAAAAAGTAAAATCGGTTATCCGCTGCCTCCACTTCATATTCCTCCGCCAGAATACACTCAAAGCGGATGGTGCCTTCCATCTGTTTAATCTTCCGTTGATAACTCGCTTGATTTTCAAGTGCTTCCTGGTATAGCTGCCCGCTCATTTCAATTCCTGTCACGGATACGTGAAAACGATTATGCAAATAAAAAGCCAACCGCCCTTTGCCGCATCCGAAATCCACGACACGGTCCGTTTGCTTCAATTCATACTCGGTGAAAAAGACATTCAACGCCTCGTAAGGAGTTGCTTCATACCGATTGTAATGCGATGACTGGTGCTGCCATTCCCGCATACCGGTCGTTTTAATGCGTAGTAAGCGGTCATAGTCTTTTTCATTCATGGATTTGATTTCCTCCACTCTTTCAATTTAGCTACTGTTCATGGAGCTATTGTATCATCTTGGGTGAAAGAAGCCGACCACTTGGCCATTACATATAAAAAGGCAGGCAGTACCGGCATCCGAATTACGGAGTGCCGATCTGCCTGCCTTTCCCATTTTATTCAACTGCAACTTAAGCCATTTCTTCGACGTAAGGTTGCTTTTCTTTCGTTTTGCCGAATCGGCCTTCCCATTTGGACATGACAACTGTTGCCAATGCGTTACCAAGCACGTTCACAACTGTACGTCCCATATCGAGAAGTCTATCGACCCCGGCGATGAACGCAAGCCCTTCAAGCGGAATACCAACTGTTCCAAGCGTTGCTAGTAATACAACAAAGGATACGCCCGGTACACCTGCAATACCGTTAGAAGTAATCATCAAGACCAGTACCAATGTAACTTGTTCCATGATACTCAAATCGATGCCATACATTTGTGCGATAAAAATCGCGGCAAGTGCCTGATACAACGTGGAACCGTCCAAGTTAAACGAATAACCCGTCGGAATAACGAAAGCAACAATATCTTTCGGAGAACCGAACTTCTCCATCTTTTCCATCAGTTTTGGTAGAACCGATTCTGAACTAGATGTAGAGTAAGCCAAAATCAATTCTTCCTTCAATTCTTTAATGATGCTGAAGATGCTCGTTCCGACTAGCTTCGCAATCCCACCAAGCACGACAATGACAAAGAAAATCATCGTTGCATAAACGAGAATCATCAATTTTCCAAGCGGTAGTAAAGATGCTAAACCAAATTTAGATACCGTCACACCGATGAGACCGAAAACACCGATTGGTGCGAATTTCATGATGAAGTTAGTAACCCAGAACATTGCATCTGCAGTACCTTGGAAAAATGCAAGGACTGGTTTTCCTCTTTCACCAACCGCTGCAACACCCAATCCAAATACAACAGAAAAGAAGATGACTGCAAGCATATCGGCATCGGCCATCGATTGGATGACGTTACTCGGTACGATACCGACGAGAACGTCCATGAATCCTTCGTTTTGCTTACTCTCAGACGTCTCAACATATGAATTGATATCCGTCTTCGTAAGCTCAGACATGTTGATGCCTTCACCCGGTTTGAAAATGTTTGCCGCAGATAACCCTACAAGGATTGCAACAAGGGAAACGACTTGGAAGTAAATCATCGTCTTCCCGCCAAGTTTACCTAACTGTTTCAAATCCCCAGTACCTGCCACACCAACAATTAGCGTGGAAACAATAATCGGTACAACGATCATTTTAATCATGTTCAAGAAGATTGTACCCAGTGGTTGTAAATACGTTTCTACGGCGGGGTTTCCGTAAAATATGGCTCCTACAATAATCCCCAATATTAATCCGACAAGAATTTGATAGGCTAAAGGAAATTTAAATTTTTTCTTCATCGGTAAGCTCCTCTCATTCTAACTATTGAAAGCGTTTTCTTTATTATTAAACCAGCTTTTACAATAGTTTAAAGACAACTTACCGAATCCGACGAAATCCGACAAAAATAAAACCCATTCCTTTTAGATTTGATATTTTCGGAATACTAAATCAGTACTTACTCTCGGATAATCTCAAGGCCGACTGTACTTCTCTGCCATTTCCAGATAGAGTACCTGCAGAAATTTTTTGCTATTAATTTTTACTTTCATAGGTGCCGTGTTGTTTTCTTCGATCTGCTTCATCCGGTTACGTATTTCTTGGAAATCAAAATAACGCGGGGCATAATATTCAAATTCCGGATTTGTATAATCAATGACCCCAAGGGAAGCCATGTTATTGACCGCTGTCATTATTGTTCTACGGATACGTTGTTCAATTGCCTTGCTTTCCTTCACGATTTCATCTTGCTTGGACTTCGTTTGACCGGCCACCGCTTCATATAATTCCTTTAATGGGGGCAACTGATCCATCCGATTGGTACGTTTCATAAGCAATTCCATCATCGCCACGATATCATCGCTCCCCGCTTCGCCGATAATGCCCATATCATTCAAAATCGACAACACAACTTCTTTCACATTGCGTTTCCGTTGCGTGATGTCCGTCTTTTCGAAGTGAGCCAAGGATTGCCGAATGGCCATGATTGAATCTTTCAAACGGAATTGCTCAGCCGTTTTGGCTAATATACTCTTTACCTCAATTCGATTGATGGGCTTATGGATGAAAAATTCAATCCCTTTCTCATAAGCTTCTCCAACCATCTCTTTATTGACGACTTGGGAAATCATGATGAACTGGCCGTTGAATCCTTGCATTTTCAATTGTTCAATGGTTTCAATCCCATCCAGCTCCGGCATCAGTAAGTCGATCAAAACGATGTCCGGATTCGTTGTAAGAATGCGCTGAAGAGACTGTACGCCACTTTCTGCTTCGCCAATGACGATACCCAACCCGCCATCCGTAATGATTTTTTCCAGCATTCTACGGCTCGCCGTATCATCGTCCACTATAAAATAACGCAGCATTCTTCCACTCACTTCCGAATATTTTTTGTCGGGATCCCGATTTTGAAAATCGTTCCTTTCACCGTAGAATCGATATCAACCCATCCTTCCAATTGATGAACGATTTCCTGGACATGCGACAAACCAATTCCGGTCGCAGCAACACCAGAATCATTGAATTTCGTCGTATACCCCGGTTCGAAAACGATTGCCACATCCTCAGCCGGAATCCCCTTCCCTGAATCTCTTACGATGAAATATGTCTGTGATGATTTCTCTAGTACATCTATTTCGATTTTACCCTTTGACTCAATCGATTCAACTGCATTGGCGGTGAGATTATTCAATAAGGCAAGCAGCGGGATTTGTTGGTCCGTTTCAAAATTAATGGACGCCGATAACTGAAAGCGGATATCTTTTTTTAAAAGCTCACTATATTTTTCATTCGCCGTCACGACTAAATCCAATACATCCGAAAGAAAGAGCAACTCTTTCCTTTTCTGCTCCGTTATTTGGGACAACCCCGAAAGGATCCGCTGTGAATCTTTTTTCACTTCATGGATCTCCTGTGCAATGAGCAATGCCTGTACACTCAGTTCCTGGTGGTTTTCCTTTTTCAACTTCCGGTATAAGTCATGACTGGATGCTGTAATTTGCTCGATATGATTCATGGACTTCTGCAAATACAAGGTTTCCGCGTACAATTCAGATCCAACGCCGAGCATTTCTTGCATTTGCTTCTTTTGTTCCGAAACAGTGATGGCGCTGTAAAGCCCTACAACAAAATAGGCACGTAACACAGCCACCCCGACCATTAACGCCCAGTCCTGTAGAACGGTATCACTTGGATGGAATAGCGTATAACGCAGTAAATACTCCGCCCCATTTCCAACCAACTCAAATGCCACCGCCCATGCCCCTAAAAGGAGAGGATACGTTTTATATTTCTCCACCTGGATAAAGTTCATGCCCATTGCAAATAAAAAGTAAAACAAAAAAGCGGGCAGATGGTTCATCAATCCCTCTGTAAACTGTACCTCATCCAGTAGCATATCCTCGATCAAACGGACACAAACGACCGTGATGCCTGTCACAAAGCCCGTCCAAATCAAGGAAACCGGAGGACGAATCAGAATGAGTAAAAAGAACGTAATACTCCCCAATCCGAAACGAAAAGCATCCCCGTTAAACGGAACAACTTTGACTTCGCTCGCAATCGCAGTCAATAAGGCAGTAATTATAAGTGATGCAACGCCCGATTTATAAAAGTTTCCCTTAACATGTTTCGTTATAGATCCCATCGATTTCCCCCGTCGTTGTTGCACATTAACACTTTCCTGCAACACGCTTGATATGGACAGACACACAGTCCCCTCTATCGTAACAAAATGCCTAATTGGCATGTACACAATTGTACGACTACAAGTTAAAGTAATGACTTTACAACTGTTGTTCAATAAGCTCTACAAATTTCGTAGACGCCGGAGACAAAGGCACTGTCTTCAAATAGCAGAAGCCTATACTTCTTGTCGGGATTTTTTTATGGAGCTGGACTTCCTGCAATAATCCTTTCGATAAAAACTCCTGAGAAAATTCTTTTGTGACGCAAGCGATCCCTAAATTGATTCTAGCGAATTCCAGCAATAACTCATGCGAACCTAACTCAAATTCAGGTGCAATCTGAATCCCTTTCGATTGAAGGTGGTCCTCGACATATTTCCTGGAATTCGAATTGGATTCCAGAAAAATCAACGGCAGTTTCACTAACTCTTGCAGGCTTATGGGTTTAGCCAATATCTTTTTAAACCGTTCGCCGTAAACGAACGTATCCTGTATTTCAAAACAAGGACGTACCTCTAATGTCGGATCATCAATCGGTAGGTTGCAAATGGCGATATCCACTCCGCCCGATTTCAAAATCGAACAGAGTTCAGAAGTCGTCCCATTCGCAATCGTAAATTTGATATTCGGATAGCGCATGTGAAACGCCTCTAGATAGGGTAGTAAAAAGTAGCGGGAAATCGTATCCCCAACGCCTATTTTCAATTCACCCATCGTTAAATTTTTAAATTCCGAAATTTTTTCTTCGCCCACATCTATTAAATTGATGGCCGAATTGACATACTCGAACAGAAGGCTACCTTCACTCGTCAAAGATACTCCCTTCGGTGTCCGGTTAAAAAGGCGTGTATCTAACTCCCTTTCCAACTGCCTGATTGATTGACTGACAGCTGGCTGTGTCAAATAAAGGACTTTTGCCGCCTTAGAGAAACTTTCATTTTTTGCAACCGTACAAAAAACATTATATAAATCCAACTTACTTATCATATAAGCACCTCTTATGCCCGGCATTTGTACTATTAATTTTACTTATACCATGATTTCGTTGTATAGTACAAGGAGATACTTCATTTATATTAACTCGCAAGTCATAAGGAGCGATACTATTGGAAAGAGTAGTTGGAACCGTCGTAAGAGGTCTTCGCTGTCCCATCATCAATGAAGGCGACAACATTGAAGAGATCGTTTTAGATAGTGTACTGAAAGCTTCCGAAGTTGAAGGCTTTACCATAAATGATAAAGACATCGTAACGTTAACAGAATCCATCGTGGCACGTGCCCAAGGGAACTATGCGACGATTGACCAAATTGCAAAAGACGTCCAATCTAAATTCGGAGACGACACAATCGGTGTCATTTTCCCGATTTTAAGTCGGAACCGCTTTGCAAACTGCCTCCGTGGAATCGCAAAAGGGGCTAAGAAAATTGTCATCATGCTGAGCTATCCTTCCGATGAAGTCGGCAACCAATTGATCAGCCTGGATTTACTCGACGAAAAAGGCATTAACCCTTGGACGGACGTGCTGACAGAGAAAGAATTCCGCCAACACTTCGGTTATCAAAAACACACGTTTACTGGTGTGGACTATATCGATTACTACAGGTCATTAGTGGAAGAATTCGGTGTGGAATGCGAATTTGTCTTTTCACAAAAACCGAAAACCATTTTAAGATACACAAAGAATGTTCTCACATGTGATATTCACTCACGTCTACGGACGAAGCGCATTCTCGAGGAAAACGGTGCTGAAAAGGTATATACATTAGACGACATTTTATCAGAATCGGTCGATGGCAGTGGTTATAACGAGGAATACGGTCTTCTTGGTTCGAACAAATCAACGGATGACGGCGTAAAGCTTTTCCCGCGTGATTGCCAACCGGTCGTCGATAATATCCAGGCGATGCTAAAAGAAAAGACTGGAAAAGATGTGGAAGTCATGGTGTACGGAGATGGTGCATTCAAAGACCCTGTCGGTAAGATTTGGGAACTCGCTGATCCAGTCGTCTCGCCTGCTTTTACAGCAGGACTGAACGGAACACCGAACGAAGTAAAATTGAAATACCTTGCGGATAATAACTTTGCTGATTTGCGAGGCGACGATCTAAAACAAGCCATTTCGCAATTTATCAACGATAAAGAAGAGGATCTTGTCGGCTCGATGGAAGCCCAAGGGACGACACCGCGAAAACTGACAGACCTGATTGGTTCCCTTTCCGATCTAACATCAGGAAGCGGAGATAAAGGCACACCGATTGTCTTTATCCAAGGCTACTTCGATAACTATTCACAGTAATACAAGAAAAGCAATGCTCGCTTTCGCTGGCATTGCTTTTTGCATTTAAATAAGATTAGACGAGGCACCTGCAATTTATCGGCGTTCCTGTAACAATTATCATCGCTAATCAGAAATTCATCAGTGAGTCACGGCTTAACGCCCATCTATATTCATGCCTTTTTCACAAATTCAGATTTGAGTTGCATTGCTCCAAAACCATCGATTTTACAATCAATATCGTGATCCCCATCTACCAAACGAATTCCTTTTACTTTAGTTCCCACTTTTACAACGGAAGAACTGCCTTTCACTTTCAAGTCTTTAATGACCGTGACCGTATCCCCATCGTTCAACACATTTCCATTTGCATCTTTGACAACCTTCGCTTCTTCATGATCCGCCGTCTCGGACTCCAACGTCCACTCATGCGCACATTCAGGGCATACGAACAGGTTTCCATCCTCATACGTGTATTCCGAGTTACACTTCGGGCAATTTGGTAAATTAGACATAATTCCATTTCCTCCATTCAATTCGTCAACAATACTCTCCAGTTGGCTTATCAGATGCAAAAAAAACGACTAATCTTTCCACATCAACTGCAAGTTTCCTTATATGCCTCTATACTACCATGTCCCAATCGTTTGATAAACCTGCCGGATGAAGTGAAAAATGCTACACTGTTTGCAAGGAGCGATGACAATGGATGCATTTGAAAAAGATCGACACTATATGAGGATGGCAATTGACGAGGCGATGAAAGCACAAGCGCTAGGTGAGGTGCCGATTGGGGCTATCATCGTCCACAATGATACAGTGATTGCACGAGCACATAATTTACGCGAAACGTCCCAAAATGCTGTCACCCATGCAGAACTATCAGCCATCCAAGATGCTTGCAAAGAAATTGGTAGTTGGCGACTGGAAGAGACGACGTTATACGTCACACTCGAACCATGTCCGATGTGCGCCGGGGCCATTCTACAATCGAGGGTTCCACGCGTCGTTTACGGGGCACGTGATCTGAAGGGCGGGTGCGTGGACTCGCTATACCGTCTTCTAAACGACCCACGCTTCAATCATGAATGCGATGTGACGGAAGGCGTTTTGGCCGAAGAATGCGGTGAAATGCTGACGGCATTTTTCAGGGCGATCCGCGAACGGAAAAAGAAAGCCAAAAAAGAACTCGTACAAGACGTAGAATGACGTCTTGTACGAGTTCCTTTTTCTTACTATATAGAGTTGTGTATATCCAGGTTAGCACCCATAGTATACGCTATATTGTGACCGCTAAAATCGGTGCATGGTGTCAGTAACTGGACACCTTATATTATTTCGTAATAACTTCTTTTCCACCCATATATGGACGCAATACTTCCGGAATGACGACAGAACCGTCCTCCTGTTGATAATTTTCAAGGATAGCCGCAACTGTCCTGCCAACTGCAAGGCCACTGCCATTCAATGTATGCACGTATTCAGGTTTTGCACCCGCTTCACGACGGAAGCGGATATGCGCACGACGCGCTTGAAAATCTTCAAAGTTCGAACAAGAAGAGATTTCACGGTACACATTCTGTGTCGGAATCCATACTTCTAGGTCATACTTTTTAGCTGCTGTAAAGCCAAGGTCCGCCGTACACATTTTCAATTTACGATAAGGAAGGTTCAACAACTGCAACACTTTTTCAGCATGGCCAGTTAATTTCTCAAGCTCGTCATAAGAATCTTCCGGTTTTACAAATCGGACAAGTTCCACTTTGTTGAACTGATGCTGACGGATCAAACCGCGCGTATCACGGCCTGCAGATCCAGCCTCTGAACGGAAGTTCGTACTATATGCCGTAAACGCTGCCGGGAGCTGTGCACCTTCCAGAATTTCATCACGGTAAAAGTTTGTAACAGGCACTTCAGATGTCGGGATCATGAAGTAATCTTCTTTCTCGATTAAAAATGCATCTTCCTCAAACTTCGGCAACTGTCCAGTCCCGATTAAACTCGTACGATTCACCATGTAAGGTGGTAGCATCTCTTCATAACCATGCTCTTCTTGATGAAGGTCAAGCATGAAGTTGATCAATGCACGCTCAAGACGCGCACCTAACCCACGATAAAAGACAAAACGGCTTCCTGTCACTTTAGCCGCCCGCTCAAAGTCAAGCAAGTTCAAATCCGTCCCAATTTCCCAGTGCGGTTTCGGTTCAAAGCCAAATTCAGGTTTCTCTCCCCATGTATGCACTTCGACGTTGTCATCTTCGCTATCTCCGACAGGAACACTGTCATGTGGAATATTAGGAATGCGCATCATGATGTAATTGAGTTCTTCTTCGACTTTATGCAGGTCTTCGTCAATCCCTTTGATTTCATCCCCTACGGCACGCATACGTGCAATGACCTCATCGGCATTTTCCTTATTGCGTTTCATTTCCGCAACTTTTTGAGAAACTTCATTGCGTTCCGCTTTCAACAGTTCCACTTTCGCAATCAGTTCTCTTCTTTTTTCATCGAGTCCGCCGAACTTATCAAAATCAGTAAGGTCTTCTCCACGCTTCGAAAGTTTTTCTTTTACTTCCTCGAAATTGGCACGGACTTTTTTAATATCTAACATGGCTGTTTCCTCCTTAAATGTTGACGTTGATGGAAAGTAGATTGGAATTTGGGCAACAAAAAAAGCCCTCTATCCCCTCTAAAAGGGACGAGAACTACCCGCGTTGCCACCCAAATTGACCAGACATACACAGCGTCCAATCCACTCATTGAAATAACGGTTCAAGCACCGGCACAAGCCTACTCATCGTTCAACTTGGCTACTCAAGGACGGATTCACAAGTGTTTTTACCGGCTTGCACCACCCGCCGATTCTCTTCAAAAAAACATGCTTGCTACTACTTCCCATCATCGTCTCATGTTTGTAATTATAAGTACCGTATCATATAGACAATATTTAGGCAAGTTGTAAGGGTACTAAAATGAATCCTGCTTCCCATCCAAAAAAGTTCTTTCACGTATAAAAAAGGCGGGAGATTTCTCTCCCACCTCTGCATTCCTCAATTACCATCCACGCTCCTGCATGCGTTCGCCAACTGGCAAACCTGCAATTTCCAAGCCTTTCATTGGCGTACCGATATCCTTGGAAAGCTCGCCGATCAGTTTATAATCTTTGAAGTTTTGTGTTGCTTGTACAATCGCCCGTGCGAACTTCTCTGGATTTTCCGACTTAAAAATCCCAGAACCAACGAATACACCATCCGCGCCAAGTTCCATCATAAGTGCAGCGTCCGCTGGTGTTGCCACGCCGCCTGCTGCATAGTTAGTAACCGGTAAACGACCGTGCTCTTTAATGGCAAGGAGTACCTCATAAGGTGCACCAAGATCACGGGCTTCCGTCATGATTTCATCTTCATTCATATGAACGATGCGGTTCACTTGTGCATTCACTTTTCGCAAGTGACGTACGGCCTCAACGATATTTCCTGTTCCGGGCTCGCCTTTTGTCCGGAGCATTTTGGCTCCTTCACCGAGACGACGGGCCGCTTCTCCCAAATCACGTGCTCCACAAACAAATGGTACCGTATATTGGTTTTTCAACAAATGGTATTCTTCGTCTGCCGGTGTTAGCACTTCACTTTCGTCAATATAGTCGACACCCATCGATTCCAGCACGCGCGCTTCCGAGATATGGCCAATCCGTACTTTTGCCATAACTGGGATTGACACTGCACCTTGTACTTCTGCCACGATACGTGGGTCTGCCATACGTGCTACTCCGCCTGCCGCCCGAATATCTGAAGGAACACGCTCAAGTGCCATCACCGCAATTGCACCTGCTGCCTCCGCTATTTTTGCCTGTTCTGCATTAATGACGTCCATGATGACGCCGCCGTATTGAAAATTCATTTTTTCTTCCCCCTTTTCCTATTGTTCAGTATAATAGAATATGACCTTATTAAAATATCCAGTTTCAATCAAATTGAAAGGGTCAGTTGGAGGGATTATAGTGGAAATGCTTGTCATTGAACTGAAAAAGAGTACGGATGTCCCGCTCTATGAACAGATTTACGCTCAAATTCGCCGTGACATTACAAACGGCAAACTGCCAGTCGGGATGAAACTTCCGTCCAAACGAAAACTCGGTGAGTTCCTCGTAGTCAGCCAGACGACCATTGAGCAAGCTTATGCCCAATTGGCCGCTGAGGGGTTCATTTCATCAGAACCTCGAAAAGGGTTTTACATACAAGCGATTGAAGAGCTCGCCTATGTCCAACCGGTAAAGCGGATTGAGAAGACGACTACCTTCAATAAACAGGAGGACATCCTCTTCGATTTCTCACCTGGGAAAATTGACACCGAATCATTCCCCTTCACGCAATGGAGAAAATACGCTAAAGACATTATGGATGAATCGTCCCAACACCTTTTGCTGCTTGGCCATCCGCACGGCGATTACGAACTGCGGCAAGAAATCACTCGCTATTTGTATCATTCACGTGGTGTCGATTGTTCACCCGAGCAGGTCATCGTGGGTTCCGGTACAGAGCAGCTAATGCCCCTTGTCATCCGTATACTAGGCACTGATGCTGAATATGCTATCGAGGATCCGGGCTATCCGCTCACACACCACGTTTTCTTTCATAATAACCGAAAAGCCATTCCGATTTCGGTCGATGAAGATGGAATGGATATAAGTGTTCTCCAGCGCTCAGAAGCAACTGTTGCTTACGTAACACCTTCCCACCAGTTCCCGACCGGCACAGTGCTCTCTGTGGCGCGTAGGACTGCCTTATTGAACTGGGCATCATCAAATGACAATCACTTCATCATTGAAGACGACTATGACAGCGAATTCCGCTACAGCGGGAGACCGATTCCCTCCCTGCAAGGAATGGATAAGAGCGGCAATGTCATTTATTTAAGTACATTCTCAAAATCGCTCATGCCTTCACTGCGAATCGCCTATATGGTGTTGCCACCCGTCCTACTCGACCGCTACGAGAAGGCCTTCATCCATTATGCAGCGACCGTGCCGCGGCTTGATCAGCACATTCTCGCCCGCTTCATGGCGGATGGACATTTTTCACGCCATTTGAACCGCATGCGGAAGATATACAAGCGCAAGCTTCAAGTGCTGTCTGAAGCACTTCTTCCCTATGCACCATCCATTTCATTTTCCGGTGATGAAGCAGGGATGCATATCATCTTGACGGTCCATAAGGATACAACTGAAAAAAGGTTAGAAGAGCTTGCAAGCAATTCCAAAATCCGTGTCTACGGGATGAATGAGTATCGGACAAACCCCGTGGCAGGTGAACCTTCTTTCCTAATCGGATTTGGCGGCCTCTCTTCAACCGACATTCAACAGGCCGTAAACAATCTAATGGAAGCTTGGCATATCAAAAAAGGCGAGGACTCCAATTAAGGATTCCTCGCCTTGCTTTATTCTTACTGTCCAGACTCCAGATGCCATTTTTCTTACTTAAATAACCCTTTGACAAAATTGGTTGCGCTACTCCAAACACCGGCAAAGAAATCACCGATTGCACCCATCATCAGAGCAAACCAGCCTGCTTTATCGACAGTATCGACTGTTACAACGTCATTTCCTGCTTTTTCAGCATCGATAAAGCCGTAATCCGTCCCTTCCGTTTTGACGAGCTTCGCTTGCCCGACAACAGTATCTTTTTCGAAAGGTGCCTGTAGTGCGCCATCCGTCATTTTAGAGTCATCGAGTACGAGTTCAGGTACATACAAATCTTTTTCACTCGTTTTCACGACCATACGAATTGGTTCTTTCACTGCAATTGAAACCGACTTCTCTTTACCTTTGATAACATCCAATTCTTTCTGCCCTTTGAACTGATAGCCTGCAGGAACAAACTCCACTTCTGAGAATTGGTTGAACCCATAATCGAACAAAGCTCGTGTTGCATCGAATCTGGCTTTATACGAACCGACGCCATTCGCATCAGTCGCTTTCATCACAACGGCGATAACACGCTTGCCGTCGCGAAGAGCCGTTCCTGTAAAGTTATGTCCTGCAAACTCAGTTGTACCTGTTTTCAGGCCGTCAACGCCCTCATATTCGTAAACGAATCCAGGAAGCATGAAGTTCCAGTTATCCATCTTAATAGCATCTGTTGTACCTTCACGGAAGACTTTTGAATTGATTTTCGTTGTATCTAAAACCTCTGGATACTCTTTCAGTAAATGATACGCAAGCCGTGCAACCGATTTTGCCGGCATGACGTTTTCATCCTTAGGGCCTGTCCCTTGTGGATGCATCCCTTGTAGATCACTGTTGTTCAAACCTGTCGAATTGACAAATTTATAATCTTCTAAGCCCAGTTCTTCCGCTTTTGCGTTCATCAGCTTCAAAAACTCGGTTTCCGTTCCAGCAATCGTTTCAGCAATTGCTATCGTTGCCGCATTCGCAGAATAAATCGCTAATGCTTCATACAATTCACGAATCGTATACGTCCCGTCTCTTCGGAGCGGTACGTTACTGAGTCGACGATCCTGCGAAACAGCATACGTATAGTCGTTCACTTTATATTCCTGATCCCAACTTACCGTACCTGCTTCAATCGCTTCAAAAAGAATATACTCTGTCATCATCTTTGTCATACTGGCAATGCCCAGAGGCGTATCCGCATTTTCTTCATATAGTATTTTTCCACTATCCGCGTCAATTAAAATTGCACCGTCCACATGGATACCCAGTGCTGATGCCGCAGAAGCGGGAACCGTGCCGATTGTCGTCAGTAACAATAGCGGCATTAACAGCAATGCCACCCATTTTCTCATTTCCCGTTTCACTTTTCTACCTCCGTCATTGCTATTTCCCCAAACATCATTTTATCATAATTTTACTGCATCATGGGGCCCCTATACAGAAAAAGCACCTTTCCGCTCATATGTAGACGCAGGAAAGGTGCTGAAGTTCCTTCTTTCTGTTTCCAATTTCAATTAAAGCGAGTAGTTCGGTGCTTCTTTCGTAATTTGGACTTGATGTGGGTGACTTTCCCGTAAACCTGCACCCGTCATGCGAACGAATTGTGCCTTTTCACGCAAGTCATGCAGATCTTTCGTACCACAGTAACCCATTCCTGAACGAACCCCACCAACCAACTGATGGACTGTATCTGCCAAAGGCCCTTTATAAGGCATACGTCCTTCGATTCCTTCTGGTACAAGCTTTTTCGCATCCTCCTGGAAGTAACGGTCCTTTGAACCACGCTCCATCGATGCCATAGATCCCATTCCTCGATACACTTTGAAACGACGTCCTTGGAAGATTTCAGTTTCCCCTGGACTTTCTGTCGTGCCAGCAAGAAGGCTTCCAAGCATAACAGCATGTCCACCCGCTGCAAGTGCTTTGACGATGTCTCCCGAGTATTTGATGCCGCCATCCGCAATGATTGTTTTACCTTGTTTGCGCGCTTCTGAAGCACAATCATAGATAGCCGTGATCTGAGGTACACCCACACCTGCCACGACTCGTGTCGTACAGATCGATCCAGGACCAATTCCAACCTTCACTACATCTACACCAGCTTCGTAAAGTGCACGGGCACCCTCAGCTGTCGCAACATTCCCAGCAATAATATCAAGATCCGGATAGTTCCGTCGAATGTCGGCAACTGTATCAAGAACACCTTTTGAGTGACCATGAGCTGTATCGATGACGATGACATCGACTTCTGCTTTTACAAGTTTATCTACCCGATGCATTGTGTCCGTCGTTACACCGACAGCAGCGCCCACAAGAAGTCTTCCTTGCTGATCCTTAGCAGCATTCGGGAATTCAATCACTTTCTCAATATCCTTGATTGTGATCAATCCTTTGAGGATTCCTGCTTCATCAACAATCGGAAGCTTTTCAATCTTGTACTTCTGTAAAATCTTTTCAGCGTCTTCAAGTGTCGTGCCTACAGGAGCCGTCACAAGATTTTCTTTCGTCATCACATCATCGATGATTAGCGAATAGTCTTGAACGAAACGGAGGTCGCGGTTTGTCAGAATCCCTACAAATTTTAGTTCTTCCATATTGTTCACAATAGGAACGCCAGAGATACGGTATTTACCCATCAGATGTTCAGCGTCGAAAACCTGGTGTTCGGGCGTTAAGAAAAATGGGTTTGTTATGACGCCGTTTTCAGAGCGTTTAACAGTTACGACAAGTTCAGCCTGTTCTTCAATACTCATGTTCTTATGAATAATCCCAAGTCCGCCTTGACGTGCCATCGCAATCGCCATTTTAGCTTCCGTCACCGTGTCCATGCCAGCACTGATCACCGGGATATTCAGTTTGATTTTGTCAGTTAAATTAACAGAGAGTGATACATCCTTCGGCAATACTTCAGACGGTCCCGGTATAAGCAACACATCATCGAACGTAAGTCCTTCACGTGCAAATTTTGACTCCCACATTCCATTACGCCTCCTATTATTTTCAGCTAAATATTATTGAATATTATTAAAAGATTATCAGCGGACAGTATTACTGTCAAGGAAGTATGAACAAGAAAAAGTATTCCCATTATTCATTGAATAAATCATCCGACCTGTACTTCCTGACTTATCGCTTGAGTAGGGGACGTGAACCCTAAAGATAGCATTTGATGAAGCTTATGCCCTTTTTCTTTCACCTTCCATACGAGTTTGCTCATTCACTTAAGACTCGTGAATTATTTTCATAATAAAAGTAAATATAAAAAAAGCCATTGCCTATCGGCAATGACCTTGACGCCTGGCGACGTCCTACTCTTGCAGGGGGAATCCCCCAACTACCATCGGCGCTGAAGAGCTTAACTTCCGTGTTCGGTATGGGAACGGGTGTGACCTCTTCGCCATCGGCACCAGACTATTGAGCTTGTTCGCTCAAAACCGGATAAAACTAACATTGTGGTATTCAGATCAGGGCCAACCGTGCCCTTTTTAATTAAGGTTAAGTCCTCGATCGATTAGTATCTGTCAGCTCCACACGTCGCCGCGCTTCCACCCCAGACCTATCAACCTCATCTTCTTTGAGGGATCTTACTTACTTGCGTAATGGGAAATCTCATCTCGAGGGGGGCTTCATGCTTAGATGCTTTCAGCATTTATCCCGTCCACACATAGCTACCCAGCGATGCCTTTGGCAAGACAACTGGTACACCAGCGGTGTGTCCATCCCGGTCCTCTCGTACTAAGGACAGCTCCTCTCAAATTTCCTGCGCCCGCGACGGATAGGGACCGAACTGTCTCACGACGTTCTGAACCCAGCTCGCGTACCGCTTTAATGGGCGAACAGCCCAACCCTTGGGACCGACTACAGCCCCAGGATGCGATGAGCCGACATCGAGGTGCCAAACCTCCCCGTCGATGTGGACTCTTGGGGGAGATAAGCCTGTTATCCCCGGGGTAGCTTTTATCCGTTGAGCGATGGCCCTTCCATGCGGAACCACCGGATCACTAAGCCCGTCTTTCGACCCTGCTCGACTTGTAGGTCTCGCAGTCAAGCTCCCTTATGCCTTTGCACTCTACGAATGATGTCCAACCATTCTGAGGGAACCTTTGGGCGCCTCCGTTACACTTTAGGAGGCGACCGCCCCAGTCAAACTGTCCGCCTGACACTGTCTCCTGCCCCGATAAGGGGCATGGGTTAGAAGTCCAATACAGCCAGGGTAGTATCCCACCAACGCCTCCTCCGAAGCTGGCGCTCCGGAATCTAAGGCTCCTACCTATCCTGTACAGGCTGCATCGGAATTCAATATCAGGTTACAGTAAAGCTCCACGGGGTCTTTCCGTCCTGTCGCGGGTAACCTGCATCTTCACAGGTATTATAATTTCACCGAGTCTCTCGTTGAGACAGTGCCCAGATCGTTACGCCTTTCGTGCGGGTCGGAACTTACCCGACAAGGAATTTCGCTACCTTAGGACCGTTATAGTTACGGCCGCCGTTTACTGGGGCTTCAATTCGAAGCTTCGCTTGCGCTGACCTCTCCTCTTAACCTTCCAGCACCGGGCAGGCGTCAGCCCCTATACTTCACCTTGCGGTTTTGCAGAGACCTGTGTTTTTGCTAAACAGTCGCCTGGGCCTATTCACTGCGGCTCTCTCGGGCTTTAACACCCTACCAGAGCACCCCTTCTCCCGAAGTTACGGGGTCATTTTGCCGAGTTCCTTAACGAGAGTTCTCTCGATCACCTTAGGATTCTCTCCTCGCCTACCTGTGTCGGTTTGCGGTACGGGCACCTCCCGCCTCGCTAGAGGCTTTTCTTGGCAGCGTGAAATCAGGGACTCCAGGGAATACTCCCCTTGCTATCACAGCTCAATGTTATAGGAACGGGATTTGCCTCATTCCACACCTCACTGCTTAGACGCGCATAACCAACAGCGCGCTCACCCTATCCTACTGCGTCCCCCCATTGCTCAAACGGCGGGGAGGTGGTACAGGAATATCAACCTGTTGTCCATCGTCTACGCCTTTCGGCCTCGACTTAGGTCCCGACTAACCCTGAGCGGACGAGCCTTCCTCAGGAAACCTTAGGCATTCGGTGGAAGGGATTCTCACCCTTCTTTCGCTACTCATACCGGCATTCTCACTTCCAAGCGCTCCACCAGTCCTTACGGTCCAGCTTCAACGCCCTTGGAACGCTCTCCTACCACTGACACCTTAGGTGTCAATCCACAGTTTCGGTGATTCGTTTAGCCCCGGTACATTTTCGGCGCAGCGCCACTCGACCAGTGAGCTATTACGCACTCTTTAAATGATGGCTGCTTCTAAGCCAACATCCTGGTTGTCTGGGCAACGCCACATCCTTTTCCACTTAACGAATACTTGGGGACCTTAACTGGTGGTCTGGGCTGTTTCCCTCTCGACTACGGATCTTATCACCCGCAGTCTGACTCCCAAACATAAATCATCGGCATTCGGAGTTTGTCTGAATTCGGTAACCCGGGATGGGCCCCTAGTCCAAACAGTGCTCTACCTCCGAGATTCTTAAGTTTGAGGCTAGCCCTAAAGCTATTTCGGAGAGAACCAGCTATCTCCAGGTTCGATTGGAATTTCACCGCTACCCACACCTCATCCCCGCACTTTTCAACGTACGTGGGTTCGGGCCTCCAGTAAGTGTTACCTTACCTTCACCCTGGACATGGGTAGATCACCTGGTTTCGGGTCTACGACCCCATACTGATACGCCCTATTCAGACTCGCTTTCGCTGCGGCTCCGCATTCACTGCTTAACCTTGCATGGAATCGTAACTCGCCGGTTCATTCTACAAAAGGCACGCCATCACCCATTAACGGGCTCTGACAACTTGTAGGCACACGGTTTCAGGATCTATTTCACTCCCCTTCCGGGGTGCTTTTCACCTTTCCCTCACGGTACTGGTTCACTATCGGTCACTAGGGAGTATTTAGCCTTGGGAGATGGTCCTCCCGGATTCCGACGGAATTTCACGTGTTCCGCCGTACTCAGGATACACTCTGGAGAGGATGGACTTTCGGCTACGGGGCTATTACCCGCTATGGCAGACCTTTCCAAGTCGCTTCGCCTAATCCATCCCTTTGTAACTCCGTATAGAGTGTCCTACAACCCCAGGAAGCAAGCTTCCTGGTTTGGGCTATTCCCGTTTCGCTCGCCGCTACTCAGGGAATCGATTTTTCTTTCTCTTCCTCCGGATACTTAGATGTTTCAGTTCTCCGGGTCTGCCTCGTTTACGCTATGTATTCACGTAAACGTACTGCCCCATTATGGGCAGTGGGTTTCCCCATTCGGAAATCTCCGGATCAAAGCTTACTTACAGCTCCCCGGAGCATATCGGTGTTAGTGCCGTCCTTCTTAGGCTCCTAGTGCCAAGGCATCCGCCGTGCGCCCTTTCTAACTTAACCTTTCGGCTTATAAAGCCATTTGGTGAGTCCTTGTTTACAGCGATGTAAACAGGTGCTCTTAAAAAGGTATTGCATAAGTAAATGAAAAAATTCACTTACTCGGTTGATTCTTGATTTGTTACTATCAATGTCGTTTTATCCAGTTTTCAAAGAACAAGTTTTGAAAGTTCATTAGTGAACCCTCAAAACTGAACGCAAAACGTCAACTTCCAAACCCCAAGGGTTTGAATTCCGAATATATCCTTAGAAAGGAGGTGATCCAGCCGCACCTTCCGATACGGCTACCTTGTTACGACTTCACCCCAATCATCTGTCCCACCTTCGGCGGCTGGCTCCCGTAAGGGTTACCCCACCGACTTCGGGTGTTACAAACTCTCGTGGTGTGACGGGCGGTGTGTACAAGACCCGGGAACGTATTCACCGTGGCATGCTGATCCACGATTACTAGCGATTCCGGCTTCATGCAGGCGAGTTGCAGCCTGCAATCCGAACTGGGAACGGTTTTATGGGATTGGCTCCCCCTCGCGGGTTGGCAACCCTCTGTACCGTCCATTGTAGCACGTGTGTAGCCCAGGTCATAAGGGGCATGATGATTTGACGTCATCCCCACCTTCCTCCGGTTTGTCACCGGCAGTCACCTTAGAGTGCCCAACTGAATGCTGGCAACTAAGATCAAGGGTTGCGCTCGTTGCGGGACTTAACCCAACATCTCACGACACGAGCTGACGACAACCATGCACCACCTGTCACCACTGTCCCCGAAGG
>CAWJLH010000009.1:850000-852500 GCA_963843665.1 uncultured Caryophanaceae bacterium
CGCCTCCGTTACACTTTAGGAGGCGACCGCCCCAGTCAAACTGTCCGCCTGACACTGTCTCCTGCCCCGATAAGGGGCATGGGTTAGAAGTCCAATACAGCCAGGGTAGTATCCCACCAACGCCTCCTCCGAAGCTGGCGCTCCGGAATCTAAGGCTCCTACCTATCCTGTACAGGCTGCATCGGAATTCAATATCAGGTTACAGTAAAGCTCCACGGGGTCTTTCCGTCCTGTCGCGGGTAACCTGCATCTTCACAGGTATTATAATTTCACCGAGTCTCTCGTTGAGACAGTGCCCAGATCGTTACGCCTTTCGTGCGGGTCGGAACTTACCCGACAAGGAATTTCGCTACCTTAGGACCGTTATAGTTACGGCCGCCGTTTACTGGGGCTTCAATTCGAAGCTTCGCTTGCGCTGACCTCTCCTCTTAACCTTCCAGCACCGGGCAGGCGTCAGCCCCTATACTTCACCTTGCGGTTTTGCAGAGACCTGTGTTTTTGCTAAACAGTCGCCTGGGCCTATTCACTGCGGCTCTCTCGGGCTTTAACACCCTACCAGAGCACCCCTTCTCCCGAAGTTACGGGGTCATTTTGCCGAGTTCCTTAACGAGAGTTCTCTCGATCACCTTAGGATTCTCTCCTCGCCTACCTGTGTCGGTTTGCGGTACGGGCACCTCCCGCCTCGCTAGAGGCTTTTCTTGGCAGCGTGAAATCAGGGACTCCAGGGAATACTCCCCTTGCTATCACAGCTCAATGTTATAGGAACGGGATTTGCCTCATTCCACACCTCACTGCTTAGACGCGCATAACCAACAGCGCGCTCACCCTATCCTACTGCGTCCCCCCATTGCTCAAACGGCGGGGAGGTGGTACAGGAATATCAACCTGTTGTCCATCGTCTACGCCTTTCGGCCTCGACTTAGGTCCCGACTAACCCTGAGCGGACGAGCCTTCCTCAGGAAACCTTAGGCATTCGGTGGAAGGGATTCTCACCCTTCTTTCGCTACTCATACCGGCATTCTCACTTCCAAGCGCTCCACCAGTCCTTACGGTCCAGCTTCAACGCCCTTGGAACGCTCTCCTACCACTGACACCTTAGGTGTCAATCCACAGTTTCGGTGATTCGTTTAGCCCCGGTACATTTTCGGCGCAGCGCCACTCGACCAGTGAGCTATTACGCACTCTTTAAATGATGGCTGCTTCTAAGCCAACATCCTGGTTGTCTGGGCAACGCCACATCCTTTTCCACTTAACGAATACTTGGGGACCTTAACTGGTGGTCTGGGCTGTTTCCCTCTCGACTACGGATCTTATCACCCGCAGTCTGACTCCCAAACATAAATCATCGGCATTCGGAGTTTGTCTGAATTCGGTAACCCGGGATGGGCCCCTAGTCCAAACAGTGCTCTACCTCCGAGATTCTTAAGTTTGAGGCTAGCCCTAAAGCTATTTCGGAGAGAACCAGCTATCTCCAGGTTCGATTGGAATTTCACCGCTACCCACACCTCATCCCCGCACTTTTCAACGTACGTGGGTTCGGGCCTCCAGTAAGTGTTACCTTACCTTCACCCTGGACATGGGTAGATCACCTGGTTTCGGGTCTACGACCCCATACTGATACGCCCTATTCAGACTCGCTTTCGCTGCGGCTCCGCATTCACTGCTTAACCTTGCATGGAATCGTAACTCGCCGGTTCATTCTACAAAAGGCACGCCATCACCCATTAACGGGCTCTGACAACTTGTAGGCACACGGTTTCAGGATCTATTTCACTCCCCTTCCGGGGTGCTTTTCACCTTTCCCTCACGGTACTGGTTCACTATCGGTCACTAGGGAGTATTTAGCCTTGGGAGATGGTCCTCCCGGATTCCGACGGAATTTCACGTGTTCCGCCGTACTCAGGATACACTCTGGAGAGGATGGACTTTCGGCTACGGGGCTATTACCCGCTATGGCAGACCTTTCCAAGTCGCTTCGCCTAATCCATCCCTTTGTAACTCCGTATAGAGTGTCCTACAACCCCAGGAAGCAAGCTTCCTGGTTTGGGCTATTCCCGTTTCGCTCGCCGCTACTCAGGGAATCGATTTTTCTTTCTCTTCCTCCGGATACTTAGATGTTTCAGTTCTCCGGGTCTGCCTCGTTTACGCTATGTATTCACGTAAACGTACTGCCCCATTATGGGCAGTGGGTTTCCCCATTCGGAAATCTCCGGATCAAAGCTTACTTACAGCTCCCCGGAGCATATCGGTGTTAGTGCCGTCCTTCTTAGGCTCCTAGTGCCAAGGCATCCGCCGTGCGCCCTTTCTAACTTAACCTTTCGGCTTATAAAGCCATTTGGTGAGTCCTTGTTTACAGCGATGTAAACAGGTGCTCTTAAAAAGGTATTGCATAAGTAAATGAAAAAATTCACTTACTCGGTTGATTCTTGATTTGTTACTATCAATGTCGTTTTATCCAGTTTTCAAAGAACAAGTTTTGAAAGTTCATTAGTGAACCCTC
>CAWJLH010000009.1:855000-982500 GCA_963843665.1 uncultured Caryophanaceae bacterium
TAGATTGTATGTTTTTTTACTTCATTGAACTCCCGCTCTGTGAGAAATGCTGCTTTCTCTGTAATTGATGAATCGATTTTAGCCATTCCGCAGTCTGCAAGCGCACCTGCAAGACCTAATTGAAGCACCTGTCCTTTTGGATGGCCCATCTGAACACTGATGGCAGATGCCAAGATACCGACCATGATGGAATGATGATATATGTAGTCCTTCGAATCCGAGAAATCATTTAAATCTGTAATCACCCTCTTCTGTTCGATAAAAGCTTCAAACAGAGGCATGAGGAATGATCGGACCTTTGCAATGTCCGGCCTAGTACCTGCCTTCCATTTAGCAAACTCCTTTTTGAACTGCTGGACTGTTTCATTATACTTTGTCTTTAAATCGATTTTTACTGTCGGGATAGTAGCAAGGATATCGTCGGGATCTATAAAGTTACTTTCCGTGGCGAGATTTTCATCTCTTTTCACGATATTTTGTTCTTCTGTTTTCACTTCTCTTACACCGAATGCCTTCAATACTTCCAAATGCTTCGGTAAAATGACGGTATTTCTTCTAATGATTGGGTGATTTGTATTTACAAAAACATCTTCACTAATTACAATACCTGGCCGCAGATCAGTTATTTTAATAGACACTTCCGGCATCGATACTCCCTACTTTCAGCTTTATATGCTTTCTATCATACTCCAAAAATTCAATAAAACGATAGCCCTTATCTATGGCCTTTCGCAAATCCCTCGTCTACATATGAAAAGGGGTCATTGAAACGGTATATACCGTCCAATGACCCCTTATACGAATTAGGACTCGTTATCCTTATCATTTGTAGACAAGGTTGTTTAATCTTCATCAACTTCTGAAGAAACTTCGCCTTCGGTTTCCGACTCTTCGTTATCTTCCTCATCTTCTTTTTCCACTTTTGCGACTGTCGCGACCAGTTCATCTTCTCCCAATCGGATCAGACGTACGCCTTGGGTACTCCGTCCAATGACTGAAATGTCTTCGATACCCATACGAATCAGAATCCCATGGATGGTAATTAGCATGAGGTCTTCGCTGCCATCGACTGTTTTCATCGCGACAAGGAGTCCGTTACGTTCCGTTACATGTAACGTTTTCAATCCATACCCGCCCCGTGACTGGATACGATATTCGTCTTCCGGTGTCCGCTTGCCGAACCCTTTTTCCGTGACGACAAGGATTTCATCGCCTTCACTAACTGTATCCATGCCTACTGCAATATCACCTTCACGCAATCGGATACCGCGTACTCCACCAGCAATACGACCCATTGAACGGATATCTGTTTCATTGAATTTAATCAACATGCCATCCCGCGTACCGATAGCGATGTTTTCTTCACCGTTCGTCATTTTAACACTGATGAGTTCATCATCTCCGCGGAGTGTTAGAGCGATCAATCCATTTGACCTGATATTCCCAAACTCTGCAACCGGTGTACGTTTGACAATTCCATTACGCGTTGCGAAGAACAAATACTTTTCCGCCTCGAACGCACCAACAGGAATCATTGCCGTCACATTCTCGTCTTTATCAACACCTAGCAGATTGATGATTGGCAGCCCTTTTGCAGTTCGGCTGAATTCCGGTACTTGATAGCCTTTTTTCCGGAACACCCGTCCTCTGCTCGTGAAAAACAGAATAGTGTCGTGGGTCGAGGTATTTAGAAGATGTTCGACAAAGTCGTCGTCATTCGTCCCCATTCCCTGGATTCCACGGCCACCGCGGCGCTGACTGCGGTATGTGTTTGCAGGCAAACGTTTAATATAACCGTTATGCGTCAGTGTCAATACGGAGTTTTCAACTGGGATAAGGTCTTCATCCTCAATCATTTCCGCACCGCCGGTTGTGATTTCTGTTCTGCGCTTATCCTCAAAACGTGTTTTCACTTCAAGTAATTCTTCGCGAATGATTTCAATCAACTTATCATCGTCAGCAAGAATTGCACGTAGTTCTGCAATAAGCGTTTGAAGCTCTTGGTATTCTTCCTCAATTTTGTCTCGCTCGAGCCCAGTCAAACGTTGTAAGCGCATATCAAGGATTGCCTGTGCCTGGCGTTCGGATAACGCAAAGTGATTGATCAATCCGGTTTTGGCTTCATCGGTTGTTTTGGATGCACGGATCAAAGTGATGATTTCATCAATGTGATCGAGTGCAATACGAAGTCCTTCTAAAATATGTGCACGGTCTTCCGCTTTTTTCAATTCAAACTGTGTACGTCTGCGGATAACGACTTTCTGGTGTTCGAGGTAATGATACAAAATCTCTTTTAATGCAAGCACTTTCGGTTGACCGTCAACAAGTGCAAGCATGTTGATGCCGAAGCTTGATTGCAGGGCAGTTTGTTTGTACAAGTTGTTTAACAGCACATTGGCATTGGCATCACGGCGCACTTCGATGACAATCCGCATCCCATTACGGTCAGACTCATCCGCCAAATGGGTGATTCCGTCAATTTTCTTGTCACGCACTAGTTCAGCAATCTTTTCAATCAAACGGGCTTTGTTCACTTGGTAAGGCAGTTCGTTGACAATAATAGTTTCCTTGCCATTGGATTTTTGCTCTATTTCAACTTTACCTCGGATGATGATTGAGCCGCGGCCTGTTTCGTATGCTCTTCTGATACCGCTGCGACCAAGGATGATTCCCCCAGTCGGGAAATCGGGACCCGGTATGATTTCCAACAGCTCTTCCGTCGTGATTGCCGAGTTATCGGCGAGTGCAAGCACAGCGTCAATTGTTTCACCGAGATGATGCGGAGGGATATTCGTTGCCATCCCGACCGCAATCCCTGAGGTACCGTTCACAAGCAGGTTCGGATAACGGCTCGGTAGCACAATCGGTTCACGTTCTTGTCCATCATAGTTATCTTGGTAATCGATCGTATCTTTATTGATATCCCGTAAAAGTTCCATTGCAATCCGCGACATCCGTGATTCTGTATAACGCATTGCTGCAGCACCGTCACCATCGACGGAACCAAAATTTCCATGACCGTCAACGAGCATATAGCGGTAGTTGAAATCCTGTGCCATCCGTACCATCGTGTCGTAAACAGCACTATCACCATGTGGATGATACTTACCGATGACATCCCCGACGATACGTGCGGATTTCTTATGCGGTTTATCCGCGGTATTCCCGAGATCCTGCATTGCATACAGGATACGTCGGTGTACCGGTTTTAAACCATCTCTTACATCGGGAAGCGCACGGGAAACGATGACACTCATTGCATAATCAAGGAATGAGGTTCTCATTTCAGTGCTGATGTTAATCCCTTGAACACCGCGTTTCGGCAAATCTGCCATGTTGTATTACTCCTTTCAACTTCACAATCATGAAAAAGGGCAATTAAAAGTCCGGGTTTGCCATTTATTTTCAAGCTCCCCCGCACTTCTTTGCCTTGTTGAACAAATTTATCAAGTATCTATATTTTTCACATACATTGCATTTTCTTCAATGAATTTTCGACGTGGTTCTACTTCGTCACCCATCAGTTGTTCAAACGTAGAGTCTGCGTCAAGTGCATCCTCGAGATTAACTTGGAGCAACGTACGCTGGTCTGGATCCATTGTTGTATCCCAAAGCTGTGTTGCATCCATTTCTCCGAGCCCTTTATAACGTGTGATGACCGGCTTCGGTGTAGGCGACATCCGACCAAGAATTTCTTGAAGTTCATCTTCAGTGTAGCAGTATTCTTCCGTTTTGCCTTGCTTCACTCGATAGAGTGGTGGCTGTGCAATGTAAACGTATCCTGCTTCGATGAGAGGTCGCATAAAGCGGAAGAAGAATGTCAGTAGCAATGTCCGGATATGTGCACCGTCCACGTCTGCATCTGTCATAATTACAAGTTTATGATAACGTGCTTTTTCAAGGGTGAATTCCTCACCAATCCCTGTACCAAGAGCGGTGATCATCGCACGGATTTCTAAGTTTCCTAAAATCCGGTCAAGTCGTGCCTTTTCGACATTCAGGATCTTACCGCGTAAAGGAAGAATCGCTTGGAAGTGACGATCACGGCCGCTTTTTGCAGATCCGCCCGCAGAGTCACCTTCAACGATATACAATTCACTGATGGATGGGTCACGTGATGAGCAGTCCGCCAATTTACCTGGCAAACTGGAAACCTCAAGTGCCGACTTCCGACGCGTGAACTCACGTGCATTTTTCGCGGCAAGACGCGCACGTGCCGCCATTAGGCTCTTATCAATAATCTGTTTTGAGGTTGATGGGTTTTCAAGCAAGAAACGTTGAAACCCTTCCGAGAATAGCGAATTTGTAATCGTACTCACTTCAGAGTTCCCGAGTTTTGTTTTCGTTTGCCCCTCGAATTGTGGATTTGGGTGCTTGATGGAAATAATTGCGGTTAATCCTTCCCGGACATCATCGCCTGACAAATTGGGATCTGCTTCTTTCAAAGCCCCGTTTTTTCGCGCATAGTCATTGATAACACGTGTTAGCGCTGTTTTAAAACCGGATTCATGAGTCCCGCCTTCATACGTATTGATATTATTGGCGAAAGAAAACAGATTTTCCGCATAGCCGCTATTGTATTGCATAGCAATTTCAATGGAAATTCCGTCTTTTTCACCTTCAATGAAAATAGGTTCTTCATGGATTGGTTCTTTGTTTTTATTTAAATGTTCAACATATGACTTTATTCCGCCTTCGTAGTAATACGCATCGGTCCGTTCTTCGTCTCCCCGCTCGTCTGTAATCGTTATCCGTAGACCCCGGTTCAGATAAGCAAGCTCACGCAGACGGTTTGCCAAAATATCATACTCATATACAGTCGTTTCCGTGAAAATTTCTGGATCCGCCTTAAATCGGATTCTAGTTCCGGTTTCATCGGTGTCACCAATAACAGAAAGTTCTTTTGTCACATCACCACGTTGAAATTCGATAAAGTGGACTTTGCCATCATGTCGGACAGACACCTCTGTCACTTCAGATAATGCATTCACGACAGAGGCACCGACACCGTGTAAACCACCTGAGACCTTATAGCCCCCGCCGCCAAATTTACCGCCAGCATGGAGCACAGTCATGATGACTTCGACGGCAGGACGACCTGTCGACTCCTGGATACCGACCGGAATTCCACGGCCATTATCATCTACACGGATCCAGTTGTCTTTCTCAATCGTTACTTCAATGTGATCGCAGTGACCGGCAAGTGCCTCGTCAATACTGTTATCGACAATTTCCCATACAAGGTGGTGGAGCCCTCTCGAACTCGTTGTCCCGATATACATGCCGGGACGTTTGCGAACAGCTTCCAGTCCTTCTAACACCTGGATTTGCGTTGCATCATAAGCCGTCTGCAATTCTTTCTCTTCCATCGCCAAACTGTTCACCTTTCCTTTCTGAACGTCTAACATATATCTTTCATGTATCGAGTATCGAATCTTATCGGATTCGGAGCATAGTTCGACAATTTTCATCAAACATCTTGTCTGGTCACTTCTCCTGCCGTTACTTCGAAAATATCCGCTTGTTGGATTGTTTCATGATCAATACCCGCAATATTCGTCGTTGTGACGAATGTTTGTACTTGCCCTTGAATTGTATTCAGGAGATGGGATTGCCGGTAATCGTCCAATTCGGACAGGACATCATCCAAAAGAAGGATGGGCGTTTCCCCGACTTCTTGCTTCACAAGCTCGATTTCAGCAAGTTTGAGGGACAGCGCCGTCGTCCGCTGCTGCCCCTGCGAACCGTAAGTTTGGATATCATAACCATTGACGAAGAAATGGAGATCATCACGATGTGGTCCAATTAGTGTCATGCCGCGTTCAAGTTCACGACGTCTCACCTCTAGTAATCGTTGACCAAGGATTGACTCCATCTGTTCGACAGTCTGCCCTGAATCAAACTCTTTTAGTGTCCCATAAGATACTTCTAGAGTTTCGATTCCCCTAGAAATACCTTTGTGAATTGGTTCCGCCCATTTCTGCAATAGTTCCATGAAAAAGAACCGTTTACGAATAATTTGTACGGCCACTTGAATATATTGCTCTGTATATACATCAAACATAACATCGTTTAAATCCAATTTGCCCCGATTGTCTTTTAAAATCGCATTACGTTGCTTCAGGATTTTTTGAAATGTTAAGAGATCGTGTAAATAAGTTGGCGAAATTTGACCGATTTCCATATCCAGGAACCGCCTTCGCACTTGTGGACTACCTTTGACGAGATTCAAATCTTCCGGCGCGAACATGACTACGTTCAATTGGCCGACATAAAGGCTCAATCGATTTTGTTCAAGATGATTGACGCGCGCTTTTTTGCCTTTTTTTGAAATGATCAATTCTAACGGGAGCCGTCCATATTTCCGATGGATGCTCCCTTCTATTTTACCATAATCCTGATCCCAGCGTATCAATTCACGATCATTGGATGTGCGATGTGATTTTGCCATTGAGAGGACATAAATCGCTTCCATGACATTGGTCTTTCCTTGTGCATTTTCGCCGATCAACACATTAATCTGCGAAGAAAATGTTAAATCCAGTTTTTCATAATTACGGTAATCCTTTAATGCAAGCCGTTCAATGTACATCCGTTTGCCTGTCTTGTATGCCTTTTATTTTATAGTGACCGACACCGGCAATTTCGATAATGTCCCCGTCCCGAAGTTTTTTGCCTCGACGTTGTTCTTCTTCACCATTGACATGGACAGTATGCTCTTCCAGAAACCACTTTGCCATGCCGCCTGAACTGATGGCATTTGTTATTTTTAACAGTTGGCCGAGTGTCACGAATTCCGTATCAATTTGTAGATCTTCCATTCGTCATCAACCCTTCACAAGTTAGTGTATCTCTCTATTTTAGCCCAAATTCGACAGTAAGTAAAAAGGATAGTCAAATTAAGTGACTATCCTTCGATGTTTAGTATGTCCGTACCGGAAGAATCAGTTGCAAAATCGTGTCGTCATCGACCGATTTCAAAATGAATGGGCGCATTGCCCCTGTAAAGTGGATGGAAACATCTTGTCCATCAATCGCTTTTAGTGCATCCATCATATACTTTGCACTGAATGAGATCTTCAACTCTTCTCCTGAAAGGTTGATTGCTTCCAGCAGTTCTTCAACTTTTCCTACTTCAGGTGAATTTGAAGAAATTTCAATGACTTGACTCTCACTTGCTGAGAAACGGACGATATTATTCCGTTCATCACGGGCCAATAGCGAAGCCCTGTCAATTGCCTGCAATAAACTTCGTCCATTCACAGTGATTGATGTTTTATATTCAGACGGAATTAGACGAGAAGTGTCAGGGTAATTCCCCTCTAATAAACGTGAGTAGAACAAGACATTTCGTATCTTAAACAGAACTTGTTGATCCGTGATGACGATATCTACGGATTCGCTAGCATCTGGCAAAATCTTATTCAATTCCTGAAGACTTTTTCCTGGTATGACGATACTAAATGGCAATTCCGGCATCTCTTCCGGTACCGTCAATCTTCTAGCTAGTCTGTGACTATCTGTCGCAACACAAGAAAGTCCGCCATCTTTTGCTTCCCAATGGACACCCGTCAAAATCGGTCTGGTTTCTTGTTGGGATACTGCAAATACGGTTTCCCTGATAATCGATTTCATCAGATCTGCTGGCAATGTAAACAGATAATCATTTTTGACCTCGGGTAATATTGGGTAATCTTCCGCGTCTGAGCCAATGAGATGAAATTCGGACTTGCCAGAATGGATATGTGTCTGCAAACCGCTTGCAACTTCAATAGTTACTTCGTTCGTCGGTAATTTTCGAGCAATTTCACTAAAAACCTTTGCTTGTAGAACGATGCTTCCTTTTTCAGTGACTTTTATTATTTGCTCCCCATTATCTTCAGCAGGGATGAATGTACAAATCGTAATATCCGAATCGCTACCTGTCATTGTTAGACCTTTTTCATCTACTTCGATTTTTATACCTGTCAAAATTGGAACAGCCACTTTTTGACTAATTGCCTTCATTACGTCATTCAATCCATCGAGCAATCTGTCTCTCATGATTTCAAATTTCATACTTTACCCTCGCTTATATATATATTAATTATTAATAAAAAGATAGTAGTAATAGTAGTAGGCGCTGTGGATATGTGGATAACCGTGATATTACGTGTCGGATAAAGGATTTCCACATGTGCACAACCTGTTCATAGCCATGCACTACTTATTCAATGTTATACACAGGTTAGCCTCTACCAAGTACATTTTTTATATCTTGCACGTCTTGTTGAAGGGCTTGATCATCCTTCAACATTTTTGTGATTTTTTCGTGCGCATGAATAACGGTCGAATGATCCCGACCGCCAAATTCCGTTCCGATTTTAGGTAATGATGAATCCGTAAGTTCTCTTGACAAATACATGGCAACTTGTCGGGGAAATGCAATTGAACGTGTTCTTTTCTTCGCTGTAAAGTCTTCCAATCGGATATTGAAGTGTTCACCGACTGCTTTTTGGATGTCCAAAATTGTCACAATGCGTGGTCTTGAGTTCGGGATGATATCTTTCAATGCTTCTGCAGCAAGATCAGTATTGATATCCATATTGACGAGGGATGAGTATGCAACGACACGAATCAGTGCACCTTCCAGTTCTCGGATATTCGAGTCGATCTGATTGGCAATGTATAGCATGACTTCATTCGGGATATCAATAAGTCCATCCGCCTTCGCTTTTTTACGCAGGATTGCAATCCGGGTTTCCAGGTCAGGGGGGGCTATATCTGTGATTAGACCCCATTCAAAACGGGATCTGAGCCTGTCTTCAAGCGTGGGAATCTCTTTTGGTGGACGGTCACTGGAGATGACAATTTGCTTGGATTCCTCGTGCAGTGTATTGAAGGTATGGAAAAATTCTTCTTGTGTTTGTTCTTTACCAGCAAGGAATTGAATATCATCTATTAGGAGTACGTCCACGTTCCGGTAGCGGTTTCGGAATTCGACGGCTTTGTTATCACGGATTGAGTTGATGAATTCATTTGTAAATTTCTCTGACGAAAGATATACAACTTTCGCTGTCGGATTCTGTTCAGTGACATAATGGCCAATGGCATGCATCAAGTGGGTTTTTCCAAGACCGACGCCTCCGTAGATGAACAAGGGATTGTAGGCTTTGGCAGGAGCTTCGGCAACAGCAAGGGATGCAGCGTGGGCGAAACGGTTTCCTGATCCAATGACGAATGTATCGAATGTGTATTTAGGATTGAGCATTCCGGCTGTTGGTGTTGAAGGTGGAGTCTCAATTGGTTTAATCGTTGGCTTGGGCAGACTAAAATCATTTTCTGCCATATCTTTCGGAACGACAAATTGAATAATCCGGTCTTCACCGGTCAGTTCGGATAGGATGCCAGTTATCAGATGTACATAATGGTTTTCAAGCCAGTCTTTTGCAAATGAATTGGGTGCGGCGATGGTGACATTTTCTTCGCCATACGACATTAACTTTGTCGATTTAAGCCAGGTCTCGAAGCTCGGTTTTGATATCTTCTGTTCGACCTTCGATAATACTTCTTCCCAAAGTTCTTCTAAGTGTTCCAAACGCGTGCCTCCTTTTCGGTAAAATAAAAAGTCCGAGATATGTATTATACACAGTTTCCACGTTTGTGGATAACAATTATACAAAAATGTTGAAAAAATTATCCACAACCTATCAACAATTGTGGATAACAAAATAATATAAAATTATGTGCACAACAAAATCTAATTCATTGTAACAGGAAATATTACCGATTACAAGGACTCTTGTTACTTATCCACAGAGCATACAGCTGTGGATGAATTGATTATCCACAGGCCTTGGTATGTGAAAAAGATGTAGATAACCGATGTGCATAAAAAAATAGATTTAAAAAGCCATGCACAGCTTTGTCATAGGAAAATCTCAAGTAGTGTGGATAACTATAAATCGTTTATTTCGAAGTGAAGATTGCTTAAAAATACTGGTTGGATAAAAAAAGGTTGACTTTTACTAGGAATTCCCGCTATACTATTCAAGACTGTCACGTATGTAAACAGACATTCATGCAGGAGGTGTCATAAACAATGAAACGTACATTCCAACCAAATAAACGTAAACGTAGTAAAGTTCACGGCTTCCGTGCGAGAATGAGCACAAAAAGCGGACGTAGAATTCTCGCAGCTCGTCGGCGCAAAGGAAGAAAAGTGCTTTCAGCATAAGGCCACTGACACCTCAGTGGTCTTTTTTTTATGGTCTGGCCGATTTATAAAATCCTGATTCAGGGAAAGGTTAAGGCCGAGAGCTTTTGTAAAAATCAAAGTGATGGAGCAGGTGCATAGGATGAATAAACGCCAGCGGATCAAAAAGAATGAAGAATTTCAACTTGTATTCAAAAAAGGGAAGTCGGTGGCCAATCGGCAATTCGTCGTGTACTCCTATAGGAAGGAAGCGCAGCAGGAATTCCGAATTGGCCTTTCGGTCAGCAAAAAAATCGGCAATGCCGTCACGCGAAATCGTGTGAAAAGATACTTACGCCAGTCCTTCCTGGAAATAAAGGAAGAACTGCGCAATGATATGGATTATGTCATCATCGCCAGACACCAGGCGGCCACCCTCGATTTTCATGAAACGAAAAAAAGTTTGCAACACGTCCTACGCATTGCACGGGTCATAAAGAAGAAGTAGAAGGTTACAAAGTAAAGTGATAAACTGAGTCTACTGACTAGTTGAGCCATTTCAACGGCTAAATAAATACTTATTTATCCTTGGTTGAAGAAGATATGATTTGGGGGAACCAATTTGAAAAAGAAAATGACATTGTTATTGATACTAACGGCACTATCGGTCGTACTTGCAGGGTGTTCGGATTTCAATCAACCGATTTATGAAGAGAGTGAAGGATTTTGGAATCGCTTTGTCGTCTGGCCATTAGTATCTTTAATCTCAACATTTAAAGATATACTTGGCACTTATGGATGGGGGATTGTCGCAGTTACGATCATTATCCGACTTGTGTTGCTTCCATTAATGATTCAACAGACAAAAAGTTCAAAGCGGATGCAGGAAATCCAACCTGAATTAAAAGCGCTCAAAGAGAAGTACAAATCGAAAGATGCAGTTACACAGCAAAAGTATCGCGAAGAAATGCAGAAAATGATGTCGGAACGGAAAATCAACCCGGCAGCAGGCTGTCTTCCAGTCTTGATTCAGATGCCGATTTTATTTGGCTTCTATCATGCAATTAGCCGGATGAATGTCACCTATGATATCGGTAAATTCCTTTGGTTTGAACTGGCAGCACCTAGTATTACACTTGCAGTACTTGCGGGACTGATGCAGTTCATCGTACTTCGAACAGGTCCAGCAATGGATAACCCTCAAATGAAAACCATGATGTATATTATGCCGTTCATGATTATGATCTTCGGTTCGTTCTTGCCGGCGGCGCTTGCGTTGTACTGGGTAATTGGTAATATCATTTCAATCATCCAAAATATCTTCATTTACAAACCATTCAAGAAAAAAGAAGAGGTACCTGTAAAAGTAGGAGGGAAAAGAAAATGAAAAGGTTGACGCGAAGGGGAGCCACAGTTGAATTGGCGATCTCATCAGCAGTAGCAGCACTCGGCGTTAAACGTGAAGAAGTGGAAGTCGAAGTGATCGATCAAGGGAAAAAAGGATTTCTCGGTTTCGGTGCAAAAGAGGCTGAAGTGACCGTTACCGTCATACCTGTGGAACAACCTTCCGTCCCTGAACAAACGAGTGAGGAAAGCGGAACCGTTTTTGTTTTAGAAGAGGAACCGGTATCGCAAGAAGTAATCGAAGATGCCTCCGGAGAAACAGTTATACAGCGAGAGGAACTTCAAGTAGAAGGTTTGACTGGTGAGGCAGCAATAGCAGCAACGGAAAGTTATTTAAAGTCGATTGCTGTTGGAATGGGAATTGATGATCTTCAAATTAAACATATTATTGAAGGGAAGTATGTAAACTTCCAGCTGGAAAGTGAAAAGGCGGCACTTCTGATTGGTAAACGTGGACAAACGTTGAACGCCCTTCAACAGTTAGCGCAACTAGTCGCCAACAAATCGACTGACCAATTCAAAGTTGTCAGGATAGACGTAGGCGATTACCGGGATAGACGCGAACAATCCTTGGAACAGCTAGCCGATCGAATGGCGGACAAAGCCATTCGCACTGGACGAAAAGTGCAACTTGAGCCAATGCCCGCCTATGAAAGGAAAGTCATTCATAATGCATTATCCAGACGTTTGGATATTGAAACATATTCGGAAGGAACAGATCCATTCAGATATCTTGTAATTGAAGCCATTCGCTAATTTCCAGAAAACCCGTGAAGATGAAATAGTCTTTACGGTTTTTTTGTTTTCCTGAAGCATAAAAACCGAAATTCAACAAAACTTATCCACAATTTCTAGAATTCGACACTAGGATGATTCGCAGATTTATGTTACTATATTATGTTAGATAGTCATGTCTGAAATGGGTTATCCACATGTGTGTAACTAAGTCAGGAAGGTGAAGAATATGCACGTTGATACAATAGCTGCGATTTCTACTCCGATGGGGGAAGGTGCAATCGCCATCGTCAGGCTCAGTGGGGACGAAGCAATCCAAATAGCGGATCGTATTTTCCGTTCTCCGTCGGGGAAAAAACTGACCGAAGAACAATCACATACGATCCATTACGGACATTTAGAAGATCCCACCACGGGGGAAACGGTCGAGGAAGTAATGGTTTCGCTTATGAAAGCACCAAAGACGTTCACGCGTGAAGATGTTATAGAAGTGAATTGTCATGGTGGAATCGTTTCCGTTAATCGGGTTCTACAACTTGTGCTGAAAGAAGGTGCGCGACTTGCAGAACCGGGGGAATTTACAAAACGGGCTTTTCTGAATGGGCGGGTTGACTTATCCCAAGCAGAAGCTGTCATGGATCTGATCCGCGCCAAAACGGACCGGGCCATGAATGTTGCACTGAACCAGATGGAAGGAAAACTTTCTAGGCTGATCAGCGAACTGAGACAGGCGCTGCTTGAAACGTTAGCACAAGTTGAAGTGAACATCGATTATCCGGAATATGATGACGTCGAAGAAATGACCATTCCGTTGATGATTGAAAAAGGCACCTGGGTTAAAAATGAAATCGACAAATTATTGCAGACGTCCTCACAAGGGAAAATCCTAAGGGAAGGGCTATCTACAGTCATTATCGGTAGACCGAATGTAGGAAAATCTTCTCTATTGAATAGCCTCGTGCAAGAAAATAAGGCAATCGTAACCGACATAGCGGGGACGACGCGTGATATCATTGAAGAGTACGTCAATGTACGTGGGGTTCCACTGCGTCTCGTTGACACTGCCGGAATCCGTGAAACGGAAGATATCGTAGAACGGATTGGCGTGGAGAGATCAAGAAAAGTATTGAAGGAAGCTGACTTAATTTTACTAGTGCTAAACAGCTCCGAAGAACTTACAATAGAAGACGAGAGACTTTTCGAAGCGATTTCGGGAATGGATGCAATTGTCGTCATCAACAAAACCGACCTTCCGCAGAAAATTGATCTGTCGAAAGTGAAGGAGCTTGCCGGTCATGGTAAACTCGTCACAACCTCCCTTTTGAAAGACGAAGGGGTGGATGAATTGGAAGAAGCAATCGCCGGGCTCTTTTTCGAAGGAAATATTGAAGCAGGCGATTTCACATATGTTTCAAACGCAAGACATATTGCATTGTTACACAACGCAAAGGCGACGATTGAAGATGCGATTGGTGCAGCCGAAGCGGGTGTTCCAGTGGATATGATTCAGATCGATGTCACACGGACATGGGAAATCCTTGGTGAAATTATCGGGGATACCGTTCAAGAAAGTTTGATCAACCAGTTATTCGCACAATTTTGCCTCGGAAAATAAAAAATAGAAGGAAGGAAACAGAACATGCCACAATATGAAGCAGGCACGTTCGATGTAATTGTCATTGGAGCCGGACATGCCGGCGTAGAGGCGGCATTGTCGGCTGCCAAGATGGGTGCATCAACGCTCGTACTAACAATGAACCTTGATATGATTGCTTTCATGCCATGTAATCCATCATTGGGTGGTCCAGCCAAAGGAATTGTTGTGCGTGAAATTGACGCACTTGGCGGTGCAATGGGGAAAGTAATTGATAAAACACATATCCAAATGCGGATGTTGAATACAGGAAAAGGACCGGCAGTACGTGCGCTCCGTGCACAAGCGGATAAAGTCCTTTATCAGCAAGAAATGAAACGACTTCTGGAGGAACAGGAAAATTTGACGCTACATCAAGGTGTAGTTGAAGAATTGATTGTTGAAAATGACGAGGTGACCGGACTTATTACGCAAGTCGGGGCAATATATCGTGCCAAAACAGTCATTGTCACAACGGGTACATTCTTGCGCGGGGAAGTTATCATCGGTGATTTGAAATATTCAAGTGGACCAAATAACCAAATGCCTTCAATTGGATTGGCAGATAATATCCGTGAACTCGGATTTGAAATGGTCCGTTTTAAGACGGGTACACCGCCACGCGTGAATAGCAGAACGATCGACTACAGCAAGACAGAAATTCAACCTGGAGACGACGTTCCGCGGGCCTTCAGTTATGAAACGACTGAATTCATCATGGACCAATTGCCATGCTGGCTCACCTATACATCTCCAACGACACATGAAATCATCAACGAAAACCTTCACTTATCACCTATGTACTCCGGTATGATCAAAGGAAAAGGACCACGTTATTGTCCGTCCATCGAGGATAAAATTGTTCGATTTGCAGATAAGTCGCGCCATCAAATCTTCCTTGAACCGGAAGGTCGAAATACGAAAGAAGTTTACGTTCAAGGACTTTCTACAAGTTTACCCGAACATATTCAAAAAAAGCTGATCGAAAGTGTTCCGGGACTTGAAAAAGCTGAAATGATGCGAGCAGGCTATGCAATTGAATACGATGCAATTGTACCGACACAATTATGGCCGACACTTGAGACGAAAAGAGTCCGTAACTTATATACGGCAGGTCAATTGAATGGAACATCGGGCTATGAAGAAGCGGCCGCACAAGGAATCATGGCGGGCATTAATGCAGCTTCACGTGTTCTAGGGAAGCCAGAGCTTGTATCTAGGGCGTGCAGATGCCTACATCGGTGTCCTCATTGACGACCTTGTAACCAAAGGTACAAGTGAACCTTATAGATTGCTCACATCACGTGCTGAATACAGATTGTTATTGCGCCATGACAATGCCGATCTTCGTTTAACAGAAATCGGACATGAACTCGGGATGATCGGTGAAGCAAGGTACGAAGCATACCTTCTCAAGAAACAGCAGATCGAAGAGGAAATCGATAGACTACGAAAAGTGACGATTAAACCTGACGAACACGTACAGGAAATCATTCGTGAAACAGACGGGACAGAATTAAGAGAGCCGATGAAAGCGGCTGATCTTCTGAAACGTCCAGAAATGAAGTATAACCAAATCGAGCGGATTGTTCCGCCTGCAGAAAAGCAATCAGAAGAAGTGGAAGAGCAAGTAGAAATCTTCATCAAATACGAAGGTTACATTGAAAAATCGATGCAACAAGTTGAAAAAATGAAGAAGATGGAAAACAAAAGAATACCGGAGAACATTGATTACCATGCCATTTCAGGTATTGCAACAGAGGCAAAAACGATGTTAAGTGAAGTAAGACCGTTATCCATCGCACAAGCTTCCCGCATTTCCGGCGTGAATCCTGCCGATATTTCAATCCTCCTTGTTTATATCGAACAAGGAAGAATCGCAAAGATATCAGGCTAAGCAAATTTAACTGATGCGGATTTCGCGTCCGCATCAGTTTTTTTATATGATGGAATATTTTTTTGCTAAGGTCGCATCTAAACAGGCGCCTTACGCTTTTCTTATTAGGGGGGAACTTGATTGAATGAGGAGCAATTTATACTCGGATTGAAAGAGCAAGGAATCGAATTGAATGAGGGGCAGAAAGAACAATTCAGAAAGTACTTTGAGCTTCTGGTGGAATGGAATGAAAAGATGAACTTGACGGCTATAACCGATGCACCGTCCGTTTACTTGAAACATTTCTATGATTCGATTTCTGCTGCTTTTTATATTGATTTAAAAGGTCGAAAAACAATTTGTGATGTAGGTGCAGGTGCAGGATTTCCAAGTATACCCTTGAAAATCTGTTTTCCGGAACTTGATGTGACAATTGTCGATTCATTGAATAAAAGAATTGGTTTTCTCGAGCACTTGGCGGAAACGCTGCAATTGGAAAATGTCCATTTTGTTCATGCTCGAGCTGAAGACTTCGGACAAAATCCGGAATATCGTGAAAAATTTGACATTGTAACTGCTCGAGCAGTCGCACGTCTATCTGTTCTCGCAGAATTATGTGTACCACTTGTCAAACAGGGTGGAATCTTCATTTCCATGAAAGGGGCAGCTGCCGAAGACGAACTGGCAGATGCTGAAAAAGCTCTTTCCGTTCTCGGTGCCAGCATTAAGGAAGAATATTCATTCACGTTACCGGTTGAAAATAGTGAACGGAATATCTTTGTTTTTGAGAAGAAAAAAATCACTCCCAAAAAGTATCCCCGAAAACCTGGTGTCCCAAATAAGACACCAATTCGATAAACTGTTTCACGTGGAACAGTCGGTAAAGAGGATTTAGTATTTTTATGCCGAATTAATGAAATTAGGGAGCAGTCTTGAAAAGGTGGTGCCGGGAATGAAAAGTCCTTTTTCACGTTTTTTTGGAGGTGGAGAGAAAGAAATAGATCCACTTGTAGGCGAGGCTAATCATCAGGAAAAAATTGAACAAGTAAATATAGAATTGATAAAACCAAATAAATACCAACCTCGCACAGTTTTCTCGGAAGAAAAAATTGAAGAACTAGCGAGAACAATCCATACACATGGTGTCATCCAACCAATTGTTATTCGGAGTGCCGGCACTGGAACCTATGAAATTATCGCAGGTGAACGTCGATATCGTGCGATGAAAAAATTAGGCTGGTCAGAGGTACCAGCAATCATTCGGGAACTTGATGATAAGGAAACTGCCTCAATTGCTCTTATTGAAAACTTGCAACGTGAAGAATTGACGGCGATTGAAGAAGCATATGCTTATGAAAAGCTACTCGAACTTCATGCGTTAACGCAGGAAGCATTGGCACAAAGACTGGGAAAAGGTCAGTCGACTGTAGCGAATAAGTTGAGACTCTTAAAACTTCCAGAAACGATAAAAAATGCAATTCTATCGAAAGAAATTTCCGAGAGACATGCAAGAGCGCTAATTCCTATTAAGGATAGTGAATTGCAACAACAATTGTATCAGGAAATTGTCGAACAGCACTTGAATGTAAAACAGCTTGAAGCACGAATCGAACAATTACTGAATCCTGAAGAAGAAGTTGTTAAGGAGAAAAAGAGAGCGCCAAAAAGGAAAGCGATCAGTAAAGATGTCCGTATTGCACTTAACACCATCCGACAATCGTTAGTATTAGTGACGAATAGTGGAATTGATGTGAAGACGGAGGAAGAAGATGCCGAAGATTTTTATACGATTACTGTTAAGATTCCCAAAAAGAAGTAAACAAAAACTCTTGCTTGACAAAAGCAGGAGTTTTTTTAAAAGATACGTATTTGGAGTGAATTTCCATTTGCCGGATGTAAGATTAAATGAAGTATAGACAGGGTGCAGTTGTACTGCACTTTTCTTATACATATTTCTCCACATAACCGTTTGTTTTTGATAAACTATAAGATGGTCCCAGTAAGACAGAAAATATAGAAACTTACTGTACGAGAAAGCAGGTGCAAGCTTTTTGGGTAGAATAATAGCAATCGCCAACCAAAAGGGAGGGGTCGGAAAAACGACAACCTCCGTTAATCTAAGTGCTTGCCTTGCCCATGTAGGCAAAAAAGTTCTCTTAATTGATACAGATCCACAGGGGAATGCGACAAGCGGAGTAGGGATCAACAAAGGGGATGTCCAAAAATGCATCTACGATATATTGATTGATGATGCTGATATCCATGAAGTGATCTTGACCACGAAAGTGGAAAACTTGGATATTATACCGGCTACTATTTCATTGGCGGGCGCGGAAATTGAGCTCGTTTCCACAATTTCAAGAGAAGTTAGGATGAAACATGCAATTCAAGGAGTTCAGGAGCAGTATGATTATATTATCATTGATTGCCCGCCTTCACTTGGATTACTGACAATTAACGCATTGACGGCATCCGACTCCATTCTGATTCCTGTCCAATGTGAATATTATGCACTTGAAGGATTAAGTCAATTGCTTAGTACGATTAGACTTGTTCAAAAGCATTTAAATGAGCATTTGACGATTGACGGTGTTTTACTCACCATGTTTGATGCGAGAACAAATCTTGGTATTCAAGTGATTGAAGAAGTGAAGAAATATTTTCAAGATAAAGTGTACAGGACAATTATTCCTAGAAACGTACGACTGAGTGAAGCGCCGAGTCATGGGGAACCAATCATTGTTTATGATTCAAGATCACGGGGAGCGGAAGTATATCTAGAGTTGGCAAAGGAAGTGGTGCACAATGAATAAAGGTCTCGGAAAAGGACTGAATGCCTTGTTTCCCGGGGAGTCGCTATCAAAAGCGGAGATTGTAGAAAAGATTCATGTGAAGAGCATTAAAGCAAATCCATACCAGCCTCGAAAAATTTTCGATGAAGACGCCATTCAAGAACTAAGTGCATCCATCAAAGAACATGGGATTCTTCAACCGGTTATTTTGAGGAAAAAGGGCGTTACATACGAAATTGTTGTTGGTGAAAGGCGTTTTCGAGCAGCAATACTGGCTGGGCTCAATGAAATTCCAGCAGTTGTCCGTGTACTGTCAGACGAAGAAACAATGGAATTGGCAATTCTCGAGAACTTGCAAAGAGAAGATTTAACGCCGATTGAAGAGGCAGAAGCCTATCATCATTTAATGGATAATTTAGGGTTAACGCAAGAACAGCTTGCCTCACGTCTAGGTAAAAGTCGTCCACATATTGCAAATCATGTTCGTTTACTCGCTTTACCAGAAAAAGTGAGAAATTATATTTCAGACGGTAAACTTTCAATGGGACATGGAAGAACGTTGCTTGGATTGCGAAAAAAAGAGCAAATATTATCAGTAGCGGAGCGGATCTTGAAGGAAGGGCTAAATGTCCGCCAACTTGAAAAATTAGTACAAAAAATGAACGAGGATGTTCCACGTGAAACAAAAAAGGAAAAGAAACCGGATTTGTTTTTGGCTGAACGGGAATCAAACTTACGCGACTACTTCGGAACAAATGTGACGATTAAAAAGAATAAGGGCAAAGGGAAAATTGAAATTGAGTTTTTCTCAGAAGATGACCTTGAACGTATACTGGAACTGCTGAATGAATAAATAAGTAAATACCTATTTTGCCGACTGCGCAAAATAGGTATTATTTTTAACCATTGGAAGTGACAAAATGATATTGTTTGGAACAATTGTAAATACCATACTAATTATTGCTGGGGTGCTTATAGGCCGTTTCTTACACAATATACCGGAACGGATGAAAGAGACCGTTATGTATGGCATAGGGCTTTCTGTCGCGGTCATCGGCATTCAAATGACCTTTGAAAGCAACCAGATCCTGATTGTAATCATCAGTATCGTGTTTGGGGCAGTTATTGGGGAGTGGATGAATCTTGACCAGAAAGTAAACGATCTAGGTCGATGGATTGAAAATAAAATGCCTGCTGGAAAAGAAGGACCTGGTATTGCACAAGGTTTTGTAACAGCGACGCTCATTTTTGTCGTCGGCTCGATGGCTATTATTGGAGCAATCGATAGTGGCCTAAGGAACGATCATGACGTACTAATCATGAAAGGCATCATTGACGGATTCACGGCTATCATCCTAAGCTCTACGCTTGGTATCGGTGTTGCCTTCGCTGCAGTTCCTGTTTTTCTCTACCAAGGGATCATTACATTATTCTCAACTCAAATCAGCCGTTTCGTTCCGGATGAATTACTGGACTTTTTCATATCTGAAATGACCGCAACGGGCGGCTTGATGATTTTAGCAATCGGTTTGAACTTAATTGGTCTGACGAAGGTGAGGGTCGCTAATCTGATTCCTGGCATTCTCGTTGTCGGAGTTGTGGTTACCGTTGTCCACTTTTTGTGATTTATGGCGCCCATGGGCAAGTTGAAGCGCTCGTGCAATGATACGACTCATTTCATACGGAAGATAAAGGCGGGTACTTTGCAAGACAGCATGCTCCATGAATCCCGCGATATTGACGATTCCTTTAATGGATACATCTCCAACAGGCGGTAAATCTTTACCTACCGCTTTACCCGGATGAATCGGTCCGCTGTTAAAAAGTAATTGTCCGATAGAGCTGCCTTGTCCTAAGCATGCGTCAATTGCTATGATGAAAGCAGCAGGATTGTCGAGTCGGGTTTCGTCTATATGCTGCTGCAAATTTAAGGCGTGTAACGGACTTTCCAATGTACCGATTACCGTGAAAGGGAACAGGGATGACTCGGAAAGGTAAGAACCGGTTAGTGGCCCCAACGAATCGCCCGTCGATCGATCAGTTCCTATACAGAAAAAAATGAGTTCATGCGTGTCGAATGGAATGTGTTGAAGAAACCACGAACTAAGTTTCCAAACGGCACCGGTTTCTTTGTAATGAATTCGGTAATCATAAGATGAGGAAATAGTATCTCGCATGAAAAAACTCCATTCCTTTTTGTAGTACAGTCTATGCTTGCGGGTAAATTTTTATACGAAAGGAAGAGGTTTGTGGCAGTAACCGTAAAAGAGGATATAGAGCAGATAAAGAAAGAGGTTGAAGAGGCAAGTGACATTTTACTAAGTTCAGAAACATGGTTTGGGCTTGGTATGGTGGCACTTAAAATTATCTTTATTATTCTCCTGGCCGTCATTGTCGTTAGAATAGGTAAAAGCGTTATTAGCCGGGCTTTCAGAGTGAAACTGAAAGGTGCCTTGAGACACTCAGAGCGGCGCGAGAATACGTTGATAAAATTACTTCAAAACACGTTGTCATATGTCGTCTATTTCTCGGCGATATTAGCAATCCTTTCTGCTTTTACAATCAATGTCACGGGTATTCTAGCAGGGGCAGGAGTATTAGGCTTAGCAGTTGGATTCGGTGCCCAAAGTCTCGTGAAGGATATCATTAGTGGTTTCTTTATCATTTTTGAAGATCAATTTTCTGTAGGTGATTATGTTCAAATTGGCGCGACGGTTGGAACAGTTGAGGAAATCGGTCTCCGTACGACAAAAATAAGCGCTTATGGCGGGGAAATACATATCATCCCGAACGGAAATATTACAGAGGTAGTGAACTATTCCATTAATAATTCACTGGCCGTAGTAGATATTAGATTAGGATATGAAACGGATATAGCCAAGACAGAAGAACTTTTAGAAGTGTTTCTTGCAAACTTATCTGAAGGATACGAAGCCCTGGTATCAAAGCCGACTATAGTAGGTGTACAAGAATTGGGGACGTCTGAAATTATCCTGAGGATTACAGCGGAAACTCAACCTGTTATGCAATATGCAATTGCAAGGCAGTTACGCAAGGACTTAAAAGTATTCCTAGATAAGCAGGGGATTGAAATACCATATCCAAAAATGGTTATGTATCAACCGAAAAACGAGGTGTGAGTAAATGATGGAAAAAACTTTTGAGTTACATGACATTGTTGAAATGAAAAAACAACACCCATGCGGAACGAATGCTTGGAAAATTATCCGTATGGGCGCGGATGTACGTATTAAATGTGAAGGTTGCGGTCATAGTGTTATGATTCCGCGAAACGAATTTTCAAAGAAGATGAAAAAGGTGCTTGTAAAAGGCGAAGGTTGAACAAGGGCACCGGCTGCTGACACAAATCAGCATAAATTGTGTCAGTAACTGGCATCAGATAGACACGGAGGTCAGTTGTCCTTATAATGGAAGAGTTGCATACGGAATATACGAATGAGCATATATATGAAAGGTTGTGGAACGAATGGCGTTAACAGCTGGAATTGTCGGTCTTCCGAACGTAGGGAAATCGACGCTATTCAATGCGATTACAAAAGCAGGGGCAGAGGCGGCTAATTACCCGTTCTGTACGATAGATCCGAATGTCGGCATCGTCGAAGTACCTGATGAGAGACTGGACAAACTGACGGAGCTTGTGGTGCCGAAGAAAACCGTACCGACCGCTTTCGAATTTACAGATATTGCAGGTATTGTTGAAGGGGCAAGTAAAGGTGAAGGTTTGGGCAATAAATTCCTTTCACACATTCGCGAAGTAGACGCCATCTGTCAAGTTGTACGCTGTTTTGCTGATGAAAACATCACCCATGTATCCGGAAAAGTAGACCCGGTTGATGACATTGAAATCATCAATCTGGAATTGATCCTTGCGGATATGGACAGTGTAGAAAAGCGATTGGCACGTGTTTCCAAAATGGCGAAACAGAAAGACAAAGACGCAATGGCTGAAGAGCCTGTCCTATTGAAATTGAAGGAAGCGTTCGAAAATGAACAACCGGCGCGTTCAGTTGAATTTACCGACGAGGAATATAACCTTGTAAAAGGGATGCATCTATTGACGATCAAACCGATGCTCTACGTTGCAAACGTTGCCGAAGATGAAATTGCAGATGCAGATAATAATGAATATGTAAAAGTTGTTCGTGAATTTGCGATAAAAGACAATGCCCAAGTCATTGTTGTTTGTGCAAAGATTGAAGAAGAGATGGCAGAACTTGAAGACGATGAGAAAGCGATGTTCCTCGAAGAACTGGGAATACAGGAATCAGGGCTCGATCAACTCATCAAAGCAGCTTATAACCTACTCGGCCTTGCTACATACTTTACAGCAGGGGTACAAGAAGTTCGCGCATGGACATTCCGTAAAGGGATGAAGGCACCACAATGTGCAGGTATTATTCATACGGACTTCGAGCGTGGGTTCATCCGGGCAGAAACGGTGGCTTACGATGCGCTTGTTGAAACCGGATCGATGGCCGCTGCAAAAGAGGCAGGGAAAGTTCGACTTGAAGGAAAAGAATATGTCGTTAAAGATGGAGATGTCATGTTGTTCCGATTTAACGTATAAGCTTGAAAAAAGTCGCATGGGTCTATAATAACCCGTGCGACTTTTTTGTTGTTCTGGCAATTAGTTACTCTACTAATGCATCAAACTTGTCCGGTGCATAGACATACAGCCTAGGTAACTCGGGATCGTCCTTGACAAGCCAATCATCCGGCAACTTACGCAATTCCTTATACATTGCAAAGTCACCAGCTGCACCACCTATTAACAAAGCAGCCAAACCGACTACTAATCCGTTTCCGATGGACAGGCCGATAAGAGCAGGAACAATGCCTGTTGTCCAGAAAGGGAGTAGGAGCGCCTTCCGGATTGCACGGTTCGTCATTGGGAGATCGGTTGTCGCATACGCAACGCCCAATTTTAAATTGACACCAATTATCATCCGCTTCCAGGGGACACCGGCAAAAATATGGAAACCAAGCAAATGAAATAGTTCATGTAAAACAATCAAAACCACGTACCCTATTATGAAAAAAGCGACAGACCACCATGTAATCGTGAATGAAAATTCTTTTACAATAATCATCTTCAATGCCAGTAAAACAACTAAGGATAATACAGTAATGAGCAAACTTCTCTTGGCTACTGCTTGTAAATCGATATCAATCACTTTGTTTGGTTCGTGAAGTCCAGTCATCAAAATCACCTCTTCTTTACATTATACAAGAAAATAGTTGAATGTTTAACATAGTTGTGGTAATATGTATTGATGTGAGTAATACAATTACTTACTCCTTGCCCGTTGCTTTATAGCAGGGCCAAAGTCCATAAGGAGGTGACTAAAGATGAGAAAGTACGAAATCATGTACATCATCCGCCCAACAGTAGAAGATGAAGCAAAAAAAGCGTTGATCCAACGTTTTGATGACGTCCTAACTTCTAAAGGTGCGGAAATCATCGAGTCGAAAGAGTGGGGCAAGCGTCGTCTTGCATACGAAATCGACGATCTACGTGAAGGTTTCTACCAGCTTGTAAAAGTTAACGCTGGTACTGAAGCGGTCGATGAATTTACACGTCTTGCGAACATTAACGAAGAAATCCTTCGTCATATGACTGTCCGCATCGACGGCTAATCCATATAACCAATAAAATGTACTTACAAAATGATGAGGGAGGTTGAATTCTGATGATTAACCGAGTTGTTTTAGTAGGGCGATTGACAAAAGATCCCGAGCTTAAGTATACACAGACCGGTATTGCGGTGACACGTTTCACGTTAGCTGTAAACCGGGCTTTCCAAAGCGCGTCAGGTGAAAGGGAAGCTGATTTCATCAGTTGTGTGGCTTGGAGGAAACAGGCTGAGAATATCGCGAACTTCCTTAGAAAAGGGAGTCTTGCCGGAGTTGATGGCCGTATACAGACGGGCAGCTTCGAAGGACAAGACGGAAAACGTGTCTATACAACAGAAGTTGTAGCAGATAGCACACAGTTTCTGGAACCGCGTAATGCAAATGCCGACAATAGGCCAGCAGGAGGCTCCTCTTACGGGGCACCATCTAATGGTGCTCAACAGGGTGGACAACCGAGCTATCAGAATCAGCAATATCAACAACCGAATCAGCAAAATTATACACGTACGGATGATGATCCATTTTCGACAGGTGGAGGTCCGATCGAAGTATCGGACGACGACCTGCCGTTCTAAGATCTCTTGTGTATAGTTAACATTTATCTATGAAAAATAAGGGTTTCGAGAAGATAGCAACGCAATGCGGTGCTTATCAGAAGCCGAGAAGGAGGTAAACACATATGGCACCACGTCGTGGAGGTAAAAGACGTCGTAAGGTTTGTTATTTCACATCCAACAACATTACGAACATCGACTATAAAGATACAGACTTGCTTAAGAAATTCGTTTCTGAGCGTGGGAAAATCTTACCTCGCCGTGTAACGGGCACAAGCGCGAAGTATCAGCGTAAACTGACACTTGCGATTAAACGCTCACGTATCATGGCACTTCTTCCATTCAGTTCGGAAGAAAGATAATTTCATTCATACAGACCGCCTTATCAGACTGGGAAAACCGGTACGGAGGCGGTCTTTTTTATCGTCCTTGAGAAGCATGATCCTCATACGGGTAATCCGAGCGGAGCAGCTGTAAACAGATACTCACCTTCAATGTGGACAGACCAGGGACGTAATCAACTTTTGGTTAAAACCGATAATCATGATACAATTGAAGGAACTTTCTAGATGTAAAGTGAAGAAAAAAAGTTGTTTGACGAAAGACCGGGGGAATCTAATGATGAAAGACGATCCGAGAAAAATAACATATGGGGCCATGATGATTGCGTTATTTGCCATCCTGCTCGCAATAGTATTGTACATACCGCCTGTTGGGATTGTAACAATGTACCTGACCCCATTGCCCATTATTCTCTACGGATTACGGTATAACCGATCTGCAACCATTCTCGTTACAATGGTGGGCATTGTATTGTCCTTATTGGTCGGAGGAATCGCCCTTTTATCCTTTGCCTTCGTTTTTGGTTTGGCAGGTTTGCTGATTGCTGAGATGATAAAGATGGGAAAATCCAAGTTGTATATTTACATGGGCTTGGGTCTTATGTATATGATCATAGGTGCGATCACGTATATAGGGGCAGTATTACTGTTTAATTTTAATTTTATAGATGTGGTATTCACTACGATGCGGGAAACACAGGACCAACTTGCTTCGTTCATGGGAACATATGGGTCGCTTCCTCCGAACTATGAGGAGATGTCGGATTCATTGTTCACGTATTACGAACATAGTATCCCTTCCGCTTTCATCCTGTCGTGCTTTGTACTGGCACTTCTTACAGTGGTACCTAACCTTTTCTTAGCCAAACGACTTGGTCATGAGGTTCCGAAGTTCCCACCATTCAGAGAAATGAGATTGCCTCTTATGACCGTCATTCTCTATGGAGTCATCCTGGTATTGAATATGACGGTTGCGATGGAGCCTGGGTCGAATTTGTATCTGATTTGTGTGAATGCCACCGTCATTTTACGCATGTTGTTACTACTGCAAGGTATATCATTCATCCATTTCTATCTGCACAAAATGAAATTACCGGGTATAGTGACCGTGGTCGCAACGTTATTCGCATTATTACTTCAGCCGATAACAACATTTCTCGGAATTCTTGATGTGGGAGTCAATATCCGTGCCTGGATCGGAAAAGACAAGGGCAAGTAGGGGGAGTGAAAAATGACATCGTTTTTTAGAAAAAGGACAATCCGCTACCCATTACTTGTGTTGTCGATTCTCGGCATGATGGCTGCGGCACTCCTTCTAATGGAATCATTTTGGATGGGACTCCTCTTCACACTACTGTTTGTTGTAACGGCAGGTGTTGCATGGAAGTTAGAGGATCGCACCTATATAGAAACTGAAAAGCATATTGAAACCCTTTCATACCGAGTGAAAAAAGTCGGGGAGGAAGCTCTTCTCGAATTGCCGATAGGGATAATCCTCATCAATGAAAAAAATAGCATCGAGTGGGCAAATCCATACGCTGTGAATGTGTTCACTGCGGATACACTCATCGGTAACGAACTGTTTGACCTATCCGAACACTTTCGCCGGATTGTAAAAGGAGAAAGTACCGATTCCGAGAACCTGACAGTTGGAGATCGGACGTACAGAGTCGTTTACAATTCAGAAGAAAAACTTATCTACTTATTTGATATCACGGAACAGGTGGAGATCGAATCATTATATTATGCGGATCGCACTGTTCTTGGCATCATCTTGGTCGACAATTACGATGAACTATCACAAGCGATGGATGATCAGACGAGAAGTCAACTCAATTCCTTGGTTACATCGCTTATCAATCGATGGGGAACGGAAAATAGAATCTTCGTCAAGCGGATTGCCTCTGACCGATTCCTGGCCGTTTTCAACGAAGCGACATTGGCTGATCTGGAGAAAAATAAATTCGCCATTTTGGATGATATCCGAGAAACAACTGCCAAACAAAGCAAGGCATTAACATTGAGTATTGGCGTCGGTACAGGCTCGGTATTACTGACCGAATTGGGAGAGCTTGCCCAGTCGAGTCTTGACCTCGTCCTTGGTCGTGGTGGCGATCAAGTAGCCATCAAACGTTCGGATGGGAAATTGAAATTTTACGGCGGTAAGACGAACCCAGTTGAAAAAAGGACGCGGGTTCGGGCCAGAGTGATTTCTCATGCGTTGCGGGACTTAATCCAAGGTAGTGATAAAGTATTTGTCATGGGTCATAAAATGCCCGATATGGATGCCATCGGAGCTTCCATCGGTGTCCGAAAAATGGCCCGCATGAATAATATAGAAGGATATGTCGTCGTCAATTTCAATGAATTGGATGGTAGTGTGACGCGGCTTATGGACGAAATCGAACGTGATGATACGCTCTTCAGCCAATTCATTCATCCGGATGATGCCCTTTCAATGATGACAGAACGATCGCTGATTATCATTGTGGATACTCACAAGCCAAGTATGGTCATTGATGAACGAATTCTGGAGAAGGCAGAAAAGGTTGTGGTGATTGATCACCATAGACGCGGTGAGGAATTCATCAACAATACGGTGCTTGTCTATATGGAACCGTATGCATCATCTACTGCGGAGCTCATTACGGAACTGTTGGAATATCAGCCAAAACATGAGAAACTGACAATGCTCGAATCGACTGCGTTACTTGCAGGAATCATTGTCGACACGAAAAGCTTTACGCTACGGACAGGGGCTAGGACATTTGAAGCGGCCTCATACTTACGGACAAACGGAGCCGATACAGTACTTGTCCAGCGGTTACTGAAAGAAGATATCGAAACATATATTGCCCGCTCGAAGCTCATTGAAACAGTTGAACTTTCGCAGGACGGGATCGCCATTGCAAAAGGACAGGAAAAGGTTCCATACGGTTCAGTCCTGATTGCACAGACCGCAGATATTTTACTCACGATGCAAGGTGTCACGGCATCTTTCGTCATTGCCCCGCGTGCGGATGGTAAAATCGGCATCAGTGCTCGTTCACTCGGGGAATTGAATGTCCAACTTATCATGGAAGAACTCGGCGGTGGGGGTCACTTGACGAACGCAGCTTGCCAGATCGAGGTCGAAACGGTCCAAGAAGTAGAGGACATGTTAAAATCAGTATTAGAGAACAAGATGGAAAGGGGAAATTCATGATGAAAGTTATTTTTTTACAAGACGTTAAAGGAAAAGGTAAAAAAGGGGAAGTAAAAGAAGTATCGGTTGGGTACGCACAAAACTTCTTATTGAAAAACAATTTGGCTGTTGAAGCAACAGCAGGCAATATGAGCAAATTGGAAGGCCAGAAAAATCGGGTCGCCAAAGACGCTGCAGAAGAATTGGCAGAAGCAAAAAAACTGAAGGTACAGCTTGAGGACATAACGGTCGAGATGAAAGCAAAATCCGGTGAGGGTGGACGTTTATTCGGCTCTATTACAACAAAACAAATTGCAGATGCACTTAACAAAACAAAAGGCATTAAAGTGGATCGACGTAAAATGGATCTACCGGATGCGATTCGGGCACTCGGCTTTACGAATGTACCGATCAAAATCCATCCTGATGTAACAGCTACACTTAAAGTGCATGTGACAGAAGAAAATTAAGGAGAAGATAGCAGTTGAATCAGATGATCGAACGTATCCCCCCACATAACAACGAAGCGGAACAGTCGGTCATCGGAGCAATTTTCCTAGAACCGCAAGCGCTGATTACAGCGGCGGAACTACTCGTACCGGAAGATTTCTACCGGACAGCGCATCAGAAAATATTCGATACGATGGTCAGCCTGAGTGATAAAGGGCAGGCCATTGACGTTGTAACGGTGACAGAAGAACTGTCTGCAAAAAAAGAGCTTGAGGATGTCGGTGGCATTTCGTATTTAACGGAAATTGCTAACTCGGTTCCGACAGCCGCGAATATTGTATTCTATGCTAAAATCGTGGAAGAAAAAGCTCTCCTACGCCGTCTCATTCGTGTTGCCACTTCGATCGTCGAGGATGGTTATGCACGGGAAGACGAAGTAGAAGCTTTACTATCCGAAGCGGAAAAGAAAATGATGGAAGTCTCGAACCGGAAAAATGCTGGTGATTTCCGTCATATCAAAGATGTCCTCGTCGAAACCTATGACAATATCGAACTGCTCCATACACGGAAAGGCGACATAACAGGAATCCCAACAGGATTCCGTGATTTGGACAAGATGACTGCCGGTTTTCAGCCCAATGATTTAATCATCCTTGCGGCGCGTCCTTCTGTCGGTAAGACGGCGTTTGCGTTGAATGTGGCACAAAATGTGGCTACAAAAACCGATGAAAATGTGGCCATCTTCAGTTTGGAGATGGGTGCAGAACAACTTGTCATGCGGATGCTCTGTGCCGAGGGGAATATCGATGCGTCAGCACTGCGGACAGGTTCGCTGGAATCGGAAGATTGGCGCAAACTAACGATGGCAATGGGCAGTCTCTCAAATGCCGGTATCTTCATCGACGATTCTTCCGGAATCCGTGTCAATGAAATCAGATCTAAATGTCGACGCCTGCAACAAGAACATGGGTTAGGCATGATCATCATCGATTATTTGCAACTGATTTCGGGTAGCGGCCGCTCCGGTGAAAACAGGCAGCAGGAAGTATCGGAAATCTCTCGTTCCTTGAAAGGACTGGCTAGGGAATTGAAGGTGCCAGTCATCGCATTGTCCCAGCTTTCACGTGGTGTCGAACAACGTCAGGACAAACGTCCGATGATGTCCGACTTACGGGAATCCGGAAGTATTGAGCAAGATGCAGATATTGTCTCCTTCCTTTACCGTGAAGATTATTACGATAAAGAAACGGAAAATCAGAACATCATTGAAATCATCATTGCGAAACAACGGAATGGTCCAACGGGTACCGTCTCGCTTGCATTTGCTAAGGAATACAATAAGTTTGTTAATATCGACTGGAGCCAACATGAAGCTGCCCCTGCTTACTAAAGAAGCAGGGCACTGCTTTAATGGATTCCAGTCACCCATAGAAAAAGACATCTTGTGAGACGAGACGAACTCTCGTTGACAAGATGTCTTTTTCATTAGAGACATAAAATAGTCAAATAGATGCAAAATAACGTCGTCAACCCCTAATAAATGGGGATAAGTAAGAATAATTGGATGCAATTATACAAACATATTACAAAGTGCTGTAACACTACAAGAGTCGAACGATATATGTTAAATTAAAGAAGCGTGAAAAAAACGTAAAAAAATGACTGATTACTGGTTTTCCGGTTTAAATGCGGAAGGAGTTTCATAGAAGATGTTTTCAAACAGCACGAATAATAGGGAAACGGGGAGAATCCACCCTACTTCAAAGAGTCCTTTTAGAATGGTGCAAGTCATTATAGTCAGTGCACTTCTAATCGCAGGAGTAGGGATCCAATCAGGATTTGCAAATACATTGGATAATTCAGGATTATCAACCGTTTTCCATGTCTACTCAGAAGGCGAATACGTCGGTGCAATTTCCGATGAAGCAAAACTAGAGCAATTGAAAGAAGAAGAATTAGAGCAAGCGGTCTCCGAATTCAAGCATCTCCCACTTACGGTAGGAGCTAATCTATCGGTTATTCCGGAAATAGTCTTCAAAGCAGAAACCGAGGATGAACCTGTTCTAGAAAAAATCCAGCAGATGCTATCCGTTGAAGCGGAAGCGGTCGGTATTTCTGTCGATGGTGAACTGGCAGTCTATGTCAGCGATCAGACAGCATACGATGAAGTTATTCGACAACTTACATTGCAGTCTGTAACCGAAAAAGAGCTTAACGAATTTGAAGCCCTCGCGTCCTCTTCAGAACCTATACCCCCTTTAAAGACAGGTGAAACTCGTATCACCGACATTCTTTTCAGTAGCGAGATTGAAGCAGAGGAAGGGAAAATAGCACCGCAAGAAATAAAAACGGTGGAAGAAGCCATCATTCTGTTAAATAAAGGAACACTTGAAGAAAAGAAATATACGATTGCACCTGGGGACGTCCTTGGAGGGATTGCCGCCCAGCATAATATGACGACAGCCAAGCTGCTGGAACTCAATCCAGGCTATACAGCCGATTCAGTTCTTAGCTTAGGAAAAGAGTTAAATGTGACGGACACTGAACCTTATGTTGAAGTAGAGGTTCACTACGAAACGAAAGATAAACAGCCAATCAAATTTAAGAATATCACTGAAAAAGATGATACCTTGTACAAAGGTGAGAAAAAAGTAACGCAAAAGGGATCGAACGGCGAAAAAATCATTACAAAACTGGTACGGAAACAAAATGGCAAGACGCTAGGTAGTTCCGTAACGGATGAAAGAATAATTTCCGAAGCGAAAGATAAAGTGACTGTTGTAGGAACGAAAGTGATACCTTCAAGAGGGACAGGCACATTTGCTTGGCCGGCAGTCGGTGGGTATGTGTCCAGCAAAATGGGTGCCAGATGGGGAAGGGTTCATCAAGGAATTGATATTGCACGCCCATCATCACGTACAATCTTGGCAGCAGACAATGGCGTCGTGACAAAAGCAGGTAAACATAGCACCTACGGCAATAGGATTATCATTAAACATAATAATGGCTATGAAACGTTATATGCCCATCTGTCCTCTATCGATGTCAGCGTTGGACAAACGGTACCCCAAGGAACAAAAATCGGCGTAATGGGATCGACTGGCCGTTCGACGGGTATACATCTACATTTTGAAGTATTCAAAAATGGTACTAACATTGATCCAATGAGCGTACTGAAATAAAGAAATACACCAAGGACGGTACATATTGTTGTACCGTCCTTTTCCATTTATAGGAACACTAGTAACTATGCTTAGAAATAGTACAACAGGAACATAACGTATGGACGCTGGTACACTACACCATTGAAATTCGAGAGATTTCGATAGGTTATTCCCTGGGAAATAATCTGTATGGGTTTTGCGAATCGATTGGAAGCGTGATAGAGTAAAAGGACACGCATTGAGGCGCTATTGGAGCGAGAAGGGAAGAGAATATGCAAAATAAAACAATTCTAGTAGTCGATGATGAAAAACCGATTGCAGATATACTTGAATTTAATTTAAAAAAAGAAGGATTTAATGTCTTTTGTGCCTACGATGGAGAAGAAGCACTTGAAAAGGTGGAAGAAGTGAAGCCGGATATCATGCTGCTTGATATCATGCTGCCGAAACGTGATGGCATGGAAGTTTGCCGGGAAGTCCGAAAAAAATATGACTTTCCTATTATCATGCTGACTGCAAAAGACTCTGAGATTGACAAAGTGCTCGGATTGGAGCTTGGGGCGGATGATTATGTGACTAAGCCTTTTGGAACGCGGGAACTTATTGCACGTGTGAAGGCCAATCTCCGCAGACATATGAAGTCGGTTTCGGAAGAACAGGAATCGATGACTAATGATATTGAAGTTGGTAACTTGATTATCCAACCGGATGCTTATCTTGTCCTAAAAAGGGATGAGACGATTGAGTTGACACACCGTGAATTTGAACTGCTTCATTATCTTGCTAAACATATCGGACAAGTGATGACACGCGAGCATCTCTTACAAACGGTATGGGGATATGATTATTTCGGAGATGTACGGACGGTGGATGTGACAATCCGGCGGTTACGTGAAAAGATTGAGGATACGCCGAGCCATCCTACGTGGATTGTAACGCGCCGTGGCGTCGGATATTATTTACGGGGTCCGGAACAGGAGTAATGTTCATGCAAAAAGTCGGGCTTTTTCGGTCAATTCACATTAAATTTGTGCTGATCAATGTACTGCTTATCTTAATTGCGATGCAAATAATCGGGTTTTATTTTGCCCGGGAGCTTGAGGAAACCTTAAAAACAAACTTTACGGAGTCGATTGTTGATCGGATGAAACTGGTTGAATTCAGTGTGCGTGAGGAAATGACAAAGGAGACTGACAATCTGGAACTCGAATCAAGGCTTCGGACGTCCTTTCCAACTTTAATTCGGAAGACATCAATGAAGTCCAGGTCATAAATTCAAAGTATACGATACTTGCAACATCCGTCTGGGAAAATGATTCGATAGTCGGGCAGCGTTCTCCAGAAGACATCGTCAGAAGATCCATTACGTCTGAAGCACCTTCTGAAACAATTTATCTTGACGAGAATTCCTCGAACCGGATATGGGTCCTTGCAACGCCGATCATCGTCGGATAATAAAGTGATCGGAACAATTTTTGTGAAATCGAACATTGAAAAAGTGTTTAAGCAAATTGATGAAATCAACCAGATTCTTGCTGGAGGAGTAGCGGTTTCATTGACACTTACGATAATCATCGGTATTTTCATCGCCCAAACGATGACGAGACCGATTTCTGATATGCGGCGTCAGGCACAAGCGATGGCGAAAGGCAATTTTTCGCGCAAAGTACGTGTCTATGGGAATGATGAAATTGGACAACTGGCCATCGCATTTAATCATTTGACCAATCAATTGCAAGAATCGCAGTCGACGACAGAAAGTGAGCGGCGGAAATTGGCTTCTGTACTGGAGAATATGACAGATGGGGTTATTGCGACTGATCGGAAAGGCCGCGTCAGTCTTATCAATGACTCTGCTTTGGTGATGCTCAGATTGACAAGAGATCTCGTCATTAACCGGCCGATATCCAGTATTCTTGGTCTTGAGCAGGAGTATGCATTCGAAGATATGATTCAACTAAAAGACTCGATTGCACTAGATTTTAGCACAGAAGATCAGCCATATATTATTCGGGTCAGTTTCTCGGTCACTCAACGGGAAACAGGATTTGTTAATGGTCTCATTGTTGTGTTGCATGACAATACGGAACAAGAGAAAATCGATATGGAGAGACGAGAATTCGTTTCCAACGTTTCACATGAGTTGCGCACACCTCTGACGACGATGCGCAGTTATTTGGAAGCACTTGCCGATGGGGCTTGGAAGGACGAGGAAATTGCACCTTCCTTCCTCCACGTGACGCAAACGGAGACGGAAAGGATGATACGCCTCGTCAATGACCTATTGAAACTCTCGCGGATGGATAGCCAGGATTATGATTTGAATACGGAATGGGTCGAGTTCAATCATTTTTTCAATTCCATTATCGAACGTTTCGAGTTCTCGAAATCCCAAGATGTCAATTTTAGACGTCTTCTCCCTAATGCGGAATTTTTCGTGGTAATTGACACCGATAAAATGACGCAGGTCATAGATAATATCATTTCCAATGCATTGAAATACTCTCCCGATGGTGGGGAAATTCGTTTCGGTGTGACACAATCAGACGAGGTCATTAAAGTGATGATTTCAGACGACGGGATGGGGATACCAAAAACCAATGTCAAACGGATTTTTGACCGGTTTTACCGGGCGGATCGTGCGCGCTCGCGTGCAATGGGTGGCACAGGGCTTGGACTTGCAATTGCCCGTGAAATGATTATGGCACATGGCGGCGAAATATGGGCAGAAAGCGAAGAAGGAAAAGGGACGACCATTTTCTTCACATTACCGGTTGAACACCAAGAGGACGGTGAGTGGGATTGAAATACATTGAAACAATCAAATCCATAATGCTTCTCCTACTCATTGCGTTAAGTATTACATTTACATTTTCAATCTGGACCTATTCACCTAACCTTGAAACAATCGAAGAAACGTCGACCATTGATATATCCATTGGCAAAAAAAAGACGATTGCAGAAATTATCAAACCCTATAAAACCGTCTTTAATTTTGGTAATGATCTGAGAGGGACGACGAATTCTGAATGAAATCGATATGATAGTGGATGAAATCCAGAGTTGGAATATAACAGACATTACAATTGTGGACGATAATTTCTCCGCGGAGGAATTTGGGGAATTGGCGCGAAAACCGAACCGGTTCACGTTGTATTTTCATGGAGAAGTACCATTGACTGTTTATGATAGTGTTCTTTATTTCGATGACCAAGTCAGTGTTCCGGAACTTTCTTTTAATCGAATCGTCGTTGATTGGAATCCGGAGACAGTCGTGATGGACATTTACTTTATCAGTAAAACAAACAAAACATTGTACAGTGCGAAGGCGAGAGCGGAGGATTATCGTGAATCCCAGCGTTCTATATTGGAAATGGGGAGGGAACTCGCTGTATATGGAGAGGTCAATCCGGGTGGTTTTCCTTATATTGTAGTGCCGGTCGAACCGTTAGAAGTGGATAAGCACACATATTTACAGGAAGAAAACAACCCTAGCGAATTCCGTGATGCCTTGTTCAGTGATCCGAACGCTGTACGGCGTAGTCATGTGTCATCCTATCAAGAGGAATACGTGGATGATCATGCCAGAATGAAGGTTTTTACTGATAAAAAGAAATTGGACTTTGTCTACCCGGCTAACGAAGACAATGAGCTTGCAATCCCATCCGAGTTGTTGGAGAAAACAATCTATTATGTCAATGAACACGGTGGCTGGACAGACGAATTTCGATACACCTATATGGATCCAAGAACCCGAACTGTGAGATACCGGTTATTCTTGGATGGACTGCCTGTCTACGCGGATTCATCCTTATCGACAGAAATTGTTCAAAAATGGGGAAAGAACGGGATCTTCCGCTATACCAGACCGTACTATACGCTAGGAGGTAGCGCTTAATTCAGAACCTCAGCAACTCCCCTCCGGTCTTGATGTGGCGGAAAGGCTCATGGAATTGGATAATCTAGAATTCGACACGGTTGAAGAAATCTCCCAAGGGTATTTCATGAAATACGATACAGGAAGAGATTTGATCATGGAGCCAGCCTGGTTTTACCTGTCGAAAGGCAATTGGAGCCGTTTTATACCTGAACGATTAGGGGGTGCACCGATTGGATTGGAATAAGACAAAAACGATTTTCATAATCGTGTTTTCTATTCTTAACGTTTTCCTTTACTCACTGTATATCAATCGGCTCACAGATGCGCAAAATGTTCAGGTGATGGAAAAAACACCAGTGGAAGACTTATTGAAAATGGACAATATTTCATACGGTAATTTGCCACCTTATATAAACGATCCATCTTATTTATCGGCCAAATTTTTGACATTTACGGCTGATGAGGTTGCCGGTCTTGAGGGCCAACAGGCTGTAATTGTCGATGAAACACATCTCAAATCGAAATTGAAAGAACCGGTCAGTATCATGACTACAAAAGGGGATCTCGATTTCACAGATTTTCTGTCAAAGTATGTGCTAAACGGATCGGAGTATACGCTCTGGGAAGTGGATGAAGAAGAACGGTCAGCCCTGTTTTTTCAAAAGGCGAAAAACAATCCGATCTACTTCAGCCGTAATGCAATGTTGCGCATATTTTGGAAAGAGGATGGAAAAGTGAATCGTTACGAACAAAGCATGCTTGGTGAATTCGATACCTTTAACCGTAAAAAAGACTTGATACCACCAATCGAAGCAATCGGCAATCTCTATTCTCGCGGGTATTTGCCACAAGATTCGACGCTCAAACAGATGACGCTCGGTTATTCGCCACTTGTTCAAGTGACGGAAACGCAAGTGTTTGCCCCGACATGGCATGTTCGTGTAGAATTAAAAGAGGGCACGTTTGAAGATTATTTTATCAATGCAATCGAAGGTAAAATTATAGAAGTTAAATTGGAAGTCTCGGATGAGGAAAATGAGTGAGGAGTTTTTAACAATGCGTTTTAGTGTGCTCGCAAGCGGCAGTAGCGGCAATGCGGTCTATATAGAGAACGATGAACATACTTTTCTTGTCGATGCCGGTTTTAGTGCAAAGAAAATGGATAGTTTACTGGCAGGTATCGATCGGTCGATGAAACAAGTGGATGGGATTTTTGTAACACATGAACATAGCGACCATATAAAAGGGATCGGGGTCGTTGCCCGGAAGTATGGCATTCCGATCTACGCAAATGAAAAGACATGGCAAGCGATGGACGGGCTTGTCGGGGCGATCCCACTTGAACAACGTTTTCAATTCGATATGGAAACGGTAAAGTCATTCGGCTCGCTGGACATCCAGTCATTTGCCGTTTCACATGATGCAGCTGATCCGATGTTTTATATTTTCCACGAAAATGGGCGGAAGCTTGTCATAATTACAGATACGGGCTATGTAAGCGACCGGATGAAAGGGTATATCCGCGGGGCGGATGCATTCGTATTCGAGAGCAATCATGACGTCAGTATGCTGCAGATGGGTCGCTATCCATGGTCCGTTAAGCGTAGGATCCTTAGCGACGTCGGCCATGTATCCAATGAAGCTGCAGCAGTCGCGATGAGTGAAGTTGTTGAGCAAAAAGAAACAAATATTTACCTCTCGCATTTGAGTAAAGATAATAATATGAAAGACCTCGCAAGGATGAGCGTTACGCAGACGTTACAGACGTGTGGCATCATTACAGGCGAATACGTCCATTTACATGATACCGATGCTGACCGGCCTACGGAACTTGTTACCGTGTGAAGGAACACAAGAAACCCTTGCCAATACAGTGGTAAGGGTTTTTCTTGATTTGGATTGTATTTACTATTTTGTAGTTGAAAACGGCGAATAAGGGTAAAGTTAAGAACAACGTCAATTGAAAGGAATGCTTTTATGGATGAAAACAATCGGCCTGATAATCAGGAACAAAGACTATCTGTATCCGAAAGTGAACAACCCGTAGAAACGCGGATGGAGCACAAGCCGCCGGCACCAAAACGGAGAGGTGGGTTTTTACCAAGTCTCTTAGGTGCAATCGTTGGTGGTTTGCTTGTCTGGCTTCTGATGTCGAATGTAATGGGCACTTCACAGCAGCAAGTGGATGATGTTAAAAAGAACGATGGAAATGGACAGGATTTGCAATCCGAGCAAATTTCTTTTGATGTGACGACAGATATTACGGAAACTGTAGAGAGAGTCGCTAATTCAGTCGTCGGAGTGACAAATTTACAAACGGTCCGTGATTTCTGGTCCACAGCTGAAACGACGAGGGAAACAGGCACAGGTTCGGGCGTTATCTATAAGAAGGCAGGGGACAAAGCATATATTATCTCCAATCATCATGTTGTCGAAGGTGCGGAGGACCTGGAAATCACATTCGATGACGGCACGAAAACCAAAGGAACCCTTGTTGGAAGCGATATGTGGACAGATCTCGCCGTCATTGAAATTGATGCCCAAAATGTCAAATCGGTCGTTGAATTCGGTGACTCAGACGCATTAAAACGTGGCGAAACAGTGATTGCTATTGGAAATCCATTAGGTCTCGGTTTTTCCGGCTCTGTGACAGTCGGAGTAGTTTCGGGAAAGGACCGTTCGATACCGATCGATTTCGATGGAAATGGCACAATTGACTGGCAAGCAGATGCTTTGCAAACTGATGCGGCTATCAACCCCGGGAATTCAGGTGGAGCACTCATTAACCTCGCCGGCCAGCTTATTGGCATTAACTCCATGAAAATTTCAGAAGCCACCGTCGAAGGAATGGGGCTCGCGATACCTATAAATATGGCAAGTCCGATTATCGGCCATTTAGAAACAACAGGAACGGTTAAACGGCCAACGATGGGTGTGACCTTACTCGATTTAAGAAGCATCCCGGCACATCAACAGCGAGAAATGTTAAAAACACCAACTGACGTCAAAGACGGGGTTGTTGTCACAGACGTTATGCGTAATTCATCGGCAGAACTTGCAGGTGTTAAACAATACGATGTGATCGTTGAAATGGATGGAGAAAAGATTGGGGACATGGTCACATTGCGTAAACATCTGTATAATGCAAAGGAAGTCGGCGATATGATGCAGATGAAAGTATACCGCGACGGCAAATTAATAGAAATTGAAATGGAATTAAGAGACGGCAACTCTTTCTAAATTTACAATTGCTACACATTGTTAACAGAAAACTTATCCACAGCAGGTAATATAGCGAAAGCATAGCTATACTACCTGCTTTTCTCATGTTTTCACGCTTTGTGGATAAGTCTAAATATTTGTTAATAACTTTGTGTAGAAGAAAAAGGAGAATATAATGAAAATTCATAGCTGTGAAAGTCATATAGATCAAGCAATTGACGTTTTTATCGCTGAGCAGGAAAAATTTCCGATCATGGAGAAAGTACCGGAAAACGAAAGGTTATCCACAAATTGTTCTTATTGTGACCAGGTTGCTATATATAATGTGTTTAGCGCGTAATCAGACACAATATATAGAAAAGTCTGTGGATATGTGCATAACTTGTGTGGGTAACTTGTTTGTAAATAGAATGTGAAGGTGGATAACTTGTGAATATTACAATTGTGACAGTTGGTAAACTAAAAGAAAAGTATTTGAAAATGGGTATCGACGAATTTACCAAAAGGCTTGGAACGTACGCCAAAATCAATCTGGTTGAAGTGGCAGACGAAAAAGCGCCCGAATCACTTAGCGAAGCTGATATGGAAATTGTTAAGAAAAAAGAAGCGGAACGGATATTGGCGAAAATCGGGGCGGATGCTTACGTCATCGCACTGGTAATCGAAGGCAAGATGAAAACATCAGAGCAGCTGGCCGCAGATCTGGAAGCCTTAATGACATATGGACGGAGCAAAGTGGCATTCGTCATCGGTGGATCGCTGGGATTGCACGATAGTGTAATGAAGCGTGCAGATGAATACTTGTCATTTTCTAAAATGACGTTTCCGCACCAGATGATGAAGTTGATTTTGTTGGAGCAGGTCTATCGGGCGTTTCGGATTATGAAGGGTGAACCGTACCATAAGTGAATGAGGTTTTCTGGTATGTGCCCAAAACCACATTAAAAATCCATGGTTTTTACCCATGGATTTTTAATACCATTTCTCTTATAACCTTTTTATTCCCGTTAAGCGCTAGGTACGCTTGGAATTAAACCCTGAAGGGCTTGAAGAAGGTTATTTACAACCTCTGTTTGCTGTCCTGTTAGCGCGTCTGTACCATCAGTATATACTGCTATACAAAGTGGGCAAACATCTACATGAATGCCTAATAGGTTAATGGCCAGTCCACCCTGAGCTTCTACAGTCAGAATCGTGTTCGCACCTGCTGGAGGATTACAGAAATTGGGGCTCTGCGGATTACAATTTGTTGGCATTGTTAAATCATCTCCTTTCTTTAAGAGTTAGTACATATATATGCAAGAAAGAAAAAGGTAGATGGGTATTTGGACGAGCTTTTTAAAATTAAGAAAACCTTTTTGCTACAGGAGTATATAGATAGTAAATTAAACATGGCAAACCGTATCTTAAGGAAATGAGGTTTTTTAAGCTACAGTATAACCTGCCGAAATATCGGGTTTTCAATAAAAATATGCATATTTAGGCTTGTTAAAATTAGTGAGTATGGGATTATCGCACCCGAAAGTCTAAGTGTACTATTTCATAAACTTTAAAATGAAAAAGTAAAGCAGTTTTTTATTAAATATCAAAATCTTTTTTAGCCTCTATGAGTAATTCTCTCCTGTACCCTGTGGGTTTACTTACCACTACTGAACGATGAAACTAGCATAATATCAGCCTTCATTATCTAGATTACTTTAAGACCGTAGCGGATTAATACAAAAACAGTTCTACTACAAAAACTGAAAAACAGGCCAATAGGGCAACACTCACTAGGCTGGCTCCTCTATAGGCAAAAATAATTGCAACAATAAAGCCGACTAGTGCGGACCATGGAGATGCCGTTGCCTCTAAAATCGCCGGAAAAACCATCACTGCCAATGTCACATATGGAACATAGTACAAAAATGAGCGGATATAGACATTTTTGATTTCTTTTCTGACGAGGGTGAGCGGCAGAACTCTAATGAGATACGTCACAACTGCCATCACCAAGATATAAAAAATAGCATTATTCATATGTATTCTCCTTTACCGGAAAGACAAACGCTGCGATACCTGCAATCAAAATCGTTAAGATAATGATTTTCACGCCGGATGAGATGGATTGAAGTATTGGCAGCATAGCAAATACTAGGCTGAGTACCATAGAAATGACAATCAATCCGGCAACTACTTTACTCTTCTTTGCAGGAGGGATAATGACTGCAAGTAGCATTCCGAACAGAGCAATACTCAATGCACTAATCAATCGTGGCGGCAGAATATCTCCAGAAATAACTCCGAACAGTGTACCTAGTGCCCATCCCGGCACGGCAACACTCATCACACCGTAAGCATAATAAGGACTTAACTTGCCAGGAACCGTAACGGAAACCCCGAATACCTCATCTGTAATCCCATACGCCATTAGTAATCGATGGATAACCGGTGTTTTTGGATCAATCTTTTGGGATAAAGCAAACGACATTAGAAAATACCTTGAGTTGATAATCAACTGTGCAACAGCTATTTCGATGATTGCCGCGGCGGTTGCAATAAGCGTAAGCCCGGCAAACTGTCCGGCTGATGTTAAATTAGTCACGGACATCAATAGCGCTTCAAACGGATTTAACCCGGCTTGTTTGGCAAGAATTCCAAAGGTAAACGAAACAGCAAAATAACCCATTGCAATGGGGATACCAACCTTGATTCCGCTTTTCCATTCTCCTATTTTTGTTTTCATTTTCTTTCCTCCAGTGATGCAGCCATCAAAGAGTAATCTTATCAGACCTATTTCTATGTATAACGATTCATTTACTGCTCTTTAGAATTATAATGATTCTAGCATATGTGCGAATATCAGTAAAATCAGTAATTGTAATTGTTATATAAGGTAATCAATAGAAAGGTGTCTATTCCAAGAGTGAATGAGGTATAAAAAACATTGAATTACAGCCAGAATCAGATACTATTAGAAATATAAAAATAATTTATTTTGTCTAGATATTAAGGAGGACTTTATGGGTTTTAAAGATGAATTTAAACGTGAAATGCGTAATGTAGTGAAAGACGTAGCAAAAGAGGTACATAAAACGTGGAAGGTTGATTATAAAGGGCATTCCATTGAAATTATAAACGAGATAAAAGAAGAGCAACTGATTATTGATGGGAAAACAGTGGACAAGAATAAGCGGAAATATTTATTATCTCATATTATCCCTTATTCAAAACTGTCAGGGACACTTGAACTGCAAGATGGTACAAAGCAAAAGGTTTCCGTCAAGCTTGGTGGTTATGTGCGCTTTAATTGTATTGTAAAAATAGGTCGTGAAACGATTCTAGACGATTCACTGAAATTGGACTTTCTTCCGTGGGATCATAAAGAGAAAATTGTTCCTTTTATCCAACAACAAATTCAAACACACAATCAAATAATAGATGATCGTTTACCGGATGAAATCTATTTGTATGATGAAAGTCATCCAAGAATGGCTCCAGGTTTATCCGATAATTTTGAAGTGGATATACCTACGCCATTTTATGTGAAAAAACTGCTGAAGCTCTTTGAGGAACAACTAAATGATCCTACGACTAAGACACGGAAAGCGACATATGAAAAAATCATCTTTGACAATATCGCGAGCTACGGCGATGATTTTATTGTCCATTTCCACCAGGCCCAATTGGATGAAACTCTTGTACAAAAAGAGGCATTATGGCTACTAGAACATGCAGCACATCGGGAGGTTGTAAAATTTGCAATCATCGTACTAGGTTGTACGGATTGTGAAAAATACAAAGAGCTATTATTCACATTAGGCCTGCATGAAGAATTTACTTCTTATGTCATTTTTGCCTTGAAAAACGGGACAATCCAAGCAAACAATCAAGTTTGGCGACTTGCGCAAGTGCTCAATGGCTGGGGGAAAATTTCAGCTGTCGAACAACTGGAAGCACCGACACCGGAAATCAAACAATGGTTACTGACAGAGGGGTGTGAAAATAGTGTTTCGAATGAAATTTTAGCCTATACATGTGCCATAAATGGAGAACTTGACGTAGCTCTATATGAAGAAACGATTTCAAAAGAGTTATACGATGGTGCAGGTCTTCTCATACAAGCCCTACTAGACGAGAGTGCTCCCCAGGGAATCGAAGAGTACACGTATGCAAGCGCAGTTCTTTCGCGTTTTATCTATCATACAGCTACACATTGTAAATCACTTGAGGATTTTTATCCGGTTATGAAAATAGGTGAATTTTTAAACGCTGATGCTGAAGTTTGGGAAGAACGGTTTAATGAACAATGGAAGAAACATGAGTACAATTCGATTCGGGAAGCGATTCAACCATTTATAGATGATCCTAAATGGTCACGGCTTGCAATGGATGCCTTACAACAGGATATGAATTTTAAAGCTCTTGAAATCGCTCGCTTTTATCGTTTGGACGTCACTCAGAACCTGTTTGATTTGCTTGAAAAATCCCCTACAAATAGTGAATTATACTTAGCTATCATGGATACAAATAACCGTCGGCATATTGAAGATGTTTGTGCATTTGCAGAAGTCCATTTATCGTTATCAAGTCTTACAGATGATGAGCAAGAGTGCCTGCAAAGTATTGTTCAAGATTTATATGAGCACGAAGGCGTGGGACTACCACTGATTCAAGCGGCTCTAACATCAGACAATGGAAATTTACAGTATCATGCACTAAATGTACTGAATGAATGGTCGCCATCGTTTTCCCAACTAGCTACCACACGTGAAATGATTAAAAACATCGCAATGAAGACAAAAGATAAAGAAGACCGACAGTTAGCAAAACACATACTAAAGAAATAAGGAATACTTAGATCGTCCATTCCATAGTGAGCATCAAATAGCGCCTGGCAATTGAATATGTGGGCGATTTATAGGGATTTTTATTTCAACCTAACTGGTCCACTTTATTTTTTAAATTAAAGTACTTCCAAAACTTAGCGTGCAGATACTCTTTATCCACTAGTCTATTAGTGATACGATAATACTAATATATACATTGAAATGGAGGGAGTTTTGTGTTCTTAGATAAACTGAAGGACCAGTTAAGTGAAAGCCAATCCTTATTTATCGGAGAGGAAACAGCTTTTCGTTCAGCGGTTTTAATCCCATTAGTTCAAGTGGATGGAGAATGGCATATTCTTTTCGAAGTACGTTCATTTACGATGAGAAAACAGCCAGGTGATATTAGTTTTCCTGGCGGTCGAATCGATCCCTCAGACTCGACTCCATTGGCAGCAGCATTGCGAGAAACACAGGAAGAGCTAGGTGTCGATCCAAAAACAGTTACGCATGTAAGGCAATTAAGCCCTTATATTGCATCTCCGGCATTCGTTGTCTATCCATTTATGGCAATTATAGATTACAGTCAAATTATAGATTCTTACAACAAAGAAGAGGTTGAAGAGGTATTTACAATACCGCTCAAATGGCTATTGAATTATGAGCCCTATATGCATTTGGTATCCGTGGAACCAACGCCTTCACCGGACTTTCCTTTCGAAAAAATAATGAATGGCGCTCAGTATCAATGGAGAATCCAATCAATTGAAGAATGGTTTTTTGACTATGGCAAGTATACAATTTGGGGGTTAACTGCTAGGATTTTGAAACATTTTATAGAGATTATAAAGTAAGTAATGTATGTAATGCAGAGAGAACAGCCCCGTATCTCATATTTATGAGATACGGGGCTGTTCATATTCTTCAATATTAGACGGATGCATTGAGGTTCATTCTTGCTTCAGAACGACTCATCCTCTTCTCGAGTTTAAACAAGATATATTCGCAGACGAGGCAAAGAACCCAATAGATAATAGATGCGACTAGATACATTTCGATGAAACGGTAGCCATCATTTGCAATAATTTTAGAAATGGCCAAAACCTCTACAACTTTTACAGCGAAAGCCAGTGAAGTTGCTTTAATAAGCCCGATAAACACATTCCCTAAGTTAGGCAATGCGATTAAAAATGCTTGTGGTAGAATGATTCGCGTCAAACCTTGTCTTGTTGTCATTCCGACTGAATAGGCGGCTTCCATTTGTCCTTCATTTGTGGCATTAATGGATGACCGGAAGATTTCTGCTTGATAAGCGGCCGTGTTTATCGTATAAGCAACAAGCGCATACAGGAGCGGCGGAATTTCATCGGCATCTATCTGTAAGCCGAGACGAGGGTTCAGATAATCTATGAGTACGGGAACACCATAGAAAAAGACATATAACTGAACAATTAAGGGCGTTCCTCGAATGAAAGAGATATACAAAATGGACAACTGATTTAATACAGGCACTTTATATATCCTGCAAAGAGCAATGAGTAATCCCAAAATGAGCCCGAAAAGCATTGCAACAATGGCTATCGTTATTGTCCAAGGTACTCCTTTTAACACGGCGGGTACTTGCTCTAAGGCAAATTTAAAATCTACAATAGCCATAATTTATCACTATCCTAAACAAGTTATCTTCATTCAGCAGGTGTCTAAACACCCGCTGAATGAAGGCCTTCGGCAGATGTCTCAGATTTTGAAGGGAGTTAAGGAAGGCAGTCTAAGTTCGCAACGTCCTGTCGCAATGACTGCATGATCTACCAGGGAAAGATGCAGTTCAATCTTTCCTATGTAGGCCTCAAGCGCAATTCAAAATCTGGACACAATCACGCCGAGGCGTGATTGATTATTTCGATAGACCAACATGCCCTTTTCTGAAGACTTTTTCAGCATAGCCGACAATTCCTTCAATAATAATGCAAGTTGCCCAGTAAACCAGCGAAATCACAACGTAAATCTGAAACATGCCAATGCCATGATTATTCCCTAAAATGATTCGAACTTGCCCCATGATATCAATGATGCCAATCGTAAAGGCAAGAGATGTATCTTTCAATAATTCGATAATATTGTTTCCTAAGTTAGGCAATGAGATGAGGAAGGCTTGCGGTAAGATTATTCTTCTTAACGCTTGTGAATAGCTCATTCCGACACTATAGGCTGCTTCGAGTTGGTCCTTTCCTACAGCTAAGTAGGCTGAACGAATAACCTCTGACATAAATGCCCCTGTATGAAGTGAGAAGGCCATAATGGCAAAGACAAGCCGATCCCAGTGATTAATATCTATATTAAAGGCAAGTAGTAGCTGTGGGAAGTCCAAAATAGACTAGAAACAGTTGTACTAACAAAGGAGTACTTCTCGTAAATGATAAATATAATGTTGCAATTCCATAGATAAACCGGTACTTCTGAATTCGTATAATCGCAATACCTAAACCTATGAGTAAAGCGAAGAATAAGGATAGGACCGTCATCAGTAGTGTTAGCGGGAGTTTATCCAGTACTCTAATAAATATGTCAATCCAGCCTGCCAAACCCGAGCTCATCTTTCACACCACCCAATCAATTAAACCCCGGCGTAATTGTGCCCAGACTTTGAATTGAGCAAACTCAATTCAAAGTCTGGGACATCCGCCAGAGGCTTTATCGGGGAGGAATTGTACTTTATTCCTCCCCGTTCAATATTATTCGTAGCTGAATCCTTTTTCATTGATGTAATCGAGGTCTTGGAAGAAGTCGGTCGAAAACCATTTATCGGATAGTTTCGATAGTGTTCCATCCTCTGTCAATTCGACAGTAACTTCATCGATTTGATTAGCCAGTTCGATGTTGTCCTTATTATAGACAACAAAGATAGGTTCTTTTGAAACGATACCAGCTACTTTTAAATCCAAGTCAAGTGTTTCTTGAACAGCATCGAATGTCGATTTGTTCAGGAAAATTGCATCTGCTTTACCTTCGTCAACGCGCTTTAAGTTATCTGCGTTTGAAGGGTGTTCCATACTTTCAATTGTTAGTGGATTATCAGGATGACTAGTGTTGTAACCATTTAATATAGAACGAAGCCCGCCACCAGCTGACATAGGCGTGAACTTTTTCCCAACCATGTCGTCTAAAGTTTTGATATCATCTCTATCTGTTTTTGTAATTAGTGATGTTAGAGAGTAGCCATATTCATTTTTTGGATAATGAAACTTCTCTTCTCTTTCCGGATTTTTGAAAAACCAGTTAATCGCCATGTCAACTTTACCTGTATCAAGGCCAACTAAATTAGATTCTTCCTCTCCGAAGATGTATTCGAATTTGTAGTCCGGTAACCTTTTTTCAACTTCTGCTAAATAGTCCATATCGTAGCCAATCGGGTTGTTTTCATCATCTGTGTATAGAAAAGGAGGATTGACATCATCGCTTAATGCGACTTTAATAATCTTCTTTCCGTCCTCCGTTGTCGAGCTTCCGCCATTTGAACAACCTGCGAGAATGGCAAGGAACACCGTTGCTCCTAAAAGTACTAGCCAATTACGTTTCATGCTTATCCTTCCTCCTTCTTAAATCTCATACTCTGGTTGGGGTGTAAGTCTCTTCAAAAATTGTTTCGTGCGTTCGTGTTTTGGGTGGACCAATACTTCTTTCGGCGTTCCTTGTTCAACAACAACCCCATCCGCCATGAAGATAACCTCAGTGGCTACCTCTCGGGCAAAGTCAATTTCATGCGTCACGATAATCATCGTAATTCCCTCATCCGCAATCTTCTTAATGATAGAGAGAACTTCTCCAACCATTTCAGGGTCGAGTGCAGACGTTGGTTCGTCGAATAATAAAACGGAAGGCTTCAACGCCAGTGCACGGGCGATACCTACGCGCTGTTGTTGTCCGCCTGAAAGTTGCGTTGGGTAAGCATCTGCCTTTTCTTCAAGACCCACTTTTCGTAGAAGATCCATGCTAATCAGACGCGCTTCGGCCGCGTTGATTTTCTTTGCAACGAGAAGGCCTTCCATAATGTTTTCAAGCACGGTTTTATTTTTAAATAAATTATAATGCTGAAAAACCATAGCTGTTTTTCGTCTTAAAGTAAGAATGTTTTTTTTGGTTGCACTTTTTTCATCTATGGAAAAGTCATCGATTGAAATGCTACCTTCATCGGGTTTTTCTAAATAATTTATGCAACGAAGGAGGGTTGTTTTACCTGATCCACTGGGACCGACAATTACCACGATATCCCCTTTATTCACTGTTACATCAATGCCATGAAGCACCGGATTCTTATTAAAACTCTTTTTAATATTTTTTAAAGTTATCAATTTCCCACCCCTCCTTACACACTCTGAATTCATGCTAATAGTTCATACAGTAGCACAAGTATTCCTAGTTGTAAAGTAGACATTAGAAAGTTATACTAAGAATAATCAATCTAGTAAGGAAGTGTCGAGCATGTCTAAAAAGGTGTTTATTGAAAATACATTTCAAAAGGAATGGCTTGAAAAACTAATGTCCCATGAGGAAGCATTTAAAAGCCATTCGAAAGAAAATGATGAACAGGTTCGATTTCCTAAAGAAAATATAAAAACACTTGTTGACATAGGTTATACGAAGCTAACGTTGCCGAAAGAATATGGCGGCGAGGGTATTAGCGTGCGTGACATGGTTCTTTTCCAAGAAACGATTGCCAGTTTTGACGGAGCTACAGGGTTAGCAATTGGATGGCACCAAGGCGTTGTCGGAGAGTTATATAGAAAAAAACTGTGGAGTGAAGATGTTTTAACTTCATTTGCATCAGAGGTTTTGGACGGGGCGTTAGTGAATCGTGCAGTTAGTGAAGCGCAAACGGGTAGTCCAACTCGTGGTGGACGTCCTGGGACGAATGCCGTGAAGCAAAATGGCAAATGGGTTATTTCGGGTCAAAAAAACTTTACGACGATGTCACCCGTGTTAACACATTTTCTAGTGTCTGCATGGATTGAAGAGAAAGAGGGCATCGGCTTTTTCCTAGTTGACCGAGATTCAAAAGGTTTATCGATCAAAGAAACATGGGATGTTGTGGCGATGAGGGGAACAGAGAGCCATGATTTAGTGTTAGATAATGTTGAAGTTTCGGAAGAGAAATTTGTTGAATTCAATCATGGTCCTAGAGGCAATAACGTGAATGGCTGGATTCTGCATATTCCCGCTTGTTACCTAGGTATTGCACAAGCAGCTCGTGATTATGCGGTGAAATTTGCAGTCGAATACTCCCCGAATAGTTTAAATGGGCCGATTAGTCAACTGCCAAATGTCCAGAGCTTAATAGGTCAAATGGACTTGGAACTGATGAAAGCGAGACACTTCCTTTACAGTGTGGCAGACGCTGTAGATGATGATTCCCGCAGCGAACAGCTAACGAATGAACTGGCTGCAGCTAAACATATAGTGACAAATTCAGCAATTACGATTGTTGATAAAGCGATGCGATTGGTCGGAGCTAAAAGTCTTCAAATGTCAAATCCGTTGCAAAGGTATTATCGTGATGTAAGAGCGGGTCTACATAATCCACCGATGGACGATATGACGATTTCTAAATTAGCTCAAACGGCAATCAAAGAAGCCGAGTCGAAGTAAGATTTGGAGTACCTATAAAAAATACAGCAGCCCGTAGTAAGTAAGGCTGCTGTCCACATAGTGAAATTTTAGGCTTTGTGACGCTTTAAAAGGTGTGCAAAGCCTATTCTACATTTGATTGGCTTATGAAATTTTTGCTAATGCCGTTTCTACTGCTTGTTTTAAATCAGAAGGCTCTAGTTCATAAGTGAAACCTAGTAATTTTTCACCATTGAAGAATAAAGTTGGCACGATTTTCACTTCACGTTCAATCGCTTCAGCTGTAATCGCTAAGCTTACATCCACATTTTCAAGGCGTTCTTCTTCTTGCAAGTTGTATTTATCAACAAGTAACCGTTTTAATTCTTTATCTGATAGATCATGCCATTCTGGTTGTGTTTCTAGCAGTTTGCCAATCACATCTAATGTTTCTGTTGGATTCTCATTGTCAAATGTCCAGTGAATCAATGCACCGCGTAGCAGTTCTTCGCGTGGTTTATCGTATAATTTTACAATAACCTCAATTTGACCTTTTTCGATATATGAGGGTAATACTTCTTTTGCCAAATGATAAATTTTTGCGGTGCCTGGGCATGCCAAATTAATAAAAGCCTCTAGTTTTAAAGGTGCATCTGCACTGCCGAACTTCAAATGATCATTTTTAATTGTTGACATATTCAATCTCTCCTTCAAACTTTCTACCCTCAATATATACTATGTCGATAGGGATTGTAAACATTTGAGTGAAGAATACTTGTTAAGCTGATTTAATACAATTAAAAAAACACCAGTCGGATGAGGGGCTGGTGTTTTTAGCTATCATTATTCTGAATTTCTTTGTATAGAGTATAAGCCTTTTTCTCAGCCATATTCTTATCTTTGTCATAAATGGTGATTAGCTTATTCCCGATGATAAAATTCCATTGTTTAGTCATGTCGTTCACCTACCTTTGCTCCATCACCTTCTTTGTATACCACTCTAAAGCTGTTGATAAACATACGGCGGCAAAAAGACAGTATTCATTAATTCCTATTCGTGCATACTTTCGGGATACTTCACAATACTAAGCTTTCCGTAACAGATCTTATTTTTGGGAAGGGAAGCGGTATAAATGGCTAAGGATTCAGACACAAGTTGGAAACCGGATCATCCAAGTAATTCTTTTAGCAATTCTGTCCAAAAGGCAGACCGTGCGGTGAAGCAAGCGATGTCACATCCAGAAGAGATGGCGGTTGAGCATGCTTTCAACTCAATTGCACGTGCAGAAAGGGCATATGTGCATGCAGAACAATTTAATGAGCATATGGATGCTGTTCCGCAAAACAAAGACCAGTTAGACTCGTTGAAGCAGCAACTGAATGAAGTCAATAATACGTTGGAAGAACAGTAAAGGGAGACTATTCCCCCGTAGTTTCGATTGAAGCTATGGGGGTCTTTAATGGCAGATGGGCGTAGTCTATAGGGTGCAAGTCCCGAACTGTGAAGGCAGAAGTAACAGTTAGCTTAACGCAAGGGTGTTCGCGGCGACGCGGAATCTGAAGGAAGCGAGCGGCAAACCTCCGGTCTGAGGAACACGAACTTCATATAAGGCTAGGTACAATTGGGTGAGTTTGCTTAACAAAACAAAGCCCTTTCTGCCGAAGGTTGTACAGAGTAAATGAAGCAGATAGATGGAGGGAAAGACTACATTCTTACCTGGGGAGGTCTGATTGATAAGCCAAGTACCCTTGGCAACCTATTCAGTGATGGATAGCTGAACAATCAGAAGTCAGCAGAGCCATAGTACTATTCGAACTCGAGAAGAATGGGAAGGGCTGAACAATTGAGAGAGAACAACGACTTGGCATTCAGTAACCTGTGAAGAACACAGATAACCGTAAAAGGCATGCTTGAAGGAGGAAGTGGTGAATTCCATGTGGGACTTCAAGATGGTGGAGCAGAGCTGGCATAAGAAGAAACGTTGTTCACGGAAAGAGGCGTAACCAATGTTGATGGAGCGAATAATGTCACGTGAAAACCTGCTTTCTGCTCTGAAAAGGGTGGAACGCAATAAAGGGAGCCATGGTGTTGATGAAATGCCCGTACAAAACCTACGGAAGCACATTATAGAACACTGGGTATCCATGAAAATGGAACTCCTCCAGGGAACTTATGAACCGCACCCGTCCGCAGGGTCGAAATCCCGAAACCTGACGGTGGTGTGCGTCTATTAGGCATTCCAACCGTGATAGACCGTTTTATTCAACAGGCGATTGCCCAAGTTTTAACCTCTTTATATGATCCGACCTTTTCGAACCATAGTTATGGGTTTCGACCTAATCGAAGTGCTCACGACGGGGTAAGGAAAGCAAAAGGATATATACAGGAAGGGAATCGCTGGGTTGTTGATATCGACTTGGAGAAATTCTTCGACAAGGTTAACCATGATAGGCTCATGGGCGTGCTTGCGAAACGAATTGAAGATAAGCGTCTTCTTAAGTTAATCCGTAAATACTTGAAATCGGGCATCATGATAAATGGTATCGTGACAACTAGTGAAGAAGGTACTCCGCAAGGAGGCCCTTAAGTCCACTACTTTCTAACATTGTACTTGATGAACTGGACAAGGAGTTAGAAGAAAGAGGTCATAAGTTTGTGCGGTATGCCGATGACTGCAACATCTATGTGAAAACAAAGAAAGCAGGAAATCGGGTCATGAATTCTGTCACTTCGTTTATTGAAGGGAAACTAAAGTTGAAGGTGAATCTGAATAAGTCCGCAGTAGACCGGCCATGGAAGAGAAAATTTCTTGGATTTAGTTTTACCTTTCATAAAGAACCTAAGGTTCGGATTGCCAAAGAAAGTGTGAAACGAATGAAGAATAAAATCCGTGAAATCACCTCAAGGAAGAAACCTTATCCTATGGAGTATCGGATAAAGAAACTCAACAATATCTCATGGGTGGTGCGGCTACTTTGCATTGGCAGATACGCCGAGTGTATTGGTCACTTTGATTCGTGGATTAGAAGAAGGCTCCGAATGTGTATATGGAAGGATTGGAAGCTTCCAAGAACCAAAGTGAGGAAACTCATTGGGCTAGGCGTTCCGAGAGGAAAGGCTTACGAATGGGGCAACTCACGAAAAGGTTATTGGAGAATATCAGCAGTTCGATACTACATAGAGCTCTCGGAAACTCCTACTGGAGTTCCCAAGGGCTCAAAAGTCTGTTATCTAGTTATGAAACTTTGCGTTACCCATCTTAATTGAACCGCCGTATATCGAACGGTATGTACGGTGGTGTGAGAGGTAGGGAGTTAATCACTCCATCATATGATTTCTAACTGTCAATTTTCAAGTATGCCGCTTCTCCTCTTTCACCGATATAATACCCACTCCCGCTCCGTATTCTCTCTTGACTACTTTTCTTGCACCTATGGGGGTTCTCGCGGTGACTTGCATGACTTGCTTTGTTCCGTTTCGTTCCATTTCCACAAGGAAACATTTTGATCCGCACATCATATGAATCCCTCACTTCTTATGTTTTTCGGTTCATTTCCTTCATTGTAGGACAACTCCACTTAAAATGGAAATTGCTCTGTATGATTCAAAATTGATTGTGTTACAACCAATATCAAAAACATTGATATAATAAGGGAATGTCAAATGCTGAATGAAAGCTTTGACGCTCTTTTTACATTTATAATGTGGTTTTGGAGTCAATAAGATAGATTCTACTAGTCGGGGAGTGGAAATAGGGATGAACAAGAAAGACATTGCAGAAATTCGCAAGCATTTTAAGTTGGATACAGATTTACTGACTATCACTACTATTTACAAAGTATATATTAGGCAAGAGAGTAGTGAGATTTATCATGAGGAGAGCCAGCCATTTTCTCTATTGGATCGGGAACAGCAAGAGTTGTTTCTGAACAACTTTAAAAAAGTGTTAGGTGGAAAACTGGATATCAAGCTATTCGAGGTAAAGTTTCAACAGCAAGCGGAGGAGCAAACAGACCACACGCAACAGCTTTTATATGATGGCCTCCAAGCGCATGAAGTAGAAGAGTGGAAAACAAATATGCAAGGTATCGCCCGAAAGATGGTGCAAGACGTTCAATATGAAAAGGACATCGTCGTGACTTTTATTCGCGGTACTTACTTTAAACCGACGAAAAGGCATTCTGATGAAGAGGAAGTTGCTGAACGGGATGAAGTGTACAAGACCGCCTTCATTCTCTGCAGCATGAATCAGACTGAACTGCCGAAACGGTCACTTGTATTTGATTTTAATGAGAAGGAATTTAAGTCGCGAGACCTGCTCGATCCAATCATCAACTTGACCTCTCCAATTGGCGGATTTTTGTTCCCTTGCTTCACAGACAATGCAGCAGACGTCAATCACATCTTGTATGCTGCCGGCAAAGCGAATAAGCCAGACTATAACTTTATTGAGAATGTGCTGGACGGTGAAGATATTATGACTGCCGGGGATGACAAAGCCGTTTTTGAAGAAATCATAAAAGAAGTAGTTGGTAATGAAGTGAATACAAAAACACTTGCCAGTGTATATGATGAAATCAACAGTATGTTGGTTGTGGGAGACGAAGAAGAAGATGGATATCTTCCTACGTTGGATACGAAAGAAGTGGAACGTGTCCTGAAGGCGAGTGGAGTGAAAGATGTGAGTACGGAAAAGGTGGAAATGGCATTTCAGACTGTAATCGATGACAAAACGTATGAAATGAAGGCAAGCCATATCGTTCCAAGTTACGCATCCAAATCCATCAAGATCCAAACGAAAGTAGCGGATATCGCTATCAGTCCGCAAGACTTGAGATATGTGAGGCAGGTCAATGTCAACGGCAAACGCTGCATATTGATCGAGGTGGAAGAAGACACAATGATTGAAGGGTTTACACTGCTTCCAGAAGAGCTGCTGGAGTAAACACGATGGAGCTGGGAACAGTGCTATGAGTGAGCGAGACCAACTAAAGTATGAAAAAAGGGGAATGCTCGATGGACGAAGCATTCTCCTTTTTCTTATGTTATAAAATAATTTTAAGCTGTGACAGATCCTTTAAAAGATTATCTTTAAAAAGGAATCTATTTCAGTACAATACAAACTGGGATGGCTACAAATATCCCTACGATGCGACTCTTTTAGGACCAAAAAGAATAGAAACGACAGACAGCATAGCTGTTCCAAGATGAACTAAATTGCTTGCCATGTTTGTCCCTGTGTGGAGATTGGTAACAGGCAGTACAAACTAAAGCTATAGACAGCTAAGACAATGTAAACATATGAATAGAGTAAGGAGAATGCCTTTTTTATATAATTTTAGTTTTCCGAATGGATGGGTCATCATGTTGGCGTGGAATAAAAATAATCTGGCCTGAAAGGAGGAGGTTTGCATGAAGAGTAAGAAGGAAATTATGGGGATTATCGATAACCTGGAACATCATATTGCGGATGACTTCGAGGCACAAGATTTAGATTTCAAACAATGGAATGATAGATGTAGGGAAGACAACGTGAAAAAAATGATTCGATATGCAGTTTGTATGGCAAATGGCGGCGGGGGCAGCGTTGTTTTCGGTGTGGCTGACAGAGTGCGGGGAATCGATAATGTGTTAAAAGGAGTTCCATTTGATGTCGAAATAAACGACTTACAAAAAAGGGTTTATGAAAATACAGATCCTCATCTAAGACCTTCATTTCATGAAATCTTTTATAAAGACCATTCGATTAGGATTCTAGTAATGAGCGTTTTACCAGAAACCCCACCTTATACAACAACAGATGGGGTAGCAACCATTCGGCAAGGAAAAGAGTGTCTACCGTACAGTTTCGTTAAACCAGACAAATGATTGATCCATCAAGGAATCGTTTTGCCCAAACTCGTGTCATAGGTGGTTGGGGCTTTCTTGATAACAAAGCTATCTTATAGACATTGCACATCAATGTAAAAAATTGATGTGCTTTTTAAGTGAATATCGTCGAACTAGTCAATTGAGCCCTTATATCCGGACGCTCAGTCACTTTTTTCTCAGAATATAACAAAGATGCCTACCACTTTGTTTGTCTTGCCGATAGGAGAACCCATCCGGGCTAATATACGTACAAGTTCGGTCAATTACAATTTGCTCAGCAGGGATACCCGCCAGCTCACATTGTTTTTTCACAGTTAACTGATTGTCTATGTGGTATTTGTGTAGTTTGGTCATTGAAGTCGATGAAATCATCCGCATAGCCAAGGTCTTTGAATTGTACATATACATCTGCATCGACTTCAAACTTTTCCTGGCTAAGTGCGGGTCCAATCTGGACGTGGAAATCCGTTGGGTCGCACTGTTCCACTTGTGCTAAATGTTCAAAGAGCTTCAGAGTAACCTCTTTGACTGTCCCTTGCCATCCGGAATGGATTACCCCAACTAGACCCTCTACTTCGTTGTAAAAAATCACGGGGACACAATCAGCCGTGAAGCTACATACTACCAGGTTTGGCTCGTACGTATACAAGGCGTCCGTATCTGGTATCGCGGACTCCATTCGATCGGCGCCACGCCCTTTGTCAGCAAGTGTAACCTTATGGAAATTGGCACTATGTGTTTGCTGGGCACAGACGAAATCGTTTAGCTCACAGTGCAAGGAAGCCGCCAATTTCTTACGGTTTTCCACTACATGAGCAGAGTTTTCGCAGACATGAAGCGCCATATTATTATTTTCAAGTTCGGCTGCATCTTTCATGGTCATTCCTGCTACGAAATTTTCATCGTTTACGTAAATGTTTGTTTTCATATCATCACCTCATTTTACTCTATCTTTGAACAGCTGATTGTTCAAGTGCTGAAACTGTGAAGAAGGATTTAGTAAAAGTTTACAATTGAACAAGGATAACCGGCTAGTCCGTAGATCGCTCCGTTACATATAGTATGGTTAGGGAGGTGAGACACATGTGTAAAACTACCAGATGTAAAAGAAATCCAACGAAGAAGATTGGCGTAATGGGTTGTGAAAGTCTTATTGGATACGGACCATATACTGCTGTTCCCCCTAATCCCAGTCCCAATCCCGATCCCGATCCCCCCGCACCTATCTCTGAAATAACGATCATTCCAACTATAAACAGGTATTTTTATATTCCACAATCGACAATAAATCTGAGTAATGGGGCAACAATTCCAGCTATTCTGTTTTATGACGACAATGAAAACCAGGTAGAAGAATTCGTGATTTTCAGCCCAAACGGTTACTTGAATTTACACATTAATGGTGTAATCCAAGAGGGGGGATTTTACCAAGTGGATTCGAACAGCATAACGATTAACCCGGTTGCTGGTGTTATTTTTGCTGGGACGCCCATTATCGTTGAATCATTGGGCTTCACAGCCGAGCTTGTAAATAATTCAAGTTAAACGATGGACAGCCCTGTCATTTTATAGAAGGTCTGCATGTACTATGTTGTGAATGAAAGGAGGTGAACTATATGGCACTTTCGCTTATTAATATTCATGTCAATGTTTCAGGTGATTCAACACGATTTTTTAATGTGTTGGCAGCACCATTGGCCGTCACGGATGGTACATCAGTTGCTGCTACTGCATTTTTGGATGACACTGGAGTGGCTGCAACAGGTTTTCCGGTAGTCGCGAATGGTTATTACAATCTCTATATTAACGGTGTACTACAAGAGGGTAATTCGTACACAATTTCTGCAACAGAATTGACCTTTAACACCGTTGAAGGCGCACTCTCGGCTGGAACTCCGTTAATTCTAGAAGCTGTTGAGTTAGTGACTGTAGTATAACGACCCATTTTTTTATCGTGAATTCGGGACAAGATTGACCATTCCAATGCATTGTAGGAACCGAAGCAGAAGATAACCATGGTTGTTTTGATTTGACTAGACCCTTTTTCAACTTCTGAATAACCGGTAGTGAGTGACTCTGCGACAATGATGGATTCACGTTGAAAGGTACTGACAACCCCTGTAATATTCGTTACCGAAATGGATACTTGTTTTGCGAGTTTCCTCACTTCATCTGCCCAGACTGCAAATCCTTTTCCGTGCTCTCCTGCTCTTGCCGCCTCAATGGCCGCATTCAATGCTAACAGAGTCGTTTGTCCTACAATGTCTTTAATAACGGTTACCAATGTCGATATTTCCTGCTTATACGTGTCTAATCCTTACATCTTCTCAGTCGCATCTAGTGCGATTGGATCAATTCTATCCATGGAATTACATCGCTCGTTGGACTTGTTATTATTTGGTTATCTGCGAACAACATCGTTAAACCAATCAACAAAGTAACAGATCAGATGATGTAAATTAGCCTGCCATCGCAATTCTTTAAGCCAACTTTATAATCATGCGGCTCAAGGCTCTCCCCCAGAAAAGCGTTCGCCGCAACGGAAATCAACCACATCAAAGAAAAAAGTCAGTTCTTGAACGATGTCTCGTTCAAGAACTGGCTAAACTACTTTATAGACTTTTTCAGTGGCCCCGAGAGCGTTAAGTACCGTTTTAAAACAGTATGCTAGTCGTTAACAATGAATACATATGGAGTGACTATGCTAAAGTGATACCCGCACTTGCAGTACCAAAAAAACTATTGGTTAAATCACCAGGTCCTGTTGCAGTAGCCGAGAACACCATTATTAAAAGATCACCAGCTTCCACAAGTACTGGTGGAGAAATGGTTTTAAGGCCCCTAGCAATAGTTCCAAAAGCTATTGGAACTGTATCAACAAATGCGTTTGTTGGGGTGAAAACATTACTATTTGCAGCTGAACGGTAAACTTGTGCTCTAACTGTAACTGTTCCTACAAGTGGCGTTATAAGCGTCACTGTAGTGAAGGCTGCAGAAATCGCTGTAATACTACCTGCTCTTGTAACAGAAAAAGCTTCTGTTACAAGACTTGAGTCAATATCACCGCCAGGAAGCGTCGCTGTAAAATTCGAGTCACCGAATCCTATCTCATATAACGCGTCAACCAATCCCTCAGCGGTTGTTGTTAAAAAAGTCCCTGCAATACCGGAAGCGAATGGGATGATAGGTAATGAACCTGCGTTAACTGGTGGTGGGGTAATACTTGCAGTGTCAATCGCTATAAAGGGTCCAAGTGCGCGCTTTTTATTAAATGATGAACAACCGCAATTAATACTATTATTGCTACACATTTTTACACCTCCTTTTATCTTCAGTTTATTCAATGAAGGTGAGTATTAAAGGGTTACCATCTTTTTACGAAGCGTGTTGAAAAGAAATGGATAAAAAAATTTAATAGTGCCTCGTAAGGATGGGTACATTGGGCGAAGATAAGAAAAAGACCGCTTATTTATAGGGGGTACTGAAAAAGTCTATAAAGTAGTTTAGGCAGTTCGGGTACAATACGGCATCGGCTGCGGGTCTATTTGGCATGGGATTTCAAGGTGCCAAAACCATATTAGCCGTCAATCTGAAACGAATATTGAAGCTGCTCAATGAAAAAGAGTAAGGAATAGAGTAAGAATTAAGGCACCTCCTGTTCAAAATTGAACAAGAAGTGCCTTATCTTTATCTGAAAAGATTTGTCATTATAAAAACGTAAGTTTTTCAGAGCCCTCGTAGATGAGAGGGGATTTTTCTTTTTTCAAGAATTAGTTCGACTGAAATTGTTCCACGTGGAAAAATCCTGTTTTTCACTTTCCCCGTGTGATAAGATAAAGAGCATTGCCTATTGACGACCTGAAGGAGGAAAATCTGATGTCTGTCCCGTTCATAGCGGTTGAAGGTCCGATCGGCGTTGGGAAAACATCGCTTTCCAAAGCCATCGCGGATACACAGCAATTCCACCAGTTGAAAGAAATCGTGGATGAAAATCCGTTCTTAAATAAATTTTACGATAACATCGAGGAATGGAGTTTCCAGACCGAAATGTTTTTTCTTTGTAATCGGTACAAACAGCTCAGTGATCTAAAGAATGAAATCCTCATTGATAAAAAACCTGTGGTGGCCGATTATCATATTTTCAAAAACCTCATCTTTGCAAAACGGACATTACATCCTGACGAGTATCTGAAGTACGAGTCAATCTACAAAATCTTGACACGGGACATGCCTATTCCAAATGTCATCGTATACCTTCACGCCAGTTTAGAAACACTTATGAAACGCATAGTTAAGCGGGGGCGTGATTTTGAAAAAAATATCGACCACGCTTATTTACAGCAACTCTCAGAGGATTATGAGACGTTCATCACACATTTTGAAACGGCACATCCTGAAATCCCAGTTCTTCGCTTCAATGGAGATGATCTTGATTTCGTGAACAACAACAAGGATCGGCAATTCATCTTGGATTCGGTCGATGCAACGATAAGAAAAGGAGTCGCTTTGAATGAACTTACGTGAAAAATATGGCATCCCGAACAATGCCGTCATTACCATAGCGGGAACGGTCGGCGTTGGTAAATCAACAATGACCCAGGCGCTTGCGGATGCGTTGAACTTCAGGACGTCATTTGAAAACGTCGATCAGAATCCGTACCTCGACCGTTTTTATGATGATTTCGAAAAATGGAGTTTCCATCTACAAATATATTTCCTAGCGGAACGCTTCAAAGAGCAGAAGCGTATTTTTGAGTATGGCGGCGGGTTTGTCCAAGACCGTTCAATTTACGAGGATACTGGTATTTTTGCGAAAATGCATATGGAAAAAGGGACAATGGATCCGGTCGATTATGCAACGTACACGAAACTGTTTGAGGCGATGGTCATGACGCCGTATTTCCCCCATCCTGACCTGCTGATTTATCTGGAAGGATCGTTGGACGATATTGTTTCACGTATTCAGGAACGCGGACGCCTGATGGAACAGCAGACGCCGATTGCCTATTGGGAAGAAATGCACGGGCGCTATGAGAAGTGGATCGATTCATTCAACGCTTGTCCTGTACTTAGACTCGATATTAATGATTATGACCTATTTAATAACCCACATGAAGTAGAGACAATCGTTGAGCGAATCGGACATTTCATCGAACAGACGTCTTTCTTTAAAAATAAGAAGTGAAGTAAAAAAGTAGCCAACGATTGTGGCTACTTTTTTCTTTTCACAAAATATGGGGTCCTTGAATAGGCTGTAGTGTTACCCTTACGAAAATCTTGGGAGTGATTGTGCAGTGGATCCTTATTCAAATGTACTTCCCGTACAATATGGAAGACCATATTCGCAATATACGGCACCTGTCAGGTATATCCTCACTAACAAGGCGGATATCTATGGCAGACACTGTATTCGCAAGGCAGAAGTCGATTTTATAAATATGAACCGACTCCTTTGGTTGGAACATGTCAATTGGACGAGAATGACGATCATCAGCATCGTTTTTGGTTTACCAGACTTACCATTTGTCCAGGAACGCCTATTGCGCAATGCAACAGATTTAGGAAATTGCTTACGGCCATTTTACGGTGATCAAATTGCAGACCGCTACACTGAGCTCATTAAGGAACATCTGGTGTTAGCGGCCGAATTGGTAACGGCGGCCGTGAAGGGCGATACGAAAACAGCGACGGAAAAAGAGAAGGAATGGTATCGGAATGCAGATGATATTTCAGCATTTTTAAGTAGTATCAATCCTTACTTGGAAATAGAAGAGGTACGGAAAATGTTTTACATGCATTTAGCGTTAACGAAATACGAAGCGGTTTGTATGATTGAGAAAAACTTCAAAGAAGACATAGAAGTCTTCGATAAAATCGAGGCGCAAGCATTGGAGATGTCGGACATGATTGCGAACGCGATTGTTAGGCAATTTTATAATCAATTTTAAAAAAGGGTACATAAAAGGCGCAACATCTGCATAGATGTTGCGCCTTTTATTCGTCAGAAGATGGACGGTCATTCTATTTTCTCCACTGACACTGAAAGTCTATCCCTTATAATGTGACTGCTGATTTCCGAAAGAATTCTTCGTAGAGCCCTTTTAAGATTTTTGTTTCATCTTCTTTATGGACACCGAAAACGAGACTGACTTCGGAAGAGCCTTGGTTGATCATTTGGATGCTGACATCGGCACGAGCAATGGCTAATGCCGCACGTGCGACGAGCCCTTTTGTATGACGCATGCCTTCGCCTACGAGCACAATCATGGAGTAATTTGAAAGCAAATGGACATCATCTGCATTCAGTTCTTCTTTCACCCGTTGGATGATACGCGCTTCTTTATCCTCAGTGAGGAAACTACTCCGGATGATGACGGATATATTATCGATTCCACTCGGTGTATGTTCAAACGGTATTTCTTCCTCTTCCAGTATCTGTAGTAACCGTCTTCCGAAGCCGATTTCTTGGTTCATTAAATATTTGTCGACGAATAGCGTGGAAAATCCGCTATCCGCAGCGATTCCGATGACCGGGTGCGCGGAGTGATTCCGTTCCTTGACAATCATAGTTCCTGGAGCTTCCGGGTTATTCGTATTTTTAATGCAGACGGGAACTGAACGGCGGAATGCGGGCATCAGCGCTTCGTCGTGGAATACTGAAAAACCTGCATACGCCAGCTCCCGCATTTCACGGTACGTCATTTTGTCAATCGCAATCGGGTTGTCGACAATCGTCGGGTTTGCGGCAAATACTGAATCGACGTCTGTAAAGTTTTCGTACAACTCAGCCTCCGTTGCAGCGGCCAGGAGAGAACCTGAAATGTCAGAGCCACCCCGGTTAAATGTACGGAGTGTTCCGTCTTCTGTAAATCCGAAAAAGCCCGGGAAAACGACAATGCCGGGCTTATCCCGTAATTTTGCCAGACGTGCATCACCTGCGGGCAATGCCTGAACACGCTCCGGTCGATTCGTCACAAGCAGACCGGCTTCTTTTGGAGATATGTAAGTTGCTTCTAGACCAATATGTGTGAAATAAGCGGCAATAAGTTTGGCATTATTGTCTTCTCCGGATGCTTTCAAATTATCCATATAAAGGTCCGGATCATTTTTATCGCAGTCTAGACGTACCTGTAAATCCTTTTCGATGACCTGTACGATATCTTCGGAAAGACCGAGGCCCGTGGCGATCAATCGGTAACGGTCCACGACTTCTTCAAGTTCTCTAGCTGTTTCCGATCCTCTAAGAGCTTGTTCTGCTAGGCGGATTAACAAATCTGTCACTTTTTCATCTTCACTGAACCGTTTGCCGGGAGCGGAGACAACAACAATTTTTCTTGTAGGGTCTGAAGTGACGATTTTTGCTACTTTTTTAATCTGTTCTGCGGATGCGACGGATGTTCCGCCAAATTTACATACTTTCATTTTTATCAAATCCTATCCGTTTAATAGTGACAATTTTGAGTTTTTTTAAATTAGACGAAAAACAGGGTTGTTATTAACCGAATATTTCACTATAATGTCCTTATACGATGAACGATTGTTTTTTCATAGTGTACATATAGTTAGGAGAATCGTCAATGAAAAACGAGATAAATATTGGACTGCTAGGATTTGGCGTTGTCGGTAGCGGAGTGGCAAAAATTTTGCAAAATCACCAAGAGGATTTACGTCATAAGCTCGGTGCGTCTGTTAGCATTAAAAAAGTTCTTGTAAAAGACTTATATAAAAAAAGAGATACTTCTTTTTCATCTGACGTATTCACGTCTGATTTACAAACAATCCTTGACGATCCGTCAATCGATATCATTGTAGAAGTGATGGGCGGTATTAGTGGAGCAAAGGTCGCAATCGAAAGTTCGTTGCGTGCTGGAAAAGGTGTCGTTACTGCTAACAAAGATGTGATGGCGGAATACGGCCGCGAATTATTGGAGCTGGCGGATGAAAACAATTGCGATCTGTTATTTGAAGCGAGTGTTGGTGGTGGTATTCCTCTGATTCGCACACTTGAGGATGGCTTGGCATCTGATCGGATCAGTGCCTTATTGGGGATTGTAAACGGAACGACGAACTTCATCCTAACGAAAATGAAACATGAAAAGATGTCTTATGAAGATGCATTGGCGGAAGCCACGGAGCTCGGATTTGCGGAAGCAGACCCATCGGCGGATGTCGACGGCATCGATGCGGCACGCAAAATGGTCATTTTGGCTTCACTTTCATTTTCGACGGAAGTTCGTCTCGAAGACGTCTTTGTAAGAGGGCTGAAAGAAATCCGAGATGGCGATTTGGAACTCGCGGAGCAGTTCGGTTACACGGTGAAGTTAGCTGGATCTGCCCGAAAGGACGAGGATGGTGTTGAAGTAGCGGTTGAACCGGTGTTTTTCCCGAATTCACATCCACTGGCGTCCGTTAATAACGAATTCAACGCTGTCTATATATACGGCGATGCGGTCGGCGAGACGATGTTCTACGGGCCGGGCGCAGGTTCTTTACCGACGGCCACATCTGTAACAGGGGATATTGTTGCGGCTTGCCGCAATCTACTGCTCGGTGTGAACGGTAAGAGACCACATGCTATGCAGTATGAGCGTAAAGTGAAAAACGACAGCAACAAGTTTGCACGTTATTTCCACCGTATCCATGTGAAAGACGAGGTCGGTGTATTGACGAAACTAACAGCGATTTATAGCGCACATGGTGCAAGCTTGGCGACAGTCGTCCAAGAATCCGATAAATGTGAATCGGGAGCGGATCTGATTTTTATTACACATAAGATTTCAAGACAGCAACACCTCGATATTGCAAACGAATTGACTGAGACACCAGAGGTAATCGGCTTGCTAAGCCATTACCGAGTAGAGGGGGAACAATGATGAGAAGATGGAATGGATTAATAGAAGAGTATAAAGAATGGTTGCCTGTGACGGACAAAACACCGTCATTGACGTTGCAAGAAGGGAATACACCCCTCATTCATCTGAAGAACTTATCCGAACAATGGGGCATTAATCTCTATGTGAAAACGGAAGGGACGAATCCAACAGGCTCCTTTAAAGACCGCGGCATGGTCATGGCGGTTGCTAAAGCGAAAGAGGAAGGGAAAGAAGTCCTCATTTGTGCATCGACAGGAAACACATCGGCATCTGCAGCGGCTTATGGCGCGCGTGCAGGTATGCGCACAATCGTTGTCATTCCGGAAGGTAAAATCGCACTCGGGAAATTGGCACAAGCGAAAATGTATGGTGCTGAAATCGTTGAAATCGCTGGGAACTTCGACGAAGCGTTGAATATGGTGCGGGAAGCTGGCGAAGGGAAAGTAGCGGTTGTCAATTCGGTCAATCCATATCGTTTGGAAGGACAGAAAACGATCGCTTTCGAAGCGATTGAACAGCTTGGACAAGTGCCGGATGTATTCGCACTTCCTGTCGGCAATGCCGGCAATATTTCGGCGGCTTGGAAAGGGTTCAAAGAATATGCGGAGCGAAAAGGGACGGCTACGCCGAAACTTCTGGGCGTGCAAGCGGACGGTGCCGCACCGATTGTCTATGACCGTGTATTCGAAGAACCTGAGACAGTAGCGACTGCAATCCGGATCGGAAACCCTGCAAGCTGGCATTTGGCAAAAGATGCGCTTGCAGAGTCGGGCGGGGCTATTTTATCGGTGACAGATGAAGAGATTTTGGAAGCATACAGCTTGATTGCATCGACGGAAGGCGTTTTTGCTGAACCAGGCTCTTGCGCAACAATTGCGGGCATTAAAAAGCGTCTTGACGCAGGAGAATTGGAAAAGGGTACGACGATTGTCGGAATCCTGACGGGGAACGGATTGAAAGACCCTGAAACGGCGATCATGGTGAACGAAGAGAAATCGCTATTATCACGTGAACAGTTCGATACGTTGTTGAATGAATTGAAAGAAGGCGCTAGATGATGGGGGAGGCCGATTTTACAGTAGTCGTTCCCGCGACTACAGCAAATCTTGGTCCCGGTTTTGACAGCATCGGGCTTGCGCTCGCGTTATATATGACGGTTGAGGTTACATTGGCTGATACTTGGCATGTGCAATACGAAGGAGAAGAGTACAAAGATTTGGCAAGCGGGGAAGATAATCTAATCGTAACAACGATCCAGCACGTGGCTCGACAAAATGGAGGAGTGGCCAAGCCTCTCCGACTCCACGTTCAGTCAGATATCCCGCTTGGCAAAGGACTCGGAAGCAGTGCGACTGCAATAGCGGCAGGGATCGAGATTGCAGATCATCTGCTATCATTGAACCTCTCCTCAAACGATAAAGTACGGATTGGCAGTGAACTAGAGGGGCATGCGGATAATGTGTCTGCTGCATTACTGGGCGGGGTGACCGTTTCTTATTTTGCAGCGGATGAAATGGACGTCATTCATTTCCCGGAACCGCAGATCGGCGCCGTTATGCTTGTTCCACCAGCTGCACTACGAACGGAAGAGTCAAGAGGACTGCTACCTGAACAGCTATCACACGTGGAAGCGACAGCCGGAAGTGCGGCCGGTAACGTAATGACAGCAGCGATTGCGATTGGTGATTGGGAGACGGCAGGCCGAATGATGGAAAAAGATATCTTCCACGAACCCTACCGTAAATCGTTATTTCCTGATTTTGAGCGGATTCGTACAGCTTGCCGTGAGAATGGAGCTTACGGGATGACGATCAGTGGAGCAGGTCCTTCGTTGTTCGTGGCAGTGAAACAAGGCGAAGAGGCGGAAGTGGCGAAAAGATTGGTTACGGAGTTTCCTTACTACGAATGTATAGCCGTCCAACCATCAATTACAGGTGCGGTCGTAAAATAAGCATAAAAAAGGTGGCCACTTCGATGTGGACCACCTTTTTTTGAAAAATAAAAGAAGCGAACCATTAAGTCGGTTTCGCTTCAAGAAGTTTTGTGATTTGGTTTTAATGAAGAGTAATTCGTTGCTGGGCAACAAATTCAATCTCCGAACTTATGCGTTAGATTTAAAATATGGCGGAGGAAGAGGGATTCGAACCCCCGCGGGCTTTAACACCCCTGTCGGTTTTCAAGACCGATCCCTTCAGCCAGGCTTGGGTATTCCTCCGTAACAACAAGATATAATTTATCATGATTTAAATATAGTGTCAACGGATTTATATAAAAACAGGAAATGATTTTTGGATTGATTTTTAAATTGAAAAGGAGTATACTAATAAATGCCGTGCTAGGTGGGGAGGTAGCGGTGCCCTGTAACTTGCAATCCGCTCTAGCAAGACTGAATCCCTTCCCGAGGTTGTCCGTATTGTAGGGTCTGCCTCTTGCACGTAGTGTTGACGTTTGGGTCCTGCGCAATGGGAACCCATGAACCATGTCAGGTCCGGAAGGAAGCAGCATTAAGTGGACTCTCTCATGTGCCGCGGGGTCGCCTAGACCGAGCTGGCGACAGGAGTAACGCCTATGTGCGGCTGTCGAAGGAAGGTGCACGGCTTTAAATTTACAATCCAACTCGTCCGCAAAGCGGACGAGTTTTTATTATGCAGAGAAAGATTTACTGCTGCAATTTGTGTTATAATAGAAACATTACCGCATAGCGTCAAAAGGAGGAAAAACTGTTGGTGTATCAGGCTTTTTATCGTGTATACCGTCCTCAGTCATTTGCAGAGATGTCTGGACAACAGCATGTGAAACAAACACTTCAGAACGCCCTCCTCCATAATAAGACGACGCATGCTTATTTATTTTCGGGGCCGCGTGGTACCGGGAAAACGAGTGCTGCAAAAATATTTGCGAAAGCGTTGAATTGTGAGAATGGCCCGGCAAAAGAACCGTGCAATGAATGCCCGACCTGTCTCAGTGTTACGGAAGGCTCGAATACGGATGTCATTGAATTTGATGCCGCTTCCAATTCACGTGTCGAAGAGATGCGGGACATTATTGAAAAGGTTCGATTCGCTCCCGCCAATGCCCGTTTCAAAGTGTATATTATAGACGAAGTTCATATGTTATCGAATTCGGCGTTTAACGCTTTGTTGAAAACATTGGAGGAACCGCCGGCGCACGCCGTGTTCATATTGGCGACGACGGAACCGCACAAACTTCCATTGACGATCATTTCAAGATGTCAGCGTTTTGATTTTAAACCGATTACACCGGCTGAAATCACGGAACGGATGAGGACTGTGCTCGCGGATACGGGGATTGGTTCTGACGACGGTACACTGAAGATAATTGCGCAAGCTGCGTCAGGAGGAATGCGTGATGCCCTCAGCATGCTTGACCAAGTCGTGTCTTTCAGTGGTGATAAGCTGACAGTTGAGGATGCGTTATTGGTCACGGGGTCAATCGGTGAAAATGTTTTCTATCAATTGGCAGAGGCACTTCTGGGCAAGGATGCTGGCTCGGCACTTTCTTTGTTGAATCAGCTGATTGCGGAAGGGAAGGATGTCTCCAGGCTTGCGGAGGATCTAATTACATTTTTCCGAGATCTACTACTGTTACGGACAGCGCCGGAATTGAAAGACTTGCTCGAACTCATTTCTGGGGAAGAGCGTTTTGTGGAATTGGCGAAAACGTTCAATCCAGATGTTTTGTATTCATTCATTGATATATTGGCGAAAACACAACAAGAGATGCGTTTTTCCAACCATGCGAAGGTCTATATCGAGTCTGCGATGTTGAAGATGATTCACCTCGATGCGCGTTCGGTACAAGTGACTGATGAGCGGGCATCGGATTCGGGACTTGGTCAGAAAGTGGCGGAACTTGAACAGACAATCCAGGCGTTACAACAGCAAATCGCCAACGGAACCGGGATACAGGCCACAAAAGAACAACCTGTTCAGCCGCGGAAAAGCGCATCGAAATCATCCCAGACATTCAAGGTTCCGACAGGTAGGATCCATGAAGTACTAAAAATGGCGACAAAACAGGATATCCAGACAATCCGGGAAGAATGGGCAGGTATGATGCAGACGATGCAGAAATCGCATGCCGCATTACTTGAAGAAACAGAACCGGTCGCCGCATCGGAGACTGCTTTTGTGTTAAAATTCAAGTATGAAATCCATTGTCTGATGGCTTCTGAAAATGCATCATTGCGGTCAGGTTTGTCGGATGCATTGCGTTCGCGGACTGGAAAGCCGTACGAAGTGGTGTACGTTCCTGAAGAGGGCTGGTTAAAGGTGCGGGAGGAGTTCATCCGGAAGAATGGGCTTGCGAAACAGCAGGAAACGAATCCTTCCGATGGTGAAACGGTCGACGAACCCCTTTCCTTTGTACAGGAAGCAGAACAGGAAAATGCGGATCCACTTGTAACAGAGGCGGAAAAACTTTTTGGCAAGGAATTCATCGAAGTCTATGATGACTAAATTTTGAGGAGGAAACAAACATGCGTGGTATGGGAAATATGCAAGGTATGATGAAGCAAATGCAAAAAATGCAAAAGAAAATGGCTGAGGCTCAAGAACAATTGGGCGAAGAGCGTCTAGAAGGTGCAGCAGGCGGAGGAATGGTGAAAGTAATCGTATCCGGAGATAAGCAGGTGGTTGATGTCGTCATCGACCCATCCGTCGTCGATCCTGAAGATGTTGAAATGCTGCAAGATCTAGTTGTAATTGCGACAAATGAGGCAATGGCGAAAGCAGAAGAATTAACGAACTCCACGATGGGTCAATTCACGAAAGGGTTGAACCTACCGGGAATGTTCTAGGAGGCGCGGAAATGCATTATCCAGAACCGATATCAAAACTGATTGATAGTTTTATGAAATTGCCAGGGATCGGCCCGAAAACAGCGGGCCGACTGGCGTTTTTTGTGTTGAGTATGAAAGAAGATACTGTACTCGACTTTGCAAAAGCACTTGTCGACGCAAAGCGGAACTTGCGTTTTTGCTCGGTGTGCGGTCATATTACGGATATCGATCCTTGTCATATATGCCAGGATAAACAGCGTGACCGATCGACGATTTGTGTTGTACAAGATCCGAAAGATGTCATCGCGATGGAGAAAATGAGGGATTACACCGGTCTTTACCATGTACTTCACGGTGCGATATCACCAATGGATGGAATCGGACCGGAAGATATCAACGTCCCTTCTTTATTGACGAGGCTACAAGATGAGGAAGTCGAGGAATTGATATTGGCCACCAACCCTACAATAGAAGGTGAAGCGACGGCGATGTATATATCGAGGCTTGTGAAACCATCGGGTATTATGACAACGAGGATTGCGCATGGCTTACCAGTCGGCGGGGACCTTGAATATGCAGATGAGGTTACATTATCGAAGGCGCTGGAAGGTCGCCGGGAGCTATAGGGGGTCCACTTCGATGTTTGGCCGAAAAAGAGTGTTGAAAAAGGAATTTGACGATCGACTCCGTTCGTTGATGATGGAAACTAAGGAAGAATGGGAACAGGCCAGGGAAATAGAAAAGTATCTGAATGATTATGATCAGGAAATAATCGTCCGCCGTAAAATTTCAGAGAGTAAATATTTTTACTTATTTAAAGAAGCGAAGAAGCGAAGATTGGGCGTTGATTGATATATTTTCATAGGGAAGCATATACTGGACCATTCTTTGGAAGGGGTGTTTCCCATGAAAGTTATTGGTATCGTTGCTGTTGGAGTGGTTCTTCTTCTATTGTTGAAGATGAATAAGAAACAAATTCAAAAAATGATGGACCGGCTTTCTGTATTTTGGTTCCGTCTCGCATTTGCATTTCTGATTCTTTTCACTATGAATGTCATAGGCGGATTCATCGGTCTCTATGTCCCTGTAAATATTGCGTCAGGGTTGGTACTCGCGGTTTTAGGGATTCCGGGATTCGCTACACTATGCGCTTTTGCATTGTTTTTATAAAAAGTTGGTATAAAGTGTTGACATTGTTTCGAGGATGCTGTAATCTTATATAAGTCGCCAGTGAGGCAGACGAAAAACGAGAAGCGCAGTATGGTTTCTCTAACATATGAACCTTGAAAACTGAACAGCAAAACGTCAACAAATAAAGCGAGAGTGTTGAACGCACTTAAGCAAACGTTTCTGAGTACACCGGTTTTAATCGGTTGAAACGAAACACAAATTGACATCTTAATTGATGCCAGCAAGAAATGAGCTATTCATTTTCTTCTATTATGGAGAGTTTGATCCTGGCTCAGGACGAACGCTGGCGGCGTGCCTAATACATGCAAGTCGAGCGAATGGATGGGAGCTTGCTCCCTGACATTAGCGGCGGACGGGTGAGTAACACGTGGGCAACCTGCCCTGCAGATGGGGATAACTCCGGGAAACCGGGGCTAATACCGAATAATCAGTTTGTCCGCATGGACAAACTCTGAAAGACGGTTTCGGCTGTCACTGCAGGATGGGCCCGCGGCGCATTAGCTAGTTGGTGGGGTAATGGCCTACCAAGGCGACGATGCGTAGCCGACCTGAGAGGGTGATCGGCCACACTGGGACTGAGACACGGCCCAGACTCCTACGGGAGGCAGCAGTAGGGAATCTTCCACAATGGACGAAAGTCTGATGGAGCAACGCCGCGTGAGCGAAGAAGGTTTTCGGATCGTAAAGCTCTGTTGTGAGGGAAGAACAAGTACGGGAGTAACTGCCCGTACCTTGACGGTACCTCATTAGAAAGCCACGGCTAACTACGTGCCAGCAGCCGCGGTAATACGTAGGTGGCAAGCGTTGTCCGGAATTATTGGGCGTAAAGCGCGCGCAGGCGGTCCTTTAAGTCTGATGTGAAAGCCCACGGCTCAACCGTGGAGGGTCATTGGAAACTGGGGGACTTGAGTACAGAAGAGGAAAGCGGAATTCCACGTGTAGCGGTGAAATGCGTAGAGATGTGGAGGAACACCAGTGGCGAAGGCGGCTTTCTGGTCTGTAACTGACGCTGAGGCGCGAAAGCGTGGGGAGCAAACAGGATTAGATACCCTGGTAGTCCACGCCGTAAACGATGAGTGCTAAGTGTTAGGGGGTTTCCGCCCCTTAGTGCTGCAGCTAACGCATTAAGCACTCCGCCTGGGGAGTACGGCCGCAAGGCTGAAACTCAAAGGAATTGACGGGGACCCGCACAAGCGGTGGAGCATGTGGTTTAATTCGAAGCAACGCGAAGAACCTTACCAGGTCTTGACATCCCACTGCCCGGTGTAGAGATACATCTTTCCCTTCGGGGACAGTGGTGACAGGTGGTGCATGGTTGTCGTCAGCTCGTGTCGTGAGATGTTGGGTTAAGTCCCGCAACGAGCGCAACCCTTGATCTTAGTTGCCAGCATTCAGTTGGGCACTCTAAGGTGACTGCCGGTGACAAACCGGAGGAAGGTGGGGATGACGTCAAATCATCATGCCCCTTATGACCTGGGCTACACACGTGCTACAATGGACGGTACAGAGGGTTGCCAACCCGCGAGGGGGAGCCAATCCCATAAAACCGTTCCCAGTTCGGATTGCAGGCTGCAACTCGCCTGCATGAAGCCGGAATCGCTAGTAATCGTGGATCAGCATGCCACGGTGAATACGTTCCCGGGTCTTGTACACACCGCCCGTCACACCACGAGAGTTTGTAACACCCGAAGTCGGTGGGGTAACCCTTACGGGAGCCAGCCGCCGAAGGTGGGACAGATGATTGGGGTGAAGTCGTAACAAGGTAGCCGTATCGGAAGGTGCGGCTGGATCACCTCCTTTCTAAGGATATATTCGGAATTCAAACCCTTGGGGTTTGGAAGTTGACGTTTTGCGTTCAGTTTTGAGGGTTCACTAATGAACTTTCAAAACTTGTTCTTTGAAAACTGGATAAAACGACATTGATAGTAACAAATCAAGAATCAACCGAGTAAATGAATTTTTTCATTTACTTATGCAATACCTTTTTAAGAGCACCTGTTTACATCGCTGTAAACAAGGACTCACCAAATGGCTTTATAAGCCGAAAGGTTAAGTTAGAAAGGGCGCACGGCGGATGCCTTGGCACTAGGAGCCTAAGAAGGACGGCACTAACACCGATATGCTCCGGGGAGCTGTAAGTAAGCTTTGATCCGGAGATTTCCGAATGGGGAAACCCACTGCCCATAATGGGGCAGTACGTTTACGTGAATACATAGCGTAAACGAGGCAGACCCGGAGAACTGAAACATCTAAGTATCCGGAGGAAGAGAAAGAAAAATCGATTCCCTGAGTAGCGGCGAGCGAAACGGGAATAGCCCAAACCAGGAAGCTTGCTTCCTGGGGTTGTAGGACACTCTATACGGAGTTACAAAGGGATGGATTAGGCGAAGCGACTTGGAAAGGTCTGCCATAGCGGGTAATAGCCCCGTAGCCGAAAGTCCATCCTCTCCAGAGTGTATCCTGAGTACGGCGGAACACGTGAAATTCCGTCGGAATCCGGGAGGACCATCTCCCAAGGCTAAATACTCCCTAGTGACCGATAGTGAACCAGTACCGTGAGGGAAAGGTGAAAAGCACCCCGGAAGGGGAGTGAAATAGATCCTGAAACCGTGTGCCTACAAGTTGTCAGAGCCCGTTAATGGGTGATGGCGTGCCTTTTGTAGAATGAACCGGCGAGTTACGATTCCATGCAAGGTTAAGCAGTGAATGCGGAGCCGCAGCGAAAGCGAGTCTGAATAGGGCGTATCAGTATGGGGTCGTAGACCCGAAACCAGGTGATCTACCCATGTCCAGGGTGAAGGTAAGGTAACACTTACTGGAGGCCCGAACCCACGTACGTTGAAAAGTGCGGGGATGAGGTGTGGGTAGCGGTGAAATTCCAATCGAACCTGGAGATAGCTGGTTCTCTCCGAAATAGCTTTAGGGCTAGCCTCAAACTTAAGAATCTCGGAGGTAGAGCACTGTTTGGACTAGGGGCCCATCCCGGGTTACCGAATTCAGACAAACTCCGAATGCCGATGATTTATGTTTGGGAGTCAGACTGCGGGTGATAAGATCCGTAGTCGAGAGGGAAACAGCCCAGACCACCAGTTAAGGTCCCCAAGTATTCGTTAAGTGGAAAAGGATGTGGCGTTGCCCAGACAACCAGGATGTTGGCTTAGAAGCAGCCATCATTTAAAGAGTGCGTAATAGCTCACTGGTCGAGTGGCGCTGCGCCGAAAATGTACCGGGGCTAAACGAATCACCGAAACTGTGGATTGACACCTAAGGTGTCAGTGGTAGGAGAGCGTTCCAAGGGCGTTGAAGCTGGACCGTAAGGACTGGTGGAGCGCTTGGAAGTGAGAATGCCGGTATGAGTAGCGAAAGAAGGGTGAGAATCCCTTCCACCGAATGCCTAAGGTTTCCTGAGGAAGGCTCGTCCGCTCAGGGTTAGTCGGGACCTAAGTCGAGGCCGAAAGGCGTAGACGATGGACAACAGGTTGATATTCCTGTACCACCTCCCCGCCGTTTGAGCAATGGGGGGACGCAGTAGGATAGGGTGAGCGCGCTGTTGGTTATGCGCGTCTAAGCAGTGAGGTGTGGAATGAGGCAAATCCCGTTCCTATAACATTGAGCTGTGATAGCAAGGGGAGTATTCCCTGGAGTCCCTGATTTCACGCTGCCAAGAAAAGCCTCTAGCGAGGCGGGAGGTGCCCGTACCGCAAACCGACACAGGTAGGCGAGGAGAGAATCCTAAGGTGATCGAGAGAACTCTCGTTAAGGAACTCGGCAAAATGACCCCGTAACTTCGGGAGAAGGGGTGCTCTGGTAGGGTGTTAAAGCCCGAGAGAGCCGCAGTGAATAGGCCCAGGCGACTGTTTAGCAAAAACACAGGTCTCTGCAAAACCGCAAGGTGAAGTATAGGGGCTGACGCCTGCCCGGTGCTGGAAGGTTAAGAGGAGAGGTCAGCGCAAGCGAAGCTTCGAATTGAAGCCCCAGTAAACGGCGGCCGTAACTATAACGGTCCTAAGGTAGCGAAATTCCTTGTCGGGTAAGTTCCGACCCGCACGAAAGGCGTAACGATCTGGGCACTGTCTCAACGAGAGACTCGGTGAAATTATAATACCTGTGAAGATGCAGGTTACCCGCGACAGGACGGAAAGACCCCGTGGAGCTTTACTGTAACCTGATATTGAATTCCGATGCAGCCTGTACAGGATAGGTAGGAGCCTTAGATTCCGGAGCGCCAGCTTCGGAGGAGGCGTTGGTGGGATACTACCCTGGCTGTATTGGACTTCTAACCCATGCCCCTTATCGGGGCAGGAGACAGTGTCAGGCGGACAGTTTGACTGGGGCGGTCGCCTCCTAAAGTGTAACGGAGGCGCCCAAAGGTTCCCTCAGAATGGTTGGACATCATTCGTAGAGTGCAAAGGCATAAGGGAGCTTGACTGCGAGACCTACAAGTCGAGCAGGGTCGAAAGACGGGCTTAGTGATCCGGTGGTTCCGCATGGAAGGGCCATCGCTCAACGGATAAAAGCTACCCCGGGGATAACAGGCTTATCTCCCCCAAGAGTCCACATCGACGGGGAGGTTTGGCACCTCGATGTCGGCTCATCGCATCCTGGGGCTGTAGTCGGTCCCAAGGGTTGGGCTGTTCGCCCATTAAAGCGGTACGCGAGCTGGGTTCAGAACGTCGTGAGACAGTTCGGTCCCTATCCGTCGCGGGCGCAGGAAATTTGAGAGGAGCTGTCCTTAGTACGAGAGGACCGGGATGGACACACCGCTGGTGTACCAGTTGTCTTGCCAAAGGCATCGCTGGGTAGCTATGTGTGGACGGGATAAATGCTGAAAGCATCTAAGCATGAAGCCCCCCTCGAGATGAGATTTCCCATTACGCAAGTAAGTAAGATCCCTCAAAGAAGATGAGGTTGATAGGTCTGGGGTGGAAGCGCGGCGACGTGTGGAGCTGACAGATACTAATCGATCGAGGACTTAACCTTAATTAAAAAGGGCACGGTTGGCCCTGATCTGAATACCACAATGTTAGTTTTATCCGGTTTTGAGCGAACAAGCTCAATAGTCTGGTGCCGATGGCGAAGAGGTCACACCCGTTCCCATACCGAACACGGAAGTTAAGCTCTTCAGCGCCGATGGTAGTTGGGGGATTCCCCCTGCAAGAGTAGGACGTCGCCAGGCGTCAAGGTCATTGCCAATAGGCAGTGGCTTTTTTTGTATTCATTATTAATATTTTCTCTTCCTAAATACCTCTACCCTGCTTATATTGTATTTTGAAGTAGTACCTCACCGTCGAACAATTTGCCAGATTAGTCATAGCATTCACCGAATAGGTCGTATAGTTCCTCTAGTCGTTTATAAGATATAACCAGTCGCTTGGTAAGGTGTTCACTCTCCTATATAATAGAAGGAAGAAAAGGAAGTGTTTATTTACAATGGAATATGGCGATCGCCCGCTTGTCCAAGCGCTTGTAAAATTCAGGGAGGCAAATTCGGTTTCATTTCACGTTCCAGGCCATAAACATGGCCTGCTTTCAGGCTTGCCGCTGGCGTTGCGTGGAGCTCTTCAATATGACTTCACTGAATTGGAAGGATTGGATGATCTTCACGAACCAGTTGGTGTGATAGAGGAGGCACAGCGGTTATTGGCCACTGTCTATTCTTCTGAACAAAGTTATTTCCTGGTGAACGGATCGACAGTGGGAAACCTGGCGATGATCTATGCAACTTGTCGTCCCGGCGAAACGATTCTCGTTCAACGCAATGCGCATAAATCCGTTTTCCATGCAATTGAGCTGACAGGTGCGAAACCAGTGTACGTGTCGCCTGACTGGGACCGTGTGACGAAGACAGCCGGTGTTGTTACTATGGAAAAAATGCGTAGAGCGTTAAAATCATATCCCGAGGCGAAGGTGGTCATCCTTACCTATCCGACGTATTACGGAAAGACGGGGACTGAGATGGAAACAATCATCAGACTTTGTCACGACCATAATATTCCCGTATTGGTGGATGAAGCACATGGGGCACATTTTGTAGTTGGATATCCATTTCCACAATCAGCTTTAGATATGGGGGCTGATATCGTGGTGCATTCTGCGCATAAAACATTGCCAGCGATGACGATGGCTTCTTTCCTACATGTAAAATCGGATTTGGTATCCCATGAAAGAATTGCTCATTACTTACAAATGTTGCAATCCAGTAGCCCATCATATCTAGGAATGGCTTCGTTGGATGATGCTCGTTCTTATGCAGCTACTTACACAGAAGAAGATAAAGAGATGTTTATGGCAAGGCGCATGACGTTTATCAAAAGACTGGCAATGATTTCACGGCTGCAAGTAGTTGAAAGCGATGATCCGCTTAAGTTGCTTTTACGGCTGGAGGGCTATTCTGGTTTTGAATTGCAAACAAGTTTAGAGGCACAAGGGATCTATAGTGAACTTGCAGATCCATTTCAGGTGGTATTTGTTTTACCGTTATTGAAGGCGAAGCTGGATTATCCGTTTGAGGAAATTGGTAAGCGAATACAATCAGCGGTTGCCGGCATAGGTGATTCATACCATTCTGACGCTATCACTGAAACGCTACTACTTAATGAAGACATTTCTTGCCCAGCTCTTTCATTTGCGGAGGTTGCCCAAATGGAATCCGAATGGTTATCCTTTGAAGAGTCGGTGGGACGTGTAGTGGCTGGCTCGATTATCCCCTATCCTCCCGGTATCCCTCTATTAATAAGCGGAGAGAAAGTGACGGAAGGGCATATCCGGTATTTGGATGAATTGCTACGGATGGGGGCGAAATTACAGGGTGCCATTCGGGTGAAAGAAAAACAATTGGTTGTAGTAAAGGAAGGAATGGAAGAATAGCATGGTATTGAGAGGTCAATTCATCACATTTGAAGGTCCTGAAGGGGCAGGGAAGACAACGGTCATTAAGGAGTTGTCTCATCGCCTGAGAGCAGAAGGACACAAAATTATTCTGACGCGCGAACCTGGAGGCATTCGGATTGCGGAGAAAATCCGTTCAATCATCTTGGATAATGATCATCAGGAAATGGATGCAAAAACTGAAGCATTGCTCTATGCTGCTGCAAGAAGGCAGCATCTTGTGGAGAAAGTGATTCCAGCGCTTCACAATGGCTATACGGTATTATGTGATCGGTTTGTTGACAGTTCGCTTGCATATCAGGGGTATGCACGGGGACTTGGCATTGACGAGGTATGGGCAATCAATGCGTTCGCGATTGGCGAGACGATGCCCGATTTGACAGTGTTCTTCGATATTGCCCCGGAGGAGGGGCTTGCTCGGATTGCGGCTAATGATCAACGTGAAGAAAACCGGTTAGACAATGAAAGTATCAATTTCCACCGTAATGTTTACGAGGGGTATCAAGAGCTTATACGGCGCTATCCGGCCCGTATACAGGTGACCGATGCATCGTTACCGAAAGAGCAAGTAACGGAAAATGTTTGGAAATTAGTAGGCGCACAACTCATTTAATCGTCACATTCATGATATAATAGTTAGAAAGCCGATGAAAAGGGGAGATTACCGTGAAATTGGTTGTGGCAGTTGTACAGGATCAGGATAGTAACCGGTTGTCTACAGCATTGACAAAAAATGACTTCCGGGCGACGAAATTAGCAAGTACAGGTGGATTTCTAAGGTCGGGTAATACTACATTCCTAATCGGTACAGACGATAGTCTCGTGCCTAAAGCACTGGAAATTATCCGGGAAAATTGCCGTTCACGGGATCAAATGGTAGCACCTGTTTCACCAATGGGTGGCAATGCCGATTCCTATATCCCTTATCCGGTTGAAGTTGAGGTTGGCGGAGCGACCGTATTCGTCCTTCCAATTGAAGACTTTCATCATTTTTGATGAGCCGAGGTGAACTGAAGTGAAAGTCAATAGTGATTACAGGACGGGCTTGGATAAGCTGAGGAATGATCCGTTGCAAACTCCGCAAGGCGGAGCGCGGTTCGGCCAAATGGTCATGAAACAAGAACAGCGCCTTCATGGCGAACAGATCACCCGGTTACTCGGTGATATCTCATCAGCTGGAGAACGGATTGCACGTTCACGAAATTTGCGGGATATGGCCAAATTTAAAATGTTAATCCGGCGTTTCTTGAAGGAAGCAGTCGAGTCAGGATTGGAACTTAAACAATCTCATACATGGAACCAATTCGGTGAGGGACGCCGATTGAAACTTATTGAAACAATTGACGAAAAAATGATTGAATTAGCGGAAGCCTTGTTGGATGAAGAAAAGACGTCTGTCGACCTGTTGGCAAAAATAGGCGAGATCAAAGGACTTCTCATTAATCTATACATGTGATCCCGTGGTTTCTGGTTTCCAAGAAACACGGGTTTTTTGGAAGATATAAAAGTATGCGTGTCAGCTGATTTATCAGTATTCGCGCTTTAAGTGATCGTGTTTATAGAATTGGTCACGTTTAGAGTCTGGGGGCTCTGTTTGATAAGGAGGTGTGCATGAATGACGGAAGAGAGAAAGAATCGCTTCTTTGAAGAGCAGAAGGTAGTGATGAAGCGACTTTCCGCTTCGTTTGAAAATGGACGGATTGGGCATGCTTATTTGTTCGACGGAGAACGGGGGACAGGGAAAGAAGCAATCGCACTTTATTTTGCAAAACTGCTTCTTTGTGAAGGGCCTGAAAATGCTGTTCCATGTGAAACATGTCATTCCTGCCGCCGTGTTACATCCAATAATCACCCGAACATTACCATGATCCGGCCAGACGGACAAGATATCAAAAAAGAACAGATGTCTGCTCTGATTTTTAATATGACTAAAAAAGGGTATGAGGCAGGCCGGAAAATTTACATCATTTCCAAGGCAGACCGTATGAATGTTGCGGCGGCGAATACGCTTCTGAAATTCCTGGAGGAACCGGAAGGCGAAGTGACGGCAATTCTGTTAACAGAAGCGTATCAAGCAATTTTGCCTACAATACAGTCAAGATGTCAACGGATTACATTTCATCCCCCTTCCCGGGAAAGAATGATCGAAAAGCTTGTCGAACAAGGGGTTACAGCTTCGATGGCAGCAACAGTCACCATGGTTACAGCGGACCCCGAAGAGGCATTTCAACTGGCAAATGATGATCAATTTGCACACATGCGAAAAACAGTGTTAAAATTGGTTGAAGCATCAGATTTACATGTCCAAGAAGCACTTTTGTTCATCCAATCAGACTGGACTGTATTATTCAAGGAGAAGGAAGAAACCGAACGGGGACTTGATTTACTTCTCTATGCATATCGGGATATCGTTGCCTATAAGGCGGGCTTGCAGTCCGTTCCGGCATATCCGGATCAGCAGGAATTTTTAAGTGGTCTATCGATGAAGCGGACATATAGCCGGCTGTCTGCCAATATGGAGTCGGTCTTGCAAGCAAAAAAACAGCTGCACGGCAATATGAATCGGACGCTGTTAATGGAACAATTGGTGCTCAACATGCAGGAGGGGTTACTTGTTGTATAAAGTTGTAGGAGTCCGCTTTAAGAAAGCGGGTAAAATATATTATTTCGATCCACTTGATTTTATACTTGTCGAAGGGGACTATGTCATTGTAGAAACCGCAAGAGGGATTGAGTATGGAAAAGTTGCGGGTAAAGTTAGGGAAGTCGATGAAAATGATGTTGTGCTCCCGCTTAAAAAAATTATCCGTCCAGCTCAAATTGAGGATCTGGAAAAAGTTGATGAAAATCGTATCGAGGCTGAAAGGGCTTTTAGCATTGGTGTAGATAAGATTCAGGAACATAAGTTGGAGATGAAACTGGTCGATGTTGAATACACATTTGATCGGAATAAGATCGTCTTTTATTTTACAGCAGAAGGACGTGTCGATTTCCGAAACCTCGTTAAGGATCTTGCATCCATTTTCCGAACGCGGATCGAATTGCGTCAAATCGGTGTGCGTGATGAGGCTAAAATGCTAGGTGGCATTGGCCCATGTGGCCGGATGTTATGTTGTTCGACATTTCTCGGTGATTTTGAACCAGTGTCAATTAAGATGGCCAAAGACCAGAACTTATCACTTAATCCATCGAAAATTTCTGGTTTATGCGGTCGTCTCATGTGCTGTCTGAAATATGAAAATGATGATTATGAAGAAGCGAAAGCGCTTATGCCAGATGTTGGTACGCGCGTTCAAACGCCGGATGGAGCCGGGAAAGTCGTCGGTTTGAACTTGCTTGAACGTCTGCTCCAAGTCAATTTGACGGATCAGGATCATGTGTTGGAATATTCGCTGGAAGAACTGATGAATCAAAAAAACAATATGGCTCAATTGATGAAATAATGAGGTGGGATAGTTGAAAGAAAGGAACTTTCTGGACAGGGTTATGGAATTCGAGCAAAAGCTCGAATCCACGCATAAGCAATTCCGCGAATTGATTGGATTCGTCGCGCAGATGACGGAAGAGAACCATTCGCTTCAACTCGAAAACCATCATTTGCGCAAGCGACTGGAAGAGATAGATGAAGAAACAAAGTCCTTGAATAAGAGACAGCATCGGAAAAAAACAAGTAAAGTGGATGTCGGAGAAGGTGTCGATAACCTTGCGCGTCTGTATAATGAAGGATTTCACGTCTGCAATGTCCATTACGGCAGCACTAGAAAAGGGGAAGACTGCCTTTTCTGCCTTTCATTTTTAAATAAACAAAACGTATGAAGTGAGCCGATCCTATTGTCATATAGGCATCGGTTTTTTCTTTTGAAGGAGTGTAATCGGATGGAGAAACTATTACAAGATGATGAGCGGCTGGATTATTTATTGGCGGAAGGACTGCGGATTATCCAAAGTCCGTCTGCGTTCTCGTTTTCCTTAGATGCCGTTCTACTCGCAAAATTTGCTTATGTCCCCATTCGGTCGGGGAAGATTGTAGACCTTTGCGCAGGTAACGGAGCGATACCGCTGTTTTTAAGTGGGCGGACAAATGCACAGATTACCGCAGTCGAATTACAGGAACGATTGGCGAATATGGCAGAAAGAAGCGTCCGTTATAATGAGTTGGAAAACCAGATCCAAATTGTGAATGATGATGTTATCGGCATTGCTTCGAGATTGGGTTATGAAAAGTATGATACGGTAACATGTAATCCCCCGTATTTCCCAGCACATGAAGCCAGTGAGAAAAATTTGCTGGAACATGTGAAGATTGCCAGACATGAAATTAGGCTAACCCTTGACCAGGCGGTTCAGTCGGCAAGTGAACTGCTGAAACAAGGAGGGAAAGCGGCGTTTGTCCATCGTCCAGGGCGTCTGCTCGACATTGTCACGGCGATGCGCGCTAACCGGCTAGAGCCGAAACGGATTCGCTTTGTCTATCCGAAAGAGGGGAAAGAAGCGAATACGTTGCTGATTGAAGGGATAAAAGATGGAAAGCCTGATTTGAAAATATTGCCGCCGCTGTATGTGTATGGCGCCGACGGCAACTATACGGATGAAGTGAGGCAACTTTTACATGGAAAAGACGACTGACCATCTATTTTATGTACTGGAGTGTAAAGACGGTTCTTATTACGCCGGCTATACGAATGATTTGGAAAAGCGCATCCGTGTCCATAATGAAGGAAAAGGCGCAAAATACACACGTGCCCGAAAGCCCGTCCACTGCATTTACCATGAATGCTTTGAAACGAAACGGGAAGCGATGCAAGCAGAATATAGATTCAAGCAATTGACGAGGGATGCGAAAGAGCGTTATATCGGAAAGGGGAACAAATTAGATGAAGTCACAAAAAAGTGCTGAAGCGGGGGGCGGGAAACTCTTTCTCGTCGGGACACCGATCGGCAATCTAGAAGACATGACGTTCCGGGCAATCCGCATATTGAAAGAAGTCGATACGATTGCGGCAGAAGATACGCGAAACACCATCAGGCTTTGCAACCATTTTGAAATCAAGACACCACTCATGAGCTATCATGAACATAATATTGAAGTAGGCGGCGAAAAAATAGTAAATCTGCTTGCGGAAGGTAAGTCGGTTGCGCTTGTCAGCGATGCCGGGATGCCGTGCATTTCTGACCCAGGTGCAGACGTCGTGGTGAAAGCGCTAGCAGACGGTTATGATGTCGTCCCGGTGCCCGGTGCCAATGCAGCCATCAGCGCACTCGTCGCTTCGGGATTGACACCGCAACCGTTCTTATTCTTCGGCTTCTTATCTCGCCAAAAAAAGGAACGCGGCATTCAATTGGATGCTCTGAAGAGACGGGAAGAGACGGTCATTTTGTATGAGGCACCGCATAGATTGAAGGAAACTTTGCGTGCACTGGAGACAAGTTTTGGTAGGGACCGTGCTGTCGTTTTAGCGAGGGAAGTGACGAAGCGATTCGAAGAGTTTCTTCGCGGATCGCTTGAAGAAGCCGTATTATGGGCAGAATCCAACGAAATACGTGGCGAATTCTGTATTGTCATTGAAGGTGGCGATGGCGTCGTTGAAGAAGAGCAAAATGCATGGTGGAGTGATTTAAGTATCCGCAATCATGTGGAGGAACTGATTGAACGAAAAGGAATCCGTTCGAAAGAAGCGATCCGTGAAGTGGCGATGGAACGCGGAATGAGCCGGCGCGATGTCTATAAAGAGGTCCATGTCGAATAAAGGGTCTAAATAAATATGAATGAAAAAATCCAGAGCGGCAAGCCGTTCTGGAAAATATTATTTCGATATTATTTGTTCAAGTTTTCTTGGATTTCTTTGATAAGCTGCTCTGCTCCAGCAGGGCTTAAAATCAGTTTGCCGTCAATCAGACTTAAGTTGTCGTCAGATACATCGCCCGTAATCGAGCATGTCATATTCGGCATATATTTCTTTAAAATGATTTTATCGTCATCGACGTAGATTTCCAATGCATCCTTCTGCGCAATACCGAGCGTACGACGTAATTCGATTGGAATGACTACACGTCCAAGTTCGTCGACTTTTCTTACAATACCGGTTGATTTCATCCAGAGTACTCCTTCCAATACATATAATTTCGTCAAAATTCGACATAATTCTCTTGTCTACTTTTTATCATACCAAGTCTTCCATTTATCGTCAATATGACATATCTGAAATTATGTGAAATATAATAGTTTTTTTACTAGACGTAGATGTGAACCCCATACTAGATAGCTAGAAGGACGGTTCCGAACTGAAGGTTTCCAGAAAATACTATCCGGCCTTGTTAATACAATATCTGGTCGATAAACCTTCGTATGACTTATAGAAAGCTGCAAAATTGGGTATAACTAGACAGCTAGATACATTATTCGCTGTAGACCATGACGAATGCCGGGGAATTTCATTGTATCGGAAGGGGGCATTCGATAGAATAGGAAGTATATTTGTTTATATTGGAGGAGTTTTCGTGGCTGAACAGAAGAATACATTTTATATTACAACCCCGATTTATTATCCGAGCGGAAAATTCCACATCGGAACGGCTTATACAACCGTTGCATCGGATGCAATGGCACGTTACAAAAGACTGCGCGGTTATGATGTCCGTTTATTGACAGGTATGGACGAGCATGGACAAAAGATACAAGAGAAAGCGGAAGAGGCAGGTTTGCCGCCACAACAATACGTCGATGGCATCGCGGAAATTTCAAAAAAAGTATGGGAGATCATGGACATTTCCTACGATGATTTCATCCGTACGACTGAAGAGAGACATAAAAGATTAGTTGCTGAGATTTTCCAGACATTTCTAGACAACGGCGACATTTACAAAGGTGAATATGAAGGATGGTATTGCGTACCTTGCGAGACGTATTTCACGGAAGGGCAACTTGAAAACGGCAATTGTCCAGATTGTGGACGTCCGGTCCAAAAAGTGAAGGAAGAATCGTACTTCTTTAATATGAAGAAATACGCAGACAGACTGTTGAAATATTACGAGGATAACCCGACGTTCATCGAACCGGAATCCCGTAAGAATGAGATGGTCAATAACTTCATTAAACCAGGTCTTGAAGACTTGTCCGTCTCCCGTATGTCATTTGACTGGGGGATCAAAGTCCCTGGGGACCCGAAGCACGTCATCTATGTATGGGTTGATGCGTTGACGAACTATATCACAGCCCTCGGTTACGGGGCTGAGGATGATTCGCTATTTAAAAAATATTGGCCTGCGGATGTCCACGTCGTCGGGAAAGACATCGTCCGTTTCCATACGATCTACTGGCCGATTTTCCTAATGGCACTTGACTTGCCGTTGCCGAAAAAAGTGTTTGCACATGGTTTTATTATGATGAAAGACGGTAAGATGTCGAAATCGAAAGGGAATGTCGTCTATCCGGAAATGCTAGTCGAACGCTACGGACTGGATGCGACGCGCTACTTCCTTCTTCGTGAACTGCCATTCGGCCAAGATGGAGTGTTTTCACCCGAGTCGTTTGTTGAACGTACCAATTACGACCTTGCGAACGATCTAGGCAACTTATTGAACCGTACCGTTTCGATGATTAATAAGTATTTTGATGGTGAAATTCCGACAGAAGGCCTTGAACCGACAGCGTTCGATGCAAGTTTAACGGAATTCATGACAGAGACCGTGAAGAAATATGAAGCTTCAATGGAAAATATGCAATTTAGTGTCGTGCTTTCTGAGTTATGGGCGCTCGTTTCACGGACCAACAAATATATTGACGAAACATCACCGTGGGTATTGGCGAAAGAAGACGCAGACCGTGGGAAATTGGCTTCGGTCATGGCGCACCTTGCATCATCGCTCCACCATATTGCGGTGCTGTTGCAGCCATTCATGACGGAAGCACCGAAAAAGATCATTTCCCAGCTCGGTTTGGAAGGAGGATCGCTTGAATGGGGTACGCTTGGCGTGTTCGATGTAATTCCGGCAGCCACAAAGGTTGTCGAAAAGGGTGTACCAATATTCCCGCGTCTGGATCCGGATATCGAAATCGTTTACATCCGTGATCAGATGGCTGTGACAGCACCTGCCCAGACAGAACAAGCCAATCAAGCTGATAAAGAGGAAGTCGAAGAAGCGGATGAAATAACGATTGATGATTTCATGAAAGTCGATTTACGCGTCGCAACTGTGACTGCTTGCGAGAGAATCCCGAAAGCGGACAAACTATTGAAGCTTCAACTGGATCTTGGCTACGAACAACGTCAAGTCGTTTCTGGTATCGCAGAACATTATGAACCAGAAGCGCTTGTCGGTGAAAAAGTGATTGTTGTCGCCAACTTGAAACCTGTCAAACTGCGTGGGGAATTATCCCAAGGCATGATCTTGGCAGGGAAATCCGATGGACTGTTAAAACTTGCAACTGTTGATCCGACATTGGAGAATGGTGCCCAAGTCAAATAATTTAACTTTATTCAGCAACCTATGCTTAACTGATAGATGGAAACGGCGTCTCCCATAGGACACGCCGTTTTTCCTTATTACGCCGGTTTAAAAAACGTAATCATATTGTAGCTGGACTGTAACAAAAGTAACAATTCGTTAGAATAAACTAAAAACATTGTGAGGCGAGTAGCGTATGTTGATAGATACACATGTCCACTTGAATGCAGAACAGTACGAAGAGGATCTAGACGAAGTGATCAATAGGGCCCTTGAAGCAGGGGTTGAAAAAATGGTCGTCGTCGGATTTGATCGGAAGACAATCACAAAAGCGATGGAACTGGCCAATCAGCATCCGTTCATCTACGCGGTCGTAGGTTGGCATCCGGTTGATGCAATCGATTGTACGGAAGAGGACTTGGCATGGATTGAGTCGCTTGCCGCGCATCCTAAGGTGGTCGGAATCGGGGAAACAGGACTCGATTATCATTGGGATAAATCGCCGAAAGACGTCCAACAGGATTTATTTAGAAAACAGATACGGCTTGCGCAGAAAGTAGACCTCCCAGTCATAATCCATAATCGTGATGCAACAGGGGATGTCGTCCGCATACTCAAAGAAGAGGAAGCTGAGAAAACAGGCGGCATCATGCATTGTTTCGGAGGCAGTGTTGAAACGGCCAGAGAATGCATAGACTTGAACTTCATGATTTCGTTAGGGGGGCCGGTGACATTTAAGAATGCACGAATGCCGAAGGAGGTTGCAACTGAAATACCGTTGGATCATTTGTTGATTGAAACAGATGCACCTTACCTTGCACCCCATCCGAATCGCGGTAAACGGAATGAGCCGGCTTGGGTGGTACTGGTAGCCGAAGAAATAGCCAGATTGAAGAATCTATCAGTCAGAGAAGTGGCTGCTAGAACGACAGAAAACGCTCTTAAAGTCTTCAAATTGAGTTGAATAGAGTGCCAGGAAGTTTTCCATACTTCCACTACCGGTTGTTTCCCAATTTTTCCATGTATTAAATCCTGATGGGTTGACACGTGGAAAAGGAACCTTTATAATCAGCCGAGTGATGAAGGAGGAGTTTTTTTCATGTCAAATAGTACCATGGAAAACCTGTTCTTTAAGTCATTGAGGAGTAAACAAATAGCGGTAACTGTGCTTTCACTTATCCTATTTGTTACAATCATTTCAGTGGTCCTATTCGAAGGGACAAAAGAGTCGGTCACGCTTGACGTGAACGGTGAACAGCAGAAAATCAAGACGCATGCACATACAGTTGGTGCACTTCTTTCCGAGCAGGAAATCGAAGTTGCCGAATTCGATGTCGTAACACCCTCAGTGAATACACCGGTCGAAGATGGTTTGTCGATCAGGTGGGAACAGTCGCAACAAGTTGCCATTCAAGTCGACCAGGATAAGAAATCAATTTGGACGACGGACGATACGGTAGAAGATGTATTAGCGGAAGCTGGTATTGAAGTTACAGAGCATGATGTCGTAAGTCCGGGATTGCAGGAGCAACTTGGGGAAGACAACAGCATTTCCGTCCAAAAAGCGTTTGAAGTGACGCTGAATGATGGCGGGGAAGAAAAGGAAGTCTGGTCAACTTCGACTACGGTCGCTGACTTTTTAAAAAGAGAGAACATCCATTTGGATGATGACGATCGGCTAAACAGAAAGGCGGAAGGTTACCTGAAGCCTGGCTCTATAGTGGAGGTCGTACGAGTGGAAAAGGTCACCGATGTAGTGGAAGAACCGGCAAACTTTGCAGTTGAAACGCGCAATGATCCGAAATTGCTTAAAGGACGCGAAAAAGTTGTCCAGCAAGGGAAGAAAGGTGCCGTTTCCCGGAAGTTTGAAATAGTGAAAGAGAACGGCAAAGAAGTTTCCCGTAAATTATTGGCGGAAACGACGATAACAAAGCCGCAGAAGAAAATTGTTGCAGTCGGTTCGAAAGTGATGGTCGCTGATGCGTCGACTAAAAGTAAGGGTGTAGCCGTATCGCGCAACAATTCTGCAGCACCTTCGGAGGGCAAAGAATTTTACGTGACAGCGACAGCCTACACAGCGCACTGTAATGGGTGTTCTGGAATAACGCGCACAGGCATCAATCTGCGCACGAATCCGAAAGTAAAGGTCATTGCAGTCGATCCGAAAATTATTCCACTCGGCTCAAAAGTGTGGGTGGAAGGTTACGGTCATGCAGTCGCTGGTGATACAGGTGGTGCAATCAAAGGGATGAAGATCGATCTTCATGTCCCTTCGAAGTCCGAAGCGTATAAGTTTGGAAAACGCAAAGTGAAAATGAAAATCATAGATTAATTGACCGATAGCTATCCGCAGGGCTGTAACAAGTCCTGCGGATTATTGTGTTCCAGCCTGCTTATGTTGAATCAGGGAACGCAGATTGGGAACATTGCATCATGATTGAGCATATGCCTTCCTGTACAACTGTGCCGATGCAGGGTAAAATCGGGGGAAGGACAGAATGGGAAAGAGGATTTTTGTGAACATAAAAGAAATTATCGTTGTAGAAGGAAAGTCTGACACGATTGCGATAAGACGTGCAACTGGAGCGGATACGATTGAAACGAATGGCTCAGCCATCGACGATAAAACGCTCATACGGATTCAACATGCACAGGAAACCCGTGGCGTCATCGTTTTTACGGATCCTGATTTTCCGGGTAGAAGGATTCGAGCCATCATCGAGGAACGAATCCCTGGGGTGAAGCACGCTTTTCTTGCGAAGAAGCTTACGATTGCTAAAAATGGCCAGGGGCTTGGTATTGAGCACGCAGCTGATGAGGACATTCGTGAAGCGTTGCGTTCGGTCTACACAGTTGACGATCAGCCAGTCGTCGTGATTCCTCTTGCCGATTTGATGGAGGCCAAGTTAATCGGCCATCCTACCTCAAAGAGGCGGCGGGAGCGATTGAGCGAACTACTGCAGATTGGTCAAGTGAATGGTAAAGGGTTGAAGAAGCGGTTGGAAATGTTCCGGATTGGACAGGATCAACTGAAAGAAACATTAAAAGTTCTCGACGAGGAGGAAGAAAATGAATAAAGATATCGCGACTCCGGTCAGGACAAAAGAAATTCTCGATAAACACGGGTTTTCGTTTAAAAAGAGTTTGGGGCAAAATTTCCTGATCGACCCGAATATATTACGTAATATTGTTTCCCATGCAGACCTCACGAAAAAAACGGGCGTGATTGAAGTGGGTCCTGGTATTGGTGCATTGACTGAACATATTGCAAGAAGTGCAGGCAAAGTTGTGGCTTTTGAAATTGACGGCCGTCTGTTACCTGTGTTGGAAGACACATTGGCGCCTTATGATAATGTGACGATTATTCACCAGGACATCCTGGATGCTGATCTTACGCAAGTCATGACAGAACACTTTGCAGATTATGACGATGTTGTCGTTGTTGCAAACCTGCCTTATTACGTGACGACGCCAATTATCATGAAGTTTTTACTTGGAAAAGTTCCGATAACCGGAATGGTCATCATGATGCAAAAGGAAGTGGCAGACCGGATTACAGCCGTTCCTGGGACGAAGGCATACGGTTCCTTGTCCATTGCAATCCAGTTCTATATGGACGCGGAAGTATCGATGATCGTGCCGAAGACCGTTTTCATGCCGCAGCCAAACGTGGAATCAGCAGTACTCAGGCTAACACGGAAAGAAGTGGCGCCAGCAGAGGTGATTGACGAGGATTTCTTGTTCAAGGTGTCTAAAGGGTCATTTATTCAGCGAAGAAAAACGATATTAAATAATTTGCAAACCTCTTTGCCGGATGGTAAGGCGAAAAAAGAGCAGATTTTGCAGGCGTTTGAAAAAATCGGAATGGATCCGGGTAGACGTGGAGAGACGCTGAACATCAGGGAATTTGCAGAACTATCAAATGCATTATACGAAGATTTCGGTGCTAAACGGTAAATCTGTTTTATTTTAAACATATAGATTGTCCGGAAATAATATCGTATTCGACTATAATTAACTCGATATCTATCGAAAAATTATGTGTATGAATAATAAAAAGATTGACAAAGTGTATGTTCCATTGTTAAAATAAACATTTTAATTGACAGAACTTTTTAAAAGTGTTATGCTTATACTTAGTGAGGTGTAAGCGACATGCCAAAAACATTAGCGGACATTAAGAAGTCATTGGATTCTCATCTGGGTAAACGATTGCATTTAAAAGCGAACGGCGGCCGGAAGAAGACGATTGAACGAGCTGGAATACTTCGTGAGACGTATCGTGCCGTATTCGTAGTCGAACTTGACCAAGATGAAAATGCGTTTGAAAGGGTATCTTACAGCTACGCAGATATTTTGACCGAAGCGGTTGAAATAACGATCCTTGATGGGGCAGATTCTTCTGCATTAGTCATCAAGTAATTACAGCATTTATGATTCAATTCATTTTTAAAAAAACACCTGTGCAGGCACTCCTTATTGGAGTAACTTGCATAGGTGTTTTTTCTTATCTTTGGCACATACTGTTTCTGTCAGCCGAAAAGGAGGAAACCGAATGGCGAGAAAACGTGGTATTATGTCTGAGCGCTTAAAAGAGGAAATTGCGAAAGAGCTTGGCTTTTACGATGTTGTTGAGCGAGAAGGTTGGGGAGGCATCAAGGCTCGGGACGCGGGGAATATGGTGAAACGTGCCATCGAAATGGCCGAACAAGGAGTAGCGCGGGAAAACAATAAGCTATGACTTGGATCAGCAGAATTTCCCCACTTCCATAAGTGATGAGAAGAATTCCGAAATGCCTTTATCAGAGGGAGTCCGAACTTCCTGCTGAATGGGGAGGAATGAAGTTCAATACCTCCTTGTCAAGCCTCCGGCGGATGTCACAGATTTTGACAGGAGTTAATTGCGCTTATCTAACCGCAATGGCTAGTGCCTTAATTTCTGCAAAGAATGCAGAAATTAAGGAAAATCGAACCCTTCGTTGTTCGATTCACAATTCAAAACCCGGACGCAATCACGTCGAGGCATAATTGATATGACCCAGAATCCCACTAAAGGCTGACAAAAGAAGAGCTATATTCGATCGTCATTGAGACGGCGGATATAGCTCTTTTTATGGATAATGAGTGGAGTCGTGATTCGTGGGTAAGTCGTTGTGGGACACTACTAGAAACAGATAGAGGGTGAAGCTTGTTTATGGTATTCACATAAAAGTGTACAGAATCCATTATTATGTATATTTCATCACGCAAACATTACACCCTATGGTAAAATAGTGAACAATGACAAGCCTGGATGGAGGTGGTCGGATGTTGTATGAAAAGGCACCCGCGAAAATCAATTTGACATTGGATGTATTACATAAGCGACCGGATGGTTTCCACGAAGTGGAAATGATCATGACGACGGTCGATCTGGCGGATCGGGTCTGGCTACGACCTACTAATGATGGGAAAATTAAGATTCTGACTTCCGAGCGGTTTGTACCGAATGACCGTAAGAACTTTGCTTATCAGGCAGCTGAACTGCTGCAGCGTCGATTCGGTATAACAGATGGAGTGGAAATTACACTCGAGAAAAGTATTCCCGTAGCTGCAGGGTTGGCCGGTGGTAGCTCGGATGCAGCGGCTGCATTACGCGGTCTGAACAGACTTTGGAAATTGAAGCTTAGTGTAGACGAACTTGCAGAGTTGGGATCCCAGATTGGTTCTGACGTTTCCTTTTGCGTTTATGGCGGCACCGCTCTAGCGACTGGGCGAGGAGAGAAGATCCAAAGCCTGCCGGCACCACCGAATTGCTGGGTCATTCTCGCAAAACCACCGATTTCTGTATCGACCGCGGATATATACGGTAACCTTGACCCGTCAACGATTGAACATCCTGATACAGCAGGCATGATTGATGCTTTGCGGATGGGCGACTATGAGAAAATGTGTGCATCGGTCGGAAATGCCCTTGAACCTGTCACGATGGGCTTTCATCCACAAGTGGTCATGCTGAAGGAGCAAATGAAAAGGTCGGGCGCGGATGCCGTGTTGATGAGTGGTAGCGGCCCGACGGTTTTCGGTTTTGTGAAGCATGAGTCGAGGGTGCCACGTATCTACAATGGGCTTAAAGGATTTTGTTCAGAAGTCTACGCGGTCCGAATGATCGGCGAACAACATTCCCTTGATTAAACACGTACGATTATGATAATGTACGATTAAAATATTCGGATTTAGGAGATGGTACCTTGAAGTGGAAAAGGAGTGAGCGGTTAGTCGATATGACTCGCCATCTGTTGGAAAATCCACATGAACTGATCCCGTTGACCTTCTTTTCTAATCGTTACAAAGCGGCCAAATCTTCGATTAGCGAAGACTTGGCAATCGTCAAGGAAACGTTTGAGGAGCAAGGTACAGGAAAACTGGTAACAGTATCCGGGGCTGCCGGTGGTGTAAAGTTCGTTCGGAAAACGGCAGAAGCGGAAGTTCGTGAGGTGGCATCCCTTCTAATGGAAGAGCTAGGCCGTTCGGATCGATTGTTGCCAGGCGGTTACTTGTTCATGACAGATTTGCTTGGGAATCCTCGCATCATGGACCGTGTCGGAAAAGTGTTCGCATCCGCCTTCGCGGATATGGAAATCGATGCAGTCATGACGGTGGCCACAAAAGGGATCCCGATTGCTCATGCCATCGGGCGGCATCTGAATGTCCCTGTCGTTGTGGTCCGTCGGGATAGTAAAGTGACGGAAGGATCGACCGTCAGCATTAATTATGTATCGGGATCCACGCGACGCATTCAAACAATGGTATTATCAAAGAGAAGCATGAGAAGCGGACAGAAAGTGCTGATAACGGATGATTTCATGAAAGCGGGCGGTACAATGGCCGGGATGAAAAACCTGTTGGAAGAGTTCGGCTGTGAACTAGCAGGCATCGCTGTACTCGTCGAAGCAGTACATCCAGAAGAAGTGCTTGTCGACAACTACCTATCCCTCATCAAGCTTCAGGCAGTGAATGAGAAAGATCGGACGATTGAGTTGGAAGAAGGAAATTACTTTGCGGAAGGTGGAAAATGAGATGAATTATGTAGCGACAGAACAGGCACCAAAGGCAATCGGTCCTTATGCACAGGCGGTAAGCGTTAACGGCTTGATTTACACATCAGGTCAAATACCGTTGACACCGGAAGGATTGCTTGTGGAAGGGACAATCGAGGAACAGACACACCAAGTGTTTGCCAATCTGAAAGCGGTTCTTGCAGAAGCAGGTTCTTCTTTGGATAAAGTGGTCAAAGCGACAGTATTCATCAAAGATATGAATGAGTTCGGTACTGTAAACGATATCTATGCGCAACATTTCGGAACACATACGCCTGCACGCTCGACCGTCGAAGTGGCGAGACTGCCAAAAGACGTAAAAATTGAAATTGAAGTCATCGCTTTAGCCGGTGAATGACGGCATCCCGCCCGGTTTACCGGAGCGGGTTTTTGCATACCGGAACAAATGTAAATGAATATGAACAACTTTTGAATATATTTTGAATAATTTTGTTTTTAAAGAAGGGAAACACTTACTTTTGTGGAATATAGACGTCATGCGTTGTAAAGACAAAGGAGTGGTAAGGGATGGAAGTAACAGATGTGCGATTACGGAAGGTAGAAACGGACGGTAGGATGAGGGCGATTGCTTCGATTACAATCGACAATGAATTTGTTGTGCATGATATCCGGGTCATTGATGGAAATGAGGGGCTTTTCGTTGCAATGCCGAGTAAGCGGACACCTGACGGGGAATTCCGGGATGTTGCGCATCCAATCAATTCAAGTGCCCGGACGAAGATCCAGGACGCCGTGTTAGCCGCGTATCATGTTACAGCTGAAGAGGAAGTACTTGAAGGGGCCGGGGCGAGATGAGGGACGCCTACGTCAATGCATTCTCTGAAAGGCGTAGTAGGGAGCTGTCTATTTACAAAAATAGGCGGCTTTTTCATGCATAATAAGTTTCCTTTATAGGCAAGGAAAAAGAAAGTCACTAATGATAAAAGATTATAATCCGATTGTCAAGGGGGATGTGGTTGAAAAGTGAAAGGATTTCAGCTATAGTCAATAATGAAAACAGTAGAGAGGAATCGTCTTGATTTCTCATTAATGGGGGCCAGCAAATGACAACTACATATGCCGTCATTCTCGCAGCAGGACAAGGTACACGGATGAAGTCCGATTTATATAAAGTGCTCCATCCCGTTTGCGGAAAGCCGATGGTCGAGCATGTTATCGACCATATACGCGGCCTCGGTGCCGACAGGGTCGTAACGGTCGTCGGACACGGAGCCGAAGCGGTGGAAGAGACGCTAGGCAAGAAAAGTGAGTACGTACTCCAAGAAGAGCAACTGGGGACGGCACATGCTGTTCAACAGGCAGCGCAGCTAATCGGTGACCTGGAAGGCACGACAATCGTCGTTTGCGGAGACACGCCGCTCATCCGTTCGGAGACGATGCAAGCACTCATTTCGCACCACAATACCACTGGTGCTAAAGCGACTATTCTGACAGCCAATGCGGATAATCCGACAGGCTATGGACGGATCATCCGGGGAGAAGACGGACAAGTTCTAAGGAACGTCGAGCAAAAAGATGCTACAGCAGAAGAACAGAAAGTGACGGAGATCAATACAGGCACGTATTGTTTTGATAACCGCGCACTATTCGAAACGCTTAAAAAAGTAAGAAACGACAATGCGCAAGGAGAATACTATCTCCCTGATGTCATCGGCATCCTTCAATCCGAAAGTGCACGGGTTTCAGCATTTGTTACGGAAGATTTTAGTGAGACACTCGGCGTCAATGACCGTGTTGTGTTAGCGGAAGCGGAAAGCGTAATGCGTCGTCGTATAGCTGAAAAGCATATGCGCAATGGTGTCACAATCATCAACCCTGACAATACGTATATCAGTGCGGCGGCAGAAATCGGACGCGATACGCTATTGCAACCGGGAACAATGATTGAAGGGCAGACTGTCATCGGTGAAAAATGTATTATCGGACCGAACAGCCAAATCGTCGATAGCGAAATTGGCAATAGTACATCTGTTCATTCGTCAGTCGTTCTTGCCAGTAAAATAGGCGACGAAACAACAGTGGGGCCGTTCGCCCATATCCGCCCGGAATCTGATCTGGGCGACCGTGTACGGATCGGCAACTTCGTTGAAGTGAAAAAGTCGACGCTCGGATCAGGTAGCAAAGCATCCCATTTAAGTTATATCGGGGATGCCGAAGTCGGATCAGGTGTCAACTTCGGCTGCGGTACGGTTGTCGTCAATTACGATGGAAAGACGAAACACGTCACTACGGTCGAAGATGATGCGTTTATCGGGTGTAATTCCAATCTAATAGCTCCAGTAAAAATTGGAAAAGGCGCTTATATAGCCGCTGGTTCAACCATTTCGGAAAATGTCCCAGAAAGTTCACTTGCAATTGCACGCGCGCGGCAGGAGAATAAAGAAGGTTATGTACAAAAACTAAAACTCAAATAAACAGGGGGACCATGATGGCTAATCATTATCCAAACGATAAACTGAAGATATTCTCTTTGAATTCCAACGAATCACTGGCAAAAGAAGTGGCGGAGGTAATCGGGCGTCCGCTCGGACAATGCTCCGTTAAACGATTCAGTGATGGAGAAGTCCAAATCAATATCGAAGAAAGTATCCGAGGCTGTGATGTATTTGTCATCCAGTCGACATCGAACCCTGTCAATGATAACTTGATGGAACTGTTGATCATGATCGATGCGCTTAAGCGTGCTTCTGCACGGACTATCAATGTTGTCATGCCTTACTATGGATATGCGCGACAAGACCGTAAAGCAAGATCACGTGAACCGATTACTGCAAAGCTTATCGCTAATTTGTTAGAGACTGCTGGTACACATCGCGTTATCGCAATTGATTTACATGCGCCACAAATTCAAGGTTTCTTTGATGTTCCGATTGATCATTTAGTGGCTGAACCGATTCTGACGGAATACTTCAAAGGGAAAGGCTTCAATCGGGACGAACTCGTTATCGTTTCTCCGGATCATGGTGGTGTAACGCGTGCCCGTAAAATGGCGGACCGCATGAAAGCCCCTATTGCTATCATCGACAAACGCCGCCCGCGTCCAAACGTCGCTGAAGTGATGAATATCGTCGGAAATGTTGAGGGCAAAACAGCCATTTTAATCGACGATATCATCGATACAGCCGGCACCATTACAATTGCGGCGAGCGCTTTAATCGAAAGTGGAGCAAAAGAAGTGTATGCTTGTTGTACACATCCAGTGTTATCCGGTCCAGCTATCGAACGGATCGACAATTCTAAAATCAAAGAGCTAGTCGTTACGAATTCAATCGAACTTTCGGAAGCAAAGGCATCTCCGAAGATTCAACAACTTTCCATCGCTAAACTTTTAGGTGATGCGATTGTCCGCGTATTCGAGGAGAAGTCTGTCAGTACACTGTTCGATTGATTGCAATATGTTTCCCGTCGTCTGTCATTGGGTATTTATAGGTTAGGAGAACTTTTTCACAAGAAAGGTGACTAAACAATATGAGTACAACAATTCAGTCAGAACGTAGAGAATCAACAAAGCAATCGACACTAACAGAATTAAGGAGAGACGGTGTTGTTCCATCCGTCGTCTACGGTTTCAAAACCGAATCTACACCAATTTCAGTAAATGAGCGTGACCTATTGAAAACGTTGCGTGAAACAGGACGAAACGGTGTCATTAAACTCAATGTTGATGGCAAAGAGTTGAATGTCGTCCTGAATGATTATCAGTCGGATTCCTTGAAAGGGAATATCCTCCATGCAGACTTTTTGGCCATTAACATGACGGAAGAGCTTGAAGTGGATGTGACTGTGCAACTTATAGGAAAAGCTGCAGGCGAGAAAGAAGGCGGCGTCTTGCAACAGCCGAACCGTGAAGTGACGATTAAAGTGAAGCCTTCGGATATTCCGGAGACCTTCGATGTTGACATTTCAGAATTGCAAATCGGTGAAACGATTACAGTGGCGGATATCCGTGGGAAATCCAAATTCGAAATCCTGAATGAAGACGACCATGCACTTGTCCTGATTTCAGCTCCGCGTACGGAAGCGGAGATGGATGCACTTGAAGGGGACGCTGAAGCAACAACAGCTGAACCTGAAGTGATTGGTGAAAAGCAAGACAAAGAGTAATAGCACCGGGCTCCGCGCCTGGAGTCTGAAAAGGTAAAAGAGCGCACGGATTTCCGTGCGCTTGTTTTCTATATACGTTGATGTTGAACCGAGGTAAATTAGGCGAATGCGTCCTGGCGGTTCTACTGTAATTTTTATTTCAACTTGTATACGTTCGCTTACTCAACATAAAAGGAAGAGAAAATTGATGAAAATGATAATTGGACTCGGAAATCCGGGTAAACAATATGAAAAGACCCGCCATAACGTAGGCTTCCATGTGATTGACGAGCTTTGTGAACGGTTATCGACTCCCGCAATGCAATCTAAATTCAATGGCATGTATACGGTCGTCCATCGCCCTGAAGGGAAAGTGATGCTAGTCAAGCCGCTCACCTATATGAACCTGTCCGGCGAATGCGTCCGGCCATTGATGGATTATTACAATGTTGCTGCGGAAGATATCGTTGTCCTGTATGATGATTTAGATATTGCTCCGGGGACGATACGCCTGCGTCAAAAAGGGAGTGCAGGTGGTCATAACGGCATGAAGTCGCTCATTGCTCATATCGGTACTAACGAGTTCAATAGGATTCGAATCGGCGTTGGGCGTCCGACAGGCGGTATGAAAGTGGCTGACTACGTGCTGTCAACTTTCAGTAAAGAAGAAACACCGTCAATTGAGGATATGGTGAAAAAAAGTGCAGCTGCTTGTGAAGAGTGGCTAGGTAAACCGTTTCTTGAAGTGATGAACAACTATAATGGTATATAATGAATAATGGAGCCTTCTCTCGCCTATACTTTGAGAAAAAGGGGCGGAGACGAATATGGCCATCCATTACAAATGCCGGCACTGCGAAACCGAAATCGGTATGCTTCCATTTGAATCGGTGAAGGAAACCATTCTGGAACTGCAAAAGATGGACGAAGGGGAAGAGGAACGTTTTCTGACATATGGACAGGACGGAGAATTGACGGTGCAGTGTATTTGTGAACAGTGCGAACAATCCCTTCGGAGGTTTCCGGATTATTATACGCTTAACAATTGGCTTCAATAGGATGTACGCTTTGGCGCTGGATGGCGTTCAAAGCTTTTTCTATTTTTTCATTATCAACACTAGAAAGGATGTGCCTCTTTGGAAGCGCTCATCGATATATTTTTACAAGAGAAAGAGATTGATAAATTGCAAGAAGAGTTGGAGGCAGGGCAAGACCGTCAACTGATTGCGGGGCTATCGGGCGGTGCAAAATCCGTATTTTTCAAAGCGCTTCAGCAGTCCCTTGAACAGCCCGTCCTCATCGTTTCCCCGAATTTGTTGCAAGCACAGCGTACATATGAAGACTTAGTTAAAATGCTGGGTGAGTCGCTCGTCCATCTTTATCCGGCTGAGGAACTGATTGCGGCAGATTTCTCTGTTTCAAGTTATGAGCTTCGCGCGCAACGCATTGATACGCTGAATCATATGGCGCGGTTCGGGAAAGGGATCTATATCACTCCGGTTGCAGGTATGAAAAAGTTATTACCAGCAAAAAATCAATGGTTGTCCAGTGCCTTGTCTGCCAAAGTAGACGGGACGATTGACATTGAAGAATGGCTTAATCGGCTTGTGGAGATGGGATATACGAGGCAGGCGATGGTGACGGCCCCAGGGGAATTTGCACTGCGCGGAGGCATTTTGGACCTATATCCTCTGTACATGGATAATCCTGTCCGTATCGAGCTATTCGACACTGACATTGATTCAATCCGGACATTTTCTGCTGATGACCAACGTTCTACGGGCAAGTTGGAGGAAATTTCAATCCTGCCGGCGGCTGAGTTCGTCTGGTCCGCACATTCTTTACGGGCCATTGCAGAAAAAGTGGAGACAGCACTAGGTTCTAGCTTAAAGAGGATGAAAGACGCACATGCAAAAGAGCAGCTGACACTGAATATATCAGCCGATATCGGTTTGATGCGGGATGGTATCGTGCCGGATAATATGCTGAAATATGCATCTTTTGCAACTGAAACAGCCACCTTGGATAGCTATTTTCCGAGTAGAGGAATCGTTTTATTCGATGAAATTGGCCGAATATTGGAAGTTGTAGCTTCTTTGGAAACCGAGGAAAAGGAATGGATGATTGCCCTTCTTGAAGACGGGAAGATTGTTCACGACGCTAAAATTTCGACTCCTTTTGATGAAATCAATGGAAGACTGGAGCAAAAGCGAGTCTACTTATCTCTGTTCGTTCGTTCGGTTCCGGGAATCGTCGTCAAAAAGACCGTAACGTTTTCATGTAAACCGATGCAGCAGTTCCACGGGCAGATGAATTTAGTGAAAAATGAAATAGATCGCTGGCAACAAAGCCATTTCAATGTTTTCATCATTGCCGATGGGGACGAGCGGATGCAGAAGGTAAAGGCGATTTTGCAAGACTATGAGATTGCAGCGAACCTGAACGGAAAAACGACAGAAGCCGGAACGATTACTGTCATTGACGGTGATTTGTCCGCAGGATTCGAACTCCCACTCCAGCGTGTTGCAGTCGTCACAGATTCCGAGTTGTTCCAAGGTAAGCCGAAACGAAAAGCTAGACCGCAAAAGATGACAAATGCAGAACGTATTAAAAGCTATTCGGAAATCAAACCAGGCGATCATATCGTCCACGTCCATCATGGAATCGGGAAGTATTATGGCGTTGTCACACTCGAAGTGGGCGGCATCCATAAGGATTACCTAGATATCCGGTACCGCGGGGATGATAAGCTGTTTGTGCCGGCCGATCAAATCGACCTCATCCAAAAATATGTGGCATCAGGTGAAAAGGAACCGAAACTGCATAAACTCGGCGGACCGGAATGGAAGAAGACGAAAAGTAAAGTAACGGCTGCTGTCCAGGACATTGCAGAGGATCTCATCAAGCTATACGCTAAACGGGAATCGGAAAAAGGCTATGCATTTGCGCCAGATGATGATTTGCAACGGTCATTTGAAAACGCATTCCCTTACGATGAAACGGACGATCAGCTAAGATCAATCATAGAAGTGAAACAGGATATGGAAAAACAGCGCCCGATGGATCGACTGCTATGCGGGGATGTGGGGTACGGCAAAACGGAAGTCGCTATTCGTGCCGCATTCAAAGCGGTGACAGACGGCAAACAGGTGGCGTTCCTCGTTCCGACGACCATTCTCGCCCAGCAGCATTACGAAACGATGAAAGAGCGTTTCGAAGGCTTCCCGATAGAGGTATCGCTTCTCAATCGTTTTCGGGCGAAAAAGCAACAGACAGAAACGTTGAAAGGGTTGAAAGCTGGAACGATTGATGTTGTCGTCGGGACACACCGCCTTTTATCGAAAGATGTTGTTTATCATGACCTTGGCCTGCTGATAGTCGACGAGGAGCAGCGTTTCGGTGTGACGCATAAGGAAAAACTTAAGCAGTTGAAAACGAACGTAGACGTCCTGACGTTGACGGCAACGCCGATTCCGCGGACGCTTCATATGTCAATGCTGGGTGTTCGTGACTTATCTGTCATCGAAACACCTCCCGCAAACCGGTTCCCTGTCCAGACTTATGTGATGGAGCATAACTTTGCGCTTGTCCGCGAGGCAATCGAACGGGAAATGGCGCGCGGTGGACAAGTTTTTTATTTGTACAACCGCGTAGAAGATATGACACGGAAAGTCGATGAAATCAAACAGCTCGTCCCCGAAGCGCGAGTCGCATTTGCCCATGGACAAATGGGTGAGTCCGCGCTTGAATCGATTATCTTAAGTTTTCTGGAAGGGGAATATGATGTGTTGGTTACGACGACCATCATAGAGACAGGCATCGATATTCCAAATGTTAACACACTTATCGTCCATGACGCTGACCGTATGGGCCTATCACAACTGTATCAGTTGCGAGGACGTGTTGGTCGGTCGAATCGCGTCGCCTACGCTTATTTCCTTTACCAGCGCGATAAGGTTCTGACAGAAGTTGCGGAAAATCGCCTGCAGGCTATAAAAGAATTTACCGAACTAGGCTCGGGGTTTAAGATTGCCATGCGTGACTTGTCGATTCGCGGAGCTGGAAATCTTCTCGGTTCCCAGCAACATGGATTCATCGACTCGGTTGGATTCGATCTGTATTCGCAAATGCTTCAGGAAGCCATCGAGGAAAAGCAGACAGGCGTTGTAAAAGCGGATATACCGAATTTAGAAATTTCACTGCCCGTCAACGCGTATATTCCAGATGAGTATATTCGCGACGGTTTCCAAAAGATTCAAATGTACAAACGGGTGAAGGCTATCGAAAGCGAGGAGGATTACTCAGAGCTTGTCGACGAAATGACAGACCGCTTCGGCGATTTGCCACTAGAGGCCGATTTACTGCTACGTATTGCACGTATAAAAGCATGGGGACGTCTCGCGGGGGTTGAATCTATTAAAAAACCGCAATCGCAAATCGAAGTTCGTTTATCGCCGGAAGGAACTGCCCGGACAGATGGTGCAAAACTTGTCTCTGAATCGATGGAGTTCGGCCGTGCTGTGGGCTTCTCCATGGAAGAGGGAAAACTCATCATGACTATTGATGAACGCCATACGGGGCAAAGGACCGCTTTCGACGTTCTGGAAGAAATGATGCGGCTGATTGAATCGGCTGTAAAGGAAACTGCTGTTATTGATTCCGTCTAAAGGACGTCTTGCATAAAATGTCCATGTATGATGCATACTGAATCCGAAATGAAGTCGATACTTATTTTGTGGAAAGTGAGGCATCATGCATGAAGGCAACAGGAATCGTCCGCAGAATCGACGATCTGGGAAGGGTAGTTATTCCGAAGGAAATCCGTAGGACGTTGCGAATCCGCGAAGGAGATCCTCTTGAAATTTTTACCGACCGGGACGGCGAAGTCATTTTGAAAAAGTACTCACCGATATCGGAACTTGGACAATTTGCAAAAGAATACGCTGAAACACTGTACGAAACACTTGGAACTCCCACGCTTATCAGTGATCGAGATGAAATGCTCGCCGTGTCGGGTCTATCTAAAAAAGATTATTTGAATCGCCAGTTGTCCCCGGATATCGAGGAGATGTTGGCGGGACGGAAAATCATAATTGAAAAACTTGAAAAAGCTGTGGAGTGGGTACCGGGACAAGTAGAACAGGTGAAGTCTTATTGTATTGCTCCCATTATTGCAGCAGGTGATACAATCGGCGCAGTTTATATTTTATCGAAAGTCCACTTTATTGGTGAACCCGAGCAGAAGGCGGCAGAAACAGCTGCACATTTTTTGGCAAAACAGATGGAACAATAGGAGACAGCTCACATGGACCGGATGCATTTGACGGGCGTGTGGGCTGTTTTTATATAGAGATGTATGTGAAGATTGAACTTTACTGGTTTTACTGAAAAAACTCAAGTATCTGAAGGATAGAGCTCGCCACTTTTTATTCGTCTATAAATAGCGTATAATTATCCATGTAGTAGATAATTTAATCTTTATATAATATGGATAGAACATTGTTTAGACAATAGTTGATACAGGAAGGCATGACTGGGTTATGCTCGCATCCTTTCTGCAAATATTAGAGTATAGGGATGGTAAAAAAATGAGCAACAAAGAAAAGAAAACAGACGTTATCTTAATAGGCGCTGGAGTCATGAGTGCAACTCTTGGGACAATGCTGAAAGAATTAGTGCCCGAATGGGAAATTAAGGTCTTTGAGAAGCTTGCTAACGCAGGAGAGGAAAGTTCCAACGAGTGGAATAACGCGGGAACGGGACATGCTGCATTGTGCGAACTTAACTATACAGTCGAAAAGCCAGACGGATCTGTAGATATTAACAAAGCGATCAACATCAACGAACAATTCCAATTATCCATGCAGTTTTGGTCATATCTTGTAAACAATAAACTAATCAATAATCCAAAGGACTTCATCATGCCATTGCCTCATATGAGTATGGTTCAAGGGAAAGAAGATGTAGCGTTTCTAAAGAAACGCTTCGAAGCGATGTCAAAAAATCCTTTGTTCAAAGGAATGGAGTTTTCAGAAGACCCGGAAAAACTGATGGAATGGATGCCGCTTATTATGCAAAATCGTCCATCAGATGATCAGATGGCAGCAACCAAAATCGACTCTGGAACGGACGTTAACTTTGGTGCTTTAACACGTATGTTATTCGACCACCTAAAGACTAAAGATGTCGATGTCCAATACAAGCATAGTGTGGAGACGGTTAAACAGACGAACGATGGTTCCTGGGAATTGAAAGTGAAGAATGTCGAAAGTGGTAACATCGAACGCCATGCAGCTAAATTCGTTTTTATCGGAGGCGGAGGCGGCAGCTTGCATTTACTTCAAAAGTCCGGTATTCCCGAAGGAAAGCATATTGGCGGATTCCCGGTTAGTGGAATATTTTTGTCGTGTAATAACCCAGAAGTCGTAGCACGACATCATGCAAAAGTATATGGCAAAGCGAAGGTCGGTGCGCCGCCAATGTCCGTGCCGCATCTTGACACAAGATTCATCGACAATAAGAAATCATTGCTTTTTGGACCATTTGCCGGATTTTCACCAAAGTTCTTAAAAAAAGGTTCCATGCTAGACTTAGTAACTTCTGTAAAGCCGGATAATGTTTTCACGATGTTAGCGGCGGGTGCAAAAGAAATGTCATTGACGAAATACCTAATTCAGCAAGTAATGTTGTCGAAGGAACAGCGCATCGAAGAGTTGCGCGATTTTATCCCGGACGCGAAGAGCGAGGATTGGGATTTAGTAGTGGCAGGCCAACGTGTACAAGTCATCAAAGATACGGAGGCCGGCGGGAAAGGAACGCTTCAGTTTGGTACGGAAGTCATTACTGCTGATGATGGCTCGATTGCAGCATTACTTGGCGCTTCTCCAGGTGCTTCCACCGCTGTCCACGTCATGCTTGAGATCATTAACAAATGTTTCCCGCAATATGTGGAAGACTGGGAACCGAAGATTAAGGAAATGATTCCTTCTTACGGCGTGTCGTTAATGGAAAATCCAGAGCTTCTGCACGAAATCCATACTTCAACAGCAGAGACGCTTGGCTTAAGTGAAAATGAGCTTATGCATAATTAATTCTTTGGCTATAGAAACAATGAAATTTAAAAAAGAGCAGAAATAAAAAAGTGTCTTCTTTCTACCATGCATAGTAGAAAGAAGACACTTTTTATGAATATAAGGATTTGCACCTCTATATTAAAGAGTTCAGGTCACAGTTAAATACTAGACTGTTCACCAGGTTTTCTAGAAGCTGGGGCAGTGTAGTATTGTCTACGTGAGCTGGACTTTTTTGTGTTGATTTCATAATATCTTTATTGTGCTTGTTGAATTGCTTGGTAACGATTCAGCAGTATGTCCAGTTTTTGACTGGTTTCCACAACGGTCGGATGTGTGAATCCGAAATTTTGAGCTTGCATATACATGTCTTTCCTTTTCGACCTGATCTGCTTGGATAGAATACGTTTTATTGGAACTTTCTTTATCATATCTATGTCCCCTCCGATTGATTTTAATGATGGCTTTGCTTTGAAGCTAGCTGTACCTATACTCTGTCCTTCCCTGTAGTATAAAAGAATAAACCCATTTATCAGAAAATAGCATCATTAGTCATTAGTGATATAATGGATGGACGATTTAAGAAAGAAAGAGGCTTATGAATAGTGCATTGGAATATGAAGATCGTTCATGAAAGGTGCGTCAATCCTGACGCTTTCGGCCATCATCGTGAAGGTACTTGGTGCGGTTTATCGGGTGCCGTTCCAAAACTTAGTCGGTGACAAGGGATTTTATATTTATCAACAAGTATATCCATTCATTGGAATTTTTATCGTTTGGACATCCTACGGTTTTGCAGTGGCAGTTTCGAAACTTCTCGCTGGAAGTTCAAAGAACGGTGAAGCCAAAGCGTTGAAGCGCGTTGCATTTACATATCTGCTCATTTTATCGTTGGCCTTTTTCGTCCTATTGACTGTTTTCGCACCGCTTTTCGCCCGTCTCATGGGAGATCCTGATCTTGCCCCGTTATTGCGAGCAGGTGCCTACATCGTGTTGGTTATGCCAGCCTTAGCAGTACTTAAAGGTTCGTTTCAATCGGAAGGGCGGATGGTGCCGGTCGCCGTTTCAGGAATCGGTGAGCAGGCATTTCGTGTGATAGTCATTCTGGCTGGGACATGGATTGCGGTACGGACAGGTGCTTCGCTCTATGCGGCAGGTGAAGTGGCGATGTGGGGTGCGGTTGTCGGGGAAGCTGCAGGAGTGGTCATCCTAGCGCTGTATTTCCGGAATACGTTCAAAGGACCACTGGAGAAGGTGGATATATGGCAAGTTGTGAAAGAACTGACAGTTGTCAGCGTCAGTGTCAGCGCAAGCTCACTCATTCTTCTGTTGTTTCAGCTTGTTGACTCGTTTACAATCTATAATCTACTCCTAATTTCCGGTTTTGGGCCGGATGTCGCGATGGAAACGAAAGGCGTTTACGATCGTGGACAGCCGCTCGTGCAAATGGGAATTCTCCTTGCGTCAACCTTGGCGCTCGCCATCGTTCCGCTCATCGCCCATCATTCGGCAAAAAGGGAGGGGAGAGGGGCAATTCCTTTTATCCGGTTAACATTCCGGACGGCCTTCCTTTTTGGATGGGCTGCGGCTATGGGATTGGCGCTTGTTTTACCTTATATCAATGAAATGCTGTTCGAAACGCGCGACGGATCACTCACGCTTATCATCTTCTCGCTTCAGATTTTCTGGCTTTCACTCATCCTTCCCCTTACTGCAATTCTTCAAGGTGCTGGTAAAGTGAAAGTCCCAACACTTCTGCTTGTCGGAGGGTTGGTAATAAAAATCATCGCAAATCAGCTATTTGTTCCAATACTGAATGTCACAGGGGCGGCAATTGCGGGCAATATCGGTTTAGCTGCAATTACGTTAGGGCTTCTTCTTTATTTTAAACAAGTGTGGCCAATCCAACTTGCTGCACCTCGATTTTATGGTTGGATTTTGGTCGCCACTGCCTTTATGATTGCAATCGTATTACCCTGGATGATTGTGGCGGACGGTGCGTTATTCGACAAGTTGCCGTCCCGTATCGGAGCAACGCTTATCGCCCTTACGTCGGTTGTGGCAGGTGCGACCGTTTTCCTGTGCATCATCCTAAAATCACGTATAATGGCGGAGAAGGAATGGTATCTACTGCCATTCGGCAAACGCTTGGCAATCTTGCAACTACGACTCCATAAAAGAAAAGGTGAATAAGATGCATCTGTTAACAGTGATCGGTCTCGGAGCAGGTGACCTTGACCAACTATCCCTCGGGACCTATCGGAAATTAAAAGAAGCGGATTTCATCGTTGCACGGACGGATCAGCACCCCGCCATCGAGGAATTAAGGGCGGAAGGAATTACACTTACCAGTTTCGATGAACTATATGAAAAGCATGATGCGTTCCAAGATGTGTACGAAGAAATTGTAGCCGAACTTCTAACAATGTGTGCTGAAAGGCCGGTTACCTATGTTGTACCGGGACATCCGCTCGTGGCAGAACGGACAGTTCAATTATTAGCTGGCAAAGAACGGGAAGGCCTTATCAAACTCAACATTGCTGGAGGCAATAGTTTCCTCGATCCAATCTTTGCTGCATTACGCATTGATCCGATTGAAGGGTTCCAGTTGCTTGACGGGACGGATCTGAAGCGTGATGACGCACGAATGACACAACATATTCTGATTGCACAAGTGTACGATGCATTTGTGGCATCCGAAGTGAAATTGTCGCTGATGGAGAAATACGCTTATGACCATCCGGTGACGGTCGTGACGGCGGCGGGTTCGATCGAGGAGGAATTAATCACGGTTCCATTGTACGAGTTGGATCGTGTGACCGAAATCGACAACTTGACGACTGTCTATGTGCCGCCTGTCCATGTGCAGGAAGACCGGTTGAAAGACTGGTCGACCTTCAGGGCAATTATTGCTGCATTGCGTGCACCGGATGGCTGTCCATGGGACCGTGAACAGACCCATGAATCATTGAAACGTCATTTGATTGAAGAAGCACATGAATTGATTGAAGCAATCAATCTGAAAGATGATGAGGGTGTCATTGAAGAACTCGGCGACGTCTTATTGCAAGTGTTCCTCCATGCGCAGATCGGTGAAGACGATGGTTATTTTGCAATGGAAGATGTGTTGCAAGCAATCGGTTCTAAAATGATCCGGCGCCACCCGCATGTGTTCGGTGATAAAAATGTTCGAAATACCGATGAAGTCCTCCAAAATTGGCAGGAAATCAAGAAAACAGAGAAGCCGCAAGTAGAATCGTTGTTAGAAGGTCAAGACCGTCACGCATCATCATTGCTCACTGCATTTAATTATCAAAAAGAGGCGGCAAAAGTCGGGTTCGATTGGCCGACAATTGCCGGCGCAATTGAAAAGTTCGAAGAGGAATGGCAGGAATTTCTGAAAGAGGTGGAACAGGGCACGAGGGAAAGCCAAACGGACGAATTGGGGGATGTACTGTTCACCATCGTTAATCTTTCCCGTTTCCTGAAACTCTCCCCTGAGGAAGCGATGATTCATGCGAATCAGAAGTTCAAATCACGATTTACATTTGTCGAAACAAGTGTCAAAGAAGGACACGGGCATTTCGACGACTATTCACTTGATGAACTGGAATCATTCTGGAAACAAGCGAAGGGAAGGGAAAAGCAATGAGACTCGATAAATTTTTGAAGGTATCCCGCCTGATCAAAAGGCGGACCCTTGCCAAGCAGGTGGCGGACCAAGGACGTATTACAATCAATGGAAAGGTTGCTAAAGCATCTTCAGTCGTAAAAGAAGGGGACGAACTGGCGATTCGTTTTGGCCAGAAAATCGTCACAGTGAAAATCAACCTATTGAAAGACACGACGAAGAAAGAGGATGCAGCCTCGATGTACACAATTTTGAAAGAGGAAAAGCTTGAAAAAGTGGAACCGGAATTCATCGACGACGAGGATTGACAGACATGACAGGGAAATTTCCTGTCATGTTTTTTTATGCCTCGGCATAAGATGGCTGTGAACGTACAAGCAGAGGGGGAAGCATAGAATGCAAATTCAAACTGACAGTCCTACGTACGCAATACCATCCGGTGATCATGTAGTCACAATGCGCAATAGGAAAAGGATGGACCTCACATCAGTCAAATCAATTGACCGCTTCGATCAAGAAGAATTTATGATTCGAACATCACAGGGGCTGTTGCAAATACGCGGAGAGGAACTGCGCATCGTCCATCTGGATGTCGATAAAGGACTTCTCACATTGGAAGGGACGGTTGCGACCCTCCAATATGATGAAGAAGAAGTGGGTTCACGGAATTTCCTCCATAAATTATTTGGATGAGCCTTTCCGTTCAGTTTCTTAGTCTGCTCGCGATGATTGGGACAGGCATTGCAGCGGGGGCGTTCATGGATATGATCGGAACGGGGACTGCTTACGCCGGGAAGAAATCCCTCGTTCGTAAGTACGCTGTAGTTCTTGAAGTAATCGGTTGGGTTTTGGTCGGGTGCGGGACGTTTTATGTTTTGTATCTCGTACGAGACGGGGCCTGGCGGATGTACGATCCGGTTGCTCAGATCAGTGGATTGCTCCTTTATGCAAGTTTCTTTTACAGGCCATTCCGGCTCTTGGGGAGAATTTTGCTCATCTTGTTCGTGAAGCCATTATGGTACATTGTTAATCTGCTTGTTTCCATAGTTCTCCAGGTCTTCCGGTTACTTGTGAAGGTCCTTGCAGTTCCAATTCTGCCATTTGTTAAGTTATTCCATCGTATTCCTAGAAAACGCTTTAAAAGAAATGGGAAGTGAGATATAATCGATGGACTAGCTAGTTGGCTCTAACTACCTTCAGCAAATGATGAAGGAAGTTATACAGGAGAGGAAGTGCAGGACATGAAACAGACGAAAAGGAAAACGCCCGCGACAGTCGCGTCAATCCCAACCGAATATGTCCGCTCACTGCAAAAGAAAGAAAGCAGAAAGCATGCGCGGAAAATCAAGCTATATCGGAGATTGACAGTCTTTGCGGTTGTTGCGGCCATTATTCTGGGCGGCATGACACATATGTACTTCAAGCAAAAACAAGTACTGGAAGCGAAGGAACTTGAAAAGATTGCATTGGTCGATCGGCTTGAAGACGTGCAACTAGAACAGGAGACATTGAAAAGGCAACTTGTAAAACTGGATGACGATGACTATATTGCAAAGTTAGCGCGAAAAGACTACTTTTTATCTGAAAACAATGAAATTATCTTCTCTATACCGGAAAATAAGAAGAAAACGGATAAAAAAGACAACGGAAAAGAGTAGTCTTATTGACACTCTTTTTTTGTTGGCTATAATGGAAGTAAGGATCTTGCATTTTGCAGGGCTCGTTAATACGGTTGCAAGGCTTCCATCTTGGGAACCGCGTAAAATTTAAGGAGGAGCATTTTTTTTATGTCAATTGAAGTAGGCAGCAAGTTAGAGGGTAAGGTAACAGGAATCACAAACTTCGGAGCATTTGTTGAGCTACCGAACGGTTCGACAGGTTTGGTCCATATTAGTGAAGTGGCGGATAATTATGTCAAGGACATCAATGATCATTTGAAAGTCGGCGACATGATTGAAGTGAAAGTGATGAACGTCGGAACTGACGGGAAAATCGGATTGTCAATCAGGAAGGCGAAACCTGAATCAGAACGTCCAGAACGTCCTCAACGCCCTCAACGTCCTCGTCAAGGCGGTGGTGGTGGTCGCCCTTCAAACGATCGCCCAGAGAATTTTGAGCAGAAGATGGCGAAGTTCATGAAAGATAGCGAAGAGCGCCTCTCCACACTAAAGAGAGCTACAGAATCAAAACGCGGTGGCCGCGGCGCGCGAAGAGGGTAATTTGCTAGCTGTTTCAATTCATGAAAAAATGTACGATAGATACTTAAGCGAGGCGGACATCTGGATTCCAGTGTTCGCCTTTTTTTATGCTTTTCCAGTTGTCTAGGCTCCGGCACCTAGGGGCTCGGGTCAAGCAGACCAGAAAGTTCACTGGTCCGTCAGCCATTCAACTATAAGGCAAAAACCGCCACGTATCCGGATGAATTTATGCCTGTCGCGCCTAAACGGTGCTCTGCGCTTTACTTTTCTAAAAATCAACAAAAAAAGCTGTTTTGTTTGTCGTCGGTTAGACGACTTACAAAACAGCTTTTCACAATGGCGGCAGAGGGGATCGAACCCCCGACCTTACGGGTATGAACCGTACGCTCTAGCCAGCTGAGCTACGCCGCCGTGGTGTTTTTCAATCGCATTGTTATGCGCTTAACAAAAGAACAATACTCATAATACATGCGAACGGTTGTGGTGTCAACACATCTAGGAAAAAAGAAAAACAGTCCATAAATCGTCGAAACATTTTGTTTATTCAGCGTCATGAACAGACAATATCTTTTCATTTGCCTATGTATACTGATTGCAAAGCGAACATAAGGGGGAATGGGAAATGAAACTGATAGACAATGCAGCGCGTCCTGCTGTCCGGCCGATTCGACTGTATTTCGAAATGATCGGTAAGCGCAAAATACACATCATGGTTGCGGGCCTTTTTCTGATAGGTTCCTTTTTCTTATCACAGGCTGTCCTGTTTGACACAGCTGTACCGTTTTTCCTGCCAATCTGGGCGTTGGCGCAGGTCCGTTATAGAAAGCATCTTATATGGGTTTTCATCGGCGGTATGTTTGGCAGCGCGTTTCTTGGGCTGGGACAAGCTGTTATACATCTATTGCAATTGGCGCTTTTCAACGGGGTCATCAAATATTCGCTAACGCGCAAGTCCGTACCGCTGACGGTAGCAGGCTGTATCATCATAGTGCAGATGCTCTGGCAGTTTGTTGTCCATATGGGTCAGCCGCCTGTCAATATCCAATTATCCATCGGTTTTGAGGCGATTCTTGCATTACTCATGACCTTTTTCCTTTTTGTCGCTTTTCCTCAGGTAGACCGGATTTTCTTCGGGAAGTGGACGCCTGAACGTCTAGGTGCGGCTTGTATCATTGGCGCCATGGCTACGACCGGGATGGGGGCTATTATGATCGGTCCTGTTTCAGTTGCGGGAACGCTGATTCATCTAACGATTCTACTTGCGGCACTGGTTGGGGGAATGCCGTTTTCAACAACTGTCGCTATGATTATTGCGGCGATTGTCGGAATAGCAGAATTATCGTTTACAGGGATGATGGCAGTTTACGGGATGACCGGATTTTTTGCAGGTGCGCTCAGCCGTTTCAAAAAAATCGGCATTGCAATCGGTGGTCTATCTGTCTCGGTATTCTTTCTATTATATGATTTGACATTGCCTTTGGATAGTTCGCATTTTATAACCCTTGGTGTTGCGACGTTATTATTTTTTTTCATCCCATCGAAACGACTTAAACCTATTCGTCACGTCTTTTATCCGGAATCACAGGAAGTATCCGAGAAACGCCATAAATGGCTGTCTGAACGACTTGATGAACAACTGGCAAGCTTTCAGCAGTTTTCCGAATTCATGTCTACACTTGTCAGCGGGCGTTTTCCTTCATCTGAAAATGCGGATATATCGGTACAGCAACCTATCCCGAAAACATGCCAATCCTGTTTTCGTAACGCGAAATGTTGGGGAGGTGGCGAACATGATATAGGCGAACTGCTGCAAGATTGGGAAGCGACGTATTCCATGACAAAAAAAGGCCCACGACGCCGGGTTGAAGAAAAGATCAAGAATAAATGTATCCGCTTCAATGGGCTTGTCACTGAGTTGGAGGAACAAGCCGCCAATCGCTTATTGACGGGTCAACTGCAACATGGTCGAAAAATGCTTGCGCTCCAATTGCGGGATATGAGCGCGCATTTGGACAAAATCATGCATGAAATCAAAGAGGATCTTTCCGTCTATAAGCCTGCCGAGGAAGAGTTGGCGAACCGCCTGCAGAAGTTGGGTATCGAATATTTCCAGATTGATATATTATCCGGCGATCGGGGGTCACGCCGCATTGTCTGTTGCATACCTGAGAAACGTTCCGATTTTGAAACGGATACGACTGTGGCGGAACGGCTTATTTTACCAATTCTCGAGGAGATGTATGAAGAACCATTCCAAGTTGCCAAATCCTCTGTCAAGCAAGATCCGTTCCCGCATCTTCAGTTGTCATTCACCTCGGCGGTCCGGTTTACGCTTGACTACGGCATAGTTGCGGCGGCTGGTGGGGGGACTTTCCATGCGGGAGATGCCTACGAGGTGTTTCCGCTACACGACGGTTTGACGGCAGTCTTGTTGTCGGATGGCATGGGCCAGGATTTAAATGCCTATCGTGAGAGCCGGAAAGTGATCAGGCTCATGCGGGAATGTCTGGATCGGAAAATGAGTCCGGAAACCGCCATGCACACGCTTCACTATATGATGTCTTTGAATGGAATGGATGATATGTATGCTACGCTCGATTTGGCGCTTATCGACTTACAAGACGGTCGACTCTGGTCGTGGAAGGCAGGCTCGATGAGTACGTATATTAAGAGGGGTGATGATTTTTTGCGGCTGGATAGCAAGTCAGTCCCTGTCGGATTCTTGCCTTCATTTTCTATCGAGGCTAAAAATGAGGAGTTGAAATCAGGGGACATTATCGTAATGATGACGGATGGCATGTTCAACGGGGATATTTCTCTGGAGCAGCAGGAAAAGTCCTTGTACAGCACTCTTGAGCGACACAAAGGAGCCGATTGTGATAAAATCGCAGAAAGAATTATGAATGAAATGGAACGCAAATTTCGGGCTATCGCCGATGACCGGACAGTATTGGTTATGAAAGTCGAACATGTTCTTCCGAATTGGTCCAGTTTCACCCCTTATTCCCAACAGCAATCGCATGGGAAAATGACTGGGTGATGCCTTTCTATCCAGATCCCGGGCGCTCAGCACTCTTGATTATTCGCATTACTTGAAGTGATTAGAGTCAATCTGTAAAATTTGAGAGAGATACGTATCTGAGAGGGGGTGCAGAGGTGGGGAAAGTGAGCCATACCGTTTTGCGGTTCATCGATGAACAATCACTCGTAATGACCGCAGACCGTGTGCTTATCGCATGTTCTGGGGGCGTCGACTCGGTCGCCCTGTTGCATTTCATGGCTTCTCATCGGCGTAAAATGGGAATAGAAGTTGCCGCCGTCCATATCGATCATATGTTGCGGGGGGAGGAGTCAGCCGAAGACGGCGTACACGTGAAGGAGATTTGCGAGCGATTAGACATTCCTTTTTACGGCAGAAACGTCCCTGTTCCGGAAATGATTGAGCGGGATGGAGGGAATGTACAGGCGGTCTGCCGTGCAGGTCGCTACGCACTGTTCGCGGAACTGATGCGGAACGAAAGCTACAACGTCCTGGCTACCGGACATCATGCGGAGGACCAGCTCGAAACGGTATTGATGCAAGTGGCAAAAGGGAGACGACCGATCGGTATGCCGGTGAAACGAGAAGTGGACGGCGGTATTCTTGTCCGTCCGTTCTTTCCGGTTACCAAAGACGAGCTCTATTCGTATTGTGCTGGACATGGTTTACGGTACCGAGAGGATCCAAGCAATGAAAGCGATGCGTATATGCGCAACCGTTTCCGTCATCATCTTCTCCCGCTTATTTTGGACGAAAACCCTTCTGCAGCCCAAAATATAGTAGAAACCACCGGGTGGCTACAGGAAGATGATACCTTGCTCGGAATGCTGGCGGTGGAACAGTATGAAAGTAGTGTGACGTTTACGGAAGAAGGTGTCGCTTCCATTGAAAGTGATCGGTTTTCCCGTATGCACCCTGCTTTACAAAGGCGCGTGATTACACTAGTATTAAAGTATCTTTACGATGGGGAGAGTCTACCCGTTGAATACAATTCCACCTTGGTCGGCCAGTTGCTCGTTCATGCTGAAAAGGCAAGTGGAAATGTATCCATCAGTCTTCCTCGCGGTTACCAATTCATAAGGGAATATGCTAAGCTAACGTTCGTTCGGGAATCAGAGCGGCAGGAAATGGTGAAGCGAAAACGATTGCCGAAGCAGGTTTGGACGGATATCGGTAATGGGCTGTCCTTTTATTGGACTGAAGTAGATAATTTCAAAGGATTATCTGCTATGGACGCAGAAGAAGTCTTATATGTCAATTTGCCCGATTCGGCCTTTCCCTTATACGTCAGGGGGAGAGAGGATGGGGATCGGATCCTGTTACCAGGGATGAACCATCCGAAACGATTATCCCGGTTATTGATTGACGAAAAAGTACCGATGTCTGAACGGGACCGTTTACCTGTGATTGTCACTGCGCAAGATGACGTTTGTGCGATTCCGGGAATGCGGTACGGGGCGGCATTTTCACGAAATAGAACAGAGCGGAGTAATTACATAGTTAGTTTGCGGAAGTTCTAATCGATTTGTTGGAAAAGGAGGAATTTCGATGTTAGGAAAAGATATCGAAGAAGTATTAATCACTGAAGAAGAAATTCAAGGGAAAATCCAGGAACTTGGGGCGGTGTTGACCGAAGAGTACCAAGATAAGTTTCCATTGGCAATTGGGGTACTGAAAGGGGCACTTCCTTTCATGAGCGATCTTATTAAACGCGTAGATACGTACATCGAACTGGACTTCATGGATGTGTCAAGTTACGGTAATGCAACGGTCTCCTCCGGTGAAGTGAAAATCGTCAAAGACTTAAACACGAGCGTCGAAGGGCGCGATGTACTGATCATCGAGGACATCATCGACAGCGGGAAGACGTTGAGCTATCTTGTAGATCTGCTGAAATACAGAAAAGCGAATTCCATTAAAATTGTCACACTTCTCGATAAGCCTACAGGCCGGAAGGTAGATTTGAAGGCGGATTATGTTGGCTTCAATGTACCCGATGCATTCGTTGTCGGGTACGGATTGGACTACGCAGAAAAATATAGGAATTTACCATATATCGGTGTATTGAAAAAGGAAATCTATTCTTTCTGAAAGATTTCCAATAACCCTGCATGAAGGGACGTAGGAATGGCATTTCTGCGCATGCGTTTTCAGGGGTCAAATAACGCCGGTTTCTGTTTCTCCGACATCTAATTTGGGGAAATCCAATAAGTCATTTTCGTTGTAGGTTGAATCTCGGATATGGTAAGATTTACACTAGTTTTCTGTCTAATGAAATGAGGAGGCTTGGGATGAATCGAATACTTCGATACTTTCTATTATATGGGCTGATCTTTCTTGCAATCATGGGAATCTTCAGTTCACTTAATAATACGGATCAAAAGACAAAAGATATTGACTTCGCAGAATTCGTCACATTGCTTTCTGATGGTAAAGTGAAGGAATTTACACTGCAGCCTGATCAGCTGGTTTACGTGGTCAGAGGTGAATTGGAATCTACTACGGAAGATGAAAAAGGCGATATGTTCATGACGAACATGCCGCAAGATAATGAACAAATGATGAATCAAGTGACTGAAGCAGCTGACACGGCGAATACGTCATTCCGCTACTTGGCAGCACCCTCGACAAGCGCATGGGTTTCCTTCTTTACAGGACTCGTACCGTTCATCATTATCTTCATACTTTTCTTCTTCTTATTGAACCAAGCACAAGGCGGCGGCGGTGGTGGCCGCGTCATGAACTTCGGTAAAAGTAAGGCGAAATTGCATACGGATGATAAGAAGAAAGTCCGATTTACGGATGTTGCAGGAGCGGACGAGGAAAAAGCAGAACTTGTAGAAGTCGTTGATTTCCTCAAAGACTCCCGTAAATTCGCTGAAGTTGGCGCACGTATTCCTAAAGGGATTCTGTTAGTCGGACCTCCGGGTACAGGGAAGACATTGCTGGCGCGTGCAGTTGCTGGTGAAGCCGGTGTACCGTTCTTCTCGATTTCGGGCTCTGACTTCGTTGAAATGTTCGTAGGGGTTGGTGCATCACGTGTACGTGACCTGTTCGAAAATGCGAAAAAGAATGCGCCTTGTATCATCTTCATCGATGAAATCGATGCGGTCGGCCGCCAACGTGGCGCTGGTCTCGGTGGTGGACACGATGAGCGTGAACAGACATTGAACCAACTTCTCGTTGAGATGGATGGTTTCGGTGAAAACGAGGGAATTATCATTGTGGCAGCGACAAACCGCCCGGATATCCTAGACCCTGCACTTCTGCGTCCTGGACGTTTTGACCGTCAAATCACAGTTGGTCGTCCAGATGTCAAAGGAAGAGAAGCGGTTCTAAAAGTGCACGCACGCAATAAGCCGCTTGACGATACTGTCAACTTGAAGGCTCTTGCACAACGTACACCAGGATTCTCTGGTGCTGATCTTGAAAACTTGCTGAACGAAGCAGCATTAGTCGCAGCGAGAACCAACAAAACGAAAATCGATATGTCAGACATCGATGAGGCGACGGATCGTGTCATAGCTGGTCCAGCGAAAACGAGTCGTGTCATTTCTGAAAAAGAGCGCAATATTGTTGCGTTCCATGAAGCGGGTCACGTCGTTGTCGGGCTGATGCTTGATGATGCGGAAATCGTTCACAAGGTGACGATTGTTCCTCGCGGGCAAGCAGGTGGTTATGCTGTAATGCTTCCGAAAGAAGATCGTTACTTCATGACGAAACCTGAACTTCTAGACAAAATCTCGGGTCTTCTAGGAGGACGTGTTGCGGAGGAAGTCGTACTCGGAGAAGTATCAACGGGCGCACACAACGACTTCCAACGTGCAACTGGTATTGCACGTTCGATGGTGACTGAATACGGGATGAGCGATAAGCTTGGACCTATGCAGTTCGGTCAGTCCCAAGGCGGAAATGTCTTCCTAGGGAGGGACTTCAATTCCGAGCAGAACTATTCCGAACAGATTGCGTATGAAATTGACCAAGAGATGCAGACCATCATTAAGGATCAATATGACCGTACGAGACAGATTCTGACGGAGAATCGAGCATTGCTCGATCTGATTGCGACGACCCTTCTTGAGGTGGAAACGCTAGACGCTGAACAGATCAACCACCTGAAAGATCATGGGACATTGCCTGACCGTCCGTATGGCCGTTACGGTCTGGATAAACCGGCTGAGACGATTGAAATTGCGGATAAACGCGATGACGTGGTCGTTTCTGATTCAACCGGAGCTCCAACGGATCCATCAGTAGGCGATTTGCCGAAAGAGTCCGGACAGGATTATCCGATAAAGCCGATCGACGAAGAACGTCGTGATTGAATGTACTAAATAAACCCGGCTGTTTCTTTTGAAACAGCCGGGTTTTTTACGTCTCGGCTCCGGATGCCTAAGCAGGCACCCGGAGCCTTTGTTCTATCTCGAGCCTAGTCGATTTCCGTTTTGTGTTCTTTGGAACGGTCTTTTCCGCTTTTGCTCTCTAGTATGTGTATGGTATGATGTGTTGGAAAACATCGAAGTTAGCGAGGAAACCATTATGATTCTAGTGTTGGATACGGGAAATACGAATATCGTCCTAGGTGTTTACGAAAATGGACAATTGAAACATCATTGGCGTATGGAGACATACAGACATAAGACGGAAGATGAGTATGCAATGCAAACAAAGTCGCTTTTTTCACATGTCGGTCTTTCTTTTGAAGATATAAAAGGCGTCATTATTTCTTCGGTTGTACCACCAGTCATGTTTCCGCTCGAACAGATGTGCAAGAAATATTTCAATCAAAAGCCACTAATTGTAGGGCCAGGTATTAAAACCGGGTTGAACATCAAATACGAAAACCCGCGTGAAGTGGGGGCGGACCGAATTGTTAACGCAGTCGCCGCGATCCATGAATACGGTGAACCACTTATCATCGTCGATTTCGGAACAGCAACGACTTTTTGTTATGTAAATGAAAAAGCGGAATATATGGGTGGGGCAATAGCGCCTGGAATAGGTATTTCGATGGAGGCGTTGTTCGACCGTGCATCCAAATTGCCGCGCATTGAATTGGCGAAGCCCGACCATGTCTTAGGGAAAAATACTGTGTCTGCTATGCAAGCGGGGATTGTTTACGGTTATGTTGGACAAGTTGAAGGTATTGTCGCACGGATGAAAGCGCATAGTAAGCAAGAACCGACAGTGATTGCGACGGGTGGATTGGCGAGTTTGATTGCAAGTGAAACATCGACCATCGATATCGTTGATAATTTTCTAACATTAAAAGGGCTTCACTTAATTTATGAACGAAACATGTAAAAGGAGTCGAAATGTAATATGAATGATTACTTAGTAAAAGCGCTTGCATATAAAGGGACAATCCGGGCTTATGCAATCCGCTCTACAGAAACGGTGGCTGAAGTGCAACGCCGCCATGCAATGTGGCCGACAGCTACGGCAGCTCTTGGACGTGCAATGTCAGCGTCCGTCATGATGGGAGCTATGATGAAGGGCGAAGACAAACTGACGATTAAAATCGAGGGGAATGGGCCAATTGGCGCGATGATCATCGATGCCAATGCGCATGGTGAAGTTCGCGGTTATGCGACGCATCCGCAGACGCATTTTGACTTGAATGCACAAGGGAAACTTGATGTCAGACGCGCTGTTGGCACGGAAGGCATGCTGACAATCGTAAAAGATCTTGGTCTGCGTGATTTCTTTACGGGCCAGGTTCCGATTGTATCCGGTGAAATTGCTGAGGACTTCACGGAGTATTTTGCAGTGTCGGAGCAAGTTCCGTCTGCTGTCGGGCTTGGCGTCCTTGTCAATCCGGATAATACAGTGAAAGCGGCCGGTGGTTTCATCATCCAAGTGATGCCTGGTGCTACGGACGAAACGATCAGCAAATTGGAAGAGCGAATTGCAAATGTCGAACCGATTTCAAAATTGATTGACCGAGGTTTGACACCGGAGGAGATTCTCGGCGAGGTATTAGGCGTGGACAACGTAGAGATTCTTGATCGGATGGACGTTTCGTTCCAATGTAACTGTTCGAAAGAACGATTTGGCAATGCAATCATTGGTCTGGGTGAGCAGGAGATCTCGGAAATGATTACGGAAGATGGAAAAGCGGAAGCGCACTGCCATTTCTGTCTGGAAACATACGTGTATCCGAAAGAGGAATTGGAAGGCTTCATCGATGAAATACGGGCGCAATCTTGAGGCGAAACCAGTAGGCCCCCAAAAGCGCAGACTGAAGACGAAACCGCTTTTGATCGTGATTGGCATCCTTTTTGTAGTGAATGTCCTCTGGTTTATCGGTTGGCTCATTCCGGACAAACCGGTACATTCGGGTGGTCATGAGGAAGTGGCTTCGGTAGCTGGAAAGCCAATCACGAAGGAACAATGGATGACGGCGATGGAAGAGAAGGTGGGTCGCGAAACACTACTCGACCTCGTCAACGAACAGGTGATGGCTGAAGCCGCGGAACGCTATAATATTGCGGTAGCCGACAAGGAAATCGATCTTGAGATTGCGCTTATCCGATCAGTGGATGGTTATGCGTATTCCGGGATGGACTTGGAAAAAATGCGGCAAAAAATCCGTTCAACACTAATTTTGGAGAAAGTGTTGACGAAAGACGTCGTCATCAAAGAGGATGCCATTAAAAATTACTACAAAGAAAATTCATCAATTTTCAATACGGTTACTACATACCGGACGGCGGTTATCAACGTTCCGTCTAAGGGGGAAGCGGAACAGGCGCTTGAGGAGCTGTCTAAGGGATCAAGTTTTGACGTTCTTGCAAAAGAGCGCTCAACCGATCTTGCTTCGGGAAGTCTCGGAGGGGATATTGGTTACCTTAATGCTTCGACCGATTCCATCGACCCGGCAATCGTGGATACGGCGATTGGAATGAAAGAAGGGGCTACTAGTGATGTCGTCGCCTTGGATGACGGATCGTATGCTATCGTCCGTGTGAGTGAAGTAATGAAAGGACAATCTTTCAATTTTAAGGAAGTTAAAGAACATATTCGACGTGAACTCGCAATGGAACAACTTACCCAATCGGTGAGTCCGGAAGCATTCTGGAAAGAATTTGACGCTAAATGGTTTTATGGGAAATGAAAAAGCTGTTTGGAAGCCGGGATTTAGCGGTCTTTCCAGGCAGCTTTTACTTTGTTTTGTAAAATGGTGACTTATCAGAATTAATAACAGATGTACAAAGCTTCACTTATTGACATTGGGCATATCTTGGTAGTATCATTAAATCAACAAAGCTTATCAAAATAGTAGGGATTGGGAGAGGATAACAATGGCGTTAGTTGGAAACTCGATTGCTGATTTAGTAGGTAAAACACCTTTAGTGAAATTGAACCGTTTGACAGATGCAAATGATGCAGATGTTTACTTGAAATTGGAATATTTTAACCCGGGATCCAGCGTCAAAGACCGGATTGCACTCGCGATGATTGAAGCGGCTGAAAAATCCGGTGAATTGAAAGAAGGTAGCACCATTATCGAACCGACAAGCGGGAATACGGGAATCGGGCTTGCGATGATCGCGGCAGCAAAAGGCTATAAAGCTGTTCTGGTTATGCCGGATACGATGAGTACGGAACGACGTAATTTGCTCCGCGCTTATGGTGCAGAACTTGTGTTGACACCGGGTGCTGAAGGGATGAAAGGCGCAATTGCTAAAGCGGATGAACTAGCGAAAGAGAATGGTTGGTATGTACCGCAACAGTTCAATAACGAAGCGAACCCTGAAATTCACCGTCTGACAACAGGTCCTGAAATTGCGGACGCCCTAGATCGTGTAGATGCATTCATCTCCGGAATTGGAACAGGTGGTACAATTACAGGAGTTGGAAGCGTTTTGAAAGAGCGTTTCCCAGGAGTACAAATCATTGCAGTTGAACCGACAGACTCTCCTGTACTTTCAGGCGGGAAACCGGGACCGCATAAAATCCAAGGCATCGGTGCTGGATTCGTACCAAAAGTTCTGGATACGGAAATCTACAATGAAATTATCCAAGTGTCAAATGACGAAGCGTACGAGACAGCTAGACGTACAGCTCGTGAAGAAGGAATCCTAGGTGGAGTATCTTCCGGGGCAGCTATCTTTGCAGCGTTGCAAGTAGCGAAAAAGCTTGGCAAAGGAAAGAAAGTCGTTGCAATCCTCCCGTCTAATGGCGAAAGATACTTGAGTACACCGCTTTATCAATTCGACGAACAATAATACTTAGAAAGAAAGAGCTGAAAAGCTCTTTCTTTTTTTGTGGCGTAAATACGCATGTCCACGGTAAGATGAAGGTAGTAATTTTATTCAACACCGGGGGGCAACAAGTATGAAGAAACAGACACCAGCCTATACGGCTTCAACGATGACGAAAACACAATTTTTCCATGCGTATAAAGAGTTAGCACAGACGCAAGATAACCATCTTCTTCTTGAAAGCGGCCGCGGCGGTTCGTTGTGTATGGCGGGGATCGACCCGCTTGTGACGCTACAAACATTAGAGGGGGACAAACTACAGCTCGTTTGGCGTGATGGAACAGTGGAGGTGAGGATAGGTGATCCGCTTGAGCTGCTCACTGAATTCGTTCAGTCATATAAGCTTGATGCAATTCCGGGTTTGCCTGATTTTCAAGGTGGTGTAGCGGGGTTCATCAGCTATGACTATGTTCGTCGTTACGAGCCGGTTCCGGCAGAAGCGACGGATGACCTGGGGACGCCTGACTTGTTCTTTTATTTATTCGACCAATGGGCGGTCTTGGACGTCAAAACAGAAACAGCTTATTTCATGACACTTCCGGAACGGGGGCTGGAGCCTGCGAAGTTTGCGGCTGATTGGTTGGAGGCTGCATCGCTAGGTATCAGCAAACAAATTTTTACTTCTGAAAGTGCGACGGATGTCACTATGGGGCAAGACAATCTCGCTGTATCCGTCACAGGGCCACAATTCGAGCAAATGGTCCGGGATGTACAACACTATATTGCGGAAGGCGATGTCGTTCAAGTGAATCTTTCGGTCCGGCAATCCAAGCCGCTTACCGTGCACCCGCTTGCAATGTACGAAGCGCTCCGTTCTTTCAATCCGTCCCCTTATATGGCGTCGATCGGTTCGCCGGAATTCGCGGTGGTCTCGGGTTCACCCGAATTGCTGCTTAAAAAGCGGGGGAATATGTTAAGTACGCGACCAATCGGTGGGACAAGGCCGAGAGGGAAAGACGAGCAAGAGGATGCAGCTTTACAAGCTGAACTGCTGTCGAATGAAAAAGAGACAGGCGAGCATATTATGCTTGTCGATTTGGAAAAGGAAGACTTTGAACGTGTCTGTGCTCCGGGGACAGTGGAGACGGATGAATTCATGGTCATAGAAAAATATTCTCATGTCATGCATCTCGTTTCAAACGTCTGTGGAACAGCGGCGGAAGGCGTGTCAAATGCAGATATCGTAAAAGGGGTGTTTCCGGGTGGTTCGATTACGGGTTCACCCAAACTGCGCACGATGGAAATTATAGAGGAGCTCGAGCCAACGCGAAGAGGCTTATACACAGGTTCAATCGGATGGTTCGGCTTCAATGGCGATATGGAATTGAATATTGTCATCCGGACAGCTTATATCCAAAATGGAATGGCGCATATCCAGGCGGGTGCGGGGCTCGTAGCCGATTCGGTGCCGAAAGCGGAATACGTCGAGTCGTTGAATAAGGCGAAGGCGCTTTGGCAGGCGAAGGCGATGGCGGAAAACTGAGAGGGAAGTGAACGCTGTATGTGGTGCTGGATGAATGGTGAATACATGTGTGCGGAAGATATGAAAATCTCACCTTTCGATCATGGGTTCTTGTACGGAGCGGGTTTTTTCGAAACCTTCCGGACTTATAGCGGTCATGCATGGCTATTTAAACGACATATGGAGAGGTTGCGTACCGCTTTGGCGGAATATCGGATTGCGATGCCGTATGAGGATGCTGATATACTTGCCGCGGTGCAGCGGTTGGATATGTTAAACGGAGGTAAGGATGGCTATTTCAGGCTGAATGTCTCTGCAGGTGTCCATGACATCGGACTTGCACCCTCCGCCTATATAGCGCCGAACGTCATTTTGTTCCGGAAAGAATTGGCTCAGACGGTTCGTGGAACAGAAAAGAAGGCGGTCTGGCTCGAAACACCGCGCAATCGACCAGAAAGCGTTGTGCGTCACAAGTCGCATAACTTCCTGAACAATGTCCGTGGACGGCTGGAACTTCCTTCGTTGAAAGAGTTGGAGGGACTGTTCCTGACAGAGGAAGGCTATGTTGCGGAAGGCGTCACATCCAATGTGTTTTGGATGAATGAGGGAACACTCTTCACACCTTCAATTGAAACAGGTATTTTGCCAGGAACGACACGCGCATTTGTGATTGAGCTTGCCCGATCATTGGGTATTGATGTGTGTGAAGGTTATTATGGTAAAGCGGATGCGGAAGGTGCGGATGAGTTGTTCGTAACGAATGCTGTGCAGGAGATTGTCCCTTTATCGGAAATCGAAGGGATCCCACTTCCGGGTGCTTCGGGGGTTTATTATCAAAAATTGCATGCGGCATATAGCCAAAAGATTAAAGTGAAGAAAGAAGGTTGCAGTGATGGAATTGACTAAAGCACGGGATTGTTACCGGTTCGGGGACACGGAATTGGATTTTAAAAAAGAGACCATCATTATGGGGATTTTAAACGTAACGCCGGATTCGTTTTCGGACGGCGGGAAGTACGACGTCATTGATGCGGCGCTTAAACATGCGGAAGAAATGCTTCGGGATGGGGCGAAAATCATCGACGTAGGCGGGGAGTCGACGCGGCCGGGCTATGTACAGGTTTCGGTGGATGAGGAAATTGAACGGACGGCACCTGTCATTGAAGCGTTGGCAAAAGAATTCGACTGTGTAATGTCGATTGATACATATAAGGCGGGAGTAGCGGAGGCTGCTGTTCAGGCAGGTGCGCATATCATCAATGACATTTGGGGTGCGAAATACGAACCGGCCATCGCGGATGTTGCGGCGAAATATGAAGTGCCAATCATCTTGATGCATAACCGTGAAAAAGCGGAGTACGGAGATGCATTTATGGATGACGTCATCGCGGACTTGGAGGAGAGTGTCGCCATCGCGGTTGCTGCAGGTGTCGCGAATGACAATATTTGGCTTGATCCAGGAATCGGTTTTGCACGGAATACGATGCAGAATATATGGACAATGCAAGGGCTTCGCCGAATCTCGGATATGGGTTATCCTGTCCTTCTGGGTACTTCGCGTAAATCGCTTATCGGTAACGTCATGGGACTGCCTGTCGAGGAGCGGTTAGAGGGCACGGGAGCTACGGTCTGTTATGGTATTGAACACGGATGCCATCTAATGCGCGTCCACGACGTGAAGGAAATCGCGCGAATGGCGAAAATGATGGATGTGTTGACAGGGAAAACGTTATTTGAAGGGTAGGAGAGGTATGGATTATATTCATTTGAACGAAATGGAGTTCTACGGCTACCACGGAGCGCTCCCTGAGGAAACAAGATTGGGTCAGCGTTTCCGTGTGACCGTATCGCTTGCAACGGATCTATCGGGTGCAGGGAAGACGGATGAACTGGATAAGACGGTAAATTATGCAGAAGTATACAGTGTGTGTCAATCAGTTGTAGAAGGCAAGCCGGTTAAATTGATTGAGACGGTTGCAGAGACAATTGCAGAAGAAATTGCGAAGAATTTTGCTGATAAAGTATTCGGTGTGCGAGTCGCGCTCGTCAAACCGGATCCGCCGATTCCAGGTCATTATTCATCGGTGTCGGTCGAGATTACGAGGGGGCGCTTTGTGTGAATATAGCGTACATCTCGCTCGGTTCGAATATCGGTGATAGGCTTTATCATCTTACGGAGGCGGTGTGGGCACTTCATTCACATGAAGGGGTGAAAGTACAGGTTGTTTCGTCTATCTATGAAACAGCGCCGGTAGGCTTTACGGATCAGGCGGATTTCCTGAATCTTGTGGTTGGAGTGGAAACATTATTGGGGGCTCAGGAATTGCTTGCGGTTTGCCAGGAGATTGAACAGGGACTTGGCAGAGTGCGAAAAACAAGATGGGGTCCGCGAACAGTAGACCTTGACATTTTGCTGTATAATAACGACAATATTGTAGCGGAGAATCTGATTGTACCGCATCCGCGAATGCATGAGCGGGCGTTTGTTCTCATTCCACTCCTGGAAATCGCACCTGCCATTGCCCACCCGGCGACCGGGAAAGTGTTTTCGGAGGAAGTTGCTGTCCGAGACGACGGCGTTTTTTTATGGAAAAAGGTTAATGGAGTCGGGCATTTCTTGCAAATGAAGGAATGACGCACTTCGGTTTATATATTTTGGTGAAAAGCAGGCAATACGCTTGTGAGAGGAAGGGGGAGAAATGATGAACGATATAAAAGAAAGACCTTTTAAAATCGGGGATATTACGGTTGATAACCGTGTAGTCCTAGCACCGATGGCTGGAATCTGTAACTCTGCTTTCCGTTTGACGGTGAAGGAATTCGGTGCCGGTCTCGTTTACGCTGAAATGATCAGTGATAAAGGGATTGTTCAAAAAAATGACAAGACGATGAGTATGCTTCATATCGACGAACGTGAAAATCCACTATCCCTCCAAATCTTTGGTGGGGAGAAGGATACGCTTGTCGAAGCGGCGCGATACGTAGACAAGTATACGACGGCGGACATCATCGATATCAATATGGGATGCCCGGTAAACAAAATCATCAAATGTGAAGCAGGCGCCAAGTGGTTGCTTGACCCGAACAAGATCTATGAGATGGTATCAGCTGTTGTCGATAAAGTGGATAAGCCGGTTAGTGTGAAAATGCGTATTGGTTGGGATGACGAACATATTTTTGCGGTTGAAAATGCTCAAGCAGTCGAACGTGCCGGTGGTGCAGCGGTTGCTGTCCATGGACGTACACGTGTACAGATGTATGAAGGTAAGGCGAACTGGGACGTTATTCGTCAGATGAAAGAAGCGGTTTCGATCCCGGTCATTGGGAATGGTGATGTGGAAACGCCGCAAGATGCGAAAAGAATGTTGGATCAAACGGGCGTTGACGGTGTCATGATTGGTCGTGCGGCTCTTGGTAACCCATGGATGATTTATCGCACAGTTCGCTACCTTGAAACGGGTGAATTGATAGATGAGCCAAATGTGCGCGAGAAAATCGATGTTTGCCTGCTTCATTTTGAGCGTTTGATGGCGTTGAAAGGTGAACATGTCGCCGTACGTGAGATGCGTAAGCATGCTGCCTGGTATATGAAGGGTGTACGCGGCAATGCCAAAATCCGGAACCAAATTAATACAATGGAAACGGCCGCGGATCTGACTGCCCTTTTGCACGGCTTTGCTGATGAGATGACAGAGCGTGAACACGCGACGTTGGGTGTTCATGTTGTTTAACAAGAAGGGATAAAGTTCAATCTTTCCCTGTTAAAGCCTCTGACGGATGCTATAGATAATAAATTGAGCAAGCTCGTTCAATTTATTATCTGGGCGGAATCAAAACGAGTTGGGATTGGTTACAGTCAATTCGGGCTACCATGTACTGTGGTGGCTCTTTTCTCTACATATAGAAGGCCTCTGGATAAGTAATGCGTGTCCGGACGACTCAAATTGTGTACAATAGGTGCATGTATCCATTGCAACGGATAAATGATGAAGGAGTGAAAGAAATGTCCCATTTGGACGAATTGAACGATCAGCTTCTGGTGAGACGCCAGAAGATGGAGGATATACGGGAAAGTGGATTGGATCCGTTCGGTGCTAGATTCGAACGTACACATCTATCGAATGAGATTCGGGAACAATATGAAGAACTTTCAAAAGAAGATTTAGATGAAACACCGCGCGAAGTGAAAATAGCGGGACGGATCATGACCAAACGTGGAAAAGGAAAAGCTGGGTTCGCGCATCTGCAAGACCTTGGCGGCCAGATTCAAATCTACGTGAGACAAGACGGTATCGGTGAGGAAGCTTACAAACTCTTCACTAGTACGGATCTAGGCGATATTATCGGCATTTCGGGAACGGTATTCAAAACGAAAGTTGGCGAACTTTCTATTAAAGCAACTGAATTTACGTTCCTGACGAAAGCGTTGCGTCCGTTACCTGAGAAGTTCCATGGTTTGAAAGATATTGAACAACGTTACCGTCAGCGCTATTTGGACTTGATTGCAACAGAAGGAAGTAAAGAGACATTCATCCTACGAAGTAAGATCATCCAATCGATGCGCCGCTACTTAGACGATCAAGGTTTCCTTGAAGTTGAAACACCAATGCTTCATGGAATTGCCGGGGGTGCATCGGCACGTCCCTTTATTACCCATCATAATGCACTTGATATGACACTTTATATGCGAATCGCGATTGAGCTACATTTGAAACGCCTGATTGTCGGCGGACTTGAGAAAGTGTATGAAATTGGCCGAGTTTTCCGTAATGAAGGTATGTCGACGCGTCATAATCCGGAGTTTACAATGATCGAGTTGTATGAGGCTTATGCGGACTATAACGACATCATGGAACTGACAGAGAATCTGATTGCACATATCGCACAAGACGTACTTGGTACGACGCAAGTGCAATATGGGGAAGATATAATTAATCTTGCGCCAGGCTGGACGCGTCTCCATATGGCGGATGCAGTAAAAGAGTACACGGGCGTAGACTTCTGGAAAGAGATGTCTAAAGAAGAAGCGCATGCACTAGCCAAAGAACACGGCGTGGAAGTAGCGGCAATGATGGAAGTTGGACATGTGTTGAACGAGTTCTTCGA
>CAWJLH010000009.1:985000-987500 GCA_963843665.1 uncultured Caryophanaceae bacterium
AAGTTGACGTTTTGCGTTCAGTTTTGAGGGTTCACTAATGAACTTTCAAAACTTGTTCTTTGAAAACTGGATAAAACGACATTGATAGTAACAAATCAAGAATCAACCGAGTAAGTGAATTTTTTCATTTACTTATGCAATACCTTTTTAAGAGCACCTGTTTACATCGCTGTAAACAAGGACTCACCAAATGGCTTTATAAGCCGAAAGGTTAAGTTAGAAAGGGCGCACGGCGGATGCCTTGGCACTAGGAGCCTAAGAAGGACGGCACTAACACCGATATGCTCCGGGGAGCTGTAAGTAAGCTTTGATCCGGAGATTTCCGAATGGGGAAACCCACTGCCCATAATGGGGCAGTACGTTTACGTGAATACATAGCGTAAACGAGGCAGACCCGGAGAACTGAAACATCTAAGTATCCGGAGGAAGAGAAAGAAAAATCGATTCCCTGAGTAGCGGCGAGCGAAACGGGAATAGCCCAAACCAGGAAGCTTGCTTCCTGGGGTTGTAGGACACTCTATACGGAGTTACAAAGGGATGGATTAGGCGAAGCGACTTGGAAAGGTCTGCCATAGCGGGTAATAGCCCCGTAGCCGAAAGTCCATCCTCTCCAGAGTGTATCCTGAGTACGGCGGAACACGTGAAATTCCGTCGGAATCCGGGAGGACCATCTCCCAAGGCTAAATACTCCCTAGTGACCGATAGTGAACCAGTACCGTGAGGGAAAGGTGAAAAGCACCCCGGAAGGGGAGTGAAATAGATCCTGAAACCGTGTGCCTACAAGTTGTCAGAGCCCGTTAATGGGTGATGGCGTGCCTTTTGTAGAATGAACCGGCGAGTTACGATTCCATGCAAGGTTAAGCAGTGAATGCGGAGCCGCAGCGAAAGCGAGTCTGAATAGGGCGTATCAGTATGGGGTCGTAGACCCGAAACCAGGTGATCTACCCATGTCCAGGGTGAAGGTAAGGTAACACTTACTGGAGGCCCGAACCCACGTACGTTGAAAAGTGCGGGGATGAGGTGTGGGTAGCGGTGAAATTCCAATCGAACCTGGAGATAGCTGGTTCTCTCCGAAATAGCTTTAGGGCTAGCCTCAAACTTAAGAATCTCGGAGGTAGAGCACTGTTTGGACTAGGGGCCCATCCCGGGTTACCGAATTCAGACAAACTCCGAATGCCGATGATTTATGTTTGGGAGTCAGACTGCGGGTGATAAGATCCGTAGTCGAGAGGGAAACAGCCCAGACCACCAGTTAAGGTCCCCAAGTATTCGTTAAGTGGAAAAGGATGTGGCGTTGCCCAGACAACCAGGATGTTGGCTTAGAAGCAGCCATCATTTAAAGAGTGCGTAATAGCTCACTGGTCGAGTGGCGCTGCGCCGAAAATGTACCGGGGCTAAACGAATCACCGAAACTGTGGATTGACACCTAAGGTGTCAGTGGTAGGAGAGCGTTCCAAGGGCGTTGAAGCTGGACCGTAAGGACTGGTGGAGCGCTTGGAAGTGAGAATGCCGGTATGAGTAGCGAAAGAAGGGTGAGAATCCCTTCCACCGAATGCCTAAGGTTTCCTGAGGAAGGCTCGTCCGCTCAGGGTTAGTCGGGACCTAAGTCGAGGCCGAAAGGCGTAGACGATGGACAACAGGTTGATATTCCTGTACCACCTCCCCGCCGTTTGAGCAATGGGGGGACGCAGTAGGATAGGGTGAGCGCGCTGTTGGTTATGCGCGTCTAAGCAGTGAGGTGTGGAATGAGGCAAATCCCGTTCCTATAACATTGAGCTGTGATAGCAAGGGGAGTATTCCCTGGAGTCCCTGATTTCACGCTGCCAAGAAAAGCCTCTAGCGAGGCGGGAGGTGCCCGTACCGCAAACCGACACAGGTAGGCGAGGAGAGAATCCTAAGGTGATCGAGAGAACTCTCGTTAAGGAACTCGGCAAAATGACCCCGTAACTTCGGGAGAAGGGGTGCTCTGGTAGGGTGTTAAAGCCCGAGAGAGCCGCAGTGAATAGGCCCAGGCGACTGTTTAGCAAAAACACAGGTCTCTGCAAAACCGCAAGGTGAAGTATAGGGGCTGACGCCTGCCCGGTGCTGGAAGGTTAAGAGGAGAGGTCAGCGCAAGCGAAGCTTCGAATTGAAGCCCCAGTAAACGGCGGCCGTAACTATAACGGTCCTAAGGTAGCGAAATTCCTTGTCGGGTAAGTTCCGACCCGCACGAAAGGCGTAACGATCTGGGCACTGTCTCAACGAGAGACTCGGTGAAATTATAATACCTGTGAAGATGCAGGTTACCCGCGACAGGACGGAAAGACCCCGTGGAGCTTTACTGTAACCTGATATTGAATTCCGATGCAGCCTGTACAGGATAGGTAGGAGCCTTAGATTCCGGAGCGCCAGCTTCGGAGGAGGCGTTGGTGGGATACTACCCTGGCTGTATTGGACTTCTAACCCATGCCCCTTATCGGGGCAGGAGACAGTGTCAGGCGGACAGTTTGACTGGGGCGGT
>CAWJLH010000009.1:992500-998876 GCA_963843665.1 uncultured Caryophanaceae bacterium
GAATTCAGACAAACTCCGAATGCCGATGATTTATGTTTGGGAGTCAGACTGCGGGTGATAAGATCCGTAGTCGAGAGGGAAACAGCCCAGACCACCAGTTAAGGTCCCCAAGTATTCGTTAAGTGGAAAAGGATGTGGCGTTGCCCAGACAACCAGGATGTTGGCTTAGAAGCAGCCATCATTTAAAGAGTGCGTAATAGCTCACTGGTCGAGTGGCGCTGCGCCGAAAATGTACCGGGGCTAAACGAATCACCGAAACTGTGGATTGACACCTAAGGTGTCAGTGGTAGGAGAGCGTTCCAAGGGCGTTGAAGCTGGACCGTAAGGACTGGTGGAGCGCTTGGAAGTGAGAATGCCGGTATGAGTAGCGAAAGAAGGGTGAGAATCCCTTCCACCGAATGCCTAAGGTTTCCTGAGGAAGGCTCGTCCGCTCAGGGTTAGTCGGGACCTAAGTCGAGGCCGAAAGGCGTAGACGATGGACAACAGGTTGATATTCCTGTACCACCTCCCCGCCGTTTGAGCAATGGGGGGACGCAGTAGGATAGGGTGAGCGCGCTGTTGGTTATGCGCGTCTAAGCAGTGAGGTGTGGAATGAGGCAAATCCCGTTCCTATAACATTGAGCTGTGATAGCAAGGGGAGTATTCCCTGGAGTCCCTGATTTCACGCTGCCAAGAAAAGCCTCTAGCGAGGCGGGAGGTGCCCGTACCGCAAACCGACACAGGTAGGCGAGGAGAGAATCCTAAGGTGATCGAGAGAACTCTCGTTAAGGAACTCGGCAAAATGACCCCGTAACTTCGGGAGAAGGGGTGCTCTGGTAGGGTGTTAAAGCCCGAGAGAGCCGCAGTGAATAGGCCCAGGCGACTGTTTAGCAAAAACACAGGTCTCTGCAAAACCGCAAGGTGAAGTATAGGGGCTGACGCCTGCCCGGTGCTGGAAGGTTAAGAGGAGAGGTCAGCGCAAGCGAAGCTTCGAATTGAAGCCCCAGTAAACGGCGGCCGTAACTATAACGGTCCTAAGGTAGCGAAATTCCTTGTCGGGTAAGTTCCGACCCGCACGAAAGGCGTAACGATCTGGGCACTGTCTCAACGAGAGACTCGGTGAAATTATAATACCTGTGAAGATGCAGGTTACCCGCGACAGGACGGAAAGACCCCGTGGAGCTTTACTGTAACCTGATATTGAATTCCGATGCAGCCTGTACAGGATAGGTAGGAGCCTTAGATTCCGGAGCGCCAGCTTCGGAGGAGGCGTTGGTGGGATACTACCCTGGCTGTATTGGACTTCTAACCCATGCCCCTTATCGGGGCAGGAGACAGTGTCAGGCGGACAGTTTGACTGGGGCGGTCGCCTCCTAAAGTGTAACGGAGGCGCCCAAAGGTTCCCTCAGAATGGTTGGACATCATTCGTAGAGTGCAAAGGCATAAGGGAGCTTGACTGCGAGACCTACAAGTCGAGCAGGGTCGAAAGACGGGCTTAGTGATCCGGTGGTTCCGCATGGAAGGGCCATCGCTCAACGGATAAAAGCTACCCCGGGGATAACAGGCTTATCTCCCCCAAGAGTCCACATCGACGGGGAGGTTTGGCACCTCGATGTCGGCTCATCGCATCCTGGGGCTGTAGTCGGTCCCAAGGGTTGGGCTGTTCGCCCATTAAAGCGGTACGCGAGCTGGGTTCAGAACGTCGTGAGACAGTTCGGTCCCTATCCGTCGCGGGCGCAGGAAATTTGAGAGGAGCTGTCCTTAGTACGAGAGGACCGGGATGGACACACCGCTGGTGTACCAGTTGTCTTGCCAAAGGCATCGCTGGGTAGCTATGTGTGGACGGGATAAATGCTGAAAGCATCTAAGCATGAAGCCCCCCTCGAGATGAGATTTCCCATTACGCAAGTAAGTAAGATCCCTCAAAGAAGATGAGGTTGATAGGTCTGGGGTGGAAGCGCGGCGACGTGTGGAGCTGACAGATACTAATCGATCGAGGACTTAACCTTAATTAAAAAGGGCACGGTTGACCCTGAATTTTTGCAAAATGTCTGTTTTATCCGGTTTTGAGTGAATAAGTAAATTTTATTAAAAAAGTACTTGTAAATCTCAAAAGTCTTGATATAATGAATAGTGTCTTTGAAAAAGAGAATACAGGTCTGGTGCCGATGGCGAAGAGGTCACACCCGTTCCCATCCCGAACACGGAAGTTAAGCTCTTCAGCGCCGATGGTAGTTGGGGGATTCCCCCTGCAAGAGTAGGACGTCGCCGGGCCTGTAAAATTCATTACATGATGGACAAGTTGTTTGAACTAATATAAATACCCAGGAGGATTAGCTCAGCTGGGAGAGCACCTGCCTTACAAGCAGGGGGTCGGCGGTTCGAGCCCGTCATCCTCCACCATTTTATCTTTTGCCGGTGTAGCTCAATTGGTAGAGCAACTGACTTGTAATCAGTAGGTTGAGGGTTCAAGTCCTTTCGCCGGCACCATTTTGAAGAGCCATTAGCTCAGTTGGTAGAGCATCTGACTTTTAATCAGAGGGTCGCAGGTTCGAATCCTGCATGGCTCACCATTTTCATGACTTGCCAGTCATGACGAATATTGCGGGTGTGGTGGAACTGGCAGACACGCTAGACTTAGGATCTAGTGCCTTCGGGCGTGGGGGTTCGACTCCCTTCACCCGCACTTTTAACGCGGAAGTAGTTCAGTGGTAGAATACGACCTTGCCAAGGTCGGGGTCGCGGGTTCGAATCCCGTCTTCCGCTCCAGAAATTTTGCCGGGGTGGCGGAACTGGCAGACGCACAGGACTTAAAATCCTGCGGTAGGTGACTACCGTACCGGTTCGATTCCGGTTCTCGGCACCAAACATCACCTAGGCGCCCGTAGCTCAATTGGATAGAGCGTCTGACTACGGATCAGAAGGTTGTGGATTCGACTTCTGCCGGGCGCGCCATTAAATACAATTATAAATTCCGGGAAGTAGCTCAGCTTGGTAGAGCACTTGGTTTGGGACCAAGGGGTCGCAGGTTCGAATCCTGTCTTCCCGACCACTTTCGGGGCCTTAGCTCAGCTGGGAGAGCGCCTGCCTTGCACGCAGGAGGTCAGCGGTTCGATCCCGCTAGGCTCCACCAAAACCACTTATATAAAGATCCTGGCGGCGTAGCTCAGCTGGCTAGAGCGTACGGTTCATACCCGTAAGGTCGGGGGTTCGATCCCCTCTGCCGCCATCTTAAAGGACCTTTAGCTCAGTTGGTTAGAGCAGACGGCTCATAACCGTCCGGTCGCAGGTTCGAGTCCTGCAAGGTCCACCAGTACTATATATTTACACGGAGGTATACCCAAGTTCGGCTGAAGGGAACGGTCTTGAAAACCGTCAGGCGGGTTAAACCGCGCGGGGGTTCGAATCCCTCTACCTCCTCCATTTTTATTAAAATGGTGAACCGTATAGAAAATGAGTAATAACAATTATCAATAATATTGTCGCGGGGTGGAGCAGTGGTAGCTCGTCGGGCTCATAACCCGAAGGTCGCAGGTTCAAATCCTGCCCCCGCAACCAAATGGTCCCGTGGTGTAGCGGTTAACATGCCTGCCTGTCACGCAGGAGATCGCCGGTTCGATCCCGGTCGGGACCGCCATTTTTTTGAAACATACATAAATGTGGCTCAGTAGCTCAGTCGGTAGAGCAAAGGACTGAAAATCCTTGTGTCGGCGGTTCGATTCCGTCCTGAGCCACCATATAGCGCGGGTGTAGTTTAGTGGTAAAACCTCAGCCTTCCAAGCTGATGATGAGGGTTCGATTCCCTTCACCCGCTCCAAGGGCCTATAGCTCAGCTGGTTAGAGCGCACGCCTGATAAGCGTGAGGTCGGTGGTTCGAGTCCACTTAGGCCCACCATTCCGCAGTAGCTCAGTGGTAGAGCAATCGGCTGTTAACCGATCGGTCGTAGGTTCGAGTCCTACCTGCGGAGCCATTATTATGGGGAAGTACTCAAGTGGCTCAAGAGGTGCCCCTGCTAAGGGCATAGATCGCGTAAGCGGTGCGAGGGTTCGAATCCCTCCTTCTCCGCCATAGTTTCGGCCCCTTGGTCAAGCGGTTAAGACACCGCCCTTTCACGGCGGTAACACGGGTTCGAATCCCGTAGGGGTCATACAAAAGAAAAACATCCATTCAAGTGAATTCTTAAACTTGAAAGGATGTTTTTTTATTTAGGAAACCGCTATGCTCTTTTACCTGTTATTGTGTAAGGTAATCCTCCACTCTGAGTTGTTTTAGAAGCAGATGCCGTGAACAACTCACCACTTAACGCTCTGTCGAGCTGTTTGAAGTGGGAGCTTCCTGTTTCACAGATCACCGCATGACAGGGTTTCTGCTATGTCTTACACGATCTCCACAGGCGTAGATTATACTGTTCGGACGTGACCTCACCCTACAGTCTTGACTTTTTACTCGGTCATCGCTAATTGTGTCAATCCTTTTTTGAGAATGTTTAGGCTGGCATTGTGATCTCGGTCTAGGATTGTTCCACATTTCATACAAATATGCGTCCGGATGGAAAGTGACTTTTTCACTCGTTCGCCACAGGAAGAACAATCTTGTGTTGTGTATTTTGGTTCTACTTTGACCAGTACACCGCCTTGTTTCTCACATTTGTAAGCCAGCATATTTCTGAACATGCCCCATCCTGCGTCAGAAATGGATTTAGATAACTTTCTGTTCCTCACCATGTTACGAATGTTTAGATTTTCTACTGCAATGACTGAGTAATCTTTTGATAAGTTGAAGCTTAGCTTATGGAGAAAATCGCGGCGTTGGTTCGCCACTTTTTCGTGGTACTGCCTTACAAGCTGGGCTTGTTTCGTGTAGTTTGCGGAACCTTTTTGTTTCTTGGAGAGTGTGCGTTGTGCTTTCTTTAACCGCTTCTCTTGTTTACGGAGAAATCTTGGATTTTCATACGCTACGCCATTGGAAAGAACTGCATATTGATGGATACCAACGTCAATACCGACCGCATTATTCAGGTCAATAGATGATGGGAGCCGCTTGTCTTTCGACACAGAAAATAGCGTACCATCTATGTCCTTGCCGTTTGATAATCAGTTGTTTAATCTCTCCTTCTAATGGACGGTGGAGCAGAATGTCCACTTCACCCAACTTCGTATTGTAGAGCTTGCCGTTAGGTGAAAAAGACATCGCGTATCTATAACCTTTGCTGTTTAGGCCAAACTGTGGAAAGGTTAGGCTATTATATTCTTTGTGCTTTTTTAGTTTCGGATAGCTTGCATCTTTACGAAAGAAGTTGTCGAACGCTTTTGTTAGCCGCAGGAAAACCTCCTGCAAAGGCTGTGATGGGATCTCTTTTAGAAAAGGATGTCCCTGCTTATCAATCGTCAGTTGTTTTTGCATATCGAAACGATTATAGTTTTCTTTGTTTTGCTTGTATTTCCGCTGTTTATCCAAAAGGGCAGAATTATAGAGTTGGCGGCAATAGTGTAACCATCGTTCTACGATTTCTTTTTGTTCTTCTGTCGGAAAGATTTCGTATTTCTGATTGAGCAACATTACCGTCACCTCCCGTTATTTTTGCCCTTGAGAGTAATTATTACTATTCTACGTTCATTGATGCACAACTCTTATCTCTTATAGGACTGATTGTATCACAAGTAAGCACAACAGAACAAACATTCCGGCTATCGTCAGCCGAAATTCATCGCCCACTTTCACTGGGCTACGCCCGTAACGTTTAGAAGTGGGCGACTTCTTTCGGAGGGCGTGTTAAATGAACCTCTAAGCTTCTTCGACAAGGACTTTGGAATAACCAACATAGGTGACGATTCCTTGAATAAAAGTGGAGGAATGTTTAACAACTTGAAAATTCGCCTTTTTGTGTACGTGTATACTTAGGAATAGGAGGCGAGCAACAGCTAAGGAAAATCAATAAAAATATCCAAATGTTTAATAAAAATCAATAAGAGGGAAAGATGTTAGCCTGATTTTTTGTTTGCGGTGTTAAATATCGGGTATTAGATTGGTAGTCCGTGTGAATCCCATGCCTTGCGAAAGTGATGTAGTCATCGAATAGAATCGTGAGGGTTTCGGTGTATTAGATAAAGCGAAAACCAAGCATAGTAAAAGTTGAGGAGTTTCATCTACACAAGAAAACTCAACGATGTAGGATTCGTTGTATCCGAATTTACGCCTGTGGAGTGTCATACCAACTGCGAGTAGCTTCGGCAAAAGCTGGCACGATGAAGTAAACAAGACTTAATAGAACTTTATAGGTTTTTGGCAACGGGTTGATGGAGATAATGTGGATGGTCCTATAACTGACCTTATAATAGAATATTCTATTGTGATCCAGATAGTCGGAAGTATTAGTTTTAAAAAAGTATTGCAATC
>CAWJLH010000010.1:0-20691 GCA_963843665.1 uncultured Caryophanaceae bacterium
TACCATAATTTCATAACCCTTCTAAACGTTTCCTTACTAATAGTAACTGCAAAGAATTAGATAATTCCCTGTAAAGCCTACGTTCCTATGTCCATTACACCAGTAGCCCTACTCCAATCCTGGCTAGTTGATTCCTTCTAATCCTTTTAAAAATTCATAACCAATTTCTCTTTCCGAAAGTCCTTTTTTCTCCATCTCAATATACTCTAAAACTAAACCGGGATTACGAACAACACAAAACGTTACAAATTCACCTGCGCCACTCGCCATAAGAGAGAAACGTATGTCATCAATTTTATTAATATCTACATTGATATCTTTAAAAAATTGAATTGTATTTCGACAAGTTTTCATGCCTTGTATATACATATCTATTTTCCGATTAATTTCCATAACGGATTCCAGATATGAAGTCTTTCTTTCAATTTCTCTAAACTCATCACGTATTTTGAAGAACCTGTAGTTTAAGAATTTAGCGTTTGGATGAGATAACTTAAAAACCATAAATGAAAGTCTTTGACCAATTGGATCAATGATGAAAGAGTATGCTATCAGCAACGCGATTCCACCAATCCATCCAGTAAAAATGAAACTTATTATTAGAACAATCCAAGTTACTATACCTGCCCAAAGATAAATCGATCCACTTTTTGTACCATTATTAGAAGCACCAAGTAAATTTAGAAAATTAGTGACTAAAAGAATAAAAGCAAAAGCATACCACAAATGGTTTACATTAAACTCCATAACAATCCTCCATCCTAAATTTAACTTTCTCGCTAAGCGGTGTTGCGGTCAGACTAACGGATGGGCTCCATGGCACCGTTCATCGACCTTCCTTTCTCAGCCGTGTATCCTATACCCGTTCTATGAGCATTTTAATCCTCTATTGTGTAGCGCCGATTTTGCGCTACATGGCTAACAGATGCGTTACTGAAAGAAGAAAGAGAAATATAAGAACGTAAATTAGATGTGATATCAAGATTGTCCAGACTAGTATAGTTTGGACTTTTTGATTCTTTCAATTGAAGCCTTTATTATAGAAGCAACATATTAGATCGGAAGGGGTAGTCATTATGGCGAAAATACTACCATTCAAAACTAGACAGCAATTGGAAACAGAAAAGGCAGTTAAGGTTATAGAGGAGTGGGAATCCCACTTAGAATGGGAAGAAGCTAATTCGCACTATTTAGAAGAAAGAGAAGCAGAGCAGGGTTTATCGCGGGATGAAATTGAGTGGTTGAATGAATGGCTTCAAGATAATGAATCTGATAAGAAAACTCTTGAAGAAAAAACTAGCAGCGATACTCCGAAATCAATATAATCGATTTGAAAGTGCAATTTCAGGCTTGCGGTGAACCGTCCATTTAAAAATGCCAATGGCGAAAACGAAGCTGATTTCATTATGGTTCAAGTTTGGAGCTAGGCCAACTGAAAATGCAGCTTGGTCTCCTTAAGAAAGGAAGTCAAGCTGCGGAGAATGGTCGTATTAGCACTCGTCACTATGAGAACGAAAAAGGGGCTTGTGTATATGATACCGAGGTTGTAACTGACTTTGTACAATGAAACCACATGGGCAGGTGAATCTGCGGGGACAAGGCTATCAGCAACCACAAGGGAAAGGGGGAGACCAACAGCAGCCTGATTCGTACTGTGGTAACAAAGAACACTCAAATTTAAAGTACTAATCAATATGGAGTAGGTGGAGGTTCATTTGTGGTAAGTGATGAAGACTTGCCTTTCTCATAAAGAGTAATGTGGGGGGATTGGTCAGCTAGTCTCCTTTTGTAATTCTTAAACCTGAGAGGAGGCGATATGATTTTCAATTTTCGCGACTAAGCGTATATGAAACTAGTCCGTATCGATTTAATAAAAAATACATACAGGGATATGACGAATCGAACACATAGCCATTAGCGTTAGGGATGGGAATCCATAAAGTCATTGAGGATAAAATCAATGGGTTTAGTCATTCATAAGCAGTTTTAAATGGAATTATAGAAACTACTTTTCACCCGGAAGTTACATGCTAGAGGACCTCCGATTTAGTCAACCGTGCACCTATACAAGAGAACGTGGGGGAGACGAAAATCTAATTCCAACATCTATTATCTGAGGAGGAATCAGCGCCGATAAATCAAGCCTTTACAGATCTTGTTTAACTAGATGAAAGTAAAATAGTCGATTGGAAAACGAACCGTATTAGATGTGGTGTTCGAGGTAATCATCAAGTTGGTCTTTACGCGTGGGTCCATAGGTCAATTAAGAAATCAATCCAATGTTGAAGGTAGCTTGTTTTTCTTCGATTCAATAGGGCGAGTAAACACGTTTTCAATCAGGATGAGGTGCAAACGTACAGAAAGTGGGCTTTGGGTGTAGTAAATGATATCAATATCAAACGAGGGATTTTAGGCATATCCCCTGAAAAGGAAGATGGATTATTTCAAGAAAATCCGATATTAGAAGCTATTCTACTAATGTTTGCGACATGGGCTACTACAGCTATTCATTTCTGAATTAGAGTCAATCAAGGAAAAAAGCAATAACTGAAATAGAGAATTTCAAAAAACACAAAAAGTTAAACCTTCCCTAAGCAGATAGAAGACTTCAGGGAAGGAAGTTGTTTGACAGATGTTTTCAAATCATGTGAACTGTCCCTATTTGTCATCTGATTATTGCTTTAAGGCTCCGCTCGCTTCTGGGATGTTATCCATGTCAAGAGCATTCATTTGACAGAAGTATTCTAGAAAGTTTTTAGCATGTTTGATTTGCTCTTCATCCGTTTTTAATGCAATGATATCTTTTAAAATTTGAGCAGTCCAAACATTGTCAAAATAACGATACTTACCAGAATTCCATGTAGTTTGATGAGGATAGGTCTTATTGATATAATAATTCCAGAAAATCATTTTCTCTGCTTCTTGATCCGTGAGCTCAATTCTAAATTCCGCATGAGACGGAATCATTCCATCATCGCTAAGATTGCCTGAAAACGTTTCTTTTACCATGTAGAGGCCAAGAATCAGTCTTTCTGTTTCTGGTTGATCTGACGCTCTTGCAGTCAGAAGACCTGCGCTGTTCGGACGCAAACGAGCTACTTTGTTTGGCTGACCTTTATTTTTTCCGCTTTGCGCCTTACCAGTAAATACTTGCCAGTCGCTAAATATATTTTGTTGCTCTTCTTCGTCTAGCCAGAAAACGATTTGTGAGCTTTCATGAATTCTTTGGTTCTTCAGTTTTTCCCTACGCGGCTGTTCAAGCACCTGTCGCTCTTTTTCTTCTTCACGTTTCCTTTTAAGTGCTTCTTCTTCCAATTCCCTTTTCAAAAAGATATCCTTCAGAGATTGTGCAGTATTCCGGTCTTTTAGTGTGATGAATTTTCCAAAAGCATCAGGGTAAACGAACTTTTTAATAACCTCATTAAAATCAACGGTGATAATCGATTCTTCATGATCCACGATATTACCTTCACCAAAGACTTTATGGGTTATTTCTTCATTAATTAAATTCACTAACCGATTCTCCTTATATAAAATATTTAGGTGTTTATTTTGACACATATTAATTTGTAGTATGCCCACTTACAATAATTTCATTTGACCGAATGGAACGAAATAGGTTTTTAAATTTAAAAAAACGCACTCAAATTCTGTTTGGAAGAAGTTGTGTACGATTATCGAATGCTGTCTCAAAACTGTTATAACTATACAATAACATATAATTTAAAATATCGCAATTTTTTGATTGACAATGGTATTTTGTTTATCGTATAATATGTGATTATTTTAATGTAAAAATGATTATTTCATTGTTACATCCATGAGAAGGTATGCAGTATTGCACTAATTATTACGAATATCCATAAGATCTGTAAAAATGCTCACTTAATCTAGATGGGTGCTGTTCTTATTGAATTAAAGGGCGGTGTGGTTGGCTTTGGAACCACTTGGATAGGACCTTGAAGCAAGGAATAATCTAATGAAAGTTCCGTAAATTATGTTGCGTAATAGCCTGAATCTTATCTAATAAAACACAAAAATGGGACTGTCCAATAAGTCCCTAAAATAAAGTAGGTGGAGCAAAACGAACCGTTTTTCTCCACCTGCTTTTGTATCTTTTTGTTTATGGTCTGAAAATAGCTGGCGAATGCCTGCTACTTTCAGGAGACTGTGGACCAAAGCCACAATTCCGAAAATACCGTATACTAGTGAACCTGACGAGGCCAGTATAATGCGTGAAGAGTTGTGCATTCGAAATTGAATTATGACGGAAAAGTATGTTGAAGTAGCTCATGCTTTTGGTTTCCCCTTGGAGGTCATGCATCGCGTAATCTCGATGGCCGCGGGCGGCATAGTCACATTCCCGCATAATGGCGCGGGTATCACTCTACTGGCAGTTTGCGGGTTAACGTATCGTCAAGCTTATAAAGATATCTTTGTAATAACCCGCTTCTTGTTTTCTTGATATTGTTATTTATATGTTGACCTACAGTGTATAACGCCACACGTCTTAATGGTCAAAAATAAGAAGATGGATCCGTTTACGAAAAGTTAAGGGGAAAGAAAAAGGACGTCTAAGTCATGCGTTAACCATACCAGTAAAGAAACGAAGAATGGGCCTCTTTTTAAGTGCCCATTCTTCGTTTCTTATTTTGTCAGGATTGTGCCGCCTAGTTCACGGGAGCGGGCCGTTGCTTTTTCAATGCATTCACCGATCGTCTCTTTGAACATACGCCCTTCCAATGCCCGCAAGCCCGCTGCCGTTGTACCATTCGGACTCGTTACGTTTTCCCGAAGTTCCGCAGGTTCCGTCCCGGTTTCTTTCATCATTGCTGTGGCACCTTCAAGTGTCTGGATGATGAGTGCGCGGGCGACTTCCTTTGAAAGACCTTTACTGATTGCGGCTTCTTCAAGTGCTTCCGCCAAATAGTAGATGTAGGCGGGACCGCTGCCGGATAGGGCAGTGACTGCATGGAGGTCATCCTCCTCGACTTCTTTTACGAGGCCAATCGCTTCCAACAGGACAAGGATATGCTTGCGCATCATTCCATCGACAGAGGCATTCATCGCGACTCCAGTTGCTGATTTTCCAATTGTCGCGGATGTGTTCGGCATGGAACGTGCAATTGGTCTTTTTCCAAGACCGTCCTCGATTGTACGGATTGAAATACCTGCAATGACGGACAAAACAGCCGCTTGTTCCGACAGGAGTGGGCGAATATCCGCCATTACATGATGAATGTCTTTCGGTTTGGTGGCGAGTACGACCAGATCCGCCTTTTTTAGTATTTCTTTATCTTTACAAACGATTGAGATGCCATATTGACGTTGTAAAGAAAGAAGCCTTTCATCATCTGATTTATTCATTACATAGACGTTTTGTGGCTCAATTGCACTTTTGTCTAAAATACCTGCAATGACGGCTTCCGCCATGGAACCCGCACCTATAAAAACAACTGTATCCAATTCAATCTCTCCTTTAATCATCAAAAAATCTGTGACATCCGCCGGAAGCTTTGAGCCAAGAGGATGTTGTTTACTCAGGTGTTGCCACAGGACGAGGCGATCTAAGCCTGAGTTTCTCGTTTAAGCCGGAGTAATCCCGGCTGGATAAAATTAAAAACATGCGCTCCCGTCCTTACTTAAAAGGACGAAAACGCATGTTTCCGCGGTACCACCTAGTTTTACCGGTCACAGAACCGATACATCTTATCCTTTCTTAACGCGAAAGGCACGGCCGTGTTTCCACGGCAGCTCGGAAGGAGGTTCAAAGCGGGAGAGGGTGATGTGGCTTTCAGCCGGTGACCACATTTTCTGTTCGCCATTACCGCATTTACTGATCTTCTTCAACGCTCACATGTACATGAATTAGAATGATTATTGCACGTCAAGTCGATAAAGTCAATATTGAACACAAATATCAACTCATTTCCATGAATAAGAAAACGATTCCAATGACTGCCAACAAAGACAAGACAGCGATTGTCACTTTCCCAACGCTGACAGGGGATTTGCCACTCACTTTACCTGTTTGTCCATTGACAAGGAAGCGATAGATTGTGTTGTTGAATTCGAAGGATGAAATCCATAATGGCAATAAAATATGTTTGTATGTAATCGCCTGATAATCTGTTGCGACGCTGACTATATTCACAACGTCTCCATGGACTTGTCCGTGAATGCCGTTGGAGATGCGCTGATCGATAATCCCTTTCGCATCATTCCATCCTTCTTTCAACGGAATTGAATACCTTTCCGCCAAAAATCCTGATAAATACTGCGTTTTATAGTCGACAAGCTCGTTTAGATGGAAAGGCTCAATCTTATCAATGAGTCCAGTTGCGAAATTTCGGGAAGCTTTTACTAGCACATCATCAAAAAATTCATTATAATGGCCACTTTCCGTATGCCATCTGATTTTCCTTACTTGTTCCGTCACTTGTTTCGGCTTTCCATCTTCTACTACAGTGCGCGTTTCCATGACATAATAATAGGTGCCGATTTGGACGACAAAAGAGGAATTGGTCTGGGAATCGAATGTCCAATAAGGAATATAGGCGCCTGCTATTTTATTCAACCGGTATGATTGTTTTAGCTTGGAAGGGGCAAAATAGCGCTTCCTGATCCATACTTGGAACTTTTCGACGGCCTCTTCCTTCGTAATCTGAAACGGCAGAACCAAAGCGGGCTTGATGCCTGCGTGGTGTTCACTATTGGCAATATGGGAGGATCCGCAAAACGAACAGAAATCTGCCACTTTGTCTTTGTCCAAAAGTGTTTCGGCACCGCAGTTTTCACATTTGAAAACACGCATTTCCTCATCCCAGCTATGGTCTTCCTTCTCAAGGGCCTGTAAAAAATTATGCTCGATGGTGTTTTCGCGCGTTGTTTCGATTTCTTTCTCGCTTCCGCAAAATGGGCATTTCAATGTAGCCGTCGATGGTTCAAACTCCGTGTTTCCACCGCAGGAAGCGCATTTATTCACTTCTGTCTCTTCAATTATTTTGATTTCGCTATACGAATCATTTTCTAAGCGATCCATCTGCTCACCTCTTTATCAGCCCTGTTGCAGACTTTCGCCACAGTCGTCACAAAATTTTGCATCTGGAGCGTTTATCTTACCGCATTTTCCACATGTTTTTTCCGTCACTTGTTTTGTACCACATTGTCCGCAAAAATTTGCATCTACTTTTATTTCAGCTTGGCAGCTGATGCATGAGAACTTTGGCGTTTGAACCGCTTTTCCGCATGCCCCGCAAAACTTTGCGTTTGACTGAATGAGTGCCTGACAATGTGGACAGTTCACTTTTTCAGGCTGTGCGGCCGATGGGGAAGGAGGTACTGCTTTCTGCTGATTTCCTGGGAATGCATTCGCCATCATGTTGCCGATTGCGGCTCCTGCACCCATTCCCGCACCAGCTCCCGCTAATCCGCCGCCTTCATTCCTGGCAGCTTCCCGAATTGCTTCTGCCGCCTGGTATTGCTGATACTGATTTATATCGCCTAGGACACCCATTGAAGTCCGCTTGTCCAGCACTTTTTCCACTTCTTCAGGAAGTGATAAGTTTTCAATATAGAGAGAGGTGATTTCAAATCCGAACGAACTGAATCGTTCTATCATCTTTTCTTTCCCTTGTGCACTTAGTTCGTCATAATACATAGCCAAGTCCAAAGCTGGTATTTTCGACTCGGCAAACAGATCTGTCAATCCGGATAGCACCATCTTTTTCAGCTGATCTTCAATATTGCTCGTATCGTAGGAAGCATTCGTGCCGAATAGCTCTTTTAAGAAAACGGTAGGCTCAGATATCCGATACGAATAGATGCCGTAACCACGTAATCGAATCATGCCGAACTCAGCGTCGCGCATCATGATCGGATTTGACGTCCCCCATTTCTGATTGACGAATTGCTTCGTATTGACAAAATAGACCTCTGCTTTAAAAGGCGAGTTGAATCCATGTTTCCAAGCCTTCAACTTCGTTAAGATTGGCATATTCTGCGTGTATAAGAGATGGCGCCCCGGTCCAAAGACATCGGCAATCTCGCCTTCGTTAACGAAAATCGCTACTTGCGACTCTCGCACGGTCAATTCAGCGCCCATCTTGATTTCATTATTGTGGACGGGGAAGCGATACACCATCGTATTTGTGTTTTGATCTGTCCATTCAATCACTTCGATAAATTGACTTTTAAAAAATCCGAATAAACCCATTTTACATAGCCCCCAAAAATAAGGTAGTATACTTGTTGTTATTATAGCATAAAATGACTGGGTTTCTTTTGCTTTCCGGTCAAAGTAAAAATCAATGGATGACGTCCGCACTCTATAGATGTACAATAGACTGAACACTCATTCAATTAAAAGGGGCTTTTCTTATGATCCATAAAATTGTTATTCCAACACCGTATGCAGTCGGGGATGTGAACGCATTTCTCATCAAGGGCGATACGCTGTCGCTTGTCGATGCTGGCCCGAAAACTCCGGAAGCATATGAAGCGATACGGTATGGCTTGAAAGAAGCGGGCTATGCCTTCAACGATATTGAGCAAGTCATTTTGACACACCATCATCCTGACCATGCCGGCTGGATTGACGCATTTGACCGGGCGGAAGTACTCGGCCATGTCTATAATGATTTATGGTTGAAGCGTGACGAAGCTTTTTTTAACTATCATGATGCATTCTATCTTAGTTGTCTGATCGAAGAAGGAGTTCCCGAAGAGTACCACTTCTGGGTGAAACGTATGAAACGTTCCGTTGAATTGATGGGCGAGCGACCGCTCAATCGGTTTCTGTCCGAAGGGGATGCGGTTCCGGGGCACGAGGGCTGGACGGTGATGGAAACACCCGGCCATGCACAAAGCCATATCGTGTTATGGCATGAACAAACTGGAGCCATGATAGGCGGGGACTTAGTACTTGAAAAGGTGTCTTCCAACCCACTTATTGAACCACCGCTCAATCCAAAAATGGAGCGTTCACGTTCGTTATTGCAATACAATCATTCCTTGAAACGTTTACTCGAAATGCCCATTGACATCATTTACAGTGGTCATGGCGATGAAGTGCGCAATGTCCATTCACTCATTGAAAGCAGGTTGGCAAAACAGCGCGACCGGGCCATGAAAGTACTCAAAATGATGGACGGCGGATCACGCACGATTTTTGAACTGACCCGTGAGCTGTTTCCGACCGTATACGAAAAAGAGCTCGGCTTAACGCTGTCCGGGACGATAGGCCACACCGATTACCTTGTCGATCAAGGGCTTATCCTTGAATCGCGTGACGAAAACGGCATCCTCCATTATGAACAAACGTAAATCGATTCTGATTACAGGTGCGACAAGTGGTATCGGCTATGAACTGACGAAACGGCTGTTGGCGGAAGGCCATACTGTTTGGGCGACAGGCAGAGCACCGGATACTTTAACGGAATTACAAAATATGGGTGCACAGACGATCCGGGCGGATTTGTCCCAAAAAGAAGAACTTGTCAAGTTGACGGTGCCGATTGGCTCGGCCGATGTCGTCATCTTTTCGGCCGGTGTCGGAACATTCGATTATGCACATGAAGCTCTGGATGAAGCGATACATAGTATGATGGATGTCAACGTCATTGCGCCGATGCGGCTGACAAAGCTTTTATTGCCACACATGATGGAACGTAAAAAGGGTCATCTAATTTTTCTCGGTTCTCAAGCAGGGAAAGTTGCAACACCGAAATCGTCCATCTACGCAGCGTCAAAACATGCAATCATTGGCTATACGAATGCGTTGCGCATGGAAGTCGCCCCGTTTGGCATCCACGTGACAACCATCAACCCAGGCCCGATTGATACACCTTTTCTGGACATTGCGGATAAAACTGGGGAATACCGTCGGTCACTTGGCAAACATTTATTGGCAGTCGAGACGGTGGTGGAGGCAGTCGTTAAAACCATTGAAAAACCAGTCCGTGAAGTGAGCTTGCCGTGGTATATGGCCATCACTAGCAAACTGTATGCGGTCGCTCCTGCGATTGTTGAACGACTAGGGCGTAAGTTTTTCATGAAGAAATAAGGAAGAAATGAATATTTACAAGAGAATTGCCACAGCCTTCAGGGTTGTGGTGTTTTTTATTTTATGAGGAAGAAAATGTCGGTGTTTTGATGGGGGATAGTTGAGTTCCGCTTGACAAGTTTTATGGTGTGCGCGCTGTCCTACAGCTTTGCTAGCCAGTCGTTTAGTTTACAGAGTTCGTCATACAGTTTGGGATCCGTCAAACAGTTTGGACTGCACATATTGTCAATTAGATAGGTTCTTACCACATCCCATATAGCTTCTGGTGAATCCCTCCATCTTACTTTTGTTCAATCCAGTTATAAAAAGGTAGAAGAGCTAGAAGATAGGAATTGGCAGAACGCTCACTAAATCTACTTAGTTCGAATTTGTTGAATTCTGTTAGTTGTTTAAATGGCTTGTTGGTTATATCAATACTTACGCAACTTATTCTTAATCTCATATTACATATATAGACGGCGATGATGTTGCCGGAACATCTGGAACAGCTGCGTGACTGGGTGAGGGAAGATGGGTACGAAGAAAAGCCCACTATCGATGAGTGGGCGGCCCAGGAAATTCAACAGCAGTTGTAGATTGCTTATCGATGAGGATGTATAATCCGGGTCAAGACATGAGAAGATGGGATGTTTATTGACAGGGGCGGCATCTTGAAAACGGTAGACAAACGGTTAGTGCTTTTTATTTAGACGAGGGGCCGGTCTCTCAGATCATTTCGCTCGGCAGCATTATCGAGATTGAAACGGTCGATTTTGCGTAATACTTAGTGCTCGTGATTCTCTTCTTGTTCTTTCATGACGTTTAAGATTGTGAAGCTTTCAACGGAGGAATCCTGCTGACACCCCTCCAGTGTATAGATCAATAATTGCTGCCCCTCCTCTGTCACCAGCTCCGAGCAGGTCATGTTCACTTTGGCGGGGCTGTCTCCCCGATCTTTATTTTTTGAGCGATCGATTTCCAAATCGAATACAGATCCGTCGAAAGATAAATTGTACAATGTTGGATTTCCTTCCAGCGTATAATTGGCAATTCGTACAGAAGCCGCTTCTTTAGCCTCGATGTTGTCCAAGAATCGTTCAAAGCGGGGGAAGTTGTAAACAGGTCCATGCATATTAATGACATCGCCGTTTTTAACCGCTTTTTCACTATCGTACGAACAAGCGGAAAGCATGCATGTTCCGAGAAACAGCAATAGATACAAAGTTTTTCGCATTTTATCCCTCCGATGGCATCCTATGCGCTAAACCATCAATCTATCCCATAGTAAAGCGGGAAAAAACATTTCGGAATCTGAATGATTTGACACACGTTTCTTTTTTATTGTTCGGAGTTTTGTTAAACTAATCAAAGGTCCGATTTCAACAATGCGAGGGGGGAGTCATATGAAGGTCTTAATACAACTCGGTTGGTTTTTTAAACAACGGAAAAAGCAGTACATATTCGGAGTCGCCATGCTTGTCTTCGTTTCGCTCTTGCAATTACTGCCGCCAAAAATCATTGGGATTATCGTCGATGATATTACGCTTGGCGAGTTGACAGCTGCAGGGCTTACAAAGTGGCTCATCATTTTGGCGGTTGCTGGTATCGTCATGTATATTGCACGTTACTATTGGCGTGTGATGATTTATGGCTCATCTGTTCTATTATCTCGGATAATGCGTGAAAAACTATTCAATCATTTCACAAGAATGTCACCATCTTTTTACCAGAAAAGACGGGTGGGGGATTTAATGGCCCATGCGACGAACGATATTAACGCTGTACAGCAAACGGCTGGCATGGGAGTTTTGACACTTGTCGATTCACTTTCGACAGGTGGATTTGTCATTTTGACGATGGCATTCACCATCAATTGGAAACTGACATTGATCGCTCTTATACCATTGCCGTTCATGATTTTCTTGACAAGTTATTACGGGAAATTGCTGCGGAAACGGTTCCGGTTTGCCCAAGAAGCCTTTTCCGATTTGAATGACAAGACACAGGAAAGCATATCGGGTATGAAAGTCATCAAAACATTTGGTCAGCAAGAAGAAGATATTGTAGATTTCACAAAGTTATCGACGGACGTTGTAGCCAAAAATATGCGGGTCGCCAAAGTTGATGCCTTATTCAATCCGACCATTACTGGGATATTCGCGGTTTCATATATTCTGTCTTTCTTTTTCGGAACAAAATTCATCATTGCGGGCGACATGACCATAGGAGATATGGTCGCATTTAGTACATACCTTGGACTGCTCGTTTGGCCGATGCTTGCATTCGGGTTCCTTTTTAATATCGTGGAACGGGGCAATGCATCTTACAGTCGGATTATGGAACTATTATCGATTACTCCTGAAATTAAGGATTTACCGGGTGCAATCGATAAACGGCCGGAAGGAGATCTACATTTCGATATAGACGAATTTAAGTTTCCAGGCGATGAGCGAGCTGCTTTACACAACGTTCACTTCATGCTAAAACGAGGAGAAACGATGGGAATTGTCGGGAAAACAGGATCAGGAAAAACGGCAATCTTGAAATTATTGCTCAGGGAATTTGAAGGGTACAAAGGCAATATCGTATATGGTGGACATCCGATTAACCAGTACAAGCAGCAACGATTGCGGGAATCAATCGGCTATGTGCCGCAAGACCATTTTCTGTTCTCGACCAACATTTCTGAAAACATTGCATTTACAAATCCTAAAATATCCAGAGAGAAAATCCATGATGCAGCTCGGCTTGCACAGATCCACGAAGATATTTTAGGGTTTTCGGAAGGGTACGGTACAATCGTCGGCGAACGGGGCGTATCGTTATCCGGCGGTCAAAAACAACGGGTTTCCATTGCCCGTGCGCTGATCATGGAACCGGAACTATTGATTCTGGATGATTCTTTGTCCGCTGTCGATGCCAAAACGGAAGAAGCGATTTTGGAATCACTTAAACAAACGCGGACAGACGAGACGACGATCATCACTTCGCACCGCTTAAGCGCCATCCAACATGCCCATAAAATCATCGTCATGGATGAAGGGACGATTGTTGAAGCCGGAACACATGAAGAATTGCTTGAAATTAATGGTAAATATAAGGAAATGTACGACTTGCAACAACTGGAAGTACTTGTTGAACAAGGAGGTGAGGGCTGATGTCTATGGAAAAACAACCGAAACTTTCGGCAAAAGATCAATGGCATGTCTTTAGGCGATTGTTAGGCTATGCGGTCCCCCATAAAAAAAGCATCACGATTGCGCTCATACTACTCATTTTGACAATTACGGGCAGCATCGCAGGGCCTCTCATTATCCAACGATTCATCGATAACCATTTGACGACGATGAGTTTCCCTAACAAGGAAGTGACGGCCATCGCGGTCACTTACATCGCGATTCAGGTACTTATAGTGGTCATCTCTTATTTCCAACTGATCCGCTTTCAAGACATCGCATTGAAGATCATCCAGCAGATGCGGATTGACGTCTTTTCGAAAGTGCAAGGGCTGGGGTTGCGTTATTTCGATAAAACACCCGCAGGCAGTATTGTTTCACGCGTGACCAATGATACTGAATCAATCAAGGAAATGTTCGTTAGCGTCATCGTGACATTTTTACAGGCGGTGTTTATGCTATTCGGTGTATACATCGCCCTCTTCTCTTTGGATGTTAAACTGGCATTCATGTCCTTACTGTTATTGCCTTTGTTCTTGACAATCATCGTCATTTACAGACACTATAGTGCCGAATTTTACCAAGATATTCGGGAGCGTTTAAGTCAACTGAATGCTAAAATCTCCGAATCGTTATCCGGAATGGGAATGATTCAAGCCTTCAGACAGGAAGAGCGCCTGGAAGAAGAATTTGATGCCATAAATGAAGGGCATTACCGGGCGGGCATGCGGAATATTAAATTCGATAGTGTGCTGTTGGGGCCTGCAATCGATCTGTTATACGCGGGGGCCATTGCGTTCGTGCTCGGGTATTTCGGCTTTTTGTCGCTTACTACCGCTGTTGAAGTGGGAATTCTCTATGCCTTCGCGACATTGATCGGCCGCATTTTCCAGCCTGTTCAGCAACTGATGCAACGCCTGTCCATCTTTCAGCAGGCGCTCGTCTCTGCATCCCGCGTCTTTAAACTGATGGATAATCCGGATATGGAACCTGTACAGAAAGGAACTGGGCCTACTGCAATTCAAGATGGAAAAATAGAATTCCGCGATGTGACTTTTTCCTATGACGGGAAAATGGATGTGTTGAAAAACATCTCCTTCACCGCAAACGCGGGTGAAACAGTCGCTCTGGTCGGTCATACGGGCAGCGGAAAAAGCTCCATCATCAATCTGCTTATGCGCTTCTATGAATACGAACATGGAGACATTTACATCGACGGGATTTCATTGAAAGAGTATTCAAAAGAAGAGTTACGGCAGAAGATGGGACTGGTTTTGCAAGATCCATTCCTCTTTTATGGGGATATAGAGAGTAATATTCGTTTACACAATCAAGATATGACATCTGAAGAAGTGAGGGCTGCTGCCGAGTTTGTCAGGGCAAATGAGTTCATCGAAAAGCTTCCAGAAAAATATGCACAAAGAGTGACAGAGCGTGGTTCTACTTTCTCAAGTGGTCAGCGCCAACTCGTTGCGTTCGCACGGACAATCGCGACTAATCCCAAGATTCTTGTACTCGACGAAGCAACAGCGAACATCGATACGGAAACGGAAGTGGCCATCCAGACCAGCTTGGAAAAAATGAGAAAAGGGCGTACAACGATTGCTATCGCCCACAGGCTGAGCACAATCCAGGATGCGGAACTGATTCTCGTCCTTCACAAAGGCGAAATCGTTGAACGAGGGACACATCAGGAGTTGCTGACACAAAAAGGACTCTACCATAAGATGTATCTCCTTCAAAATAATCTAGTGGAAGATGTCATCTGACGAACAGCAACCGGCTTGTATGCACCGACATCGGAGCATGCAAGCCGGTTTTTCAGGTCGTCGTCCCCAATTGTCATAAACTGTTCACAGACAAATTTGGCGTAATTCTATGCTTCTTTTGGTACGATTGAGACATTGAAATTGAAAAGGAGAATAAGATGGCTACTGATTTAAATCTGTTCCTCGCTTTTGGCGCGGGATTCCTAAGTTTCATATCGCCATGTTCATTGCCGTTGTATCCCGCATTCGTTTCGTATATTACAGGCATGACGTTGGATGATCTGAAATCAGAAACAAAGCGTATAAATAAGAGTGGGATGTTGCACACTCTTTTCTTTTTGCTCGGGTTTTCTATCATTTTCATGGTACTTGGCTACAGTACATCGTTTATCGGCGTGTTCTTCAAGCAGAACCAGGAAATATTAAGGCAAGTCGGAGCCATTTTTATCGTCTTATTCGGGCTGATGATTGTCGGCTTATTCACACCTAAGTTTCTAATGAGCGAAAAAAGGTTGCAATTTAAAAATAGACCATCAGGATATTTTGGCTCGGCAATCATTGGACTCGCGTTTGCAGCGGGCTGGACGCCATGTGCAGGACCTATCATCGGATCAATCATCTTTCTGGCCGGTATGAACCCTGGTATGGGTATGTGGTATATGCTTGCATATGTACTGGGCTTTGCCATACCTTTCTTCGTTCTATCATTCTTCATAACCCGTCTTGGATGGATTCGGAAATATAGCGGGCGCATTATGAAGGTGGGCGGCTATGTCATGATTGCAGTTGGAATCTTACTGTTTTTCGATGGCATGACTTATATCATCAAATTGCTAAGCCCTCTCTTCGGTGATTTCATGGGCTTCTAAATTTGGACTTGAAGGAATTTGTAGAACGGGGGAGAACGATTGAACGCTTTGATAGAAAAGATTTTCACCGAAGTGCCCCCGGTATACTTGATTATCGGTTCAACGGCGCTTGCCATATTCATGGGCACGCTTGCACTGATTGTCAGGTCAAAAGCTGCAAAAAAACCGGTTACATCGCTGAAAATCATTTTACCGCCTTTGTTCATGTCAACAGGGGCACTAATGTTCATATTTGAAGAATTCAGGGTATCCCCTATACAGGTCGTCGAGGCACTTGTTGTCGGAATGCTGTTTTCCATCATTTTAATCAAAACGACGAATTTTGAGCGCAAAGATGGCGCTATTTATATGAAAAGATCGAAAACATTTCTTTTCATCCTGCTTGGATTGCTTATCGTCCGGCTTGTCGGAAAACTACTTCTTAGTAGTACCATTGATGTCGGGGAACTCGGTGGGATGTTCTGGATTCTTGCATTTGGGATGATTGTTCCGTGGCGGATCGGTATGTTCGCCAAATACCACAAATTAACACAAGAAAAAGGTGTCTGCGAATAAATGCAGGCACCTTTTTTTGCTTAGAAAACTATAAATTGTCGAACTGTAGCTAACTTACAACCTAGTGAGTTAATAACTAGGGTCCAGCTTTTACGGGCTTGCACTTTTTCCTGTTAAAAAAGATGTTCGTAGGGAGTTAAGTCGACTTCCATCGAGGTCAATTTTTTACGTAGGAATTTATGGTCCCGTTTTGGTGTTGCCTGTATATAGCCACGTATAATAAGGTCGAAATCAATTCTCTTCGCTTTTTCTTTAAGAGCAATCTCACCGATCTTTCCAGCAATCTTCTGTTTAGCTACAGGGCGAAATAGTTCTGGTACCGGGGTCACCAATTCGTTCAGCAGGAGTTTCGCTTCATCATTCCAGAGATGAAGGGAGCTTTCTACATAATGTTCTTCCCAGTCAAGCGTAGACTTGCCGTCCGCCTTTGGAAAAACTTTCAGAAACTTCCGGAACATGAAAAAGCCGCCGATTCCGAATAACCCGACTAGAATAATGCACCAGAAAATGATGAACCACATAAATAAATCTTGCTGCAACAGTCTTCACCTCTTCCATTCTATTCACCATTATAAGAGCATCCGTAAGAAATTTCACGGACAATGTATCCTATTTACCACATATCAGGATAAAAGTGAAATGGACTTCACAAAATCGTCGATGCTTTGACATGAATCTTGCTAGCGCTTCGCTTGTCTAGGGCCATCACTTCCGCTATGATGGACGTAATAATACATAGTGGGGGAAAATGAATGCAAAAAAAATGGTTACTGTCTTATAGCTTACTAGTCCTACTCATTCTAAGCGCTTGTTCGCCGGGCGGCTTCAAAGCGGATCATGCTTATAACATCGAGCCGTTTGAGTTTACGAACCAACATAACGAACAAGTATCCTTAGAGGACTTGAAAGGTGAGGTATGGCTGGCACAGTTTGTTTTCACTAATTGTACGACCGTTTGTGGACCAATGATGTTCAATATGTCGAAAGTCCAACATGAACTAATTGAAAATGATGTCGAAGATTATAAAATCGTGTCATTCAGTGTGGATCCGGATTTTGATACACCGGAAGTATTACAGGAGTATCTTGCTCGTTTTGCGGCAAGCCCAGAGGACAAAGAACAAAAATGGGATGAATCAAAATGGGAAATGCTGACGGGTTACACGCAGGAAGAGATTGCGGAGATTTCAGCAAAATCGTTCAAGATGCCAGTTGCCGCTTATCCGGATTCAAGTTCAGAGGCTGGTCAAGTATTGCACGGAGTTCTTTTTTCTTTAGTCAATCAAGAGGGTAAGGTCGTAAAATCTTATAACGGAGTAGAAGATGTGCCCTATGAACAAATTGTCGACGATATGAAAGCGCTCATCAAAGAGGGGTAAGTTAGGGTAAGACAGGAATTGACGGGGTGGAATGATGAAGAAAAAGAAGCGCAAAGGACTGTCCTTAAAGGTAAAAGCAATGTTCATCATTTTGCTGATTCCGGTGGCAGTCACTGTCTTCACATTGACTGCCATCATTTGGACAGGTTTGAATAATCCGGAGTTTATCCGGAAGTCGGCGAGTGCGCTGATTGAAATGGGGGATCGTCATACAGCTACGACGATTCCCGAAGAGTATATTCCGGTCTATAAAGATGCAGCAGAAGCATATGGTATCCCGTGGACACTTCTTGCGGCACACCATCGAATTGAAACGATATTTTCAACAATGGATCCGCTACTTTCACCGGTCGGCGCAGAGGGACATATGCAATTCATGCCTTGTACGTTTGTTGGTTGGAGTTATCCCGGATGTGGAGGACTTGGTCAAGGCGATATCCCGGAAGAAGACAAGACGAATCCAGAGGTCATACAAAAGCATGGCGGTTATGGTGTTGATGCGAATGGCGATGGTATTGCCGATCCATACAACTTGGAAGATGCGATATTTAGCGCTGCTAATTATCTTTCCAAAAGTGGTGCAGCCGATGGAGATCTCGAAAAAGCAATATTCAACTATAACCATAGTGAGAAATACGTTCAAGACGTACTTTACTTTTATAATAAGTTTGAAACATACCGGAACGATATGGAGCAATAAGTGAATTGTATTGCGTTTGGCACTGGATGCCAAAAAAATGGAACACCATCTAGATGGTGTTCCATTTTTTTATAAGTACTTATGAAGCTTTACGCATTGATTTTAAGATAAGACTCACAATGAATACGAGGACAATTGCACCGATGAGGGCGGGGAAGATATAGAAATCAGAAACTCTAGGACCCCATTGCCCTAAGAGCATTCCACCAATCCAAGCACCAATGATCCCTGCAATGATATTCCCGATAATTCCACCTGGAATATCTTTTCCTAAAATTAGCCCAGCAAGCCAACCGATAATTCCACCAATAATTAAAAACCAAATGAAGCTCATAACTGTTCATCTCCTTTTTAGTATTTCATAATTGCGTCCTCAGTATTTGCAATAACCGTTATTCCAATACTCTAAACATCAGACGGGTTAAAAATCACCAAAAAGTTATTTAGAAATTCAGCGGATAACAGTCGCGCCTAGCGTGTTTTCAAAATGACGCAATGCCCAAGCATGGCCCGCTGAATCAAAGCTCGCCACTCCTTTTTCATGAATGTAAAGCTTGAAGCCACGGTTATAGGCATCCACAGACGTATGAAGAATACAGATATCTGTACAAACGCCAACAAGATGCAATTCAGTAATGCCGCGCGCACGTAATAATAATTCAAGATCCGTCCCCGCAAAAGCACTAAATCGGGTTTTATCCATCCAGTGGATGTCGGCTTTGTATTCCTCATACAACCGCTGCAGGGAACCGTAAAGATTTCTTCCTGCCGTGCCACGGATATTATGCGGTGGAAACTGTTTCGTTTCTGGATGATACAGGTCATCGACGTCATGTACATCAACAGGCATCGCGACAAAATGTCCCTCATTTAAAAATGTTTTTGTTAATTCCGTTATATACGGTTCCAGTGCGATTCCGGGCTCGCCACACGTCAGCGCACCATCTTCTGCAACGAAATCGTGTGTATAATCAATGACTAATAAAGCTTTCTTCATCTCTTGTCCCTCCTTTGTATCATACAAATAATCATGCCATAATACGACAGAAATTTCAGTACTCTTTGTGAATCTAGTAAGTAAGGCCATGAATTTTAGGCGAGATATGATGAAATGGTAACAGTTGATTGGGAATTATTAATGAATAGCAAGTTAGTCATTACAATTACTTATGGAAGACTATAAAATTAATGTAATTTACTTATGTAGTTTTATATATTATGATGGATTAGAGAAGAGATGCTCTATTAAAGCCTTTTCAGTAGTTGTTAGTAGATCGAAGGAGGAATTCAGCAATGGCAAAAAGTAATTTGCATAACAGCCGTAATTCATTCGAGCTGAACGGGAAGACGTATAACTATTATCGTCTAGCTGCTCTCGAAGAAGCCGGTATCGCGAACATTTCCAGACTACCTTATTCAGTCAAAGTGCTACTTGAATCCGTCCTGCGCCAGCATGACGGCTATGTTATCAAAGACGATCACGTCGAAAATCTGGCAAAATGGGGTAAAGATGCAAATCCTGATGCGGAAGTACCATTCAAACCATCACGCGTCATCTTACAAGACTTCACAGGTGTACCTGTAGTCGTCGATCTTGCATCCCTACGTTCAGCAATGGCTGAACTGGGCGGAGACCCTAATAAAATCAACCCGGAAATTCCTGTTGACCTTGTTATCGACCACTCTGTACAGGTTGACCGTTACGGAACGCAGGATGCATTGCAATTGAACATGGAGCTTGAGTTCGAGCGTAATGCTGAACGCTATCAGTTCCTGAGCTGGGCGCAAAAAGCATACGACAACTACCGTGCAGTACCACCTGCAACAGGTATCGTCCACCAAGTGAACCTTGAGTACTTGGCGAACGTTGTCCATGCGGTTGAAAACGAGGACGGCACATTCGAAACATATCCGGATACACTTGTCGGAACGGATTCCCATACGACAATGATCAACGGTATCGGAGTTCTTGGATGGGGCGTCGGCGGTATCGAAGCTGAAGCGGGTATGCTCGGACAGCCTTCATACTTCCCGATTCCTGAAGTCATCGGTGTAAAACTTGTTGGTGAACTTCCAAATGGAACGACAGCGACTGACCTTGCACTGAAAGTAACACAAACACTGCGTGCACATGGTGTTGTCGGTAAATTCGTCGAGTTCTTCGGACCTGGCGTTTCTGAATTGCCGCTTGCTGACCGTGC
>CAWJLH010000011.1:0-160913 GCA_963843665.1 uncultured Caryophanaceae bacterium
ATCCTATCAAATTTAATTTAAACTTGATAGGATGTTTTTTGATTTATAGACTCTAAAACATCAAACGGGAGAATATATCTGAATTCGTTTATCGCTCATAAGAGGGGAACGGATGGTCACACCGCTCGTGTCCCAGTTGTGGTCTTGCCAAAGGCATCGCTGGGCAGCTCTATGTGTGGACGGGATAAATGCTGAAAGCATCTAGGCATGAAGCCCCCTCGAGATGAGATTTCCCAATATGCAAGTCAGTAAGATCCCTCAAAGAAGATGAGGTTGATAGGTCTGAGGTGGAGCTGACAGATACTAATTGATTGAGAACTTAACCTTAATTGAAATGGGCACGTTTGACCCTGGTCTGCATACCACAATGTTTGTTTTATCCGGTTTTGAGCGAACAAACTCAATAGTCTGGTGCCGATGGCGAAGAGGTCACACCCGTTCCCATCCCGAACACGGAAGTTAAGCTCTTCAGCGCCGATGGTAGTCGGGGGATTCCCCCTGCAAGAGTAGGACGTCGCCAGGCGTCAAGGTCATTGCCAATAAGGCAGTGGCTTCTTTTTGTTTATCTTTTTGATTTTCAATGTGAAGGTCATTTTACTTGATACAAGGTGCTTGAGAAAGGTCCAATCATACTTTACTTGGAGCAGTCGGGTAGGATGCGGAACAAATAATAATGAGGGGAAAGCTGCTTCCATATGGATTCAGCTCTTTTTATTTGACCTAATTAAATTAAGACAACCGGATGTAATTTAATACTTACCATTTTCCAACCAACGTGCCTTACCTGAACTCAGTAGTGTTTTCATCAATTACCTTGAAACTTTCCCCTGTTTTTCACTCTAAATCATTGGTTTTCTGTTAAACTAGTAAGATAAATACCAATGTTGCGACAACTATTGGAATAAGATAGGAAAATAGAGTGTAAAAACGGAGGTTAAGTGATTTGGGCGAATTTTTCAATTTTATTTATCACGATTTTAAATACAAGCTATATGTTCCGAGTGAATATAATTCAGATAAAGAGTCTCCGTTGTTGGTGATGCTTCATGGATGTGAACAAGATCCGGATGATTTTGCTGCAGGCACAAACATGAACACACTTGCCGAAAAGGAAAAATTCCTTGTCCTCTATCCTGATATGAACCATCAGTTAAATCCTTCAGATCTGGCCGGGTATAACCCTTTTGGCTGCTGGAACTGGTTTTTTGACGAAAATCAACACCGCGGTAAGGGACATCCCAAGCTAATTTATGAGATTATTAATGAGGTCAAAAGTAAATACAAGATTGACCCAAATAAAGTAAACGCTGTGGGTTTCTCAGCAGGCGGGGCACTAGCTTGTATTCTTGGTGTTACGTATCCAGATGTCTTTAACGGTATCGGAATTTGTTCGGGACTAGCCTATGATGCTGCCAATGTATTTTATCTAACCGACCCGATGGCGAACGAAGCTAAAAAAAGTATGGAGAAAGGTGTGCCTGACCCATATGCATGCGGAAACAGTGCATTTCAAGAGATGGGAGAATATAAGAAAAAAATAGGGGTGATTGTTTTCCATGGGGCCTGTGATACAAGTGTCTACCCCATTAACGGCCAGCAGGTTATTACCCAATGGGCTCAAACCAATTTTCTCGTTGAAGGCGGTATTGGCCTTGCTGATGTTACCCCTGCCCTGGTCAAATCGGATATTATAAATGGGAAAAGCTATACCAAGCATGTATATAATGATGGGGATGGCGAACCATTATTGGAACTTTGGATGATCGATAGAATGGGGCATGCCTGGTCTGGTGGAAGCCCGAATGGTTCTTACACCGAACCCTCAGGTCCAAATGCAACAGAAATTATATGGGGTTTTTTCAGTAAACATCAATGACAGTCGGAAGAAAAACTGATTAAGACTTCGGTTAAAAGTTCAATCTTGGCACCAGTTGTGCTACTAGTCAATCCACGAGACGAAACCACCAAAGAAGAACTTTTTTAACATCCTACTTTCAAAACATATAAAAGGAAAAAATAAAACAATCGTCGCTATGAAGTCCAATGTTAAAGCATAAGGGGTTTATTGTGCTAACGGGTGCGTTACTGAAAAAAGGAATAGAAATATAAGAAACGAAAATTAGATGTGATATTCAGATTGTCCAGACTAGAATAGTTTGGACTTTTTTATTCTTTCAATTGAAGCCTTTATTATAGAAGGAACATATTAGATCGGGAGGGGTGGTAATTATGGCGAAAATACTACCAGTCAAAACTAGACAGCAATTGGAAACAGACAAGGCAGTTAAGGTTATAGAGGAGTGGGGATCGCACTTAGAATGGGAAGAAGCTAATTGGCACCATCTAGAAGTAAAAGAAGCGGAGGAAGGTTTACCGCGGGATGAAATTGAGCGGCTGAATGAGTGGCTTCAAGATGATAAGTAATAAACTTTTGATGAGAAAGAATAGTGGCAGCTCTACATGATTAAGGTGGAATTCGATGAATGTGGAAGTTGATTAACGCTAATTATATAGGTTTTGTGGGAAATTAAAGCGATTTTTTCACAGATTCGATTGTGAACTGCACCCCAATTGTTGGACACATTCCGACAATTGGAGGTGTTTTTCTGATGGTTAAATTTCTGCCGAAGAAAAAACAAATGCAGTCAAAACTTGTCTAAATGCAACAGGTCGGTATTAGGTAATTGCAAAAAAAATAGGTTGTAGCCTCTAGCGTCTTGCTTTTTTATTCGTTTGCATAGAAAAACCTCTACTCAATTGAGAAGAGGTTTTCAAGAGGAGATACTCCGGAGGTAGGAATCGAACCTACGACCGATCGGTTAACAGCCGATTGCTCTACCGCTGAGCTACTTCGGAATAATAAATAACCTTCTAAACATATTCTAACCAAAATCACCTATTATTATTCACTTTATCTAAATCCTTAATATGGATTAAAGAATACGACAGTTATATATATAATCGTATAGAAAACCAGTCCAACAAACTCATGTTAAGTGTTCATTTATTGTTGTTATACAAACGCTTGTTCTTTATAATGAAAAAAGTGGGGACCGTAGGACTTTCATTAATATAAATAATTCAAGTAACAGTAAATAACAGCGGAATAAAAAAAGAGGCGAATGCTCTAATTAAGCAAATGCCTCTAATTAGTTGAATTTGGTTATTATTCAAGTCACGCCAATTATGATTAATATCCGTCTTACTTTTTCGACACTTTTTTCATACTAGCGCAATTAAGACGTTGATACTCCAAACAAATAATTTGTCAGTAAAAACCAGAATTAATTAAAAATTAATATGTTAATTACTAACTATATTTAGGCACCAAGAGAAATTTTCCCAAGCGGATTGCCAGCCCTTGAAATGCTCGGATGAATCATCCCAACGGACATCAAATTTCTTCTGACCGTTTATATCCACTAAATACAGTTCAAGGGTATTATCCTCCTTAGAGACAGCTAACTTCATACCTGTTTGAAGTTCTTCCTGGGTGAACGGTACATCTGAAACCGAACGTAGCTGTGCTTGTTCAAATACTTGTTTGTTAATGATTTTGTAATTCATAATAAACCTCCAATAAAACTTTTAATTCATTATATAAGTTCCTACTTCATCCGCAAATCATAGGGCTACAAAAGTATATTCTATACTCATTTAGCGATGAAAACAATAATAAAATGAATTGGCTCTATTCAATTAGAACAAGGATTAAGCTGTGTTTGTTCTTAGAAGTAAAAACAGCGTCTTTATTATAAAGACTATTTCATCCAACAAGCCGCCACATTGGGCATCTTGAAAGGCTACTTAGATGGTAAATTCAAACCGAATGATCCATTAACACGCGCACAAGCTGTTTCAATCATCGTCAGCGCACTCAATTTACAAACCGACGAAGTAGCGCCTTTCAGAGTCATTGGCAATTACGCTAACGGAACGAAGGCTGAAATCGCAGCTGCCCTACAAATATGGAATGATCAAAGGGAGCGACGGAAATTTCAAGCCTTCCGCTAAAATTACACGTGCCAAAATTGCGCTGATGATCCAACGCGTGTATGAATACAAAACTGGAATGAGATACACTGCATCCAAAGCCCCGTACACGGATTTTGGATGCTGTAACAAAGAAACAGTCGATTGCCATCTCGATGCTTTACGAACTAGACACGTGAGTAACCCTTATGCCATGTCAATAGGTGTCTTAATTAAAGAGGATAGAGATGAATATGCGGGTGTATATCGTGACCAACCGGTATGTGGTCGCAACGCACCCAGATGCAAACCACAACTCTTACAGTAAATTAAAGGCCACCGAATTGATTGAGAAGCTGGCTGTTTTATTTGAGAGTGGTATCCCAAATACGCTTATGATAATGAAGAGTATAAGGAGCTCATGAAACAAGAGCATTCCACAAATAGGCTTTTTTGATACCTTTTAGTGATGTCTTAACTTTCTTCTTAATAATATTTTCAATTCTTTAGTTGCAAAGTATGAGAATAAATAACAACCTGTTATCACGGTGGCACTACCCATTCCTTGTATCCAAGTCATTTGTTCACCTAAGAATAGAAAAGCTAAAATTGCTGTAAATATAGGATTGAAATTTAGAAAAACTCCTGATGTCGTTGAACCTAATTTTTGAACACAAATATTCCAAAGTATCATACATATTACTGTTGAGATCACTCCTGTATAAAGTATAGCACCTAAGAAAGAAGTATTTATATTTGAAACAGTAAAATTAGGAAGGCTCAAAGGCAGGAGAACAATCAGTCCAAAAATAGCGGAGTACAAAGTAGACATCAAAGCTGAAGTTTTGGTCATGGCCCATTTGGTGCAAATCGTGTATATGCCCCATACACATACAGCAGCTATCATCCATAAATCACCTGTATTAAAATTCAATGAAAGCAAGTAGTCTATTTTCCCTTTTGATAGTACAAGAATGACACCTAAAAGGGAAAAAATCATTGAAATGAATTGTAGCAAATTAATTTTTTCTTTCAAAAATATAAATGAACAAACTGCAATGGAAATCATATTTAACGTAGATATTAATCCAACATTTGTCGCGGTTGTCTGCTCTAATGCTAAGAATTGCAAAAGGTTAAATAGCACAACACCTGTTAATCCCATTAAAAACAATGGAAGTAGAGCATTTCGCGGTGGCAGAATCTTTTTTTCCTTCCACCCTACAAGCGGTAAAAGGCAAATTACCGCAATCATCCACCTCAGAGTCGTAAGAGTGATCGGTGAAGCATGCTCAACAAGAGATTTGCTAACAACAAAATTTCCTGCCCAAAAAAAACTGGTTAAAAGCAGCAAGACATAATACTTAATCGACATTTCTTCTATCATCCCTCTTCAAATATTACTGTTCTAAGTACTATACCTTTTAGCCTTATTCAGTGATGTGAAACTTTCGCTTTAAATAATTTTAACATCTCTATCCCGAAATGCTATTTCTTTCTGTATAATTGAATAAAATCAAAATAATTTTAAGTTATTAACCATATTCACAAAACAATATTTAGTACTCGTTACTATTTATTGAGAATATATGAAGAACATTAAGGAGTGGAAAACAGTGGAATCTATAGTAAGAAAAATGCTTGATGATCTGGATATTCAAATCTTAGATATTCTGCAAAATGAAGCACAGGTAAGCAATTCTGAAATTGCTAAACGAGTTAATTTGTCTCCGCCTGCTACTCATACACGGATAAGAAGACTAGAAAAAGAAGGATATATTAATCGTCATGTTGCTATTTTAAATCAAGAAAAGCTTGGATTTGATCTATTATCTTTTATTTTTATGAGTACGAATATTCATCAAGATGAGAAGCTGGAGGCCTTGGAGAAAGCATTAAATTCTATGCCAGAGGTTTTAGAGTGTCATTGCATAACGGGAGAATATGATTATCTTCTAAAGGTGACAAATAAAGACCGAAGGGAATTGGAGAGTTTTATTAGAAGATTAAATAAACTAGGTATAACTCGCATTCAAACTAGCTTAGCATTAAGGGAAATTAAATATTCGACTGTTTTACCTATTTCCTAAAATCCCGGAAATTGATGAGAGGTACAAACAAGCATAGAAAGAGGCTGTTCAATATTTTCACTTGGACAGCCTTTTATATGTTCAGATATAGTCCTATCGTAGCGTAACTACAATAATATCAAGTCGAAACCGTTCGGAAGCATTCGCATTTGACAACGTCGATTTCGCTATGGAATTACCCAACGACTTACCCTGGACTTGAATTGTTAATATGGATGAATACCCAACAATTAGCATGCGGACAAGCTGAACAATTCTTACAGTAGAGAAACAACCGCCCACTCAATTGAGAACATTCTTGCGCCCATTTCATGGAGCGTGCAAGTCATTCTGCTGATTTAGGGGCGTCAAAGTCAAGTAATAAGAGCGAATAGAATTAGAGAATTCGTATTGTTGTATTTACTACGATTTCCTAGCGTGATACTATAGTCTTATAAACACGTATTACGTTTTTTATTGGAGGTCATTATATGCGTTATGGGTATGCAAGGGTGTCGGGGGCATCGCAGGATTTAACGGATCAGATGGTACGGTTGAAAGCGGAAGACTGTGATGTAGTATATAGCGAGCAGGTGACAGGTACTCGCGTAGATGGTACGGAGTTCATGGCGCTACTCGATGTGCTGACCGAGGGTGATACGTTGGTAGTGACGAAGCTAGACCGGTTTGCAAGGTCGGCAGAGGATGGCGTAAGGGTCATTAAGGCGCTCATGCGTCGTGGTGTACGCGTTCACATACTAAATATGGGAGTCGTAGAGGATTCGCCTAACGGACGGCTAATCCTAACGATACTGTCCGGCTTTGCGGAGTTTGAACGGGATATGATAGTCGAAAGATTAGCGGAAGGTAAGGCGCAGGCGAGACAGCGCATCGACTACAGCGGACAACCGCTTAAGTATACGCCGCAGCAGATAACGCACGCCATGACGCTATTGGAAATTTACAGCTATACCGAAGTGGAGTGGATGACAGGAATCAGTAAGGCGACGCTAACACGATACAATAGAACGCTCAAGACGCAGGGCTGAACGATAGCTGGCGTCTTTTTATTTGTTGTTCCGGAAATAAAACGAATCAGAATATCTCCCCCTTTTTTAATAGCGTCTCTGTTCTTATTAAACTAACTAGTGCTTGGGAAATCAAAGGAAGTGTTTGTTTTAAGTTACTGCCGTTGAAATTATGCGGTATTCAAGGAATATACGTTCCCCAATAGATGGTGCATCTAATTCAAATCTGCTAAAATATATGAAAAGGACGGGAAGGATGTACACTAAATGAATTTAAAAGAAAAAACCGAAATTCTCCTTTCTGTTTGTGGAGAATGTTTAAAGCGTCATGCTCAAATGAGGGAACTTAATCGGGAACCTGATTTTTTCATAGAAGTTAAACCGTATGCAGACAAATACCATACGCTGCTCGATGAATGGACGGAGGAAGTATCTGAATTTATCAAAACTGCAAAGCCGAAATACGTTCATCCAATTCAAATAGAATCCTTGAATGATTCAATGAAGCAATTCATCGTCCAGTCGTTTTATCAAAAGACCGGTAAAAAAAGATTCGTGCTATCGATTAATTCGGCTGAATATACATTAAAGACGATTTTGGACGCGCTAATCGCCATAGAGGACGGGGAAGTAAAATGACGACGAGGGCGGCGATACAAGAAGTATTGGAAAAGTTGCGTACAGATCCATCTTTTTCGGACAATGTCGTCCACTACAAGTCGATTGAAGGGAAAGATGCAGTCTATGCGGAGTTTCCGCATCAGCTTCATCCGTCAATCATAAAGGCCTTGGCATCGAAAGGCATCCATCAGCTCTATAGCCACCAACGGGAAGCGTTTGAACTGGCATCTGTAGGTAAGTCATTTACTGCGGTCACGCCGACAGCTTCCGGGAAATCCCTTTGTTACCACCTGCCTGTAATTCAAAGCATTCTGGAAGATGAGGCATCACGTGCCATCTATTTATTTCCGACGAAAGCACTTGCCCAAGATCAGTTGGCGGATCTTCATGAACTGATTGAAGCGAGCGAGGAGACGATTCTTAGTTATACCTATGATGGCGATACGGCACCAGGGCTTCGATCCAAAGTGCGAAAGTCCGGTCATATTGTGTTAACGAATCCGGATATGCTCCACTCGGGCATTTTGCCGCATCATACGAAATGGGTATCGTTATTTGAGAACTTGAAATACATCATTATAGACGAATTGCATACGTATAAAGGCGTTTTTGGCAGTCATGTCGCGCATGTGCTCCGTCGGTTAAAACGGATTTGCAACTATTACGGTAGCGATCCGGTATTCATTTGCACGTCTGCGACGATTGCGAATCCGGGGGAGCTTTCCGAAATGTTGACGAATACGGAAATGCAATTGATCGCCAAGAACGGGGCGCCAGCCGGGAAGAAGCATTTTGTGTTCTACAATCCGCCAGTCGTCCATCCGACATTCGGGATCCGTAGAAGTGCGGTGCTTGAAGTGCGTGATGTAGCAGCCCTGTTATACCGCGAAGGTGTTCAAACAATCATTTTTGCGAAAAGCAGGGTGCGCGTCGAAATGCTCGTCACTTATATGAAGGAACTGACGAAGAAGAAACTGTTCGATGAAACGGTCATGGGGTACCGAGGTGGCTATTTGCCGTCCGAGCGACGTAAAATCGAAAAAGGGCTGCGCGAAGGAAACATCCGCACAGTCGTCAGTACGAATGCGCTTGAACTCGGCATTGATATTGGGCAGTTACAAGCGTGTATCATGACGGGTTACCCGGGAAATATTGCAAGTGCTTTCCAGCAGGCTGGACGTGCCGGGCGACGGCAGGAAGAGGCGCTGATCATTTACGTTGCCCAGTCATTGGCGCTCGATCAATACATTATCGAACATCCTGACTATCTGTTGGGGCAATCTCCGGAAGAAGCGCGGATTCATCCCGACAATATGTTCATCCTGATGGATCATCTGAAATGTGCTTCGTTCGAATTGCCTTTCTCCATGAAGGAAACCTACGGTGAATTTGAAGTACAGGAGCTGCTCGCTTTCCTTGAAAGTGAGGGGATTCTTGTCAAGACGACGGACAAATGGCATTGGATGACGGATAGTTTTCCGGCAAGTGAAATCAGTCTCCGTTCCGCTTCACAGGAAAATGTCGTCATCATTGACAAGACGCATCCGAAAGAGACGACGGTTATCGGTGAGATGGATCGTTTCAGTGCAATGACGCTTCTGCACGAAGAAGCAATCTACATCCATCAAGGGACACAATTTCAAGTGGAAATGCTTGATTGGGATGAGAAAAAAGCGTATGTCACTGAAGTCGATGTCGACTATTTCACAGATGCCAATCTTGCGGTTGAATTGAAAGTAATTAATGAAGATGGTTTGAAGCAGTTTGGTGGAAATGAAGCGGCATACGGGGATATCGCTGTTTTAGCGATTCCGACTATTTTCAAGAAAATCCGTTTTGATTCCCATGATAATATTGGTTCCGGTCCGATTTCATTGCCAGCAGAAGAGTTGCATACCTCTTCCACGTGGTATTCATTTGACATACCAGAAGGATGGACTGGTGCAGGTTTAACGGATGCGATGACAGGTGCAGCTTATGCCATCCAGTCATTCATCCCGCTGTTTGTACGCTGCGACCGGACGGATATCCATGTCGTTCCGCAAGTGAAAGCAGTCCATTCCGGCAAGCCGACCTTTTTCATCTATGATAGTTATCCAGGCGGAATCGGTCTAAGTGAAAAAATCTTCGATCGATGGGATGACTTGTTCCGCCAAGCGGCTGATCACGTAACTGCCTGCCGATGTGAATCGGGATGCCCGGTTTGTATTGGTGCACAAGAGGCAGGAATGGGCATGAAGCAGGATGTCGGTTCGTTGCTTCAAACACTCGCTGGAGGAGATACGAGTGTCTTATGAACAAAAACTGATGCAGATGAAGAAACTGTTGAAAAAGAAGACGGATGAAAAAGTGGAGCCTGAAGTGAAGAAGAAGGTCGTACTTCCACCGGCTTACGAACAGCAGTGGCTGGACGCGGGTCTCACGAAAGAAAAGAATAAACATGGCATCGTCTATAAACGGATTGTTGAATACAGTACGGATTATCAACATGGCAACATCGTTCTTTCCGGGCTAAAGTCCACAATCGACGAATGGCGAAAATCGGGTGAGGAACACCCGCTGTCTCCGGATTTTTCAAAGCCGCTTGTCTTTTTCGATACGGAGACGACAGGGTTGAAAGGTGCAGGAACGCTCATTTTCCTGATGGGGTTCATCGAACAGACGGCTAGTTCTTTCAAACTGACACAATATGTCCTACCGGGTCCTGCTCATGAAGCAGCATTTCTTTACGCCTCGGACTTATGGAAACAGTCTACGACACTCGTTACCTATAACGGAAAAAGCTTCGACGTACCACAACTGGAAACACGGTGGACCATGAATCGGAAAGAAATCCCCCCGCTGCTTGACCATACACAAATCGATTTGCTGCATGGCTCGCGGCGCATCTGGAAAGATGAGATGGGCACATTCAGACTGCCCGCCATTGAGGAGAAGCAACTGGGCTTCCGGCGTGAAGGGGATATACCGGGGCATATGGCGCCGATCATCTACCAAGATGCTGTGAAAAATGGCCGTGCGGAACTTTTGATGAAGGTGCTCGTCCATAATGAATGGGATATCTTATCCCTTGTCGCACTATATATTCGTTCTACGGATTTATTACTGAAGTCAGAACTCCCGGAATCGGCCGTCACCCAGACGAATATCGGGAAATGGTTTGCCGATCTGAAATCGTATGAGCGGGGAAAAATCATCTTTGAACGTGTTATTTCCGAGTACGGAGTGGACCATCCGGCGACGCATTTTCACTTAGGTTTTATCCTGAAACGGGAAAAAGCGTATGTGAAGGCGGTCCATTCATTCACCATAGCGGCAGAAGGACTTACGGGAAGAGAGCGAATTATTGCCCTTGAGGAATTAGCTAAGCTGTACGAGCATAAGCTGAAAGAGTTGGAGAAGGCGAGCAAGATGGCGAAAGAGGCAATCTGGCATGTACAAGTGGATTCTGACCTGACAGAACGATTTCGGAAACGTGCGAGAAATGATTTTGAAAAGCGGGAAATAAGATTACGAAATAAGTTATTTCCCGGGCAAGCGCATGAAACGACAAAAATGGTGAGGAATAATTAAATTAGGACACGCACTATCAGATTATGGTATAATCATCCGTATGTAAACACAGATGGAAGGGCGATTTTCATGGACATTAAATTGGATTCAAAAACGATTCTTGAAAAGGAATTCAAAACGGGCCTGCGCGGTTATAACCAGGAAGAAGTCGATCTCTTCCTTGATGATGTCATCCAAGATTATGAAACTTATAAAAAAACAATCGCACAATTACGTAATGAAAATGCACGATTACAAGAAGAATTAGGAGCCGCACAAAAACGTCCGGCAGCGGGAAATGCCGGTACGACGAACTTCGACATTCTGAAGCGTCTCTCGAATTTGGAGAAACATGTGTTTGGTAGCAAGCTTTTTGATCAAGACTGAAAAAAATATGATAAATATGATTGTAAAATAACAAGATGTACGGTATACTGATAAGACCATAGTGTGAATTCAGGTAATCGCTGCAATGCTTGACGTTGTAGAGGAAAGTCCATGCTCACACGGATCTGAGATGACCGTAGTGTTCGTGCTCGGCGAAAGAATAAGCCGGGGCATCGCGCTTTGCGCGTTGACGGCGGGAATAAGTCCTAAGTCTTCGGATATGGATTAGGTTCCCTGAACAGTGCCACAGTAACGTAGCTGATCTGGAAATGGATCAGATGGAACGCGGTAAACCCCACGAGTGAGAAACCCAAATTATGGTAGGGGCACTCTTCTGAAGGAATTGAACTGACGAAGGGACAGGCATTTGCCTGTAGATAGATGATTACCACCCTAAGTACGAGGCGTAAGCCGTTAGAGTACACGGGAACAAAACATGGCTTATCGGATTTCCTATGGTTTTATTAGTACAACTCACCGCTCTCCTATTTTGTGGGGGAGCTTTTATTTTGGAAAGAAAATGAAAAGCGTCTAGCACCTGAAGCCCAGACAATAATTAAAGTTTAACCATTACATATGCTGCACAGATTAAAGGATAGGGAGCAGTGATGCTTTCTTTCTATATAAGTTGGATAAATAGATATCTGGAAATACTGAGCCAAAGCACCTTAACGGGATGCATCTCCAAGATAAGAAACTGATTCAATGGAGTCTATTAAGGTAGGAACGATATAAGGGAATGGAGTTGGATGAATGTGAGTGAATATAAATTGGTCGCCACTTCCGCAATGGGACTTGAGTCGATTGTAGCCGATGAAGTAAAGGCACTTGGATTCGAGACAACATCGGAAAATGGGAAAATCTATTTCCGGGGCGATGAAGCCGCAATCGCAAAAACGAATATGTGGTTACGGGTAGCGGACCGTGTCCGGATTGTAGCCGGTGAGTTTCATGCGACGACGTTCGATGATCTTTTCGAACAGACGAAGGCGATTCCTTGGGAACGCTTTTTACCAGTCGATGCAGCTTTTCCGGTGGCAGGAAAATCCGTGAAATCGACACTCTATAGTGTGCCGGATTGCCAGGCAATCGTTAAAAAAGCGATTGTGGAACGAATGAAACTGGCATATAAACGAATTGGCTTCTTGGACGAATCCGGGCCGTTATTCAAATTGGAAGTATCAATTTTAAAAGATAAAGTGACATTGACGATCGATACTAGTGGAACGGGCCTGCATAAACGCGGATACCGCGTCGGTCAAGGGGATGCACCGCTGAAGGAAACGCTGGCGGCAGCTCTGGTCAAATTGACACGCTGGAATCCGGATCGACCTTTTGTGGATCCTTTCTGTGGTTCCGGAACGATTGCCATCGAAGCGGCAATGATTGGACAAAATATCGCGCCTGGCTATAACCGGGAGTTTTTGGGTGAGCAATGGCCATGGATCGAAAACAGCATTTGGGATCGTGTCCGTGAAGAAGCGGAGGATATTGCGAACTACGATCAGCCGCTCGATATCACCGGTTCTGACTATGATCCGCGAATGATTAAAGTAGCACAGGAAAATGCGGCAGAAGCTGGATTTATGGATTTGATAAAATGGCAACAACGAGATATCCGCGATTTAACTGTCGATGGACTAAATGGTGTTGTGGTAGGGAATCCGCCATATGGAGAAAGACTTGGTGAAATTGAGGAAGCCGAGGAAATAACGCACGAGCTCGGGCGTATAATGAAGAACTATCCGTCTTGGTCCGTCTATATGCTCTCTTCATTGGAGAATTTCGAAACGATGTATGGTAAGAAAGCGACGAAAAAGAGAAAATTGTTCAACGGCTTTATCCGTACCGATTTCTATCAGTACTGGGGACAGAAGCAATAAGTCTGAGTTAACGGAAGAGGGTAGCCTCTTCCTTTTGCATGTAAATAGGAAGGGGTTCTATATGAAAAGCAAAATGCCGTTCCCGTTATCCAAAGAGAAATCATTCTATGAATCGCTCAATGATTGGATTGGGGATACGTTATACGATGACCTGACAGAAAAAGGATTTGAATGCCGGGATGAACAGATTTTTATGGCCTTCCAAATCGAACAGGCGTTGAAAGAAAAGAAAGTCCTTTTTGCGGAAGCAGGGGTCGGTACAGGGAAAACGATTGCCTACTTGCTGCCGGCCATCGCTTATGCCCGTTATACAGGGAAACCTGCACTTATTTCTTGTGCAGATGAAACGCTCATCGACCAGCTCGTGAAAGAAGACGGCGATATTAAGAAAGTAGGGGCTGCACTCGATCTTGACATCGATGTACGGCTGGCAAAGGCCAGAGACCAGTATTTATGTCTGAAGCGTTTAGAAGAGACAGGAGACACTTCTACGGAGGAATATATTGAGCTGATTGAAGATAGCCTTCCTAATTTTGTCCATGGCAATGCTTCCTTGCAAGCGGTCGCTCCTTACGGCGAGCGTTCGGATTACCCCGATTTGAGCGATGAGCAGTGGAAAACAGTCAATTTCCATCCGATCCAGCAATGCGCGGCCTGCGATGTTCGAAATCGATGCGGGCAAACCATTCACCGCAATCATTACCGGGAAGCAGTTGAAATCATCATTTGTTCCCATGATTTCTATATGGAACATATTTGGACGAAAGAATCCCGCAAGCGGCAAGGACAATTGCCGTTGCTTCCAGAAGTGTCCATGATCGTGTTTGACGAAGGCCATCTTCTCGAATATTCCGCACAACGTGCATTGACCTATGAAGTGCAAAACAGTACATTGCTGAACCTGCTTGAACGGATTATGGTGGATCGTATCCGCGAGAACACATTGCATTTGATGGAACGGTTGATCGATACGCATGAAGCATTTTTCACACTACTTGATGCATATGCGGAATCAACGGATAACGATCGAAAAGCATTGGAAAAAACACCGGAACTTCTCGATATCGGAAAAGAAGCGATTCGGATATCCACAGATCTGCTTGAGGAATTTGTCTTCGAAGGGGAATTGTTCATCATTCCGGAATATGACTTGAAAATGGTCGAGGAGTATTTGGACCAATACATCTTTTCCATGGAATTGTTCACGTCCCAAAATGACGCGGTGGATTGGTTAGAAGACCGCGAAGGCGAGTCGACGCTCGTTATCATGCCCCGCCTTGTCACTGATATTTTGGAGGAAAAGCTGTTTTCATCCAAAACTCCGATTGTCTTTTCATCGGCAACCTTGTCTGTCGGGAAAGAATTCTCCTATCTGGCAGATGGGCTGGGGATTCAGGATTTCCTGTCTTTTTCAGTGGACTCGCCATTTGATTATGATGAAGTGATGGAAGTTTTTGCGACGGACGTTGACGCTGATGAAAAAGCGGAAAAAGCGCTTGAGTTGTTAGAGGATGGAGAACAGACATTGATTCTCTTCAAATCTGAAAAATCGATGAAACACTTCAAAGACCAAGTGCCTGCCGACTGGCAAGACCGAATTGCCTTTGAAGGTGAAAGGGAACTATCATCTTTGGTCCGCGAATTCCAGAAGAAGCAAGTGCCAATTCTATGTTCCTATCATTTATGGGAAGGGTTGGATATTCCACAAGATGCATTGACTCGTGTCATTATCTACGATTTGCCTTTACCGCCGTCTGATCCGCTGTTTGATGCGAAACGGAAGCATGCGCAGGATCCGTTTCAAGAAGTGGATCTACCGTTTATGTTACTCCGATTGCGTCAAGGAGCAGGGCGTCTAATCCGAACATCAGATGATTATGGAACTATCCACTTGTTACTTGAAGGGAATGACCAGAAACTGAAGTCTGAAATCGAAGGCATTTTCCCTGTTCGCATCAAAAATCTAAATTGAACTAATAAAGGACTCTTCCGGGCAATGGAAGAGTCCTTTATTAATTTTCATCAATCGTCAATAACACATGTAATAGTTCACTATCTTCTAATTTTATTGGAAGTTTGAAAGCTTGCTTGAAACCAAAAAACTTTGTTGCGCCGGTCATAACGGTCGGAGGAGAGATATCGAGGATCAAACTATCTTTCTCAAGCACTGTACACAAATTTCCTGCAACCATATTGCCGAGTTCGCCTGTGAAGGATTCGACCATCTCCCTTTCTATCGACATCCCGAACATCGCTTGGCCAATCATATCGATCGCATCTGTGGACGTATCAATTAGTAAACGCCCTTTTATCCCGCCAACAAGCCCAATGAGGACACTTAGTTCTTTTTGTTCATAAGGTTCAACCGTTAGAGAAGGAGGGAGGATTTCCAATTTAATTGGAATGACGGTTGTCAATGAAGTGATAGTCCCGTTTAAAATTCTTTGTACATATTCCGAAGTACTCATTATACGGACCACCTTTCCAAAATATAAACATAGGACGATTATACCATAAAAATGTGCTGCAAATAAAATCTGATAAAAATTTTTTTAATATTCCATCGTTAAAAAGTGGTATGATAGGAAGAGCAATTGATGAAGGGATCGAAAAAAATGCCGAAACTGGATAACTTATTGCAACAAACAGCGATCAGCGGACAACTCTATTATCAACATGGGGATGAAGACCGCTATAAGAAAACAGCTCTATTCGCCCAAAAATTGATCGACAAAGAATACACCATCGGGTTTGCGGGCCATTTTTCTGCAGGCAAATCATCGATGATCAACGCATTGACAGGTGAGGATCTTTTACCCTCCAGCCCGATTCCGACAAGTGCCAACATCGTCAAGGTAAAGAAAACGGATACAGATTATGCAGTCATCCATATGACAGACGGGACGGCGGTAAAATATGGCGGTAATGGATTTCCAGCAGCTGTAAAGTCTTTTAGTAAGGACGGGGCAGCGGTTTCGCTCGTAGAAATCGGGCATACGGAATCGAACTTGCCGGATGGCATTACCGTCATGGATACGCCGGGAGTCGATTCAACGGATGATGCGCACCGTTTGTCGACAGAATCGGCTCTCCATTTGGCGGATCTTGTCTTCTATACGATGGATTATAATCATGTGCAGTCGGAATTGAATTTCCGTTTCACTAAGGAATTGATGCGTTACAACGATAACGTTTATTTAATCATTAACCAGATTGATAAGCATCGGGAAAGTGAATTGCCGTTTGAGGACTTTAAAAACTCTGTCGAAGATGCATTTAATATGTGGGGTGTTGTACCAAAGGGGATTTTCTATACGTCGCTAAAAGATTCAGCCCATGAACACAATGATTTCAGCAAGGTGAAGGCGATTGTCGATGGATCGATGGAGAATTGGCAAGAACGATTTGTTGCTAACGCAAACCAGACGCTTGTAAAATTAAATGATGAGCACCTACAATTTTTAACGGATGAAATAGAAGAACGAAAAAATACCTATTCCCAACTAATGTCGGATGAAGAGTGGAGAATGAAACATGAAATTCTAGCGGAACTTTCATTGTCGGAAAAAATGTTGGGACTGCTGTCGGAAGATGCATTTGCCTCCACGTTTGATCAGGCGCAGAACGGTTTACTGCAAAGTGCGGCAATCACGCCATACGAAACACGCGAATTATTGAAAGATTATCTGGAGTCGCTATCCTCGCGTTTCAAAGTGGGATTTCTCTTCGGAGCCAAAAAGACCGCCGAGGAAAAGGAGCGCCGGAAAAACGCATTGGCTGAGAATATCGGCAAACTGGTTCATGCACAAATTGAAGCCCATCTCAAATCGCTCATGAAAAAATCGTTGAAAGATGCGGGGATTTTGACGGATGAACGATCACTTGCAATCGATGGAATGGATTTCTCAATTCCATTTTCAGACATTGAAAAAGAGTTCAATGTTTCCGAAGTTATAACGGGGGACACGGTGCTGAACTATTCGGAGCGGATGAAGACGACCATACATAATGCGTTTCGTAAAATGACTGACGCGTGGAAGCATGAAATGGCCCAGATCGCTTCAATGGCAGGGAGTGAGCAATCGGGTCCGCTCGAGCAGAAAGTGCGTATTTTGGATGAAAAACGGATGGCCATCGCTCAAGTTGAGGAAGTGCAAGCGCAACTGACCAATCTGGAAAAAGAAATGTCCAGCCCTACGAAGCAACTGCTAGCGGCAAGCGATATCCTGCTACAAAAGTGGATGACGCGTAAAACGTTGCAAACCATTGAATTTGATGAAACGGAAGATCCGATTGTCCCACGAGAAACAGCAAAAAGGGGAGAGGTGGAAAACCATTCCCAACCATTGGTCATTGCTTCCGAGGCGTCATCTATCGTCGAGCATGCCGTTCAAGTTGCGCATGCAGTGGAAAAGATTCCTGGATTTTTGGAGTCAGCCGACTACTTGCGGAAAAAGGCTGATCGATTGGATGGACAAGAGTTCACAGTCGCACTATTCGGTGCATTCAGTGCAGGGAAATCATCCTTTTCCAATGCCTTGATCGGTGAGAAGGTATTGCCGGTTTCCCCGAACCCGACTACAGCAGCCATCAACCGTATTCGTCCGGTTTCGGTAGGAAAAGAGGATGGGACAGCGGATGTCCGTTTGAAAACAGAAATGCGCATGATGGAAGATGTCGTCCGTTCGTTTGAAGCACTTGGCATAAAGGCTCTTTCACTGAATGATGCACATGGGAAAGCAGACGATGCTCTCCAAACAGAATTGACAGATGAAAGTCTCCATATCCATAAGGCGTTCATTAGTGCATTCCAAAAAGGCTATCCGGTCTATCGGGAGGCGCTCGGTACGGTCATTAAGGTGAATCGAGATGAATTCGTTAAGTTTGTCGCGGAAGAAGATCGAAGCTGCTTCGTCGAATCCATTGACTTCTATTATGATTGTGCTTTGACAAGAAAAGGGATCACTCTTGTGGATACACCGGGAGCCGATTCCATAAACGCACGCCACACTGACGTTGCGTTCGATTACATACGGAACGCCGATGCAATTCTGTTTATTACGTATTATAACCACGCATTTGCGAGGGCGGATCGTGAGTTCCTCGTACAGCTGGGACGCGTGAAGGATGCATTCGAGCTCGACAAAATGTTCTTCATCGTCAATGCCATCGACCTTGCCGCAAATGAGGAAGAGGCGGAGGCCGTGAAAACGTTCGTCGGGGATGAATTACAGAAATTTGGCATCCGTAACCCGCGTGTACACGGCATTTCCAGTTTGAAAGCACTCGAATCGAAAATACATCAGCAAACCGATCCGTTCATGGCACTGTTCGAAGAGGACTTCCATCATTTCCTTGAGAATGATTTGAAAGGACTTGCCGTTCAGGCGTTGGAAGAAGAGGCTACGAAAACAATCGAACGGCTATCTTCTCTTATTTCCCGGACGGAAAGGAACCGAACAAGGAAAAAGGAGCGCTTGGAAGAGTTGAATAAGCTGGAAGGTGAAGTGCGTCACCATTTCGCTTACCATTTTGGAGAAGTTTTGACGAAAGCGGCGCATAACGAATTGGGCGAGCTCGTCTATTACATCTTACAGCGTGTCTTCTTACGCTACGGGGATTTCTTCAAAGAAGCATACAGTCCATCCGTCTTTGTAAACAATTCGACAGAACGTGCATTGAAAGGTGCACTTGCGGAAACGGTGGGTATGATCGGCTTCGATTTGAGCCAAGAGCTGAAAGTGACCAACTTGCGCATGCTGAACTTTATGAAAAAGCAGATTGCGGACCGGCAACGGATTGAACTCACCTATTTGAACGAAATGGATAGTTCTCTAGCACCATCCCCGTATGAGCCGCAAGATGCTGATATGCTGACTTTCGGAGCTCCTTATGCGGACCCGGACACTTACGGAAGCGTCAACAAACTGTTTAAAAATCAAAAGGCGTTTTTCGAAAAAGGAGAGCGGGACGTATTGAAAAATCGTCTCGAAGAAGTACTGAAAACAGATGCAACAACCTATCTTAGCTGTGAAAAAGAGCAGTTGGAAAAATGGACAGACCGTTGGATTGACAGTGAAGCGGAAGGGCTCAGACAGCATCTGTTGAAAGAAAGTCTGAACCAAATTGCTACTGAAAGATCACTGCTCCAAGGCACGGAGCAATTGGAAGAATGGCGAGAAGTGTATCGGAACTTACAGGTGAAGGAGCTGGTCTGATCTGTGAATGTATTCATTTCAGTAAAAGATGTTGAACATGGAAAGGTAAAATGGATTGATACGCGTTTTAACTTGCAAGATGCGCATAAAGGAAAACGCCAATATGAAGAGAGTCATATAACCGGAGCCGTCTATTGGGATTTGGAAGAGAGATCTATCCGATATGACTAAATTGGAAGGACGGCATCCGATGCCCGGGCAAGCGGCACTGACGGAGCTTTTTAGATCGAGTGGGCTAGCCATCGATGATGTCATCGTCGTTTATGATGATGGAGGGAGCCCTTTTGCAGCGCGTGCTTGGTGGTTGTTGCAGTACGCGGGATTCAAAAATGTGACTATCGCACTTGAAGGCTTTGATGCGATCAAAGATCAAGGTTTCCCAATTGACAGTATCATCCCGAAACCGGAGCCGACAGCCGTTACTCCGCAATGGGACGAAGCGATCTACGCATCCAGGCAGCTTGTTGAAGAGACGACTTCCGGTCAACGGTCAGGTTGCCTTCTCGATGCCCGCTCTGTGGAGCGTTATCGCGGTGAGATGGAGCCAATTGATCCCATTGCAGGACGAATTCCTGGTGCATTGAACTTTGATTGGGAACAGCTGAAAAAAGAAGGCGCCTATCGAATGGATGACTCAGTGAAAAGCGAATTGCGCGATGTTGTGGACCCAGCAAAAGAAGTGACGGTCTATTGCGGCAGTGGCGTGACGGCGGCTCCTTTGTATGCCATGTTGAAACAGCAAGGTTATGAAAAGGTTCGCTTGTATGTCGGTAGCTATAGCGATTGGATTTCAGACGAAAAGGCGCGAATCGAGAAAGGATAAAGACTAGTTTCGGCGAAAAAGGGTATATTCCTTTTACGAACGGTCATTTGAAAGAAGGGCTATAATTTTGTATTACGCATTGTTTGGTGATATTCATTCATCTAAAGAAGACTTAGAAAAAGTGCTTACAGATATTACAGAGAAAGCGCCAGAAGCCATCAAGGTCGGCACGGGTGATTTGTTTGAATGTACAATTAGTAAAAGGGATATTACGGATAAGAAGTTCCGGTCATTGGAAGAGGTTATGCTCATTCCGGAAGGATTTCCTGAACTATTAACCTTTTTTTCAGTGCGCGGCAATCAGGAAGAACGGATTGTATTAATAACCGAGACAGAAGACAACCTCAGGGAAAAACTTTCTACATTGCCGGAGACTTTTGATATCGGTCCTGCTAAAGTCATTCACGGCCATCAATGGAAGTGGGGCGGCGAACCATGGTCACTGATTCATGCTGAAGTAAATGGATCTCCTGTATTTTATGGGCATAGCCATCGGTCTGCATTATCGAGAGATGGAGTCGGCCAAGAAATTGTTTTCGGCGTCCCTTATGACGTCAATGGGGAAAAGGTGCTTGTCAATGTCGGAGCTGTTATATGTGACCGAGAATGGGTATTGTATGATTTAGAGCAGAATACAATTACGTTCATGAAAGCGTAAGAAAACGAAAGAAAACTAACGCCTAGACGGGTTAGTTTTCTTTTTTATGAATCGCTGCTCTTGCCAGCGAGTCTGCCGCACGGTTCTCTTCATCGGGAATCCATTTAATGAAAAAGAAGTCGAACGTTTTGATGATTTCAAGAATTTTAGCCAGCGTCTCTTTATGCATATCACTTTTGACAAATTCTTTTTCCACGGCCATGACGACAACTTGTGAATCCGAACGGACCGAGACGATTCCCGTCGTCAATTTAGCTGCTTCTTCCAAACCACGTAATAATGCCTGGAACTCCGCCGTATGATTATTGGTCGGGTCAATCCGCTCGGAAATCTTCAGATTGTGTCCTTCGCCTTTAATAAAAATACCGATACCGCTTTTCCCGGGATTCCCGGCACTCGCCCCGTCTACATATACTTCAAGCATTTTTTCACCTCAACTGGATATAGTATAGTGGAACAGACTTATCATTTCTCGCTATGAGCAGTTGCAACTTTGAACAAAGCATATTAAAATAAATGAATCGTGACTTGTGGAGGTCGTTATGGATAAAACATTCGTAATGAATGAAATCACTGAAATTCTGGATGTTTATTGTGCAGGCTGTTTTTTGAAAAATCAACTGGCCAAAGAAAAAGGCAAGACTGGCGCTCATCGATTTTGTATCACAACTTGTACAATTGGGGAACAGCTTCAATTCTTAGGACAGGAAATGAATAAATTCACAAAATAATATCCCGCTGGGAGTTGCGTCAGCGGGATTTTGTGTACAATTAATCATCATTAAGTTTTAAGACATTCGCCGCCTGAGGACCGCGATTCCCTTCGATGATTTCGAAGGATACGGATTGCCCTTCATCGAGCGATTTAAAGCCTTCTGATACAATACCGGTAAAGTGGACGAACACATCTTCCCCGTCATCCGCTTCGATGAAACCATAGCCTTTATCATTGCTGAACCATTTCACTTTTCCCTGGTACATGTACACTCCTCCTCGGCGTTTCGATGTCCCATCCATCATATGGCATGGATATTTTAACTATACATGAATCGACATTTTGCGTCAATGATATGCCTAAATATTCTGACGCGGTCAATTCATTATGGCGCTGACACTGCTCGATTATATTTCGAAAATGAAATGGAAAGGGGCGTCTTATGGAAACCCTTATAGAGAAATGTAAGCAAGTCGTTGAAGAAATATACAACCAATTTGATGCCAGTCACGATTTCGCCCATATCGAACGTGTGTTGAAGAACGCTGATGCGATCATTCAAGAAGAAAAATCCGCTAATCCACAAGTTGTCCGACTTGCGGTACTCTTGCATGATATCGACGATGCCAAATATCAAACAGGCAATCATCCGACTGCCGCCGAAATTCTACATACAATCAAAGCGGAACCTCGTCTATCACAGCAAGTATTGGACTGCATTGCAAGTGTATCGTACAGCGGTGGCAATGCGATAGCAATCACATCCCTTGAAGGGGCGATTGTGCGTGATGCGGACCGCCTTGACGCAATCGGTGCCATCGGGATTGCCCGGACGTTCGCATTTGGCGGAGCAAAAGGGCGGAAGCTGTATGATGCCGGTGAATTAGCTAGGGAGAACATGTCTGAAGCGGAATACCGAAGTAAAGAAACCGCCTCAGTCACCCATTTCCATGAAAAATTGTTGTTGCTGAAAGACTTGATGGTAACCGAAGAAGGAAAGCGTCTTGCAAGGCAACGGCATGCATTCATGGAAGCATTTTTAAAGCAGCTGGACAGTGAAATCGGATCAGGCGAAAGGTAGATGGATTCGACTTTTCGATCCGCGATAATCCGGAAAGCCGAATCATGGCCTTCCATTGCGACCAATTGCGTACCAGGCGTCAACCAACCAACATGCCCGTTCTTCATCATATGACTCACATCCGCATGCCTATTCATCAAATTTTTTTCTTTATGTGACTTGAAGAGATGGAAGAAGATATATAATTAGCAAAAGCCGCAAAAATTAACCTCGGGTAATTTTTGCGGTAAATTATTGTTTACTCATTTAATTATGTCAGTAAGATCATTGTTGAATCTTATTAATTCGGAATTATCTTTCTCATTTAAATCTGTAGTCCAAAAAAACAAGACTTCGAACGATTGTGCGTGCCTCAAATCTGACTAATTGGTGTTATTTCATCCAATTACCTATGATTGCATAGTCCTTTGTAGTAGACTTATGGAGATTATCTTTCAGGTGGGAAGGTGAATAGCTATTGTCTACTTCGTTATGGATAGCGATTGCGATTGCTTACTTAATTGTTCAGCTCATTTTTATTTATTTTGTCATTCATAAAGCTTACCGTTACAAACATACAATCGATCCGATTGACCCGGGTTTGAAAGAAATGAATGAAAGAGAATCCGGTAAATAGCCATATTGTGTTCAAGAATGGCGTACGCTTACATAATGCAAAAGGGTGTACACATAATTGTGTACATTTTTTTATCCCAGGGAATTGTACGTTATTTATAGAAAACGATGTAAGGGGGCGTCGCAAATTTTGAAATATGTAAAAATAATGTTACAAATCTTATTATTATACGTTTTTGTCCTAGCCGGGAATTGGGTACAGCTCTATTTCCATTTGCCGCTTCCTGGGAGTATCATTGGCCTGTTACTGTTGTTGGCGGCACTGTCGCTAAAAATCGTGAAATTGAATTGGGTTGAATCAGGAGCTTATTTTTTATTATCCTTTTTACCGTTATATTTCATTCCTGCAACAGTCGGCGTGATTGATTATGGATATATTTTTACCGGGAAAGGTTTACTCCTTATTCCACTCGTGATGGCAAGTACGTTTCTAACAATGTGGGTTTCGGGTTATATAAGCCAAAGGATCGCGCGTAAAAATGCAGAGAGAAAGGAAAGAATCTCATGCAAATCTTAGGGGTTTCCATCCTTTTCATCGTCATAACGATTGCGACTTATTTAGTGATGAACATCTTTTATTTTAAATATAGACGTGCGTTTTTCATTCCTGTTTTTACGACAACCATCTCAATTGTCCTCATTCTTGTACTGTTCCGGATACCCTATGAGACTTATATGTTAGGTGGCAAGTGGATCAATCTATTGCTCGGTCCCGCCATTGTCGCATTGGCAATCCCCCTTTATAAGCAACAAGAATTATTGAAGGAACATCTATATCCCATCCTTGGCGGTATCGTTTCGGGCGTATTTGTCGGACTTCTGAGCGGTTTGTTATTTGCAAAACTGCTCGGATTTTCGAAAGAGATTGTCCTTACAGTACTGCCTAAGTCGATTACAACCCCCATTGCCATGCAGATTGCATCCAGCATTGGTGGCATCGCTTCATTGGCGACAATCTTTGTGATGATTGCCGGATTTACTGGCGTCTTATTCGGACCGCTCTTTTTAAAATGGGTTAAAATCGATACCCCAATCGGCCGCGGAATCGGTTTAGGAACTTCAGCGCATGCTCTCGGTACCTCGAAGGCGATTGAGCTAGGAGAACAGGAAGCATCTATGAGTTCGGTCGCCATGACATTGAGTGCTTTGTTCGGCTCGTTCATTGGACCGGTCATCGTATGGATTTTTTATTAATTAATCATGTTGTCTACAATGAAAAGAGAGTACCCCTATTCGACGAGAATAGGGGTACTTTGTAATCCAGTAAACTAAAGTATTATGAATCGTTATGATACTTTGGCTCCTGAATTGCATGCCTGTTAAAAAAGCTTACGTATGATATTGATTCATGTAGCTGGAAATTCTTCATAGTTAATGGGATTTGTCCTTTGTCTTTTCTTAAATCTAAGGCTTCCAAGTAAACTTATTTTGAATTGAAGAAGTTATTCAACTTGATGGGTTTTTCTAAGGTGAAAAATGAGGTTGACAGTTTTCTTTTTTCTGTCTATAATAATTTTCAATCAATTGAATTTTATGAATGACCTATTTGTTACAACTACATATATCTCTTATTTAGAGTGGCGGAGGGAATAGGCCCGAAGAAGCCCGGCAACCAGCAGGTGAATTTATCTGAAAAGGTGCCACATCCTACAGGTGTTATGAACCTGGAAGATAAGAGGAGGAATGATTAAACCCTCTTCTTTCGAAGAGGGTTTTTATCTTTATGCAGGAGTTCTCATAGATTTTGAACGGAGTTAATGAGGGCAGTCTAAGTGCGCGACATCTTGAAAGAACTTTAATTGATAGTCTGGAAAAACGAGGTTGACAATTATCTTTTTTCAGTTTATACTAATTTTCAACCAATAATAAATTATATAAATAATCTATCTACTACAACTACATATATCTCTTATTTAGAGTGGCGGAGGGAATAGGCCCGAAGAAGCCCGGCAACCAGCAGATGAATTCATCTGAAAAGGTGCTACATCCTACAGGTGTTAAAAACCTGGAAGATAAGAGGAGGAATGATTAAACCCTCTTCTTTCGAAGAGGGTTTTTTAGTGTTATGAATCATAAAAAAAGGGATTTACACCATCTGAAAACCGATTATACATATAGGATAAATTATTGATTAGGTAAACTGGATTGAAATGAATTTCAATATAAAAATGAGTGCAGGAGGAAATGAAAATGAGAAAATGGATTGTATTTTTAGTAGTAGTCATCGGCACAGCACTAATGGTGACAGCTTGTTCATCGGCCGAAGGGGAGGAAAAGAACAAGTTGAAAAAAGTTGTGTTGGATTATGCTTATTATTCGCCTACTAGTCTAGCGCTGAAAGAATTTGGTTGGGCAGAAGAAGCGTTTAAGGAACAAGGGATTGAAGTGGAATGGGTACTTAGCCACGGAAGCAATAAAGCACTTGAATTTTTAAATTCTAAAAGTGTCGATTTTGGTTCGACGGCTGGAGCAGCTGCGTTAATCGCCAAATCGAACGGTTCACCAATTGAATCGGTTTATATTTATTCAAAGCCGGAATGGACTGCACTTGTGGCAACAGATGATTCAGAAATCACATCAGTCGAACAATTGAAAGGCAAGAAAGTAGCTGCGACGCTAGGAACAGATCCATATATTTTCCTTCTTCGTTCGTTACAGGAAGTAGGTTTGTCATCGAAGGACTTGGAAATTGTAAATTTACAGCACGCTGATGGCGCGAACGCCCTTTTAACGGGTCAAGTAGATGCATGGGCAGGACTAGATCCACATATGGCAAAAGTTGAAGTCGATTCTGGAGCGAAATTGTTTTTGCGCGATCATGATAAAAATACGTACGGAACGTTGAATGTGCGATCTGACTTTGCAGAACAACATCCAGAAGTCGTAGAGAAAGTGATTGAGGTATATGAAAAAGCACGGAAGTGGGTTATAGAAAATCCTGAGGAAGCTGCTGACATCCTAGCGAAAGAAGCAGATATGCCATTGGAAGTAGCTCAAAAGAGTTTGGAACGCAATGATTTTTCGGATCCAATACCTGGCTTGAAGCAAATCGAAGCGCTAAATGCAGCTGGTGAAGTGTTGCAATCAGAAGCTGTGATTAAAGACAATGTCGATGTTGAAAAAATTGTTGAAGAATTAATTATTGATCAGTATTCAAAAAAAGTAATCGAATGAAATAGGGGGAATAGACATGACAGTCAATATTGACGAAAAAGAATTATTTGAGACGAAAGGAAAAAAGTCGTTTAGAGTTGGCCTTGAATTGAAAAAGGTGAGGGGTTTAGCGCTTGGCTTGATCATTCCTTTCATTCTTTTAGTCGTTTGGGAAGCGGCTGTCCGTTTCAATTGGCTCGATGCTTATGTCTTTCCCGCTCCGACAACGATTTTGCAAAAGATTATCGAGTTAGCTCAAGAAGGTACACTTTGGGGGCATGTAGGGGTTACATTCTTTCGAGTCTTCATCGGGTTTCTAGCAGGAACAATTGCCGCGGTTGTATTTGGATCCATTGTTGGTTATTTTAAATGGTTCGAGCAGCTGATGGATCCGTTAATTCAAGCATTTCGTTCGATTCCTTCTTTAGCATGGGTCCCATTGTTTATCTTGTGGATGGGAATCGGAGAGTCATCCAAAGTGATGCTAATTGCTGTCGGTGTATTCTTTCCGATCTATTTGAACATCGTTTCAGGCATTCAAGGGGTCGATCGTAAGTTGATTGAGGTTGGTAAGATTTATCACTTCACACCGTTGCAAATTGTTCGTCGTATCATCTTTCCCGCTTCACTTCCATCGTTTCTCGTCGGTTTACGCAGTGGTGTCGGATTAGGCTGGATGTTCGTCGTAGCTGCCGAGTTAATGGGTGCCAGTCAAGGGCTTGGGTATTTGCTAGTTGTTGGTCAGAATACGTATTCGCCAGAGCTCATTATTGCCAGTATTATTCTCTTTGCCTTGCTAGGGAAAGTGACCGATTCCTTGTTGAAAGCGTTGGAAGCACGTGCATTGAAATGGCAAGACAATCTACAAAACCAACTATGATGGAGGGGTTACGATGTTGAACGTAAAACAGGCAACAAGGACATTCAATGATGGGCTTGCAGGATTTAAAAACATATCGTTTTCCATTCAAGAAGGGGAAACGGTTGGGATTTTGGGGACGAGTGGATGCGGAAAAAGTACACTCTTACGCGTTCTATCGGGACTGGATGAGAATTTTGAAGGGGATATTGAAATAGCAGGTTTGGGGGAACAACCAATTGGAATGATTTTTCAAGAGCCGAGACTAATGCCTTGGCTTTCGGTAAAAGAAAATATTCTATTTGGTGCAAAAGATGCAAAGAAAAAACAAGAAGCGATCCAGGAATATTTAAATCTTGTTGGTTTGTCTGACTTTGGCGATTATTATCCGAAAGACTTGTCCGGTGGGATGGCACAACGGACTGCAATTGCCCGTGCCCTAATTGGCCAGCCCGATGTCTTACTTCTTGACGAACCGTTTAGTGCACTGGATGCGTTCACTAAAATGCAGTTGCAAGATTTATTGTTAAAAATTCAAAAGAAACGTTTGACGACGATGGTGGTCGTTACGCATGACATTGACGAAGCGCTTTACTTATGCGATAGGATTTTCATCCTCGGTGGTCAGCCCGGAACATTGCAGGTGGAAATGTCGATTAATGTGCCGAAACCTCGGGATCGTGGCGATTCGTTTCTAGCAGCAAAAAAGGCAGAAATCCTAGAACTATTACATATTGAAAAGGCGGTTGACTAAACATGGCAAACGAAGAAGTGATTTATCCATATGAAGGAAATTATAATATAACAACTGAACTTCCATCTAGAGAGGATTTCAAATGGGAAGATCTAGAATCGAATTTTAGTTGGTCTGTCACTGGAAAAGTGAATATGGCTTATGAATGCGTAGATCGCCATGTCGTGGATGGGTTTGGAGAGAAAGTTGCGCTACATTATTTTGGAGAAGATGAAGAATATACATTAACGTATCGCGAATTGAAAGAGAAGTCAGATCTTTGGGCAACTGTTTTGAAAAAACAAGGGGTGAAAAAAGGCGACTTTGTCTTTATCTTTTTACCAAAGCATCCCGATTGTCATATCGCCATGCTCGCCGCAATTAAGCTGGGTGCTGTTGTCGGACCGCTTTTTGAAGCATTCATGGAAGATGCAGTGAAGGAGCGGATTTCTGATTGTGAGGGGACTTATTTAATCGCTTCACCTGAATTAATGAAACGGGTGCCGCGTGCGGAGTTGCCATCACTGAAAACGGTTTTGATAACGGCGGAACCAGAAGAATGCAATGGTGATGAGATTTCATTATTTGAGGAAGCGCGAGCTGTTGACGTTGAAGAAGAAATCATTGAGTGGGTGGATTTAGAACATGCGCTTAATATTCATTATACGAGCGGTTCGACAGGTCGCCCGAAAGGAATTATCCATGCGCATCGAGCAATGATCCAACAATACATTACAGGCAGATGGGTATTAGATTTGAAAGAAGAAGATGTGTATTGGTGCACGGCCCACCCAGGCTGGGTGACCGGAACGGTGTACGGTGTTTTCGCACCACTGCTCAACCGAGCAACGATTGTCATCCATGGCGGTAGATTTAGTGCCGATGATTGGTATTCTGTGTTGGAAAAATCGGGTGTCACAGTTTGGTATAGTGCGCCGACTGCCTTCAGAATGTTGATGGCGGAAGGGGATGAAAAGACAGCGAGCTATGATTTGTCTAAGATCCGTCATATTTTAAGCGTAGGCGAGCCGTTAAATCCAGAAGTGATTCGCTGGGGGATCAAAACGTTGTCCAATCGTATCCACGATACATGGTGGATGACAGAAACAGGGGCTCAACTCATTGTGAATCTTCCATCCGAGAAGATTATTCCAGGGTCGATGGGAAAACCATTTCCAGGAATTGAGGCAGCGATTTTAGATGATGATGGTCAAAAGCTTGCGCCTGGTGAAGTTGGCCATTTAGCTTTGAAAGCCAATTGGCCTGCGATGATGCGGGAAGTGTGGAAAGACCCTGCTAAGTATTCGACGTACTTCCCGTTCGAGGGATGGTATGTGTCTGGTGACTTGGCAACAATCGATGACAATGGCTATATCTTCTTCCAGGGCCGGAGTGACGATATGATCAACTCTTCAGGTGAACGAATCGGGCCGTTTGAAGTGGAAAGTAAATTAATCGAACACCCAGCTGTTGCAGAAGTGGGTGTCATTGGAAAACCAGATGCGGTGAGAGGGGAAATCGTGAAGGCGTTTATCGTCCTAAAGAAAGGCTTTGAAGCAAATGATGCGTTACTGCAAGAGCTCCGTCAATTTGTGCGAAATGGACTTGCAGCTCATGCGGCACCAAGAGAAATTGAATTTCTTGAAGAGTTGCCTAAGACGCCAATTAGCGGAAAAATTCTTCGACGTGAATTGAAGGCAAGGGAACTTCAAAAAGTCGGTGTCTAATCTTCAGAAATGGGTCGGATGAACTTGCTCAACAGGAAGAACTACGATTTAATTGCCTAATAGAACGGAATAAAAAAGTTTCAATTTAGCACTTAACAAGAGTCCACCTCTGGTAACTCTTGTTAAGTGCTTATTTAATGTTGCGATAAGAACGTACATTCTATATGCTTGTAATAACACGGTGGTAGTCGGGTACAATCGCAGTCACAAATTTAGAGGTTGAAGCCTTCATGCAGGTAAGCTTTTTTAATGAGCATAAGGTGCGGAATCATAAATTAGGCATGGCAATGGATAAAATCCGTAATAAATACGGATCCACAGTAATTGTACGGGCTGTGTCGTTCAAGGAAGATAGTAGGGCAATCGGTCGAACAAAATTCGTCAGCGGGCGTAAGTAGTATATGAGGAGTGCATTTTAAATGATGAAGTATGAGTGGCGAAAACAGGATAAAGAAATCTATTTACCAAAACAGAAACCTACTATTTACAATGATACCGAAAAGTCATATATCAAAGTACAAGGTGAAGGACATCCGGATAGCGATTTATTCAGGTTAAATGTGGAACTTTTATATGCATTGTCTTACAGTATTCGAATGATGCCAAAGAGTGGCTATACACCAAAAGACTACTATGAATATACAGTATTTCCGCTTGAGGGAATTTGGGATTTGAATGAAGAGGGAAGGAAATTGGATTACCTGGATAAAAATCATTTTGTTTACCAATTAATGATTAGACAGCCCGACTTTGTGACGAGGGAAACTTTTCAAAGGGCTGTTGAGAGTGTGCGGGCCAAAAAGAAACATTTACCAGTCGATACAGCAATACTTGAACCGTTTTCTGATGGGTTATGCGTTCAGATGATGCACCATGGTAGCTACGATATAGAATCAGAAACGTTTTCTGTGATGGAAAAGTATTGTGAGGAACAAGGTTTGAATCGAATTGAAAAAAGTCACAGAGAAATCTATATCACAGATGCAAGGAGAACAGCACCAGAGAATTTGAAGACCGTGCTTAGATTTAAAGTTTCTAAATGAAAAATTGGAGTATAATTGAAGAAGTAAAATTGCTGTGTATGTACGCTAATCAAAGGAGTAGAAGAACAATGGGCGGTATAGAAGTCACTTTTTTTGTATGGCTAAAGGGCAGATTAGTTAAATAAGATCCCTACTTCAGTTTAATTGTGCGCTAACTCATGTTATAATGAGGAGCTTAGGAAAGTTACGATGTTTACTCATAATTGAACGGATGCCAAACAAAGCCTCCGCCTATCGACAAACTATGGAGGTGTAAGAGAATGAATAAACGATGGACAATCGATAAAATTAAAGAATTTGTTGAGAAGAATTCGGAGAGTAAGTTGTTATCAACTGAATATCACGGTTTTTCTCAAAAGTTACTATTTAAATGTGCATGCGGTAGCAACTTTGAAAAAACATTTACGAAATTTAATAATAATAACCAACGTAAATGTGACGTGTGCCAACCTCCAAAAGCGTCACGTAGCGAATAAACGAAGTGCTGATTTCTATTAAAAAGAAATTGGCACTATTTTTTTATAGGTGTAATACGGTGGACGGTGAGTTAGTGAAATACAATCGATAAACAACCTGAACGTTAAGGCTCAGTTCTTCCAAGGGAAATGACGGAAGCAATTGTTATTACAATCGAAGCCTTTGGAGTAGGTGAACTTTCTGCACCAGAGGAAGTTGGTAAGGCACTAGACACTAGGGTACCGTTAGTAGCATTAGCACACGCTTTAGTCATGGAACCGAAATGGGTAGAAAGGTTGTAAACAATCAAGAAACTGAAATTCGTAAAACATTAACTCAGACGGCTCAAGAAGAGTTGGTTATCCCTGATAACATATGGAGAATGAATACAAATGTAAAAGGATGGTTTCCGGTTGCTTGAGGAGCATAAAGGCAAGATATTTACTAGCAGTGAATACGAGTGACTATAGTTACTCCCTCGAAGAGTGTGTTTGTGGAAGGAAGGATTTCTCGCTGGAAATACGAGGAGATTAGGCTTTTACTATTCAAAATCATGTGCTTGGCTAAAGATGGTTTAGTAAAAGATAGATCAAAGACGACCCAAACCATCTTCTGAAAGATGGTTTGGGTCGGTAAACCTTGATGTAAAAAGGTTTTAAGTAACATGAAATTTACTTCGTTATTCCTATCCCTTATTCGACGAGGATCCCGGCTGTTCGTAATGCATCTTCTGCATCTGCTAGTTGTTTTTCGCTATCCGCTAGCACCGTGTGAAGATGCGTGCCTCCTTCGGTTAAATTCAATAAAAAGACGGCATTCGCTTCACTGACTTTTTTAATGAACTCCTTCACTTCATTCCGGTTGGAAACCATTATCGATGCACTTAAGTCCCCGTATACGGGATGCTCGATTTTGACATCTTTCACGGTAACCCCAGAATCGACGAAAATATTCAATTCTTCTGCAGTCTGTTCAGGTCTGTGGCGACAGACGATTGTCCTTTCAATCTTTCCATGATTGCCTGGTGACTGCATATATACATAGCCTTGACTTGTTGCGATGATTGGTTCATTTTTCGCTTTCAGCAAATTGATGTCTCCAACAATGACCTGGCGACTGACATTCGTCATTTCCCCAAGTTCCCTGCCCGTAATCGGCTTGTCGGATGACCGTAATGTTTCTAAAATTAGTTCCCGTCGTTCTTCTCCAAGAATCTTCTCGTTATCATTCATAATCAAACCTCCTGCACAGTTAGTTTACCACAGTTGGCGTTTGAATTCTTAAAGTGATGTCGATGAGGCACTCTTCTATGTCAATCACATTTTCTTGGGTCGTGTCGCGAACAAAAGAAATCCGGATGAATTCCTTCGCTCTTTGCTCTTCTACCTGTAAAGCCACATCGCGTTTGTCATGTGCTGTTGACCAATCTGGCACGCGCTACCCGTTGAAATCGAAAAATCGCGTCGATTCAGATTCCAACTTGATAAGCTGACCTTCCTCCTGTTTAACGATAATCCCGATAATTGGGGAAGTTGTCGAGCCTCAAGCATAAGTAAAAACCTCCACAGAACTATTTGCAGGTAGTTGTTTGATGAAAACGTACTTGACAAACCAAATTTCTGTTGTATGATAAATAGGAATCTTCACATTCGAATGTTGATGAAGGAATAGTAAACAGGAATTTGCTGTGCCAGAGAGTGAAGTTTAAAAGCTGGAAGACTTCACCACAGGTAATCTGTCGAACCTACCTTCGTAGTCCTATGCCAAAACATAGGCGCACCCCTCAGCGTTATGAGGTTGAAGCGGGATGCATCCAATTGCATCCAATTTTGGTGGTACCGCGGAAGTAAAGCCCTTTCGTCCTTAATGTAAAAGGATGAGTGGGCTTTTTTATATTATAAAAGGGAAATGGCAGGGATTTCTTTATGAAAAAACAAAGGATTGTCGTAAAAATAGGCAGCAGTTCACTGACGAACGATCGAGGTGAAATCGACCAACAGAAATTCAATGATCATGTCAGTGCGCTTGCCGCACTCCGTCAAGTGGGTCATGAGGTCATCGTTGTCTCTTCGGGGGCAGTGGCGGCAGGATTTGCGAAGTTGGGTTATCCGTCGAGACCGGTCACGATAAAAGGCAGGCAAGCTGCGGCGGCAGTCGGTCAGAGCTTGCTCATCCAGTCATATATTGAGAAATTCAGTGAGCATAATATTATCCCTTCCCAGATTTTATTGACACGTAGCGATTTTTCTAACCGTGAACGTTATCGAAACGCCTTTGCAACCATGACGGAGCTATTGGATCGCGGAATTGTGCCGATTATCAATGAAAATGATACTGTTTCCGTTGAGGAATTGACGTTTGGTGATAATGATATGCTGTCTGCACTGGTCGGTGGTTTTCTCCATGCTGACCAGCTAATCATTTTGACAGATATCAACGGGCTGTATGAATCGAATCCACGAACCAATCCGAGGGCGAAACGATTCGATTACTTGGAACAGATTACCGATGATTTACTCCAAGGAGCGGACGAAACGGGATCGAAAGTCGGAACGGGCGGCATGAAGTCGAAGCTGTTGGCTGCCAAAACGGCGACATCTTTGGGCGTATCTGTTTTCATCGGTACCGGAGAGGGTACCGAAAAATTGCTCAACATTGTAAGAGGGGATGGGGATGGCACCTATATTTCCAATCCTGATGTCGCAAAAATCAATAACAGCAGGCAATGGATCGTCCTGCATTCCGAAACAACCGGCAAGCTCTATGTAGATGAAGGGGCGGAACAAGCCATTTTATATAATGGAAAGAGCCTTTTGCCCGCAGGCGTGTTCAAAGTCAAAGGTACATTCCACAAAGGAGACGTCGTGGAAGTGTTCGGCTTGAACGGCCTGTTAGGTAAAGGGGAAGTGAGCTATTCATCGGATGAATTGAAAGATACGATTGAACAGCGCAACAAGGAACGGATTGCGGATATGCTGACATCGACAGTTGAAGTCATTCACCGCGATCGTTGGGCGAAAATTTGAAATGGGGGATGAAAGATGAGTGAAGTGAACAACAAAGGCTTTGCCGCAAAGAAGGCAAGCTATGCACTGATCAATTGTACAACAGAGGAAAAAAATGCAGCCTTGTCATTGATTGCCGAACAATTATCAGCAGATCAAGCTGCAATTGTTAATGAAAATCAAAAAGATCTGGTTGAAGGAAAAGCGAATGGACTATCTGACGCTGTCCTGGACCGGATCATGCTGAACGAAAACCGAATCCAAGGCATGGTACAGGCTGTCCACCTACTGGTTGAACTGAAGGATCCGATTGGCGAGATACTTGAAACAATCAATAAGGAAAACGGATTGCGGATTGAAACAAAACGCGTGCCGATCGGTGTCATCGGCATGATTTATGAAGCAAGACCCAATGTGACGGTTGACGCAGCCACATTGGCCATCAAAACCGGGAATGCCGTCATACTACGGGGCAGTTCTTCAGCGAAGCATTCGAATCAGGCGCTTATTAACTCCATTCATACTGCGCTTGCCAAGAGTGAACTTCCAGTAGATTCGGTTCAGTTAATTGAAGATACAAGCCGTGAAACCGCAAAAGAATTGTTCCGATTAGATGAATACTTGGATGTTCTCATTCCGAGGGGCGGAAAAACACTTATTGAAACGGTCGTTCGTGAAGCGACGGTCCCTGTCATTCAAACAGGTGCAGGGAATTGTCACATCTATATCGATGAAACCGCAGATGCAGATATGGCAGAACGCATCGCGTTGAACGCCAAAATCCAACGTCCATCTGTCTGTAATGCTATTGAAACGATTGTCATCCATGATGATTGGTTTGCAAAACATGGCAAAGCGCTGATTGAAAAATTACAGACCAATGATGTGGAAATTTTCGGGGATGAAACCGTTGTCCGCGAGTGTAACGGGGTACAGCTGGCATCAGCGGATGATTGGTCAATCGAATACCTCGGTTTGACGGTAAGCGTAAAACTGGTTTCCAATTTGGAAGAAGCCATCGATCACATCAATCAGTACGGGACTAAGCATTCCGAAGCCATCATTACAAACAATGAGCAAAATGCGGCCTACTTCCTGAACCGTGTCGATGCGGCCGCCGTATACCATAATGCATCCACACGCTTTACAGATGGATTCGAATTCGGCTATGGTGCAGAAATCGGCATCAGCACACAAAAGTTACATGCGCGGGGGCCGATGGGATTGAAAGCATTGACGACAAGTAAATGCATGATTTTTGGACAAGGACAAGTACGGGTGTAGTATACTAATAGAAGAGTACCGATAAAATAAGTAAATGGAGTTGCTAAATATGGTAGAACAAGTAGCACGTTTCAAAGAAGCATTGGGTAATTATCCGACTGGCGTTACTGTCGTGACAGCATTTGATGAGCAGAACCAGCCGTTAGGACTGACAGTCAATTCTTTTGCATCCGTGTCATTGGATCCATTGCTCATTCTATGGTCCATCGACAAAAGATCGGCGTCCTATGACGCGGTTTTAAAGACGGACAAATTTGCGGTCAATATTTTAGCTGCAGACCAAAGTGATCTATGTACATTGTTTTCTAGTAAAGTAACGGATCGTTTCAGTCAATGCGGATGGGAAAAATCCGATTTGAACCTGCCTATCTTATCAGAATCACTGGCAGTTTTACAATGTAAGACATACCAACAAGTAGAAGCCGGCGATCACACCATACTGATCGGTGAGGTGCTGGATATTCAAAATGCCGACAAAGAACCGCTATTGTATCATCGTAGAACTATCGGAGGCATTCCGGAAGTATTTTATAACTAATTATAAAAAACGCACTGGAAGTTCAATCTCCATTGCGTTTTTTTATGAACTTTTTAGGGGATGACGTAGATGACTGTCAGTCTTCGAAATTGCTGAGAAATTAAAGCGCGGGGACACTACTAGCCCCGCGTTGCTCTTTATTCCAACTCCAAGTGATGTTTCAATGCATGAGATATTTCCTGCAATTCCAAGTCATTCATCATGTAGTACCAAATATTTCCATTCATTCGCTTGCCGGTCCCATTTTCAAAGCGCAGCTGTTCAACAGTCCCGACTGCATCCCGGTAGTTTTTCTGTACATAGATCATTTCATCGAATGTCATATTCGTTTTCACATTATCGCCCAATGCATTAAAAACACTTCGGTAATTCAGTAAGCTCGTCAATGAAGTCCCCTCTTCCAATACTCCATGAATGACCTGCTTCTGTCGCTCTTGCCGACCGAAATCACCATTAGGATCTCCTTTACGCATACGCACATAAGACAATGCTTCCTGGCCGTCCAACGTTATTTCACCAGCAGGGTAATGGTACGAATCCTGTTTGAAATCCAATGCATTGTTTACTGTCACGCCTCCGACTGCGTCGACGATTGTCGTGAAACTTTCCATATTGACCTCCACGACATAATCGATAGGCATATCCAACAAATGCTCTACGGAGTCCATTGACATCTCAATACCACCAAAAGCGTACGCATGATTGAGCTTATCCTTCGTACCGTGACCGACAATATCCGTATACGTATCCCGAGGAATACTTACCATCTTCGTCGATTGGAGCTTCGGATTAACCGCCAACACAATCATCGTATCTGACCGCCCTTTATCGCCTTCCCGCTCATCGACGCCTAATACGAGGACGGAAAACGGCTCTAACTTGCTGACATCGATTTGCACTTCCCGCATAGCTGACACTGGACGGCCAATGGGTTCATACATCCCTTTCAATGCCGAAGTCAAATCAAAATAGACACTCAACGCAAATCCGCCGATGGCTAGACCAACTACTGTTAGTACCCATGGCCACTTTTTCTGCTTCTTTCTATCTGAACGTTTCATTAATATTCCTCCATCATCGATAATCCGAAAAAGCATACGAAGTATTGACGTAATGACTTTTATGTAAGTTTCAACCAACTTTTGGCTTTTCGGGAAATGTCGACTAGGAAATCGAAGGGATAATACAAGATGCCTGTATGGCGATTCAACAGCAACAATCGAATTTGAACTGTTCTAAATACATGCTCTAGTTCTTAGAGTGTAACAACACCGAGAAATAGGGGGAGAAGCATGCTAATCGATGGGGTATTTTCCGGAGGTGGTTTGAAAGGTTTTGCACTCGTAGGGGCGTATCAAGTATTGGAAGAAAAGGGCTATAAGTTCCAACGTGTTGCCGGTACAAGTGCAGGTGCCATTCTTGCAAGCTTTATAGCGGCGGGGTACTCTGCCAAGGAGATTGAAAAAATGTTGGATGAACTGGAGATTTCTGCTTTTCTGGATTCTCGTAAAACCATCCTTCCACTGCCGTTCATGAAATGGCTCCAACTGTATTGGCGACTTGGCATATACCAAGGTAAAGCACTGGAAAATTGGTTCTTGGAAAAATTGGCAGAGAAAGGGGTCTACTCATTTTCCGATGTGCCGGCTGGATCTTTGAAACTTGTCGCTTCCGATTTAACGAACGGCAAAATAATTGTCCTTCCCGATGACTTGGAGAGTTATGGAATTCGGCCGGATACATTCCCAATCGCCCGCGCTTTGCGCATGAGTTGCGGCATTCCGTTTTTCTTTGAACCTGTCAAGTTGCAAGTAGGTTCCGGTGATACAATCGTTGTTGACGGAGGCGTATTAAGCAATTTTCCTATGTGGTTATTTGAGGACGAAAAAGGAAAAAGGGAACGGCCGTTGCTAGGGTTAAAGCTAAGCCAAAACGGAGAAGAGCGGGAAGGATATCAAATCCGTAATGCCCTGAATTTGTTCGAAGCTCTATTTTCGACGATGAAGAACGCCCATGATGAAAGATATATTTCTAGAAAACACGAAAAAGATATCATTTTCATCCCGGTAGAGGGGTACAGTGCGACACAATTTGATGTAGATGAAGAGACGAAAAATGCCTTGTTGGAAATCGGACGTAGCCGGACGAGACAATTTCTTAAGACATGGTAAAGCGTTCACGATTTGTTCATTGAAATCCAGATTCTTCCCTTTCTTATTTACGCTAAATTTACTATAATAGAATCATATCAGAGAAGGAGTTGGGGAAGGCTTGAAGCCTATTTCTACATTTGCAACAAAAATCGTCGTCCTAGTCCTCTTAGTCGTTGGAATTACAGCAAGTGTCGGATGGTATTTTTTTGATGCGAATAAAGAAACCGCAATCTCATTTTCCAATCTGGAAAAAACAATCCAGGCCCAAAACGGTCAGCAAGTCTCTTTGAAAGAGAAGTCTGACGGAACGGTATACTTGCAGACAAAAGACGCACTTTACGTGACACAAGTCCGTCCGCAAAGCCAGTTAGTCGAACAACTAGTGGAAAAATATAATATAACCTATAAATATTCCGACCAAAGCGGAACCGGTAGTTTGGTCATAGGCGGATTATTATTCGCGTCACTCATTACATTGTTTGTGCTCCATAAGAAAGGGAAGATTGGCGTCGGTGCCTCTTCCATGAAAAACAGTGCATCCAAAGCAACCCCTCTACCGGATATTACGTTAAATGATATCGGTGGGCTCCCGGTGGAGATGAAAGAAGAGATTCACCAAACGTTGTCCATTGTTAAAGATCCGAAAGGTTCAATTGATCTTGGCATTAGTGCGCCCAATGGCATCTTGTTGTACGGACCGCCCGGAACGGGGAAGACTTTGCTCGCGCAAGCCATTGCACGGGAAATCGGCGCGACGTTCTTTTCCTCCAGCGGTGCATCCTTCACAGAGCTATTCGTAGGCGTCGGGGCTTCCCGCGTCCGCACCCTTTTTCAAAATGCAAGAAAGCATAAGCCTGCAGTCATTTTTATCGATGAGGTGGATGCCCTTGCGGCGAAACGGAAGACGCATGGCGGGGAAGAAGCGGAGAAAACATTGACCGAATTGCTCGTACAACTGGACGGCGGAAACGATAACGACGGCATTCTGTTCATTGCAGCGACGAATCGGAAAGATATGCTGGACGATGCATTCCTACGTCCAGGCCGGATTGATTATTCATTCCAAGTTCCATTGCCCGATACGATCGGAAGAAGAGAGATTATCGATATTCACGCAAGAGGCAAGTTGCTAGCTGAGGATGTCGTGGCTTCCTTGGATGTTTTAGCGGAAAGCACATCCGGTTTTTCCGGTGCAGAGCTTAGCTCGCTTTTTGAAACGGCAAGCAGAAGGGCAATCCGGGATGGTCGCCAAGCGATTGATAAAAGCGATCTCGACTTTGCAATTGACCGGACAATCCTCGGAAGTACGTCCCGTTCCATGAACGACCCGGAAACAAAGCGGAGAGTGGCGATTCACGAATCGGGACACGCGCTTATCGCTGCGATCACCAAGCCTGGTTCTGTAAGGAAAGCGACCATCATTCCGCGTGGGCAGGCACTTGGCTATGTTGCACCAATTCAAAAAGAGCTTCATCTTTCGACATTCAGTGAATTATTGGACCAAGTGAGCATGATTCTTGCTGGCGGCGTCGCCGAGCGTATCTACCTCGGCGAACACAGTATTGGCGTAAGCGGAGATGTCCAACAAGCAAAGGACATTATTGAGCGTATGGTCGATACGGGGCTGCTTCAAGATGGATTTACGTTAACGTTCAATAAAGGCGAAAAAGAAGCGAAAATGCAACAGATTTTCGGAGATGCACTTCAGAAGACAGAGCGCCTCCTACAAGAAAACACTGCTCAGTTCGAACAGCTAGTCGATGCGTTAATGCGCAAAGAAACGCTTGACGGTACAGAGGTTCAAACGATTGTTACCGGTAATGCTGTTGAATTGGAAACGGTGTGCGTTGGTTGAATGCGCACCAAGTACGAGGTTGTATGCCTAAATTCATATAGTGATAATGAAAAAACAGCCATGTTGTATGGCTGTTTTTTTCATGCCTATATAAGTTAGAATTGATGCGAGAACAGTACTCAGATAGATGAATTAGTAATATGGAAGCTCGTTGCCTTCTAAATAGGCCTTCAAATTTGCCAAAGAATAATCGAAACCTTCTTGGTTAAACTGAACGGTCGTGCCAGCAGATTCTGCAGTTAACTTGATGGTAATGAGTAAATCATTCGAATCCCAGTAATAAGTGAATTTTTCATAAGGGATAACTTCTTTAATCGTAAAATGCATGGTCATACTTTCATCTTCATTAAGATTGTTGTATGCGCTGGGCATTAGTGTGAAAGTTGCTCGCTGGCCGACCTCCAAAGTAGGAATTTTCCATTGGGATCCAGGAGCATACCAAACAGAAAATTTTTCGTCGTTCACAATCGCATTCCAAACTGCCTCTGTATCCTTTTGTATGTAAATGGTTGAAGTATCGCTACTCAATTGACAAGCCCCCTTATCGATCCTATTCAGTATAGAAAAGTCCAGAGGAAAAAACAAACGTGTTATGATGGATACATATATGGACAGCGATATGAGATGGGAGTGGAAAGGCATGTATGAACAAAAAACGAAAGAAACAGATGAAAGCGTTATCGAATTTATTGAAAATGTAGATAGTCCTAACAAAAGGGCAGATGCTTACCGCTTACTCGAACTGTTTACGGAAATAACAGGCTTTGAAGCGAAAATGTGGGGGCCAAGCATTATCGGATTTGGATCGTATCATTATGTCTATAAAACAGGTCATGAAGGCGACGCACCACTCGTCGCTTTCTCTCCGCGTAAAGCCAAAATCAGTCTGTACTTTGCACCGGGTGATACGGAACGTGAAGCGTTACTAGCCAAATTTGGGAAGCATACGACTGGCAAGGCATGTGTGTACATTAACAAAGTAGATGATATCGATATTGAAGTATTAAAAGAGTTAATTACCCAATCAGCAAGATTCTTACAGAGCCAATATCCTGCCGAATGAAAACATGCAGGTTACTATCCACGTTTTCATTGACTCTGTGGCACACCCTGACCTTTAGGATGTAAGTAGAGGGGGGCGTTTGAGAATTTGGAAGAACTGCTAATACAAAAAAAGAACGTTTACACTATGAAATGAATCAAAAACACCAAAAGATATTGGATATCGAAGTATTTATCCGTAATGGGCGAGAGGGGTCAAAGGAATGAATTGGCAAGAAGAGCGATTGATCAATGCACCGATTGATGTGGTGTGGCCTCTATTTGAGGAAGAACAGATTACACGGATTATGCCAAAAGTAGTGGGAAATCGTTGGCTTGATAAAAAAACAGGAATGGTCGGTTCGACATACGAACAGACCTATCGAGAAGGAAAACGAAAAGAAACCTATGTGGTGGAAATTACGGAATTCGAAGATACGGATAATCGTAAACGTAAACGTATTCAGTTCCAGCTTGCACGAGCTTTTGAAATGGAATTAGGATTTACAATGGAAAAAATAAGTGAAGAGCAGACGAAATTCATTTATTCCGGATCTAATCGTGGCATTAATTTTGTCGGTCGTGCGATGTTAAAAATCGGTAGTGATAAAAATGCTGATCAAGTGATTTATGAATTTATGGATCGAGTGGAACAAGAAGCCATACAAGACCTCAACCTTAGCCCAATAAGCGATTAGGTAGCGTGAACTCGGCTAGTTAATTGTTATGAGAATAGCATCACACATCAATGCATCCTTGTGATAATTATACAAATCCCGGATGGACAATTCGAAAGTATTCATCATTGGTAAAGTGAAAGGTTGAAGAGGGAAATGGAGATAAGAGAGACCGAAAGTTGTCCGCTCTGTAATCAATGCAATAATTGTTGCAATGGCAAAGAAAAATCAGAAGGTAATTGTTGGTGTACGGAAGAAGCTTTTCCGAATGGAATATTTCAACTTATCCCGCCAGAGCAATTATGGAAAACATGCATTTGCAAAAAATGTTTAGAACAGTTTACGAAGCATTAACGGGGAAAGGATGGGGGATAACGAAAGAGGTCAACAGCCGATAAGAAAAGAGCACCTCATCAGTCTGCAAAATGATTGATGTGGTGCTCTTTACCGTTGTCAAACCAAGCATATTCATTTAGCTTCAGCGGTCCGAGTGTATAGAAGATGTGTCGATTTCAATCTATTTCGAACAGCAATACCGGCCCAGGCTGCCATGACCGCTTTTAATACGCCCACAATCAGAAAAGGAGCAAAACCGCCTGTAAATGCAGCAGTCCATGAAAGGTTTGCAATAATTTTCAACCAAACCGTACCAAAAGTTAATGCAACAAACATTCCCAAGATGTTTGCAATGACTGCGTTTTTAATTGAAAAGCTGGTTTTTTCAAGAAAATAACCTATGATAAATGCTGTTGGGATGAACCCTACTAAATACCCTCCAGTAGGTCCGAACAGGCTACCTAACCCCCCAGACATCTGAGCAAATACTGGTATGCCAATCGCTCCCATGCATAAATAAATGACGATTGAAATTGTCCCATAGCGTGCGCCCAATATGGTTGCGGCAAGTCCGATAGCCAACGTTTGTCCGGTGATAGGGACTAAAGGTAATGGAATTGTAACTTGTGCAAGTACACCGATAATTGCAGCAAATAAAGATGAAACAATCATCATTCGTAATTTTAATCTTGATTCTGGCATTGTGTGAAAATCCTCCTTTGGTTAACTTGGAATTACACTTAGTTTACTCATTGATTGTATATCAAACAATTTGCATTCGTCAATATGATTATTTCAAAGGGCTGTTGCTGAGTAACGACTATATGAAAAAGCCAGTGACCCAAACAATTCGAAATCGTTTGAGAAACTGGCTTTGTTTAGACGCCGCGTTTGTTCCCCCATACTAGCGCATGTAGCTGAGGTAATACTTTGGCATCATTCATAATTGGCGAGTGTACTGTATGTTCAATTAACCACTCGTAGCGATTCAACAATTTCGATACGAGTTGTGCATCATCGGTAGTTGTTGTATCATCATTTCCTGTCTGCAAAAAGAAAGGATAGGACGGATAACGGCGATGTATTTCCTCTGCAAATTTAAAATCCGTTTCATTGAAAATGACAATTTTTAAACTGGCATTCGAATTAGCCAGCTTTTTCATAAATGCATCCAGTTTTTCGAAATCCGTAACCATTCCTGAACTCGGTGGTTTCGGAGAAAGGGTGACATCATCTATTTTCAATAACCAATCCTGCCAAAAAGTGGCTTGGGTTTCAACCGCGACTTTCCATCCTTGTGCATGACAAAGGTCAACGAGCTCTCCAATGCCTTTATGTAGGGCAGGGTTTCCTCCTGATATCGTCACATGTGAAAAAGATTGCCCCCCGATTGCTTGGAGTTTCTCAATAATTTCACTAGGCTGTTTTAAAACGCTCTTACCTGTACCATCCCATGTAAAACTGGAATCACACCACGAACAAGAATAGTCGCAGCCAGCAGTGCGGACAAACATTGTTTTTTGTCCAATAACCATTCCCTCTCCTTGAATCGTGGGACCAAATACTTCCATCACAGGAATCTTCATGGCCGTTCCTCCTGTCCAGGACGGTAGATGACATAGCTTGTCGGCGTTTCGCGAACAATTACTTGCAGACAAGTAGGTTTATTGTCTCTGGTCCGGAGAACATCTTGAATGGAGGACCAAATCTGTTCTGCCAATCGTTCGGTCGTCGGGAAGTGTTCTTTAAATTCTGGATGATCGTTCAGCACAGAATGATCATATTTATCGTGTATCAGCTTTTTAAGCTGTTTAAAATCAATCAGAAACCCGAGTGTATCCAGCTCATTTCCACCAATGGTCACATTGATATGATACGTATGGCCATGCATGACTTGGCATTTCCCAGCTTCTTCATGCGGGATGAAATGCGCTGCTGAAAAATGCATGTCTTTGTTTAATTCAAAACGATAGGCATGCTGAACTTGCGGATAAAATTGCTGCATCATTTGGCGGCACCTACTGACTTTTTGGATAAGTAAGCAGAAAGACCTTCATTGCGAAGTACACAAGCAGGGCATTCACCACAACCGGTACTCGGTACTCCGTTATAGCAGGTAAGTGTTTTTTCCTGTACAAAGTCGAGCGCATCGAGCTCATCCGCCAATGCCCAAACATCGGACTTATTAAGCCACATTAATGGTGTATGAATGACAAATCGTCCGTCCATCGCCAAATTCAATGTTACATTCAATGATTTAATAAAATTATCACGGCAATCGGGATAGCCGCTGAAATCCGTTTCACTCACACCCGTGATTAAGTGCCGAGCACCGATTGCATCGGCATAGACCGCTGCAAAGGAAAGGAACAGATGATTCCTGCCTGGAACGAATGTCGACGGCAATTCGCCATCCACTTCTTTCACTGCGATATCATCACGTGTCAAGGCATTTGCAGATAGCTGGTTGATCAGATTCATGTCCAGCACTTTAAAAGAAACGCCGAGTTCATCCGCAATTTTACGAGCGCACTCGATTTCGTCCGAGTGGCGTTGCCCATAGTCAAACGTCACTGTCGCGACTTCACGGAAATTTTTCAATGCCCAAAATAGGCATGTCGTACTGTCTTGGCCACCACTGAAGACGACCACCGCTTTTTCATTTTTCACTATCAACATCTCCTTAGTTTTTTAGAGAGGGAGTTTGCGAACCTCTTTTTTGGAACCTTGTTCATAATAACACACGAGTCGAGTATACGGGAGATAGGATGAATCGTCCTTTACAATAATAATCCTATTTGCCAATATGCTTACGATAAATATGTATAATTTTTGTGGTAAGGTTCATCCTATAATAAAGGAGGTGTGTTGCCGTGTCTCAGGAAATTCTTTGTGAAGTGAATAATTGTAAGTTTTGGAGCTCTGGAAACAAATGTAGCGCGAAATCGATTTACGTTGTCAGTCAAAAAGGGAAACAAGCAGAGAGCAGTGAAGAAACGGATTGTAAAACATTCGTTCCAAGGGATTGAACACGGCGGATTTTGGAACTAATTCAAGCTCTAAAAGCTTTGAGAAGGTCCGGAATCACACATAAGAAAGCCCTTTATTAAGGAAAACCTCCTTCTGTGATTGCCTATCACGGAAGGAGGTTTTTCTCATTTATTAAACTTTTTATGGCGTTATGTCAGTCGGTTAACCGAGCCGATTCCAACCCGACTCTACCCCGCATATCGTAGAGCAATGAATTATTTAACAAGGGGTGGAAATCTACGATGAAGAAATACTTTGGCCATCACAACCGAAAGAAACGACCCAATATTCTTTTTCTAATGGTTGATCAGGAACGATTCCCGACTGTCTATGAAACGGATGAATTACTGGAATGGCAAAAAGAAAATTTACTTGCACATGAAATGCTACGAAAAAACGGCATGGAATTTGTCAATCATTATGCAGGTAGCACAGCTTGTTCACCAAGTAGAACGACTTTGTATACAGGACAATATCCATCACTACACGGCGTCACCCAAACGCCGGGAGCTGCCAAACAATCATTTGACCCGGATCTGTATTGGCTCGATCCAAACACGGTTCCAACGATGGGCGATTATTTTCAGGCGGCAGGCTATGATACATTTTGGAAAGGGAAATGGCATGCATCGGATGAAGATATACTAATTCCAGGTACTAAAAATGCCTATCTAAGCTATGATCCTATAACGGGTGTTCCTGATCATGCGCAAGAGAAGCTTTATGAAAAAGCGAATCGGCTAGATTCTTTTGGATTTTCCAATTGGCTTGGCCCGGAACCCCACGGTGCAGATCCGCGAAATTCGGGGTCGTCCGCTAGAGTGGGTACGAGTGGTCGTGACGAGGTGTACGCTGCTGAAGTTGTCACACTAATCAACTCACTGGATGAATCAGCAAATTGCAATCAGCATGATAAGCCTTGGTTTATCATGTGTTCTTTGGTCAACCCGCACGATATTGCCTTATATGGCGTATACTCCGCCATTTCCCCTAATTACAACTTTAAAGTTGACCCATCACTTCCACACATTCCACCGGCTCCGACAGTTGGGGAGTCACTCCTAACAAAACCGACTGTCCATGAAAGCTATCGCGATACGTACCCAAAAATATTACAGCCGATTATTGACAATAATTTTTACCGCCAATTGTATTACAGCTTAATGAAAAAAGCGGATGAAGAAATGCTGAAAGTGCTAAAGGCTCTCCAACAATCCAGCTTCTATGACAATACAATCGTTGTATTTACTGCGGATCATGGCGAACAACTGGGCGCACACGGCGGTATGTACCAAAAGTGGTATTCAATGTATGAAGAATCCATTCATGTTCCATTCATCATTCATAATCCAAGTTTATTTCCAAAAGAAACATCCACAGAGATGTTAACGAGTCATGTTGACATCCTACCAACATTATTAGGCCTAACAGGCATCGACGCAGAAAAAGTCCAAGAAAAGCTTGTTAAAGACCATAATGAAGTCCATCCGTTAGTTGGTAGGAATCTGAAACCGTTTGTCTATGGGCATGATTCATTTTCTAGGGCAAATGAACCGCTCTATTTCATGACAGATGATGATATCTCGAAAGGTTTGCATCAAACGAATGCGGTGACAGGAAAACCGTATGAATCAGTTGTCCAACCGAGCCACATCGAAGCGGTCATTACAACACTGGAAACCGGAACAGCGAATGAACGAGAGATTTGGAAATTTGCTCGTTACTATGATAACCCGCAGTTTTGGAGTGATCCAGGCGTTTCGGATACGGTTATAACAAGGCAGGGCGATAGTTGTATGACCGAAACAAAAACAGAACCGGTACCAGAGCAATATGAACTGTATAATCTGACAAAGGATCCATTGGAAAGAATAAATTTAGCCGACCCATCACATGCAACAACAGAATCTACTGTCATTCAAAAACGATTGAGGAAACTACTATTCGAGCAATGCAAACAAAAAAGACTGACACCAACAAGCGGGGACGTTCCCGGAATGCCGCCATGTAGTGATATAGGAAAAAAATAAGAAAATACGAGTTTATGAAAAAGTCATAAACTCGTATCATTTCATTTGATACGTATAATATGTATCGATTGGGATAAACAATCCGACTTTCCCATGCGTTTCATGTTCCAATGTGGCGAACACTACACCGATTACTTGGCCGTCATGCTTCAGCACCGGACTGCCGCTATTCCCTCGATAGACAGGTGCTTTAATCATCATGACAGGTTCATCCCAATCCTTTAACAGGATTTCGCCAATAATCTTCCCTTCATTAGCAATGCCTGTAAAGCGCAGCGGATTGCCAATAAAGTAAATGGGTTCATTTTCTACAAAAGCCGGTTGGTCCGCAAGAGGTAAGAAGGGCAGATTGTTACCATCGACCTCTAATACAGCAAGGTCAATCGTCGGATAGGTTTCAACGACATTGGCGGAAAAACGACCGTCTTCCGGGAAACTGACAGATACTGTATCATTTCCTTCAACAACATGATAGTTCGTAAGTATCTTTCCTTCACTAGAGATGGAAAAGCCTGTTCCTTTGCTGTCGGCAGTCAAAATAACGACAACGGATTTTTTATAGGTGCTGATGTCTTCTTGCGTTGATAGTTGTGCGGAGGTCTTTAAAAAGTCGATGGCCGGTATGGAGTAAATTTCAAAAACTATGATGAATGTATTGACGACCATTACGATGGAAATTAGCCAAAATAACCATTTTGGAAAAGGTCGCTTCGGCTTGTTGTCCATTTTTTCGCAACCTTCTTTGGAAAGGGCCTCACGTTGGGCTTCCAACACTAACTCCTGCAGCTCTTCATCATCAATATCATTTTCGCCATGCTCGTATTGTTGTTTTTCTTCAGGATTCATATCGTCACGCCCTAACTAGTCATCTATTCTTAGTATACACAAAACGGTAGAGACAACGCATGGGATTCGGGGAATGCCTCCATGTCTTTTGGACATACTAGAAAATGAAAAACGAAGTGATATCTAATCGGAGGTGAATGGAATGTCGAAGAAAAATAATCTCAATAAAGGAAAGAAAGCACCGAGTGTGACGCCTCAAGGAAACATGGATACGGAATTTGGCGATGATCCGAAATCGAAACTTGAAAATGCGGCGAAAAAGAAAAATACAAAATAACGGTCCATAAAAAAACCAGCCAATTTGTAAAATTGGCTGGTGCATTTTTACCCTATCGTTGGAAACGTAATGACCAATTGACCATCGAGATTGACCACTTCGATGATTGCATCACCAAATAAATACGGGGTGTCATTTTTGTCTTGAGGTGTTACTTTTTCATAAACGTTTTTAACAGATAATACTTGGAACGTCACGGGGATATAACGCCCTTTACTAAGTGTTTTCATATTTCCCATTAAAAACACTTCTTTGCTAGACGCTGCAAAGCTTAAATGGCCGATTTCCTTTTGTAGATTTCCGGAAACCAATTTGATGCCTTGCAATAGTGAAATGATGCAAAGCATGAAGTCGTTATAGGTTTCAGTAGGCAATTTTTCATAGCCTAGTTGGACGAATAATGCATTGAAGCCGTTACGCACTTCTTTGAATGAAAAGAGATCCTCAATTTTCTTTCTGTTCTTTTCTTTCTCCAAATTTTTAATGATGTGCGTACTTTCTTCAAAATAATCTTTTACAAAGCCCGTGTTCGCTTCCCTTTGAATCATGAAATCCGTAAGTTCTCGGATCACATTTATTTCTTCTGCTTCTTTTCGAACGAACATCAAAAAACTGAAAAGATCTTTTTCATCAAAATTCCGTTCGGAGAATTTTTTGTAATAAGTTTCAACAATCAACTGTACTTTTTTATCCACTAATTTCCGCTCCTGACACACTTTTCGATTTAACAAGTCCCATAAATTCAAGGTCTTTCTTTAATCATATCATGTGTTGGTATGGATATTCAAAGAAGCCAAAGGTATAATTGTATGAAGCATGTTTGAAATCACGGGACAGCACAACGAAAGTGCTCTATAATTGTATAAGCCAAAATCAAAAGTCAGTGATCTGAAAATAGATCCTGGCTTTTATATGGTTATGGAAAGAAGGCATGGTTATGAAACATCAATCATCCGTCCAGCAAGTACTACGGTGTGGTCTGGGTGTGACGGATAACGCCCGTAAAGGGATTACTAAATTTGCAAAAGATGAGCACGCGTTTTTTGCGATGCAAGAAGCTTTTGATTTACATATTGAAAAACGTCCAAAGAATAAGCATGGCAAGATGTCGTTTACTTTCTTTTTTGATCAGGATACGAATGGTCCGTTAGCAAAACGAGTGGAAGGCAGAGTAGCTGTCATGGATTGTGTGTACCAGCATGACGGTTTTCTGGCGACAGGATTTCATGTAAGAGGCCGGAAAGAGTTGGTCCGCACCAACCGTCGCCTACCTGTCCGCTTGAAATTCGACCTTAGGCGTAACTCAGGTGTAGAGATGCCAATTGAATTATATACAAGCCTCCGGGAACTGCCCATTGCGGAAGAGCGATCCGAGTATGTGAAGAAGCGGATTTCCAGCTGGGAAGGTTATTTGGGCATTCAGGAAAGGAATGCGGATGTCGCGGATGTGACTGCTGTTTTTTCGCGGGCAAGTTTTAATGAGGATTTCAGTAAATTACGTCTTGTTTGCACGGGCTTGAAGGGACAGGATTGGCAGTCGATAAAAGGATTTAGCGCCAAAGTGAAGGGCGCAGCGTATGATATCGGCAACGTCGTGAATGTGAACAGGTCCAAAAGCGTCGTTGAAATCGAACTGAATCGCAATTTGAGAGAGAGAGCCAGAAAAAAGGAATGGCGCCCTAAATCGAATGATGAGGTCGTGTTCAGCAACTTTGCGGAGCTGAGCCAAGTTAGAAGGTTACGGAAAGGGTTCAAAGATCTGCAAGATGGACTTGCCGCAAATCCGAATTTAGAAAAGGTCCTTTTTGAAGAACGACCGACTGTCCGCATCTCGAAGAACAACAAAAAGCTCGTTTTCCATAATACATTGAACGAATATCAGCGGGAAGCGGTTACTGGTGCGATGACCGCTAATGATCTCTATGTCATTCAAGGGCCTCCTGGAACAGGGAAAACGACTGTCATTTCCGAAATTTGTCATCAGAATGTCAAAGCGGGATTGCGGACCCTCGTCGCTTCCCAAGCGAATCTGGCCGTGGACAATGCACTTGGCCGATTACTGTCCCATCAGGATATCCGGATTCTGCGTTATGGACGGACGGAGAGCATCGAAGAGGAAGGGAAAAAGTTCATCGAAGAAAATGTGGCGCTAAATTGGAAGGAGCAGACACTGGCAGCTGTCACTGAACAACTCCAGTCCCATGTAGAAAAAGAAGCGCAATTGGAAGACGATTTAAATCGTTGTAGTAGGCAAATAGCAGACCTTCAACAAGAATTGGATAGTTTAGATAAAAAGATTGAAATGAAACAAGAAGCGCAGGCAGACTATCAGCTGCATTCCAAAGCGCTTGAAACTCTCACGAATAGAATGGAAAGCAAGACGGCGAAACGGGATGAACTCGTCAAGCGGTTAGCTAAGCTAGAGCAATCTGCCGACGATGCCGCGAATGACATCCTTAGCCTCGAACAGTTCCTTCAGACCGAAAGCATCAGCCCGGAGACGATTGAGCAAATGCAAATCGTCGAACGGCAAATCGGGAAGCTTCGTTCCTCCATAGGTTATCGGTATACATTGCAACAAATCGGTGAAGCGGTCAATATGTTGGCAGCGACTCAGCAACAAGTGGAATTAACACGAAGTAAACTGAACGATTTGCATAAATGTTTACAAGGGATACAAAGCATCACTAAATTGGACGTATTAGAAAAACACATCCATGATTTCGGACTAGTTCCATCATTGCCTATTGACCGGAAAATGAATGAATTGCGCCGGCTAATCACCGAAGTCAAATCCAGCATGTCCAATGGGAACTACAGTGAATGGAATAAACTGAATGACCGGTTGTCAACTGCCATTGAAAATATCGAAGAGCTATTGAGGAAGAACGGCTTTCTCAAACAGACTTTAAAAAGAAGTGTTAACCAAAAATACACATCCGTTTCAGACATTCATGGGCTCATTGATCGTGTGGGGCGATTTTTAATCGATCCATTAACAAAACATCTTTTGGAAACGAGGAGCTATTCAGCTCAAAAATATGATACTCTTGAAAAAATTGCCGATGCATTAGAATTGTTACGTGAGAGAAAACACTATGTTCAGGCGCAGGCAGCAAAATTCCAACAACAGCAGCAACTGCTTCAGCAAACAAAAACGATATATGTGGTCATCAAAGAAGAAATAATCGGGGAAGTGCAGCAAACCATTGCGATGATAGAACAAGAAAGAGATGCTTTACAGCAGGATTCGGAAGGCAAACAAATCGAGCTGAGCGACCTTCGGCAAGCGAGCTCAAAACTACTTCAACAGCTCGGTACTGTCGACGAATCGGCTTCGATTGGTACGATGGAAGAAGAATTGGACAGCAAAGAAAAAATATGGGCCACTTACGAAGAAAAGAAAAAATCTCTTGAACAGTACGCACAGCAGTTGGAAGCGAAAAAGAATGAGGCAGAGGTGACTTCCAAGCAGCTGGAAGACGATTCAACCTTGTTTCAGGTAATCACACAGGAAATTGAAGAATTGCGCACAGAATTGGATGAACAGGAAAAACTACTTGCGGAACTAAAGGAAATCCTAAAACAAAATCCGGAAAAAGAGCGGCAACAGGCACTTACTACATTCAATGATCTGTCACAAAAAGAAAAGTGGTTGAATAACGAGAAAGTACGATTGCCGATTACACATGCACTTCAGCAAGAATGGTTTACTCTCCTTACTGACGCCAATGATTATGATCTCGATGAAATCCGAAAGCTTTATGTGCGGCATGCTAATGTGATCGGCACCACATGTGTCGCGTCTGCGAGACGTGATTTCATGGACGAGTATCCGACATTTGATGTCGTCATCATTGACGAGGTTTCGAAAGCGACACCACCCGAACTGCTACTTCCGATGCTAAAAGGGAAAAAAATCATCTTAGTAGGTGATCATCATCAATTACCTCCGCTGATTGGACAGGAGACACTTGAGGAATTCCTAGAGGAAATCGACAATCGGGAAGAAAAGAAGGAATTTGAAAAATTGTTGAATGAATCGCTGTTCGAGCGCCTTTTCAGAACATTGCCCAAGCAAAATAAGACGATGCTTGGTATCCAGTACCGTATGCATGAAGACATCATGCAAACCATCACGCCTTTTTATTCAGAAGGGAATTACCGTCTCCAATGTGGATTGACGGATTCCGATGCTGTACGTGATCACTTGTTGGATTCCCGCTATGTGCAAAGAAAGGACCATCTGCTGTGGTTCGATATGCCGAATAAACCGGATTATTTCGAGGAAAAGATGAAAGGCGGTACCAGCCGATTCAATCAGGCTGAGCTGACAATGGTTGAAAATCTTCTAATGGATTTGGATTCCGCTACCGCCAAGGCGAAGACAGAAGGTAGGATGGGGCAGGAAGACAAAAAGAGCGTCGGTGTCATCAGCTTTTACGGAGAGCAAGTGAAGCGAATAGACCGGTTAATTCAACAGGAATTGAATCCCCAGCATTTACATTGCAGAACGGGTTCAGTGGACAAGTTTCAAGGGATGGAAATGGACGTCATCCTATTGAGTTTCGTACGGAATCACAAGGAGAAAGGTGGCGACATCGGCTTCGCAAAAGACTATAGACGTTTGAATGTCGCCTTGTCACGCGCGCGTGAACTGCTCATTATTGTAGGAAGTTCGGAAATGTTTACCATAAGGACGAAACACCCGAGTTCGCGGGAAATGTATGGGCGTCTGTTAATGGATATTAAAAAGAAAAATGGCTTTCGGGATCATGAAGGCCATGTACTAACGTAATACGGCAGGGGGGGTAGAATGGATAAGCTAAAAAGAAAGTTAACACAAGAGCTGCAACAGGATTTTAATGTGAAAATCTTGGATTCCATGTCATGGAGCTTGCCTGTCCATTCGATTGAAATTGCATTTCAGACAGTGATGCGGACGAAAATGGATATTCTAATGAAAATGATGCTGATTTCTTTTCAAAAAGGGAAGATATCGACTGCTGAAGTGCTTAGCGAATTGCTCCTGGTTGAACCGCTTTTTATCGAAGATTTAATCCGTAAAATGACAAGTGCCCGGATGATTGAAAAAAACGATGGGCATTTCAATTTGACAGGCACAGGCATGCAACAGCTTGAATCAGGGATTTTTATACATGAACCGGAAAACGATATGAAAAATGCGCTCTATAGCCCATGCCACCAGTCATTTCTGCACGGAAACCCAGAGAGCTTAGCAGCTGAAGTGAAAGAAGTGTATCGCCATCACGCTGAATTTAATGACGATTGGAAGGTTGAACTCGTTGAGAAAACCGATTTACTGAATGCGCTTCAATCATTGGGCGTGGATTCTGCGGAGGGGAATGTGCAGATTGTAATTGCCGACATTGTCTCGGCAACTGCCGTTCAAACTGATTGGGTGCCTTGCATTGAATTCCGGTTGTATAACGAAGCGGAAGACTTACTTTTCGCACGCGTTTGGAATACGTTGACGGAGCAATGGGATGAAAGGCTTGAAAGCCAACTAAATGACAAAGAACGGAAAGTGTGGCGTGAGAATTACTTGGAAAAAGAATAAAAGCCAACCTGTAAATATAGCCCCCTTAAACTAGTAGGTTTAAGGGGGCTTCTTTGTGTACATGACTCGACTTTCACCCTGTATCAATCATAAGAAGGCGCTAATAGACTACAACTATAGAGATTAGCAGATGGCTTAAAGTCTATTGACTAGAAAATAACCAGGGAGTGGGCGTATGCCGGCACGTAAAGGAAAAGACTATATTAATCGGATTGACCAGCTGCAACCTAATTTATGGATAGATGGTAAACTTGTGAAACATAAAATTTCCGAGCACGCTGCATTCAAAGGAATCATGAAAAGTCAGGCGGCATTATACGATATGCAGCATGTTACCTCCTTAAAAGAGATCATGACGTATCTGTCACCGACTACAGGCCAGCGAGTGGGTGTGTCTTATTTACAGCCGAAAACAACAGAGGACCTTGTGAAAAGACGAGTGATGATTCAACAATGGGCGAAATCGAACAATGGCTTGATGGGGAGAAGTCCGGACTATATGAATACCGTCTTGATGGCGATGGCATCATCTGCGGGTTTCCTAAAAGGGAAAGCGAACTGTTTTCCTGAGAACGTTCAATCATTCTATGAATATGTGCGTGAAAATGATCTCTCGATGACACATACATTTATCGATCCACAAGTGAATCGGACACAATTCTATTTCGAAGAGACCGATGAGCCGATTGCAGCAAAAGTGGTGGAGCGTAACGAAGAGGGAATTATCATCAAAGGTGCTCGTCTATTGGCAACGCAAGGAGGCATCACAGATGAAATCGTTGTGATTTCGGCGGGTGGGGTGGAGGAGAAAGCAACAGGCTATGCGTTTTCAATCCCTAGCAATAGTAACGGCTTGCGCTTTGTATGTCGGGAATCATTTGTAGGCGGCGACTCCGCATTTAACTATCCATTAAGTTCGCACTATGAAGAAATGGATACGATTGTCGTGTTCGACAATGTGTTGGTACCGTGGGAACGTGTATTTTATTTTGACAACATAGGCGTGGCCAATAGCTTCTTAAATGCTAGCTCGTTCTTACCTTTTACATTGCACCAGGTCGCTTCCAGACAAATCGTTAAAACCGAATTTGTGTTGGGCATTGTCCAATCCATTATTGAGACCATTAATATCGCGGAGTACCAGCATGTCCAGGAGAAAGCTTCCGAAATCATTATTGCATTGGAATCGATGAAAGCATTAGTTATCAAATCGGAAGTCGAAGCTGAACTGGATGAATGGGGCTATATGCAACCCGATCGGATAACGTTGCAAGTCGCTAGTAATTACTTTCCGAGGATCTACCCGAAATTCACGGAAATCATTCAACTTTTAGGAGCAAGTGGCTTAATGTCTATCCCGACAGAAAACGCATTTCAGTCAACGATACGAAAAGATTTAAACCAGTATTTACAGGCGAAATCCACAAATGCTGAGGATCGTGTCAAGATTTTTCGTTTGGCATGGGATCTGACCATGAGTGCTTTCGGCACACGCGAAACGCTGTATGAACGATTTTTCTTTGGCGATCCAGTTAAACTGTCAGGGCAATTGTATCATGCTTATGATAAGGAGCCGTATGTGGCGCGAGTAAGGGATATGTTGGAGTGAAATTGGGTAGGTAATATGCGGTGGAAACCTAGAAAACTTGTCACAGTGTGAATAGGTTCAGAAGGTGGCAGACATTGCAAGAAACATGTTACTTCCAACAATCATTATTGTTGGAATTTTCATGACTGCCACCTGTTTTTCTGCATTTGAACGAATTGTTTGTGTGAGCATAGTCTATAAAGAGTTTAGTTTAAATTGCGACGGAGGTAATTGAATGATCAACTTTCAATCTTTTAATGGGATCATTAGAATGATCAGTGATTTTCCGATTGGGCAAAGTGAAGTAAATGCAGGTTGCTATAAATTGATATCCGTTGATGACGGGTATGGCAATGTGGTGAATTTCGTAATATCACCTACTACGTATTTTGTAGACCATGTCATGGTCAAGGTAGGGGATCGGGTAACGGGCTACTATGATGCCAATGCACCTGTGCCACTCATCTACCCTCCGCAATATCAGGCACTTGTGATGGTGAAAGATAATCCTCATCAAAACGTGAAGGTAGATTATTTTAACAGCCAACTTATCAGTAGTGACGGTACGTTAAAATTGACTATTTCACCAAACACACTTCTTCTATTGGAAAATGGGCAAGCTTTTACAGGGAATCTTGCAAATCGAAATCTGATTGTGATCTATGGTGCAAGTACAAGAAGCATACCAGCCCAAGCGACAGCATATAAAATTATCGTAATGTGCTAACTGTTTGATAATAGATGTTTAAAACAATATCTGCCGAGATTGTGAAGAGGCTGTTGAAAGGGCAGGCAGTTAATAAAATGGCCTCTTCAAGATCTGGGCGCTTGCGTTCCAAACAATTACCATTCACTGCATGACAATTGTTACGATGATGCCAATGACAATTCCGACGAATACGGTTGCTCCATATATCAATACGCGCTTCAATTCGCCATCCCCTCATTTAGTTATTACTTGTAGTTTATTGATGAGAGGCCAAACATATTCGGTTAAATAAGAGACAAGCAAAAAAGAGTTATGGAACTAGCGGCCGTCTCTGTTTCTCTTTTCTGAATTCTTTTCAAACGTAAATATTGATATTCGATACCTACCAAAAAACGAGTAAACAATTGTGAGGTGGAAGGTTGAGCAAAGCGTTTAGTAACCTACTAAAACATATCGGCAATTTGTCGCATACAGAAGAAAGAGTGTTTCAATGGGGGAAACGCTATGTTGAAACTTCTTTCTCTGTCAGTGATCGTCTTACTAGTTACAATACTTTATTTTAAAAGCAACATTAAAATTTGCAGAGCTTTTCTAAATTGACGTTTTTTATCCTCGTACACACACATAAATCCATTTACATGTGGAAGGCTATCGTTATGTGGAGGTGTATATATGGGGAAGAAAAAAGCAGATGGCGAGGACGAAATAGCGAGCCTTGCCTGGTGGCAATTATCCCTAATCGGAGTAGGCTGTATAATTGGTACGGGATTTTTCCTGGCTTCAAGTATTGCGATTAAAATGACAGGACCCTCTGTAATTCTGGCCTTTATAATGGCCGCGACTGCAACGTATATCGTGTTTGAAGCATTAGCGAAAATGTCCGCAGATGATCCACAGAAGGGGTCTTTCCGGACGTATGCCAAAAAAGCATATGGACGTTGGGCTGGTTTTAGCAGTGGGTGGGTTTACTGGTGTTCCGAAATATTGATCATTGGTAGTCAACTTACAGCAATCTCGCTCTTGTCTAAATTTTGGTTTCCGGATGTAAAACTATGGATTTTTGCATCAATCTATGCCGTTTGCGGCCTAATTGTTCTGTTTATCGGTGCAAAAGCTTTCGGGAAGCTGGAAAGCATCTATGCGGTGATGAAAATTGCCGCGATTTTTATGTTTATTGTGATTGCTATATTAGCACTGACCGGGGTACTCGATGGAAATCCAAAGGAAGGAGTTCCTCAGTCTTTTGCCGAGTTTTTTCCAAAAGGAGTCATCGGGTTTTGGAGTGCCCTTATCTTTGCCTTTTTTGCGCATGGCGGAATTGAAGTGATGGGCGTAATGGCCATCCATCTAAAGAACAAAGAAGACGCTCCTAAATCAGGAAAAGTGATGCTAGGGCTACTTGCTGTCATTTACGTTACCTCGCTTTCATTGGCGCTATTACTGTTGCCTTATGATAAGTTCAGGGAGAATAAAAGCCCATTCGTTGAGGCTTTAGCAGGTGTGGGTGATATTGCGTTTTTCCCGCATGTATTTACTGCTGCCATTATTATTGCCGGGTTTTCAACGATGTCTGCATCCCTTTTTTCGGTAACCACGATACTTGTGACAATATCTGAAGATGGGGATGCCCCTAAAATATTCAGTAAGCAAACGAAAAAGAAATTTAAAATGCCCTTACCGGCGATTATGCTGACTGCAAGCGGGCTTGTTCTTTCCATTGTCACTTCACTATTATTGCCTGACAAAGTATACGAATATATAACGACTGCAGCGGCATTAATGCTGCTTTATAATTGGCTGTTCATTTTAACCATGTACCACAGGTTGATTGAACCGACAACTGCAGATCAAGTCAAAAGAATCATTGGAATGTTTCTGGTCGTTGCAGCTGTCAGCGGTACGCTTGTTCATAAAACCAGTCGACCCGGCTTTTTTATCAGTCTAGTATTCCTGGCAGTAATCGGGGGAATTATTTTATTATTACGGAAAAAATGGAAAAAAGAAGAGACTCAAAAAAGTGCGTCAAAAGCCTGAATACCAAAGTATATTCCGAAACCTATAACTGATACGGAAGAAACAATGGAGATAATCTTCAGGAACTTGATAGATAATAATTTGCGGGCAACACTCGATATCGTAGCCATTGAAGTATCCCAAAGAATGATACCGACTATGATGGCCACGCTGTTAATAAAGATTTGATTCCCTGAAAAGGTTACGGTGGTTTCAGCAAGAACCGAACCATAAATCCCGAGCCAAAATAGAATCGTCAATGGATTCAATAATGACATGAAAAATCCTGCTGTAAACGAACGTGTTAGCTGAACCTTTTTACCGGATTTCAAATCCAATGTAATTTTATGTAGCGTAAGCAAACCTTCAACGCCCGTATATGTAAGAACGAAACAACCAAATGACCATAGAATTATTTTAACGAGAGGGAACTCAATAATTTGACCAATCCCTAAATACACCATCATCATATACACCACGTCCGCTAATAAAGCACCTATGCCCAAAATCCAGGCATGTGAAAATCCGTTCTTAATACCTGTATTAAGTAGTGCAGCGTTTACAGGGCCAATTGGCGCAGCTAAGGATACGCCTAAAAAGATGTAGGCAACAATTGAATTCATGTATAATTCCTCCCTTTAAATGATGTCCTTGCATCTTATTCAAAGGGAGTTACTTGTACAACTATACAAAGGGAAAAATTCTAAAGAAAAAATTCGAAAGTATACTCTTAATTTCAAAAAGGCGAGTTCAGCATAACGCTGAACTGGCCTTATTTAGGCGGTTTTATTTGATTCTTCAATCTCCTCGACTTTAATGCATTTAAAGACAATGAATAACAGGATTGCGCCGAGTACACCTGCTATGATGTAGCTGGCGTTCAAAAAACTCTTCATAGCGAGTGACATGATAGGGGGACCAGCTGCAACACCAATAAATCTGGCCGAGCTATAAAAGGAAGAGACTGTTCCTCTTAATTCTTTTTCAATATTCTCTGTTATTATGGCGTCAAGTGCGGGCAATAATGCGCCAATCGCTATTCCCACTATGCTCGTTACCACCAACAGAAGGATTAGTTTCTTGCTTGTGAATCCGACGAAAATGACACTGATGGACATTGCGATCAAGCAGATTATCATATACTTTTTAATCGTCTTCAAATTCCCTTTAATTGTTCGGCCGGAAATAAAAGAAGCAATACAGAGTAACAAAAGCGGGATGGCCAGGACGAAACCTTTCTTAACGCCCTTGATATCATGAACTTTTTCAAGATTTTCCGATAAGAAAAATAACATACTGAATAAGATCAACATAACAAGGACTCCATTTAGAAATACGGTATACAACCATTTTCCTTCTTTTTTAAATACTTTTTTTGTGTTACTTAAAAACTCTTTAAACTTCACTGGCTCATCTTTTTCTTTTGGAACTTTAACAAAGAAAAAAATGAGAGCGATGGAAATTAAACTGAGTGCTGAGATAGAGAAGAAAGGCAGAAACCATAAGATTGCGGCAAATACTGAACCCAGGATGGGGCTTAACACTTTTCCAAAGGTATTCGATGTTTCAATAATGCCTAGACAAGAACTGGACTTTTCAGCGTCATCTTTATAGAGGTCTCCTACGAGCGGCAAAACAATTGGCATGGCACCAGCCGCCCCAACTCCCTGCAGGATTCTTCCAGCGATAATCATCATATAGGGTTCGTCCATTTTCCAGGAGGCAAACCCGGCAATCAGACCCCCTATCAACGCAAGGATTAGACTTGGCAATATCACCTTTTTCCTCCCGAATCGATCCGATAAATAACCGGCTACTGGTATAAGAAAAATAGCTGCAACTGAATAACTTGTTATGATCATACTGGATTGGAAGGAGGTGATTCCAACCTTATCTTCCAGTATCGGAAGGACCGGGATGAGCATGGAGTTCCCGAGTGTCATGACGAGAGGGACTGAAGCCAAGCTTACAACACACCATACACTTACCTTATCTGCACTTTTTTCCATTACCACACCTCGACTAATCCTAATTTTAATGGTCAAAGGTATGGTTTCCTAGCATGTTCTTTTTATGCGTTAAATGTGTTTTCTGAATCCCTTTGCTTCTCGTGAATCGCCGGCACATCAAAAAAGCGCTTGATATGCCTGAATGCCAAAGTAGATGCCGAACCCAATCATCGAAATCGATGAAACAATGGAGACTCCTTTCAAAAACTTGTTGGATAATAATTTCCGCGCTCCGCCGGATAGAAAAGACATTATGAAATCGACCATACTAATGCCTAACAAAATGGCCGCACTATTCAAAATAAGTTGAAATTCTGTAGAGACTCCAGCATTATTCGCAAGGATGGATCCATAGATTCCCAACCAAAAAAGGATGGTAAGTGGATTCAACAACGACATTAAGAAACCAGATAGAATGGATTTTCTAAGGCGGACTCTTTTTCGGGATTTCAATCTCATCTCAATTTTTTGTTGGGAAAGTATATTTTCTATACCCGTATATAAGAGTACAAAACAGCCGAATGACCATAATATTATTTTCAATAAAGGTGATTCAACAAATTGACCTACACCAAAATAAACAATAAGCATATACATGATGTCTGTTGTTAATGAACCGAGACTAAAAAACCAGGCATGAAAAAAACCATTTTTTAGACCCGTGTTTAATAGGACGGTCTTAACAGGTCCAATCGGTGCTGCCATAGATACTCCTAATAAGATATAGGCAAATATAGAATTCATGTATCGTCCTCCACTCAAATGACATCACTGCATTTTATTCAACGTGAACGACTTATACGACTAGTTGGAGAAGAATCCGGGATGATAGTTGAGTCGAAGGAAACCCGAACTATGGCCTTGACACCGATTAGATTACTTTCTTCCTTTTGATTATTATGCAAAGTCGTATTCGCATTATCTATCCAGAAGAAATTTACTATCATAACGAGCGAGTGCAAGCAAAGGGAAAATAAGGTGGTAGCTATGGTAGTGGATGTAGAAAGCACCGCCCATCCCTTGCCCGACCGGATAGGACAGAATCCAATCCGTTTGATTGTAGGATTTCAGCAAATAGGCGATTCCCGCATTCATTTCTGGGGTTATTTGATCTGAAACAGCAATGAGTGCATCTAATGCCCAAGCTGTTTGAGTGACATTACTGGCTCCGAGAGGGACATATGTGGAATTGTGATCACTTTTACAAGATTCACCCCAGCCGCCGTCGGAATTTTGAATGGCAAGAAGCCAGCGAACCGCCTTTTGGATCACTGGGCTGTCTTTGCTTTCACCGGCTGCGATGAGACCGGTAATTGCCGCCCAGGTTCCGTAAATATAGCAAATACCCCAGCGGCCGTACCATGAACCGTCTTCTTCTTGATGATGAGCGAGCCATTCGACTCCACGCTTCATCATTTCATGATTTTTAGGTAAGTCTGTGTATCCACCCAGGAATTCGAGAGTTCTTCCGGTTAAATCGGCACTACTGGAATCGGTCAATAAAAATTGTCCACCTTCAATTGGCAGCAAGTTCAGGAATGGATTGTCAACATTTTTTTCGAAGGAAGCCCATCCACCATCCTTATTCTGCATCGACATAACCCAACGGATGCCCTTGTTCCAAGCTTGATAAAAGCTGGGTTCTGAGTGGACAAGTTGCGAAAAAGCCCTTAGTGAAGCGGTGGTGTCATCTATGTCAGGGTTTATCGTATTACTAGCGGAGAATCCCCATCCTCCAGGTAAGACACCGGGATTATGAATGGCCCAATCGCCATAGTTGAACTGCTGCCGGCCAGCTAAGTATTGATTTGCCTTTTGTATGACCGATTCAGTAGGGGGAACGCCTGCGATTTGAAGAACATAGCTAATTAATGAGGTATTCCACACCGTTGCAGTTGTATATTGCATATGTGTATGACCATGAATTGTACACCTCATTGCTTTCAACCCTTGGATTGCCCTTACAATAATTGGATCATTGTTGGCATGACCAAGGGAGAGCAGGGCAAAGATCATTAGAAATGTGGAACTGAAATAACTGTAAAAGGTTCCATCCGGCTCAATGTGATTGAGCATATATTGTTTCGTCCGATGGATGGCGGATGATTGGATTGTTTGAGGTAGGCCTAGTAAGCTTTTAAGGCCATTGTCAATCATCGGAAAAAGTTCATCGATGCCTTGCCCGTCAAAAAACTCATCTGTTTCTGTTGACAGGGAAAGGTCGGATAGATCGGGGCTCCTTTTAGTTGTTTTGATGTATTTCTTATTTGCCAATATCAGGATAGGAGCGATATTGGCCCTTCCATAGACGGAAAAATCATAAAAGTTAATCGGAAAGTGAGAGGGGAGGAGAATCACTTCAATCGGTATTGGGAAATAAACGGGCCATGGATATTGGCCAGTTAACGCCAGCATGATTTTTGTGAACAGATGCGATTTCTCAAGACCACCATTTGCTAGAATGAATTTTTTTGCTGCAAGCATCCGAGTGTCTTCCTTGCTTACATAGCCGGAATAGAGGAGGGAATAATAGGCCTCGATTGTAGCGGATACATTCCCTTCGCCCTCATCGTGAAATAGTTTCCAAGCACCGTTTGTCTCCTGCTTACTGCTGATTCTTTCTGTTAATTGATAGATCAAGTCTTCGTCATTTATATCCAATGTTCTTAATAAGATAATCATATAGGCGTCCGTCGAAATACCGGTTTCAAAAGGGTAATCCCATGAACCGTCAAGTGTCTGCTCCCTTTTTAGCTGTTCAATCAATCGCCCGATTTCAGGCTTTGCATCCTGTTTCAACGCATCATCATCTCCCTTCATAAAGGTCGCTCATATACATATATATACCTGTTTAGAATCAGGTATGACGATAGAATTCGTAGCGGAGGTGACCCATGTTCACTATATTAAGAAAGATTGGAGGAAAACGGAGACTTCCGGAAAACTTACTTTCTATAAAAAAGGATTTAATGAATGATGATCGTGTTTCGATACAGGAAGAGCAGAACTTGTCCAATGAAGATCAGCTACTACTCCAATCAATCCGGTTAAAAACTGAACGGTTAAATGTAAATAATATTACCAGAACAAAAGCTTACCTCGACTTTTATACGATTCATCCAGAAATCCACTGGGCATTCCTTGGCCATATGGTATCAAGGAATGGTGGATGGAACATGACAGACCTAAATGGAGAATTTCTTTCTAGACTGATGCACCAACAAACGAAACAAGATTTTTTCTCGTTTTTGGAACGTGGAAACTGGTTGATATTCCAGGATGCCTATCCACAGTTTCTACTCTATGGGGAGAGCAAATTCCAAAATCGGAATCTATTTTATTTATTGCCTTACTTGGAAGTCTCCCGATTTATGGAAGTGATTTGGAATCATTTCTGGAGAGACAGAGATTGCTATATCCTTGCAATTGCGCTCGTCATAAATGAACAAAATTACTTGGAGAGCAGAATCGTGCAAAATCCTTTATATAGGAAAAAGGTTATTCAGACGCTGGAATTCATGCTTCAAGATTTTTTATCATTCAATCATATATTGTTTCCATACAATGAGATTGGAAAGCAGGGAGGGAAGGCGGCTCTTGTTGGACTGACGCTCCATTATTTCGGTTCACTTCATGAGCGTATTATACTTGGAAAGCGACTCTACCAATTGTTGTTTCAAGACAGGGAATTGCTAGAGGACGTGCATCGCTGGGCATCCGCGCATCCGCATACGGGGTCACGAAAGGATTATTGGCCGGATGTCTTTAATGATGTAAACGAAGGAGTGCCCGGAGCACCGATGACGAAAAGGCTAAAATCTTGCCTGTTAAGAAAGGGTGCGCTTCGGTTGTTTAGTCCGAGGCTTGAGTATGCGTGGCATACTGTCAACCATGCTACGGCAGAATCTGGTGAATGGTATGAGCATTGGTATATGATTGAATATTTATTAGAAGAAAAAGTACCGATCAATGGAAAGATAGTGGGGGGGTACTGTGAGACACTTGAAAAGCTCGAGCTTGCAACAATCGCCAAAACGACGATTTTTACGTAATGCAAGTTTGTATATCCCTGCTTTATTAGTTGCGTCTTTGTTGGGCACATATTTGGATTTGTTTTTTGTGGGTAATAACATGTATGCGTTCCCGGTACGGCCTTTCCCTGCTGTATTTTCGATAAATATTGCTTTTACATTACTAATCCTTCCCTTTTTCACATGGTTTTTTCTCTTTATCATCGAGAAATTGTCAATGTGGGGGAGACCTGTTTTCATTCTTCTGCTCAGTATACTTGCACCAATTATGGAGAAATTCGCGGTACATTGGGGGTTTTTCAGTCATTCTGATCATTGGAACCCTGTGTATTCCCTTGTAGGCTATTTTTTGTTCCTCATACTGATTTGGAAATTTTTCAATTGGAGCAAAGCAAGGAATGGAAATTCTCTGTAATTTCATACTATCTTATTTGTATGAGTAACTATCACCTGAAACTAAAAAATCGCTTATAAATTCATTATTTACCATATGTCCCACCCAAAAAAACTTGCGAAAACAAAAAAAGTATTTTATTGTAAATAAGGAAATATTGACGAAGGCATTCCTTCTACATTGAAATAGAATTACAATGTAGAAAAACAAAAGATTTTACTGGTACCAAAGGAGATATACAGGTGATTTTTGAAAAAAATAATAGAATCCGAAAAAAAATATTCAAATCGATTGATGGACTTACGGACGAACAGTTCAACAAGATCCCTTCCAATGGCGGATGGTCGCCCAAACAAATCATTGAACATCTTGTACGTATGGAAACAGTAATTGCTACAAATATATTGAAAGAATTAAAGAATCCCGATAGTCCAAAATCGTTGACTAAACCGATTGCATTGTCTACGATTCGTATCGTGAAAGTGAAAGCCCCAGAATATACCGTGCCCACTGAAGTGTTCAAGTCCAAACTGGAGATGCAAAATGAACTTTATGAGTCACGTCTCTTCCTATTAGATGTTTATGAATCTAGCACAGACGACGAACTTCGGGAGAAATCAATGAAACACCCAATCTTTGGTCAAGTTCCATTGATACAATGGTTTTTATTTGTCGGAATGCATGAAAAACGACATTTTAAACAGTTGAAGAAAACGATAGAAACGGACTAAAAGCGGAAATCAGCCATCTATGAGAATGGCTGATTCCTTTTTATTTGAAAATCGAGCAGAAAAGAAGGAGTTAGTATGACAGCAACTACGGGAAAGAAAGATATTGGCAAAAAGCTGAACTTATTTCATTTGACGTGGCCGATTTTTTTGGAAGTTTTTCTTTTTATGTTAATGGGAATTGCAGATACCTTCATGTTAAGTGCATTGTCAGACAACGCGGTGTCAGGCGTGGGGGCTGCAAATCAGTATATTCATATTGCAATACTCATCCTTGAGGTGGTTGGGAATGGGGCGGCGATTGTCGTCTCACAATATATTGGGTCGAAAAGATACCTCGAAGCATCAAAAATTTCAGCGTTAGCAGTTACGTTGAATTTGATTGTCGGGCTCATTATGAGTGTCCTTTTTGTCATCTTCTCAAGAAATATTATGATTGCCATGAATTTGCAAGGAGATGTGCTAGATTACGCTACCAAATACCTGATTATTGTAGGAGGTGCCATTTTCCTGCAAGCGATTATTAACTCATTGGCTGCCATCATTCGCGTACACGGTTTTACAAAACAGACAATGCTAGTTTCGCTAGGGATGAATGTTTTTCACGTAGTTGGGAACTATTTGCTCATTTTCGGGAAGTTCGGTTTTCCGGAATTAGGTGTGCAAGGGGCTGCGATTTCTTCAGTCGTCAGTCGTCTACTCGCGATGCTTGTGTTTTTCTGGTTGCTGTATAGAGTGATGGAATATCGGGTGGAATTCCGCTATTACATAACCTTGTCAAAAGAATATATCCGCAAAATATTACAGATCGGCATTCCGTCCGCATTTGAACAAATCATGTACCAAGGTTGCCAAATCATCTTTTTATATTACGTCACCTATTTAGGGGCGGAATCATTAGCGGCAAGGCAATATGCGGTGAACATCTCGATGTTTACGTATCTGTTCGCCATTGCAATCGGGATGGGAACCGCAATCATTGTTGGCCGTTTTGTCGGTGGTGATGAAAAAGAAGAGGCATACAAGAGTGTACGGACAAGCGTTAAGTGGGCACTGCTATTTACACTTTTCATGGTGACGCTCGTCATGATCTTCCGCTATCCGTTGCTGAAGCTATTTACGGATAATCCGGACGTCATTGAGATAGGAGCAACCGTTTTGTTACTCAGTATTTTGCTTGAAACGGGTCGAACGATGAATATTGTAATTATCAACTCGTTACGTGCAGCCGGGGATGCAAAATATCCCGTCATCATCGGTGCATTTTCCATGGTAGCAATGAGTTTGCCTTTAGGTTACTTGTTAGTGTTCCAATGGAACCTGGGGCTCGTCGGTATCTGGCTGGCAATTGCTATGGATGAATGGATACGGGCTACAATTATGTACTTCCGCTGGAAAAGTAGAAGATGGGAAAGATATGCGCTCGTTTCACCGAATAAGAAAATTGGATGAAAGCAGATAATCCTTCTAGAACAAACGTATGCGTAGGTTGAACAAAGGAATACAACGTAGGCGAACTCTAGCGACGAAACGGATTTGATGGTATTCATTTGTACAATATAGATAGTTGGAATTTATTGAGCATTCCTCGAAATGAGGAATGCTTTTTTTGATTGAATTTAAATTTGCAACAAAAATATAGTGAAAACAAATAAAGATTTATTGCAATTCGATAAAATCTATAGTAAAATCAAATTTGTAATAAATAGAGAGGTGCTTATTTGTAGGACGAGAAACATTCTTTTTTTAGGATAGTTATTTATTGAACGATGAATTTCTAATAGGAATTAGTTTATATCTTTCTAGTAATCACAGAAAGGATTGAAGGGGAGGAGCATGATGGGAGAAAAAGAGATTTATCTCCTTTTAACGGATACAGGAACGATTTTAACAAGGCTGATTAAGTCATATACAAAAAAACCTTATAATCATGCCTCAATCGTTTTTGATACTGAATTAGTTGAGGTATATAGTTTTGGTAGAAAAACAGCGAAGAACCCTTATATTGGAGGATTTGTTCGAGAAGATATTCATTCCGTTTTATTTAAACAAGCAGATTGTGCAATCTATTCATTAACCGTAACAAATGACGAATTTCAAAAGATGTATCAATATATCCAAGAAATGGCTGTCAAAAAGGAGTGTTATCGCTATAATTTTATAGGATTATTTGGTGTACTGTTTAAAAAACCGATAAAAAGAAAGAACGCTTTCTTCTGTTCTCAATTTGTGGCATCTGTCCTAAAGGAAAGTAACGCCATTGACTTTGAAAAAGATCTTTCCCTAGTTGAACCAAGTGACTTGCCTTATTCAGCAAATTTCCAATTGATTTATGAAGGCAGATTAAAAGATTATCAAAATAGAGGCATGAAGGGAAGAGTTCAAGTAACTTTTCCAGTAGTCCCGGTCAAAATGTAATTCGATGATATTGCATTTTGCTATATGTGTTAAGTGATGAAGTCAAATTAATAATAAATAGGTGAGGTGCTTTATATGAAACGAGGTTCAACAAACTTTTTAAAAATAGCTGTTGTTTTTCTTGGAATCCCAATACTAGCTGTATGTATATTTGTGTTGCCTACACTAGCGAAAGATGCAGCAGAAAGTAATTCAGAGTTCGCTTATGTAGTATATGGATTTGTAACCGTTATGTATGTATCGGCGATACCGTATTTTGTTGCATTGTATCAAGCATTTAAACTGTTAAATTATATTGACAAGAACAAAGCATTCTCGGAAATATCTGTAAAACACTTAAAAAATATAAAACATTGTGCAATCACAATCAGTGGTTTGCATGTAATTGGACTGCCATTCATCTTTATCTTTGCGCAGTTAGACGACGCCCCGGGTGTGGTATTGGTTGGAATGCTTTTTATTTTTGCTCCAATGGTTATCGCTGTCTTTGCTGCTGTTCTACAAAGATTTTTGCAAGAAGCGATTACCATAAAATCTGAAAATGATTTAACGGTCTGAGGTGAAGAAAATGGCGATTATAATCAATATTGATGTGATGCTGGCTAAGAGAAAAATGAGTGTGACAGAACTTTCGGGGAGGGTCGGAATAACTATGGCTAACCTTTCCATATTGAAAAATGGAAAGGCAAGAGCGATTCGATTATCAACCTTAGAGGCAATTTGTAAGGCATTGGATTGTCAGCCTGGAGATGTTTTAGAATACAAAAGCGATGTAGCCACAAATGCATAATAAAGTAGAATTAAATAAAAAGAACATAACAGAAAAGAGCTTGGTGAGATAACCAAGCTCTATTTTGTTAATTAATGTATTATGTGCGAAAAATAGCCTTATCTCATAGCTGTCTCAATTCCTATCATGCCCTTGTTGGCGTTTTCCACGTCCAGCTGGCGAACTTCTTAAGATTTTGGGCAGCGAAAGTAAGCATCGCCTGCATGGACAATTTTTTTAGCCCCCTTAGGGTTGTCCATCGCATGCCATGCTTTTCTTTGCTGTCGGCAAAGACGCGTTCTACGGTCTCTTTACGCTTCCCATATATTTCTTTGATTTGATGATTGTGCCTTAAATCTTCAGCTGTATCCAGATAGTCTTGCCATATATGACGCTGGATCATCTTTTGTTGATTCTTACTTTGTGTGCATTGGCTGATTACTGGACATGATGCGCAAATAGAAGGAGTTGATGCATATTGGCGGTATCCTTCCTTTGTGGTCGTCCGATATTTTAGGACCTGTCCTTCTGGACAGATATAGCAGTCATAGTGCTCATCATAGACATACTCATGTTTTTTGAAGAAGCCTTCCTTGGTCATCGGTCGTTTGTATGGAAGTGCAGGAAGGATCTGATTCTCTAGAAGAAAGTTTGCAATAGCTGGTGTTTTGTAGGCTGCATCAGCGGCAACGACAACTGGACGTCTTACCGTATCGATGATTTTCTGGACTAGCGGTTGAAGCATGTGACTGTCGTGAACATTACCTGGAGTAACTATGTTTGCGAGCACAAATCCCTTTTCATCCGTCGCTGCATGGAAAGAATAGGCAAACTGTTTTGTCCGTTCGTCTTTTACGTAGTAGCCACTCTCCGGGTCTGTTGTTGACTCCTTGATCTCCTTGTACTCTTCCTTTTCAAACTTTTCTAGAGGGAACGGTTTCTTCCCATTCTCTTCTCGGTCAATGTTGAGCTCCTCCTGGAGCTTCTTCTCATATGCTTTACTCTCTTTACGGACGACCTTCTTTTGAAACTTTTGTTTGTTCGCACTCGCTTTTACATGGGTAGAATCGATGAAGACGTGATTTGAGCTAAGGAGCCCGCGATCTGCAACTTCCTTCAACACTTTATAGAAAATCTGTTCGAATAGATCTGTGTCTGCGAAACGACGGACATAGTTTTTTCCGAACGTGGAGAAATGGGGAACCTCAGTATGGAAACCAAAGCCGAGAAACCAGCGGTATGCCATGTTCGTTTCAATCTCTTTAATGGTCTGGCGCATAGATCTTATGCCGAAGGTATATTGGATGAATGTCATTTTAATCAATACCACTGGATCGATGCTAGGTCTCCCTACTGTCGAGTAAAGGTCCTCAACCAATGGATAGATGAATGAAAAATCAATTGCTGCATCTAATTTGCGAACAAGATGATCTTGCGGGACCAGCTGTTCAATGGTCAGCATTTCCATCTGTTCGCGTTCGTTGATCTGATTCTTCGTCATCATATCCATCACCTCATTTATTTTTTAGGAGACACTGTTGATTGGAGAGCTTGGTGAGATAACCAAGCTCTTTTCTGTGAATTTACGCATGTTTTTCTTTTAACAGGTCAGTTTAGTCGATTGAAGCGGTAATTCCTTCGCCCTCATGGAACAGTAACTCGATACTAGTTGCAAAAGGATCCTTGTTCAAATATTCATCGATCCACAAACGCAGTGCAGCAATGATATCCGCTGTCATGAACACCTGTTGCTGTCCGTTTACTGTGACTTCTGCTGAAAAACTTTGCGCTTCCTCATCGTCATAGTAAAGTTCGACTTCAACTTCCTCGGGCATGGCGTACTTTTTACGAGCGTGATAAAGGCAAATGGCATTAATGATATCTTGCTCGGAAATCATTAACTTCTCCATGGGTTAACATCCTCTTTTTTCTTTTTAGCCTTCAGAAGGTCAAAGATTTTCTTGATGATTACAACGATAAAGATGATTGCGAGCGCATTGATGGCGAAACCTAAAATGGATCCAAGTATGCCCATATTGGCAAAGAGGCTACCGAATAGCAAGCCAGCAATTCCACCGATGAAGAGTCCTTTCATTAGTCCTCCGTTCATGAAACCGCCGTTTTTCTTTGCTGTATTTGATGATTTAGCGGCAGTGGAAGAATCGTCTTTTTTTGTTTGACTATCCGATTTGTTGATCTGGTTTGTATTATTGGTGCTATTATTCGTATTGAAGCTTTTCTTTCCGGACTTGTACCGTTTTGCTTCGGCTGTCGTGTGATCATTGAAAACATAGTTTCCAAGTGGTGATACGAGAAGCGTTAGCACCAGCAATGCTGCGAATAATTTTTTCATAATTTAAACCCTCCGTTAGTTTTGTATGAGTTTTTAAGTACATACCTTCATACCTAGTCTATACTATATTTACGTTACAATCCAAAGAAAGTTTCACTTTTTCATGTGAATAATATGTTAAGATATAGTTTTGTACTGGGAGTTGTAGTTTTTTTATTTTACCAAGGAAAAGGTGGATTACATTTGGGAAGAATGGAACGTAGGCGACAACAGAAACGGTTTAATGGATTTAGGGAATGGTATAAATCTAAAAGGCTGATCAAGATACTTTGCATCAGTAGTATAGGTGTATTTGTGTGTGGCCTGTTGGTTTTGAATTTGTTGATTAACTTCAGTGATGTCAGTAAACTGGAAGAGGTGGAACCAAGGCCGACATTTATTTATGATCAAAACGGGGAAATTGCCAGTAAGATTTCGTATTCCAAAATTGAAGGAGTCCCTTTAGAACAAATTCCCAAAGAGTTGATAGAAGCGATCATATCTACAGAGGACCAACATTATTACAAACATAACGGCGTCAATTATTTCGGCATTGCACGGGCATTCACGCAAAACCTGTTAAAAGGAGAAGTCGTCGCCGGTGGGAGTACAATCACCCAACAGCTTTCGAAAAATATCTTCCTGACCGAAGAACGTACTTATACACGTAAATTCAAAGAACTTATTCTAACTAAAAAAATTGAGAAAGAGTATTCAAAAGATGAAATAATGGAACGCTACTTAAATCAAATCTATTTTGGCGAAGGGGCATGGGGCGTGCAACGGGCTTCCCAAGCCTATTTTGGTAAAGATGTAACGCAATTAACCTTAAACGAATCTGCGACGCTAGCGGGAGTTATTAAAGCGCCAACCCACTTATCGCCTTACAAAAACATGGGGAAATCAATAAAGAGAAGAAATATCGTATTGTCGCTGATGAAAAGTGAAGGCTATATCAGTCAAACTGAGTATGAGCGGGCAATTGAAGAAGAAATCGTGTTGGCAGATGAAACAACACCCGATTATAGAGGGAAATACCCGTATTATATTGACCAAATCGTCGAAGAGGCAGTAACAAAGTATGGTTTGACCAAAAACGAAGTGCTAGCTGGAGGACTACATATTCACACAGAATTGAATCCTGTCATTCAAGATGCGATTGAAGAAGTTTATGAAGATGAAAACAACTTTCCGGACAGTAAGCCGGACCAACTTATCCAAAGTGGTGGGATCTTCCTGAATCCGAAAACGGGTGGTATCCAAGCACTTGTCGGTGGAAGGGGGGACTATACATATGAACGTTTTAACAATGCAACAGAGTTAGTCAGACAACCAGGGTCGGCGTTGAAACCGATAGCGGCCTATACACCTGCATTAGAGCATGGTTATGAGATTTCCGATATTCTTGTTGATGCACCTATCAATATTAATGGGTATTCGCCACAAAACTTTGACAAACAATTTCGGGGGCAAGTCACCATGTATGATGCAGTCGTCAATTCTTATAATATTCCTCCCGTCAAGTTATTGCATGAAATCGGAATTGAGAATGGGATGCGTACAGTAGAGCGGTTTGGGATACCCTTGGAAGAAAAAGATCGAAATCTTGGTTTAGCATTAGGGGGCTTGCACAAAGGTACGTCGCCTCTTTTAATGGCCCAGGCATTTTCCGTTTTTCCGAATGATGGGGTGATGATGGAAGCGCATGCCATTACGGAGATAAAAGATTCTGAAGGCGAAATCATCGAGAAATGGAATGAAAAGTCAGTTAAAGTGACAGAAGCAGAGGTTGCCCAGAAAATGACCTATATGCTGCAAGGTGCTGTGGAAACCGGGACAGCCAAAGGAGCACAAATTACCGGTTTAGAAATAGCCGGTAAAACCGGTACAACGCAACTTCCTTTCCCAGTGGCGGACGGATCGAAGGATCATTGGTTCGTCGGTTTTACACCAGATATCGTTGGGGCGATTTGGTTAGGGTATGATAAAACGGATCCCGAACACTATTTAACAACTACTAGCAGTTACACGGCTCCCTCCATCTTTCAAAAAGTCCTATCTAAATCCAAGAGTGAATTACCCAACAAGGCATTCAATCTGCCATTAGTAGAGAAATACAAAAAAGAGTTAGAAAAAAAGAAGGAGCAGAAAAAAGAGAAAGAAAGAGAGAAAGCCAACAAAAAAGAAAAACGAAAAGAAAAGGGAAAAAAGGAGCGAGAGAAGGAAAAGAAGAAGAAAGAAAAAGAGAAGAGAAAAAGAGGAGAGGAAAAAAGAGCGTAAGCAGAAAGAGAAAGAGAAAGAGAAAGAGAAAGAGAAAAGGGAGTAGAAATAAGGAGGGAAAAACGGAGGATTCAACTGCACGAAACGCAACTGATTTTTGAGACGTTTTCACCATCCATCTGCACCTCCCATATGTATAGAGAAGAAAGGGGTGGGTAAGATGGTTTCAATGGAACCAATAATGTTAGAAGGTTTTACATTTACGGCGGTGACCGTCCGATTGCCTAAGACCACTTTGTTAACCGTTTCGAATGACAAAGGCTATATTATGTGCGGGGCGTTAGATGTCGGGCTGCTGAATACACAGTTGCACGATCGGAAAATAATTGCGGGGCGTGCGGTCGGTGTGAAGACCATAGAGCAATTGTTAAAAGCCCCGCTTGAATCAGTTACACTCGAAGCGGAACGACTTGGGATACGGGCTGGCATGAGCGGGGAACAGGCTTTATTGAAAATGCTCTAATAACGAAAAGCGCAGGGCACCAAGCATAAGTCAATCCAGCAACGTAGCGGTTTTGGCCACATAGCTCGCTAGATTGCTAATAGCCCGAAAGTCTGGCGCCCGGAGCCTGGACAGAATGTATCGTGAGTGACGCCTTCCATCTGCTTAGGAGATGGGGGGCTTTTCATTTTTGTCGAGACAATGGTGTACAGACCACTTTCTTGCATTCGTTACTGTACCATTTTGATGTGAAATTCGGTACAATAGGTCTCTAATGATTTACAGGCTACAAGAGCATTTTTTTGATTTAGCGTCATTCACATCAACAGGGAGGTTCATATGTTTTTTATCGAAGCTAAACGGATTACCGTCGTGATTTTCGGCTCATTCTTATTGGCTATTTCACTCAACTTTTTCCTTATCAACGCCAACGTCTATGCAAGTGGATTTGCAGGTGCTGCACAGTTAGCTTCAAGTGTCATTGAAGACTATTTAGGGATCTCGATCAGTACAGGAATTCTACTACTCATCTTCAATATTCCGGTTTTTATATTAGGATGGTTCAAAGTAGGACGAGGATTCACCATCTACAGCATTGTATCAGTTATCTTTGCAACGCTATTTATGGAAATCTTACCAGTTTTAACTGTCTCGGATGATATCATTTTAAATGCAGTGTTTGGTGGAGTCATTGCAGGGGTAGGTGTCGGCTTATCCTTAAAATTGGGTGCTTCAACAGGCGGTATGGATATTGTGGCAATGGTTTTATCACGTTTACAAGATAAACCAATCGGTACATATTTTTTAATCCTGAACGGCGTCATTATCGTTCTAGCAGGTATCGTCTATGAACCCGAAAATGCGTTATATACGATGCTGACTTTATATGTAACAACAGCAGTCATCGACATGATTCATACACGCCATGAAAAAGTGACGGCAATGATCGTGACACGCAAAGCGGATGAATTGCAGCAGGCCATTCATCAAAAAATGGTGCGCGGCATAACCATTCTTCCTGCTAAAGGCGCCTATTCTAAAGAAGATAAAAGTATGATGTACCTAGTAATCACCCGTTATGAATTGTATGATTTGGAAACAATTATAAAGGAAATCGACCCTCATGCCTTTACGAATGTCGTTCAAACAGTAGGTATATTCGGGTTCTTCAGACGTGAAGGAGAAGTCATCAAGTAAAGTAGCATTAGCTAGAAAGCAACCATTCATCTGGTTGCTTTTTCTCATTCTTTGAGAAGTATGCTACAATTGATAGAAAATTGTAATTTATTTTACGGGAGCATTTGGATGTTTATCATATTTAAGGGGGCAAATTTAATGAGAAAAAATGAACCGATCCAATTGAATGATCGAATCCATTTAATAGATGGCTATGATATGGGAGTAGCTGAACGGACGGGCACATATGTCATCAACGAGGAAGAGTTGACGATTGTGGAAACGGGTCCAAGTCCATCAGTGAATTACGTGAAAGATGGATTAAAATCGCTTGGATTTTCGTTAGATCAAGTGAAATATATCATAGTAACACACATACACTTGGATCATGCCGGCGGGGTAGGGCTACTTCTTCAAGATTGCCCGAATGCCCAAGTTGTCGTCCATCCAAGAGGTGCACGGCATTTAGCGGAACCCGAAAGATTAATTGCCGGAGCAAAAGTAGTCTACGGAGACAGGTTTTCGGAGCTATTTGACCCGATTCTACCTGTATCTGAAAACCGATTGCTCATAAAAGGGGAGGGAGGTACTTTGAAAATAGGACCGACCTGCACATTGGAATTTTTGGATACGCCCGGCCACTCCAAACACCATTTCAGTATTTACGATCCGGTCAGTAACGGCCTATTTACCGGAGACACGGTCGGTGTTCGATATTCGCAATTGATCCGTGACGGTGTCCAGCTATTCTTGCCATCCACTTCACCGAACCAATTCGATCCCGAAGCGATGCGGGGGGCGATTGACCGTATGTTGGAGATGAATCTGGATGCTATATACTATGGACATTTTGGAATGACCAACGAACCGGATAGGGCACTCCGTCAAGTAGCGGAATGGCTGTCCGTTTTCATGGACGAAGCCCAAGCTGTCGTGGCAGAAAAAGGCGGGCATGTCTTGCTTGCGGAACGGTTGACCACTCGTGTGAAGGAATACTTAAAAAAGCAAGGCGTGATTGATGATCATAGCGAATTGAGAATCATTGATCTGGATATGGAAGTAAGCGCGATGGGAATCATGGATTTTCTATCCAAATAAATCCGCAATGTGAATAAAACTACAATCCGGGTATGAAAAAAATACGAATGACATATACATGAATGTAAAAGGTCCTATTGCCCGTGGAATGGGCGATAAACCAGTCGGGGGAAATACGATGAGAAAAACGGTATTCATGATTGTTATTGTTATGCTTTTATGTAGTTTCCCATTGAATCTAGAGGCGGCAAAAAATCAGGCAAACACGCCGTCAGGAATTCCTTATCCTGAACTGAAAGACCGTGTGGATGATTATGCTGCCAAATATATCGGTTCCAAAACGGCTGGAGCATCCGTAGTTATTATGAAGGACGGGGAATTGATCGTGAACTCGTCCTATGGTTATTTGGATCGGGAAAATCAAGTAGAAGTCACATCCGATACGGTTTTTGAGTGGGGTTCTGCAACCAAGCTACTTGTCTGGACGAGTGTAATGCAACTTGTTGAACAAGGGAAACTTGACTTGGAAGAAGATATACAAGCCTATTTGCCAGAAGGATTTTTGACAAAGTTGCATTATGATACACCAATCACAATGCTGAATCTTATGCACCATGACGCGGGATGGGAGGACAAATATACAGATTTGTTCTACCTTTCAGCTGAAGAAGTGAAACCATTGAAGGATATGTTGCAGATTACTGAACCGAGTCAGGTCCATCAGCCGGGAGAATTCGTTGCCTATTCAAATTATGGGGTTGCACTGGCGGGCTATATTGTAGAAAGGATCACTGGTCAACCATTTTATGAGTATGTTAATGATAACCTATTTGCCATTCTTGATATGAGCGACACGGCCATCCATCCATCCCAAGAAGATAATCAAGCTGTGGCAGGAAAGAGAGATTCCATACATGGCTATCTAGTGAATAAAAAAGGGGAATTCAGTCGTTCAAAAAACGACCGTGTCTATATCGGCTTGTATCCCGCCGGTAGTGCAATCGGGACAGCCGAGGATGCCGCGAAATTCATTGGAGCATTGATGCCGCAAGAAGGCGAAAAAAGCCCATTGTTCCAAAGCAATCATACCTTACATGAAATGCTCACGACGAGTGATACCTATGGCAATGGACTGCCCAGAAATTCCCACGGATTTTGGGAAGGGATGTATACTGTAGATGTATTGGAACACGGGGGGAATACGGACAGTTTTTCAAGTAATTTCACTTTTTCCAAGGAAGAGAATCTAGGCGTCATTGTCATGACAAACCAGGCGGGCGAATCAGGGCTCAGCTACGGATTACCAACATTGGTATATGGCAAATATCCTGCGGCAGAAGAGGAAAAGATGTTGCCATCTGCGCATGAACTTGAAGGAAGTTATGGGATGGCAAGGCAACCTTACGAAGGGTTCACGAAAATGATGGGTTTCCTGATGATTGATAAGTTGAAAGTGGAAGATGACAGTAAATTTACTGCTCTTGGGATGTCGTTTGAACAGGTAGCCCCTTATGTATACCGGTCAACGAATGAATATAACCTTTTCCTTCATTTTACGATGAATGACGGTGAAGTAGCAAAGGTATCGATGATGACCAGCGATTTAATGCCTACAACTTTCAACCAGAAACTGTTCATGATGATCAGTTTTTTATGCGCGGTAGCTTGCGTCTTATCTATCATTATTTCCCTGTTAATAACCCTTATTGGTAGAATAAGAAATCGAAAAAATGCAATCCAGTTTACCACTCTTAAAAAATGGACGTTTTTATTGGACTTGGCGGGCGGAATTGCAATCGTTAATTTCGTTTTACTTGCCGTAAGGACAATTGAATATGTATCGTATGCCTCTCTCGCAATTCATTTCTGGATTTTTTATGTATATATCGCATTGGTGGCCGTTTCTGTATGCGTAATTAGTGGAAAGTGGAAGCTGGCAACAGGCACAAGAATACAAAAAATAGGTATTATACTTTCTTGTCTAACCGCTTTGGTCCTGTCTACCTTGATCATTGCTTGGGATCTCTATAAATAAAATATATGTTGAAGTATTTAACTGGAATATTGACCAGCAAAGGTGCCTTAACAGCGGTAGCCTGGCTTATCACGTGAGTATCCGCTAAGCGCCGGAGCGGATTTAAAGAAATACTTTATTTTAAATCCTATAATTTCTTGGAATATAGTATAAAAAGAAATTGGGTTCTGATACTTAATTTTTAAGTAAAGACATGGTAGACTTAACTATTGATCTTTAATAGTTAAAGGACGTGTTTGTATGGTAGGTCGTAATGAACCATGTCCGTGTGGTAGCGGAAAAAAATATAAGAAATGTTGTGAATCGAAAGCGACATTTTCAATAGAGGCAGCGCAAGCGGAAGAGTTGGAAAGAATTTTACAAGTCTTTTACGAAGAGTATCCCGAACGGCGTGACGTACGTGCATACTTGGATGTTGTGGAGAAATGGAAAGAAAAACTGGATACTTATCTAATGGAGGAAATGATTGAGGCCATAGTTATGGACGAATTCTTTTTCCATCACAAGCCCGAGATTTGGACGAATTATCTTGAAAAGCAACGCAAGAAAATTGTCCGTCCATCTGTCGTAAATGTGTTGGAAGCATGGAACAATCCGCGTGCCTTCATCGGAGAGGTCGTCGCGATGGATGAAGCGTATCTTTCTGTAAAAAGTATTTTTGAAGATGAAACGATCTTCCTTAGACGTGAAAGCGAGAAGCCTGTCCCAGTTGGTGTCCATCTCTATTGTTTCATTTTACCGGATGGTACATCCAAGGAACACCACTACTTGGCTATTTCTAGCTTGATTTTCTTCCCGACGGACCACCATAAAGTGTTCGGGGAGATTGCGAAACAGTTTGAATCGCAACAAGAACTATCAGTATCCGCGTTTTTAAAAGAAAATGGCATGGCATTTTGGAAGTTGCTTGGTGAGGATGGTTACGAAGGTGAGGAATTCACAAATTTTGAGTCAGGCGTTCTTCAGAAAGCGATGGAGTTTCTTGGTGATAAAGACCGGGATTCCGAGAAACTGTTGGAAATTGTCGAAGACTATTTAGTGGAGCAGCAACCGAATGCGCGGAAAGAGGTAGCGATTGCGGCCGGAGCGATCCGATTCGGTCAGGAAAACGCCCTATTTGAACCGCTTCACCTAACCGTTAAGGAAATTGCCGAGTGGTTTGAAGTGTCAACATCTTCTTTAAACAAATACTATCATGATTTGAATACGTATTATACTAGCAAAAAAAATGAAAAAGTATAAGATGTTCCTTATAACTAAAACATCCCACTCAATGGGTAAACCCGATTGAGTGGGATGTTTTAAGAACGTAAAATGGGATGGGTAAGCATCACCAATATCACATTCGGCATCGCAACCGCAATTTTCTATTTCCAGATGGGAAGTGTCATGGCACTGCAATTCGGAGCGGCCAATGCTATTATCTCGGCAGGTATACGCCATTATCGTAGCAGGTATCCTTGGAAGCATTATCGTTTATTTGTCGGCAAAATCCGGCATGAACGTCAACTTATTATCCCGCGGAGGATTCGGTTACATCGGGGCCTCGTTAACCTCATTAATTTACGCATCGAATTTTATCATGTATTGTGCATTTGAAGGCATGATTCTGGTCGCTGCGATCCATGCTTATTTCCCCGCCATCCCTGTATGGCTCCTGATTGTCGTCTTTGGTTCATTGGTCATTCCATTAAACTGGTTCGGCATTAAACAATTGGACAAACTACAGAAATGGTCACTGCCGATTTTTTTCATCTTCTTGGTAGCGGCAATTATCGTCTCGTTCAACGTCTCGTCGCAGTACGCGGGTAATTTCTGGACCTATATGCCTGAAGGCGTCCAAATCGGCGGAACTGCATTGCTATTATGCATAGGAATGCAGCACGGCATTATGGGACTGACGGCGTTAATCGCCTCGGATTACGCGCGTTTCCTGAAACCGAAAGACTTGAAAATCGGTTCAATCGCCATCGGTTTTATTCCGCAGATTTTCTGTTTTGGCGTGATGGGTGGCCTCGGTATTTGGTTCGGTGTTACACTTGGCGAAGCAAATCCTGGTGTTTACATTGTTGTCTTGTTAGGGCTCGGTGGTGTGCTATTTACAGTGCTGACACAAATCCGCATCAACATCACAAATATTTACAGCAGCTCGCTGTCCCTGTCGAACTTTTTTGAAAACATGTTCGGCTTTAAGCCAGGCCGTCGCTTTTGGGTGGTGGTGGGAGGAGTCGCTGCAATGATTCTGATGCTCGGCGGCATCGTCGACCATCTCGGTATCGCAATGACTTTCCAAGGCGTTGCATTGATGAGTAACTATTTATATCAATAAAGTATACGAAATCAGCCATCACATGTAGATGGTTGATTATCCATGTAGCCAAGCAATTATGTAAATGATTTTTATAAAACAAATAGTTGTATATACTTAAACCATGATGTGCAAAAAACAACAAGGGGGAAATTTACATGACAACAGAAAATCAAATCGGCAATGAAAAGGAGTTGCCATTAGAGCAACGTGAAGAATTACTCGGAATATTGAAAGCCCGTTTTGAGAAAAACATGAACCGACATGAAGGTCTTGAATGGGCCGAAGTAGAAGCGAAGTTGGAAACGAATCCTGAAAAACTCTGGACGCTCAATGAAATGGAAGTAACGGGCGGCGAACCGGATGTTGTTGGTCATGATGAAAAGAAAGGCGAATACATTTTTTGTGATTGTTCAGCAGAAAGCCCTAAAGGTCGTAGAAGTGTTTGCTATGACCGTGAAGCGCTGGAGTCAAGGAAAAAGCACAAACCGGAAAATAACGCGATTGATATGGCAACTACCATGGGTATTGAACTTTTAACAGAAGAACAATATAGAGCGTTGCAGAAACTTGGAAATTTCGATTTGAAAACGTCTAGTTGGGTGCAAACACCCTCTGCTATTAGAGAACTCGGCGGTGCTCTATTTTGCGATTATCGCTACGCGCATGTCTTTGTGTATCACAATGGAGCAGACTCATACTATGCTGCAAGAGGATTCCGAGGCATGTTAAGGGTTTGAATTTTGCATCGACAGCTAAGTTTTAATTTGGCAAATGATCACCTTGGAAAAGCTTTTATTTACCTAATTGATCCTTATTTTTATCGAAAAACAAGCAAAATTCGGGCTGGATCCAATACGGGTTCAGTCCTTTTTCTTTATCCAATACTGCAAATATATTGACTGGACACTGTTTGGTGTCCTATAATGAAAAGACACTAAATGGTGTCCTATTCAACTAAAAGGGGGGAGGATTTTGAATAACACTTTACAAGAGCGGGATGTTTTTGTAGCGATTGCAGATCCAACAAGGCGTAAATTAATACGTTTATTGGCAGATGCAGAAGAGTTACCACTTCACGAACTAACTGCTCAATTTCAAATAGGGCGTACGGCAGTTTCTAAACATTTGACCATTCTTAAAACAGCTGATTTAGTAACACACCGAAAAATAGGTAGAGAAACAAGGTATCGACTAAATGCAGCACCTCTACAGGAAGTTAAAGATTGGTTATCGTTTTATGAAGAGTTTTGGGTTGAAAGAGCACTATTACTAAAAAATATATTGGAGGAATAAAAGTGGCGGATTTATCATTAGATTTTCAATTCAAGAGTCCTATCGATAAAGTATGGAACGCTTTAACAAATCCGGATATCCTTGCGCAATGGGTAATGGAAAATAATTTTCAACCGATCGTGGGATACAGATGCCAGTTTCGCAATGAGGCAATCGGTTTAATTGTAGATAGTGAAGTATTGGTAGTGGACGAGCCATATCGGTTATCGTACACATGGATAGGTGGCCCGATAGACACGGTAGTGACTTGGACATTGAAGCAAGAGGATGGAATAACCTACTTGCATCTTGAACAGACTGGATTCGAAAAAGAAGGTCAAGCATTCAATGGGGCGAAATACGGTTGGGCGTATAAGATTGAAGAACTTAACAAGTTGTTAGGGGAAGATTAAGAACCAACCTCGGTGGCTCCTGAAAATGTAGCGATTATCCATGCGGAGGATACTATTGTGAAAGCAAGCTATGACTATACAAAGGAATTGATCCGTATCCCTTGGAATGATCAGGTTGAATACTCACTTCTTAAGAAAATGATTGGGTTTAATATTCAGGACAAGGAAAGCTGTACAATTTTTCGGAGAAAATAGTAAGATTACCACTTGAAAGTATGCGAATGCTTCTAGCGGTTTATAAGGAGTTAGTGACATGAGTTTTATAAAAGACGCGTTAGCAATATTCAAAAAGAGAGAGTTATTATTTTTAGAGAGCAGCAAAGAATCCGAAGATGTGTATAGTTTTTTATTCGAAAAAGACAAGGAATTATCTTGGAAAGCAGGGCAACATGGTTTGTTCAGTATTACACATAAGAAAATAAAAAATCCTACGCGACCATTTACTGTGGCATCCGCATCTACAGAGAATATTGTTAAACTAACAATGAAAATGAACGATAATCCGAGTGAGTTTAAACAAGCTATGCTAGAACTAAAACAGGGAATGAAAATAAGTATGGCTGGGCCTGTCGGGTCATTTTACTTGAAAGAAGACCGTCCTACAATGCTGATTGCAGGTGGGATTGGAATTACACCATTCCGGGCAATATTAAAACAAATAGCGGCAGAAAGAAAAAGTATCAGAGAAGCCGATACACCTACTCTATTTGGATAGCAAAAAGACATATCTATATAAAGATGAACTCGATGGAATTGCTGATAATACTTCAATCAGCGTAACTTACCTTGATTCAAAGGATGACTTACATCAGAAGATAGACAAGTTTGTCGACTTATATACGAACAATGGGAATTACTTTATTGCGGGACCGAAGGCGATGGTGGATTCGATTTCTAGTTATTTACAAAGTGGAACTATTTCAAAACGGAATATTAAAAAGGATACCTTTTATGGGTATTAATTGAATGAATGTTACCCGATAATGATGAATCATTTTTACTACAATTGAGTGAATTCATAACTGAGCCATAATTGGCCCGAATTATGCAATTTATGCCGGTCCTAGTATGTTTCGTTCAGGTTGATTTTTCATTACTAGCTTCTACTGGTAACGCTTTCTTGCTCCCAATAAGATACAATAACAATATAATAATCATAAAAGAGGCAGAATAACTAAAAGTCATGCCGTACCCAACATTTTTTGCTAGGAATCCAAGTCCTACTGATCCAACGGCCAAACCAAAATCTATAAAAATAAGGAGCATCGAATTGGCTGTTGCTTTTTTCTCCGGTGGAACAAGAGTTAATGCCCAAGCCTGGATAATTGGATGGATGATGGCAAATGCGATTCCGAATAATACCCCTGAAACTAAAACCATCCACATACTTGTAGAGAAGCCTAAAAGAATCAAGCCTACAGCCCCTGAAATAGCAGCTGGAATAATAAGGACTCTGTGACCGAATTTATCGAAAATTTTACCAGAAAAAGCTCGGAATATTACCATTGCAATCCCTTGTGCGATAAAAAACTGTGAAATACTTCCGCCAACATTGATCTCTTTTCCAAACGCCCCCATAAAGTTGACTGTTCCGGCAATCGCCATATAATTGAACGCTACCAAAATACATGGAAGAAGGACGCGCTTATCGAACATGTACTTATAGAAAGGTTCATTATTCGTTTCCTGTGGACTTTCTTTTTCTTTTTTAACCGTATTCTTTGTGAATAAACTACACACAAACGAAAAAGACATAAGACCGAGAGTTAACATCATCATTGAATCAAATGAAAAATTTGCAAGATAAGAGATTGCGATAAGTGGCCCCATTGTCGTCCCAACGCTTGTTGACATTGCGAAAAAAACAATGCCCTCACCTAACCGAGATTTAGGAACAATATTACTTGATATCGTAAAGACTAAAATCGTAAGCATACTAAATCCAATACCTTGTAGTGCTCTAATGAATATTAAAAATCCAATGGAGTCATTTACAAAGGTAAGAGCGATTGTTCCTATGAAATATAGAAGGGAAATAATGAGGAGCAATTTCATATTCACTTTTTGGATAATAACACTTGCGAAGAAGCGTGTAATTAGTGATGCTACCATTAAGGTCGTCGTCATGATTCCTGCAATTGTAGGATTATCACTAATCGTTGATACAAAAATCGGGAAACCTGCTGTAATTATATAAAAGGAAGCGAACATGACTAAAGACAATAATATAATAATTAAATATTGATTTGTCCATAGTTTAACTTTTTCTTTACCCATGATAGATACAACCGCCTTTCGATGGCAATTACTAATAATAGTGATGATTTATACGTGGAAATTGCTATTTAAATCATGACAGATTTATTCTTACCTTATTATCAAGAAATATTCAGAGTTGTTTTCAACTTAAATAAGTAAAATGCATCCGTAGATGGATTACACAGATTTTTCTGGTACCGTGATTTGGAAGGGAATCTCCTGGATATCGAAACAGCAGCTGTAGAAGTGATTAATATTATAAGAACGATTGCAGCAATCGCCATATTCATCAATTTCATTACACTCGCGGTGCATCATTTTCCAGAAGAACGGGAGAAACTGCTATCTGACGATGTAAATTATGCACATATGTTTGTACAAGTAGTTCGCCGTTATTATCCGTTTTTCCCTTTTACCGTAGCACTTGTGAAAAAAGATTTCATCTGGAATGGCTATGAATTTGAAAAAGGCACATTAGCCTTGCTGGATCTTATGGGATAAATCACGACCCAACGAGTTGGGAAAACCCTGATGTATTTAACCCTGACCGTTTTCGTGATTGGAAAGGTAGCCCATTCGGTTTCATTCCACAAGGGGGTGGTGACTATTTTATGGGACATCGGTGTGCAGGGGAGTGGGTCACGATTGAAGTCATGAAAATGAGTCTGGATGTTCTAGTGAATTGAATGGATTACGAAGTGCCTGAACAAGATTTAAGCTTTAGCATGGTTAGTATGCCGAGTATTCCCCGTAGCAAAGTCATGATCACAAATGTACAGCGAAGAGATTAGTTTTTCTAATCCCTGAATTATTAAAAGTGAATTGACTTTGTTATTGTCTGATCTAACGTCAATGCAGGTCTCGAAAATCCCACTTTAAAAAATGTACACTAGAAACCAGCTCAACGTATCTCAATGGCTGTTTTTTTGCTAGTGAACTTCCCGCCATGTCGGGATAATTTTGTTTATTCTATAGACTCAAGCCAAGCGGATATGCTGCCCCATAACTTGAAAGTGCTTATATGCTTGTCCATATTTTCGTGCTATGATGCAGTTAGTACGGAGGGATGAATGATGAATCATCAACGCTGGCTTTCACAGAACTTTTTTATATTTTTTATCACATGGGGTGTATTCTTGCCTTATTGGACGGGGTGGCTTGTCCAGGCAAAAGGGTTGAGTGTACAGGAAGCAAGTCTGATTATGGGGTTCGGATTAGTGGCACGTGGGATATCGACGTTGTTCGCCTTTCCGCTGGCCTCTAAATTTTGGAGCAGTCAACGAGTTATTCTAATTTTAACAATAGGCTCGCTCATAGCGACCATACTTTATCTTCCTGCCACATCGTTTACCATGCTTTTTGCCGTTACAATTCTCTTTAGTGCCATATATCCCTCTCTGCTTCCGGCAGTTGAAAGTACGGCTGGCGCTTTAATGCAACAGAAGAATGTCCATTATGGAAAAAGTCGATCGTATGGTTCAATCGGCTTCGTGGTCTCTGTGCTAATCATTAGTATGCTGACAGGTTATTTCGGTGAGCAGGCAATTTTATGGAGCATGATTGCAGGGCTCTTTTTAATGCTTATCATGTGTTTTCAACCGGCACCTGCTATTCTGCACGATAAACCGATGGCGAAGGATCGTAAGGAATCACTTTCGATGCGAGGTTTATGGAATGTGAAAAGTTTTCCTATTGTGTTACTTGTCGTTATATTGATACAAGGGGCACATGCATCTTACTATAATTATGGATATATTTATTTACAGGACTTAGGTGTGAGCAATTACTTCATAGGCCTGATTATTAATATTGCCGTCTTGTTTGAAATCCTTTACTTTGCAAAGGCCGATCATTTATTTAAGAATTGGAAGCCTTCATCCTTATTAATCCTAGCAGCCTTAGGATCAACTTTCCGCTGGGTAATCGTATATTTATTCCCGAATGTGTGGATTTTTATGGTTTCACAAAGCTTACATGCGTTCTCTTTCGGCATCGCACATATTGCATTTATTCAATACATTACTAAAAATTTACCAAGACAGCAAATCCCAAATGCACAAGGTGTTTATTCGGCCATCGCGCTGAGTTTGAGCACTGCTGTTTTAACACTAATCGGAGGCTATCTATACGAGGTTTCCCCTGGACTGGCGTTTTTAGGAATGACTGTGTGCACTGTGCCGGCTATGTTAATTCTTCTAATGACGAGAAAGCATTATGATTATTAATCAAGGAAACGATACCCTAAAGATTAAATGAAATTTGTTAGACGAATTCAAAAAGCCGAATCCTACAGGATATCGGTTTTTTTTCATACTCTATAACACCTTTTCGCCTAGAACCGTAGCTCAGGTATAAAGGGATGGTTGGCAGGTTCTCACACAACTCCAACTCAATTTCGAAAACAATTCGAGTATAATCTACCTAATATTTAGAATATTGTTGTATAGTACTAAGAGACACGGTAATAGAATGAGGGGGCTTGGGGGAATGATGGCAAATAAGTTACTGACAAGCGTTAAAGAGTTGCGTCAGCATCTACATGTACATACAGTCAGTGCGGGATTAGTTGCGGCGATTTTTGGATGTACAGGCCCTGCTTTGATAATCATTGGGGGTGCAACAAGTGGTGGATTGACGTATGTAGAGACGATTAGCTGGATATTTGCTGTTTATTTTTTTAGTGGATTACTTGGCATATTTTTATCATTCAAGTATCGTCAGCCAATCGCAGGTGCACACTCCATTGCTGGAGCGGTTTTAGTGGCCGGTGCTTTGACGCATTTTTCATTACAAGAAGCAATCGGGGCATATTTAGTTGCCCATCTCCTTGTAATTATGCTCGGTGCGTCCGGCTTAATCGACAAAGTGATGCAATGGATTCCGGTCCCGATTGTCATGGGCATGATTGTTGGCGTGATGATCCGTTTTTCGACGGAAATGATTACGTCTGTTACGATTTCACCCTTACTAGCGGGTTCAGCGATTCTCGCTTTTTTACTTTCTACACGGATGTTGAAAAAAGTTCCTCCTGTTTTATCCGCATTGCTGATTGCTATTCTGTTAGCCTTCTTTACGAATGAATTTCAAATTCAAAACGCGCAGCATGCACTGATACTTCCACAGTTGATTGTGCCGACATTTAGTTTTGATGCCATTGTGTCGATTGGAATTCCACTTGCGTTACTAATCATCTGTACAGAAAATGCCCAAGCAGCAGGTGTATTAATGGCTCAAGGGTACAAACCGCCAAATAATGCGATGGCGATGTACGGTTCCATCGTTGGCCTAATCGGTTCATTTTTCGGTGCACATGCTATAAATATCGCGGGACCTATGACAGCGATTTGTTCCGCAGAAGAAGTCGGGGAAAAGGGTAGTCGGTATGCTGCTGCTGTTGTATGTGGAGGATTATTTTCGACTTTTGGACTGTTTGCGGGCATTGTCGTTCCGTTAGTCATTGCCATGCCGAGTGTAATCGTGAGTGTTATTGCTGGACTTGCCATGCTTGGAGTTCTAATTAATTCCCTCAAAACGGCTTTTTCAGCTAACCAATTTCAAATGGGGGCTTTTTTCGCTTTGATTATCGGTATGTCAGGTGTGACTTTCTTCAATATCAGTGCACCTTTATGGGCAATTGTTGGCAGTTTGTTCGTCTCTTTTGTTGTGGAAAAAGACCATTTTATGCGGAGAGTAAAGTTAGATAGAGCGAAGAACTCAAAAGCTTTAATGGAGGCGACAGAAAAATAAGGATGGTTCAAATGGTTAAGGAGGTAGACTGTGAAAGCGACTAATCCCAAGGTAGATCGCTTTTACTCAATGTGAGTTTGTAGAATATACAAACTTACACGTAATGAAAGATTATGTTGGAGGATTAGGTAGCGAAACAGACGTCGTGGTTGGGTTCTTGCTGACAATTATCGAATTATCTCCAATAACTATAATGAAAAAATACAGAAATATTAGTTTTTTTGTATGTATGTAATTGCTTCTACACATATAATATGTTGACAGTTATTAGATAGGGCGTATAGTTAGCTTTAGTAACAGTTACTAAAGCTAACTATATTATGAAAGGGTGAATAGATTGGAAGGTTTTTTACGTCATTTTTTGCGTCTCTACCGACCATTGATCACATCGCTGAATGAGCTATTAAGTCCATTTGAACTCTCCTATTCGTTATGGCAGGTTATATATTACGTGAAACATGCTGGACCTTCGACGCTTGTCGATATTTCAACTTACTTCGAAGTTGAAAAGCCTACCATTACAAGAAGGGTCCACCGTTTGGAAAACCTTCAAATCGTCAAGCAAATACCTGGTACCGATCGACGTGAAAAGATTATTCAGCTGACGGATATAGGGGAAGAGATTTACCAAGTGTGCCGTGGAAAAATAACGGACTTGGAGAAAAGCGTGATGGAAGGGATTCCGAAAGAAAAGCAATCTGTTCTTTTTCAACTATTACCCGAACTACGGGAAAACATTCTGGATAAAGAAGGTCATAATCATGAATAAGCCAAGATTATGGACGAAGGATTTTCTCGTAGTGTCATCTATCAATTTCTTGATCACACTAACCTTTTATTCGTTAGTGGTGACGATTGCAGTTTATGCGGTAGATGAATTCAACGCTTCTGAGAGCCAAGCGGGACTTGTAACGGGTATTTTTATCATCGGGACATTATTCGGACGGTTATTTATCGGACGATATATCGATTCGATTGGTCGCAAAAGAACTTTGTTTATTGGTTTACTTTTTTTTACATTAACCGCCATTTTATATTTTGTAAATCTCGGACTTACTTTCCTGCTGATAAACCGTTTAATCCACGGAATTGCGATGGGGGTGGCGAGTACGGCGACCGGGACGATTGTGGCGCAAACAATACCGGCTACAAGAAGAGGGGAAGGCATCGGCTATTACAGCATGAGTGCAACTTTGGCTACTGCGATTGGACCATTCATCGGGCTATTCATGAGCCAGCATACAAGTTATCAAATGATTTTTATCTTCTGTCTTGGATTAGGTGTCATCAGTCTTCTAATCGCCTTCTTCCTCCATATTCCGGTAGTGGAAATACCGCTGAAAACTTCTGAAAAGAAAGGATTTAAACTATCCAACTATATTGAACCCAGAGCATTGCCGATTGCCTTTGTTACGCTAGCAATCGCACTCTGTTACTCCAGTGTCCTTTCTTTTATAAATTTCTACGCGATTGAGATAGATTTAGTTGAAACAGCAGGCTTTTTCTTCTTGGTCTACGCAATAGCAATACTCGTCTCTCGCCCATTTACCGGTCGTTTAATGGATTTGAAAGGTGCGAACTTCGTTATGTTTCCTGCCTTTGTACTTTTTATAGCAGGCTTACTTCTTTTAAGTACAGCGCAAAGTGGTATCATCATGTTGATTGCCGGCGCACTTATCGGTCTTGGCTTCGGAAATATGCAATCGAGCACCCAGGCAATTGCCATTAAATTGACACCCACTCATCGGATGGGCCTTGCAACATCAACTTTTTTTATCGCTCTTGATGCAGGCCTTGGATTCGGTCCCTATCTCCTCGGATTCCTGATTCCGGCAACCGGATACAGTACGATGTATGGCATTATGGGCATCCTGGTTCTAGCAACTTCCGTTCTATATTATTTCTTACACGGCAAGAAAGAGCGTATAATCGAAGAATTATATACTTGAGTAAATCCAGATTTATTGATCGAATCATGCAATGCCCCTCTCCTTGTATTTGTATTAGCTTAGGATGGAAATGTCTAAGGTAGCACAAGCATTTAGGATAAAAGCAAAATCATTTTCATACACTCTTAAAAGTACAAGCGGCGAGATTGAAAAGTTCGTCGATTGCTCGTGATATTGCATGAGAGTGAAGAGGGGGCAATTTGATTGATTGAAAAGGCGCTATTAATGATTATCCTTTTGCGGATTTTTTCAGGAAGTGTAGATATCACGGCTGCGATGTTTATGTATAAATTTAATGACTTGGAAAAAGCATTTTATATTAACACATTGTTGGCATTAGTAGGCCCAGTTGTGCTGATCATTACAACGGGAATCGCATTATTTGGTCTAGCTGAAAAGATTTCAGTGACACGTATGGTTTGCCTGTTCAGCGGAATCGTTCTCATTCTTTATAGTCTGAAAGCTGATTAGGAACGAAGGGTTTAATAGAAAGCTACCCCCATTCTCGATGAATGGGGGTTTTCACGTCGTCTACTATAAGTTTATATGTATTCGCTTGATTGTAGCTAAGTGAGGCAAAACACCAAATACCAAATGCATCTAGGATATTAATTGCCCGTGTAGAGATTGAAAAATTTACTTTTAGATCATAGTAGGTTAAACTAACGTAGATAATGATTGTCCGGGTTAAGATTAATGGAAAGAAAGTGGTGAAGACCATGCAAATGAAGACCGGCGTTGAGCAATCTGTGTACGCCATTCTGTTACTTAAGATGTTACCGGATAAAGCCGTACTGCCTGGAGAGGCAATTAGTAAACAAATGGGAACATCACCGACTTATTTTCAGAAATTGTTAAGGAAATTAGTTAGGGCGGACTTGATTACATCGGTTCCGGGAGTGAAGGGCGGCTTTAAATTAAAGAAAAAACCTGAAGAGATTCGGGTGTATGATGTTTATCTTGCAGTAGAAGGTCAACAATCTCTTTATTCCCCGAGCGGAATACTGGATGACATGCTTGAATTGGAACAAGACGATGGTTGCTGTTTATTGACGGACTTGATGGATGAGGCTGAATCCACTTGGAAAACGGTATTGAAGCGTGAAACCATAGCATCTTTATATGAAGAAACAACTAATCGTTTTCCTGATAAAGTAGAGGACTTAAAAGAGTGGATAATTAGAAAAATGGTCTTATAAGAAAAGGCGCGTAAATAGGAGTAAACTAAATGGCTACTATTCAAACACATCATGGTTTTGCACGTACCTTTAAAAAACATCACTTAACGCTAGGACTAACATTTCCTTTGGAATCATATAGGGGAAGCTTTCCAACGATGGATTTGGAAGCGCAAATGACACTGGCGAAAAAGGCGGAAAAGCTAGGGTTCGCCTCCTTGTTTGTAAGAGATTCTCCGCTATACGACCCGAATTTCGGTGATGTCGGAGCCCTTTACGATCCGTGGGTTTTTCTTTCTTATGTAGCAGCACACACTGAACAAATTGCACTGGGTACTGCAAGTATTGTGACAACGTTGCGACATCCCCTTCACGTAGCAAAGGCAGCTGCATCATTAGACAAAATAGCGAATCAACGCTTTTTATTGGGTGTTGCGACCGGAGACCGCCCCATCGAATTCCCAGCATTTAGAGTGGAGCAAAACGAAAGTGCAGCATTGTTTAAAGAGTCTATAGCTGTAATGAAAAAAATCTGGGGAGAATCCTTCCCGCAATTTGAGACAGAGAGGGTCGAAATGCTTCAAGGAGATATTGTCCCCAAACCGGTATTCTCAGATATCCCTGTTTTTGGAACTGGCTATTCAGGCCAAACGATTGAATGGTTAGCTGAGCATACGGATGGTTGGCTATTTTATTCGCAAGGGGTTAATGAACAGCGCGAACTTGTTAAGAAATGGCGAGAAGCAGCCGGTCGCTTCAAACCATTTAGTCAATTTTTAGCGATTGACTTATCGGAACATCCAAATGAAGCGCCGAAACCAATCCAGGGTGGGTTTAGATCAGGTACTGGGTTTTTAATAGATTATCTCCGTGCCTATGAGGATGCGGGTGTGAATCATGTGATGTTCGGAATGAAGTACGGAACGCGTCCTGCAGATGAAGTGATTCAGGAATTGGGGGAATATGTGCTTCCTCATTTCCCTACAAATATATCATGAAAGAAGTGGAAGACAGATGATTAAAGGTTTAGACCGAATAAATGAATTGGCAAAAAAAGAGCGCGAAATCGGTTTGACGAATGCTGAAATGGTTGAACAAACGGTCTTGCAGCAAGATTATTTACGAGAAATCCGCGGGCAAGTTCTTAACACGGTTTCAGGGATGACGGTGCTCGATCCACTTGGAAATGATGTCACACCCGAAAAAGTTCGTGAACAGAAAAAATTGCAAGCCAATCAGGAAGCGGAGAAAGGACGTTAATTAAATGAGATTAAGTGTACTGGACCAAGCACCGATTACAAAAGGGAATCGTGCACCGGATGCTTTGAAAAAAGCAGAAGAACTGGCCATTTTAGCAGATGAATTAGGCTATCATCGAATGTGGATGGCGGAGCATCATGGTACAACCGCTTTTGCAAGTTCAGCTCCGGAAGTGACGGCTGCTCATCTGGCTGCAAAAACGAAAAGTATTCGAATTGGCACCGGTGGTATCATGATGATGCATTATTCACCATTGAAATTGGCCGAAGTGTTTAAAACATTGAGTGCACTTTCACCGGGGCGCATTGATTTTGGTGTTGGGCGCGCTCCAGGAGGGGATAATCATTCCATCTATGCGCTATCAGAAGGACGTCAACCGATGGTAAATAATATGTATGAAAAATTGGATACGGCCCTGCAATTGATCAACGATGAAGTACCTGTAGACAGTTTGTACAATAAAACAATCGCAACTCCGTCCCAAGTCGTTTTGCCAGAAGCTTGGCTGTTGGGATCTAGCGGTAACAGTGCCATACAAGCCGGACGTCGGGGTATTGGCTATTCGTTTGCGCAGTTTTTCAACGGCGAGATGACGAAAGAAATTTTAGAGGCTTATAAAAGTAATTTTCAGCCTTCCGCTTTTATGGAGAAACCGGAAATCACGGTTTCCTATATGGTGACTACGGCTGAAACAAAAGAAGAAGCTGAGTTTGAGGCAGTACCTCAAGATATTGCACGTCTCATGCTAATGAAGGGCAGAATCGGTCAATCGTTGACACCTGAAGAAGCCCGAGACTATCCATTGACAGAAATGGATCGAATGACCATTCAACAAAATCGTAAACTGCATCTAGTAGGAGCGGTGGAAGAAATCGCAACATTACTGCAAGAAGAACAAGCGCATTATGGATTCGATGAAGCGATGATTTGCAGCATCCCTCATTCACAAGAGAAACGTTTGAATGTGTATCGCTTATTGGCACGGGAATTGTTTTTAGAAAGGAAGTAATGAAATGAAGGACTATTTAGTAAAAGCAATTGCGTATAATGATCAAGTCCGTGCATATGCAGTGATTACAACAGAAACTGTTGGAGAAGCCCAACGTCGCCATCAGACATGGCCAACTGCATCAGCTGCGCTTGGTCGATCCATGACAGCCAGTGTAATATTGGGGGCAATGCTTAAAGGCGAGGAAAAAATAACGGTTAAAATAGATGGCGGCGGACCGATCGGCACCATTCTGGTAGATGCAAATACGAAAGGGGAAGTTCGGGGATATGTTACAAATCCTCAAACTCATTTTGACCTAAATGCACAGGGGAAGTTAGATGTGCAGCAAGCAGTTGGAACAAATGGAATGCTCACAGTATCAAAAGATATCGGATTACAACAACCCTTTGTCGGACATGTTCCACTCATCTCAGGTGAATTAGGTGACGACTTTACATCCTATATCGTTCATTCAGAGCAAGTTCCTTCTTCTGTAGGGGTAGGTGTTTTAGTAAATCCGGATCAGACAATTCAAGCCGCGGGTGGATTCATCATTCAACTGCTACCTGGTACAAATGATGAGACAATTACGAGGATTGAAGAACGTTTGAAAGAAATTATGCCCATTTCTTCAATGGTTGAGCAAGGGATGACGCCAGAACAGATACTTGAACAAGTACTGGGTGCCGGAAATGTGAAATTTTTAGAGAAGATGCCTATCCATTTCCAATGTCAATGTTCTAAAGAGAGAATTACCAATGCCATCGTCAGCTTGGGAAGTGAAGAGATCCAAGACATGATTCAGACTGATGGAAAAGCTGATGCTCAATGTCATTTTTGCAATGAAAATTACCATTTTTCAAAAAAAGATCTGGAATTATTATTGGAAGATGCAAGATAACAAAGAAACTATTCATGTGACATCACAATCACTAAAAGCCATTCTCATATTTTTATTGAGATGGCTTCTTCTGTTTACTCTTCAAGCAGATCCAATAACACAATTACAAAACTAGCAGATTATATGAAAAAAATTCTACGATTAAAGTACCGATTATGTGCATTGAAATGAGATGATTTGGTCTAAATCCGTTCCCCACGGAATCCACACAGCGCCGGTCCATTTATAACCTGTTGTTGAAACATAATCGATGTAAGTTGGATGGAACCAAAAAGAACTTCGATTGACGAGCCTTATATACGTATCACGATATAAACAACCACGCAAAGCTCCTGGATCTATAGAAAATGGCATAGGTTGATGTTCAGGTACAGTGGAAGGGGGTGGGGTAGTGGGGGCAATCCCTTTTTCTGTAGGTGAGTGTTGGGGCTTATGTGGGTCCGGCGTGAATGAGTCAGTCAAATTGTACGCCTCCTTTGGAAGTATCATCGAAATAGCATATGTAAGTTAAATAATTTGGGAACGGCCATTCCTGGAATTTTACTTTGATCTGGACAAAAAAGAGCGAGTCATTCCACGATCTAATCGGGAATGACTCGCTCTTTTTAATAGAACTTGACGTTTAAAGTTTACTTTGAACGAGTTGTCAACCAGTTGTCTACAAGCGGATAGAGTTCATTGTTTGCTTTACGTCCAACAACGATTGAAACGTGTCCTGTATCCATCAAGTGATACGTCTTGTCTTTACTTGATATTTTATTCATCAACGGTTCAACTTGCTTAGGATTGGCAATATTATCACGTTTACCGGCAATATTTAAGACATTTGCTGTAATCTGACCGAGATCAACTTTACGTCCACGGATGTAAAGCTGATCGTTAATAAGCTTATTTTCCTGGTAAAATTCGCGGATCCATTGACGATATGCTTCGCCTGGGAATGGGATTCCATCATTCAACCATTTTTGCATAAGCTTCCAATTTTGAATAAACGCCTCATTATCCGCACGATTTGCCAGTCCGACGTAAGGTCCGTAAACATTAGCAATCGGGTTTAATAATTTGTTCCCGAAGTCAATCATATCATGCGGAATAAGTCCAAGTGTATCGACCAGTTTATCTAAATTGAAGTAACGTTTATCTAAGAAGTTCGAATAGAGGCCAGCATCTTCAAAATCAAATGGGCTCGTCATGAATATTAAATTTCGAATCGGCAAATTTGGATGGAGTGCAGCAAAAATCGAAGTCATTGTTCCACCCATACAATACCCTAATAAACTGATTTCGTCAGCCTCTGATGTTCGTAACACCTTTTTGATGGCACGCGGAATGTAATCCAGGATAAAATCATCGAACTTTAAATGACGGTCCTCGTGACCAAATGTGCCCCAATCTAGTAAGTACACATCATGTCCTTGGTTTGTCAAATGTTCGATTAAACTATTCCCAGGTGATAAGTCCAAGATATAAGGTTTGTTAATCAATGCGTAAATCATTAAAATCGGCACTTTGTTCGTCTTCTTATTGTTTGGCTGATAGCGATAAAGTTTTGCTTTATTTTTAGTCCAGATTACTTCTTTCGGTGTTTGCCCGACTTGAGGCTCTGGATCCGTCGTCAAAACTTCAGTTACCCGTTTCAGTCGATGGTAGCCGTCTTTGTATTCATCGGGCATTTGATCCACCCAACTATCCAATTCTTTTACGCTCGAATAAATCATTATTCTCCTCCTAAAACAAGTTTTCCGGTCACAGATAGGGCTTCCTTATCGAAAACGACTATGCGTGATAGGAATAAAGCATTATTACATGTACAGACCGCCATTTACATTGATTGTCTGCCCTGTTATATAGCTAGATTTTGCCAGGTAGATAACCGCCTCGGCAATTTCGTCCACTTGGCCAAGACGTTGCATCGGTACTTTTGAAATAATAGATTGCTTGACATTCTCCGGCATCGCCGCAACCATTTCAGTTTCGATAAAGCCTGGGCAGACTGCATTTACAGTGATACCGTTTCTTGCTGTCTCCAACGCGAGGGATTTTGTGAATCCGATCATACCGGCTTTGGAAGCAGAATAGTTAGTTTGACCAAATCCACCAGCTTGTCCGATGATTGAACTGATATTGATGATACGGCCTGATTTTTGCTCCAACATTTCATTGATAACTGCGGAAGTTGTCCGATATACACTATTTAAATTCACATCGATGACTTCGTTCCAATCATCTTCAGACATTTTTCGGAAAGTACGATCTCTTGTAATACCGGCATTATTGACAAGAATATCAATTTTACCGTAACGTTCTTTTACCGCGCCGATAAAATGTTGAATACCATTGCCATCTGAAACGTCGGCTTTGATCGCATAAGATGTGCCACCCTCTTCTTCAATCGCTTTTACAACTGCTGCGGCACTTTCAGTATTTGACTGATAGTTGATTGCCACGTAAGCTCCGTTTCGCGCCAATTCTTTTGCGATTGCAGCGCCAATACCGCGAGAGCCTCCAGTTACGACTGCTACTTTTCCTTCAAGTGGTTTTAGGGTAACCTTTTTTCCGATTTCTTCTGTGATTGTCATTGTGTGCACGCTCCTTCTGATGTGGTTAGATGTATAGAATTTCTAAATCTATGTTATTTTTTCGTACTTTGAGCAGGGGCTACGGCCGCAGCTGTCTGCTGTACTCTCGTTTCATCTATGAAAGTTAGCACCCTATCCAATTTTTTGTCTAAATTTGCAACAGCCCTTTTCAGCTGACTGATATCTTTTGTTGTTTCGTCGTTTGCCGTTGCATCATCGATTTTATCTTCAAGATCATCCACTTTGTTCTCCAGGTTGATAATGAGTGATGCAACGTTTGAAATTTCGTCGCGTGTAGGCATGTTCACTTGTTTCAAATAAGTTTCGGTCATTTTAGAAACAACCTCTTGATACTGTAAATAACTATTCAGCGTCTGCCCCATTCCTTCAGAGAAAGATTCTTTCCCTAATGATTCCTGGAGTACATCGCTCCAAGATGCTTCAGTTTTTTCATAGATGTCTTTCCACAACGTGAATGGATCAAATTGCATTTTCTGAGTCAAACAACATCATCTCCTTTTCCAAACTATGAGCCTTCCAAAGTACATTTTCATTGTACAGTAGACGATTTTTTTTATCAATTAAAATAATTAAAATTGTCCGACTAGTAATTATCTTATTCTTTTAAATTCGACATGACGATGACAGTTTGTGTAGTTTTCTGTCGTTTTTTTTGTTTTCAATACGTTTGACAATCAAAACAGATAGGTGTAAATTACACATATAGGCATCCTAACAATTAGGTGGTGGACAAAATGAGTTCAAAGCAGAAGGTTACGGGGATAGATAAAAGCAGTAATATGGCAGCTCCGAAAAACTTTCTTATCCCAATCATGCTGTTACATCTTCGTGATTGGAATTCGCATGGCTATGAATTAATGCAAAAAATTTCGCAATTCGGGATTCACTCAGTAGATCAAGGTAATTTTTATAGAATTCTTCGTCAACTTGAGAAGGATGCAATGGTCACTTCCGAATGGGATACGACATCAGGCGGGCCTGCCAAACGGATTTACTCCATTACAGAAACTGGGGAACAGTATTTGGAGCTGTGGGCGGGTTCACTTGGTCAATATCAAAAAATGTTGGATCAGTTTTTTAATTTGTATAATCCATTTTTTTCAGCTTACAAACTGTCTACAAATGAGACAGAAGAAGAGAATGGAGATAGCTGAAATACGGGTGAACTGCAAAAAAAATTTTGCATTCAACATATATATCCATGATTCATGGATTCAATACAAAGGAGGAAATGGAAATGACAAAGAAATTAGTTGAAAGCAAGCAACAATCTGTTGAAAGCAAGCAACAATCTAATGGGGTGGATCTGCTTTGGGATAGTTGGTTGAACAATTTCAAAACACTTCAAGGAATTCAAGCCGAAGTTGAGAAAAAATCATTTCGGATTTTTGATTATCAAAAGGAATTGATTGATTCTACACGTAAGACATTGGACAATATGGAAACAGAATCCAATAAGATAGCGAAAGAATGGACTGAGCGTTTGCAAGATAACGTGAAGACATCTGAAAAAATCCAAAGTGAGTTGACGGCCAACTGGTTATCAACTGTTGAAGAACTTAATAAAAAAGTTCAGGAGCTTACTTGGAACCCAAGTCATGCAATGTTAGACTTGTTTACTCAATCTCAGGTTCAGCTCGAATCGACAGTCAAAGAAGCTGTGCAACAACAGACTCAAGGTCGTACTGAAGTATTGCAACAAATCGAAGACTTGACAATACAGCTAAAACAGTCCCATAAAGGTGTTTTGGAAACTGTCAAAGCTTAAGTTAACTATATAATATAAAAAGTGCCTAGTTATGTTTGTTTCATAACTAGGCACTTTTTTGTGTTTAAATTTTATAATCATATCAATCACTTTGTAACTCTTTCGTTGCTGTAATCGAAATGCTATTCAGTGCTTGTGTGGCCAACCGATCAGCTTCTGAATTCATTTTTCGTTGTACCAGTTCGTACTCCGGCTGGATACCGAGGTCTCTCAGCTTGTTGTCAATACGATCCGCCCAGCCGGATAAATTATGCTCGAGCAGTGGCCATTCTCCACCCATTTGGTTTATGACAACCTGGGAATCTCCGATGAAGCGTACTGGAAGATGATGGACATTTAAAAGGGCAAGCTCTTGTAGGCTCAAGTAGAGTGCTGCATATTCTGCCTCGTTATTCGATGTGAGTTCAGCGGAGAAGGCGTTCCGGCGCAACCTGTACGTTTTTCCGTTCTGCTCATAATAAATAACGCAGCCCAAACCCGACGTGCTAGTTGCACGATCGAAGCCGCCATCGAAATAGACCGTAACGTTATGTGGTTCGGTTTCGATACCCTTCAAATAGCCTTTCAACTCTTTAATCGTCCAACTGCTGTCGAATCGATCAATGAATGCAATGCTTTTAGCGCGGCCCGTCCGCTCTAGATCTTCCGCCAATAGCAACGCTTGTGCTGCCGGCATCTCTTCGGAACGGAAGACGGTTTCTGCCCCTTTCGGTGTTCTGTATAGCCATTCGATTAGAATATTCATCGTCCATCCTCCAAAATCAGTAAGTCTATGAAATCATCTTATTTCTTTTTAATAGTATGAGTTTACCCAATTCAGGCTACATTTATGAAATCAGTTTATTTTTTCGTCCATTGTTCTGAGTAGGTATATGAAAATATGGCAGGTAAGATGTATAGCAATCGAAGCAACCGCATAGCTTGGTCTCGTACACAATTTTGAGGGAAAAATTTCCCCTAATGACGATGTGCAGTGAACATACAAAGGAGGAAATTTACAATGAAAATTAAAATCCTAATTGTAGCCGCCATCTTTTTATTTTCAACCTATTCTATGGCGCATGCATCCAACTTTGCTCAGTTCTCAGCGATGGGAGAAGAAAACCAATTGCCCGAGGCCACATTGGAAGAAACAGTTGAAACAGCAGAAACCGGAAAAACTGAAGAACTGGAAGTTACAGATTCAATAGATACAGAAGAAATAATTTTGGATAGATTTATAGATAATGATGTACCATTTCAGGACGAGCTCAATACAGGGATACCGATTAACGATCCACCCGTAGAAGTGGAGCAGGAGGCCGATAGGTATACCGTCTCGGAAGGAGATAATTTGTTCCGGATTGCATTGACTCATGAAATCCCGATTGGAGCTCTTATCGGCTGGAATGAATTGACGAGCGATTTGATACATCCAGGTGATGAATTGATTGTCAGTGGGGATGAAGAAGAGGCGATGATACTTGAAGCGAAGATGAGTGAAAAAGTGACGGCAATTTTGCAATCCAAATCACCTTCGCCATCCCCATCCCCATCTGCCAGTGGAGGGAAAGAATTGGTTGTGACCGCAACTGCTTATACAGCATATTGTAAAGGCTGTTCAGGAACGACAGCTTACGGCATAGATTTGCGTTCGAATCCCAGAGAAAAAGTGATTGCGGTAGATCCAAATGTGGTTCCGCTTGGGACAAAGGTATGGGTGGAAGGGTATGGGGAAGCAATTGCTGGCGATACGGGAGGAGCCATCAAAGGACATAAAATCGATGTCTTTATCCCATCATATAATCGCGCGATGGAATGGGGCGTTAAAAAGGTCAAGCTGAAAGTGCTTAACTGAGAAAAGAGTAGGAGCCTATCGCATTTGTCGTCAAAGTCTGGAAAAGTTTAAAAACCTGTACAACAGCCAATAGCAGTTGTACAGGTTTGACCCGATTAAGATAGACGATTTTTAAAATCTTCATAACCGAATTGTTTAATGACTTGAATTCCCTCATTTTTGCGATGGAGGGCGATGGAAGGCAAATTGATGCCATTAAAAGTATTATTCTTAACCATTGAATAATGAGCCATATCACAAAAAGCCAATTTGTCGCCCGGATTCAGCGGTTGATCAAACGAATAATCGCCAATGACATCACCTGCAAGACAAGTAGGTCCACCAAATCGATACGTATAGGCCTTTTCGTTCGGCAATCCTGCACCGACGATTTCGGGACGATAAGGCATTTCTAAAACATCAGGCATGTGACATGATGCCGAGGTATCTAAAATGGCAATCGGCATTCCGTTATGAAGTGTGTCCAAAACGGTTGCAACCAAGTAGCCTGTATTTAAGGCCACAGCCTCACCAGGCTCCAAATAGACGTCAATACCGTATTTATTTTTCATATACATAATAGAACGGACAAGCGTTTCGATGTCGTAATCTGGTCGCGTGATGTGATGACCGCCGCCGAAGTTAATCCACTTCATTTTTCGGATATACTCACCGAATTTCTCATCGACGACTTGAATGGTACGCTCAAGCGTATCAGAGTTTTGCTCACACATCGTATGGAAATGGATGCCATCGATGCCATCCAGTTTGGTAGGCTCAAAGTTTTCCAATGTGACCCCGAATCGGGAGTGGGTGAAACAGGGATTGTACATGTCTACATCAATTTCTGAATATTCAGGATTGATACGGATTCCGCACTCAATCATTTTTGGGTGATTTTTTACTTTGTCCTTAAACTTCTCCCATTGTCGGAAAGAGTTAAAGACAATGTGATCTGAATAAGTGAGAATTTCATCGAAATCGGCATCGGAAAAGGCAGGGGCATACGTATGCACTTCTTTGCCCATTTCTTCAGAGCCGAGTCTTGCTTCTAAAACGCCACTCGATGTCACGCCGTGCAGATAGTCACCGAGCAAAGGGTAAACGGAAAACATGGAAAAACCCTTTTGGGCAAGTAAAATCTTGCAGCCTGTACGATCAGCGACAGATTTGAGTTTCTCCAAATTCTGAATGAGCAGCCCTTCATCTACCACATAGCAAGGGGAGGGTACTGCGTGTAAATCAAATTCCAATTTTTATGCCCCCTTAGTCGATTAGTTCCGGATTGAAGCTTTCTTTCCATGGTAGCCCGTATTTGTTAAGTGCTTCCATGAATGGATCTGGATCGAACTCTTCTATATTGTATACACCTGGCTTTTTCCATTTGCCCGTCATGATCATCATCGCGCCAATCATTGCTGGAACCCCTGTTGTATAGGAAATCGCTTGTGAACCGACTTCTGCATAGCACTCTTGGTGATCGGAAACATTATAAACATAGTAGGTTTTGGGCTCACCATCTTTTACACCTTGGAAAATACATCCAATATTAGTTTTTCCTTTTGTCCGAGGTCCTAGGGATGCCGGATCTGGTAAAACTGCTTTGAGAAATTGGAGGGGAGCAATTTCTTTTCCTTCAAACATAATTGGTTCAATCGAAGTCATACCGACATTCTCAAGAACTTTTAAGTGGTTCAAATAGTTTTCCGAGAACGTCATCCAAAATCTGATCTTTTTAATGCCTGTCATATTGAGGGCCAATGATTCCAATTCTTCATGATAAAGCAAGTAAACGTCTTTAGGCCCGATTTCGGGTAGGTCATAGACACGTTTGACCGATAGCGGTTCTGTTTCAATGAACTCGCCATTTTCAAAGTATCTACCGTTTGCTGTGATTTCACGAATATTGATTTCAGGGTTAAAGTTTGTCGCAAAAGGATAGCCGTGATCGCCTGCATTGGCATCAACGATATCGATCGTATGAATTTCATCGAAATGATGTTTGAGCGCGTGCGCAGAGAATACTCCTGTCACGCCTGGGTCGAAGCCGCTGCCAAGAAGAGCCGTAATGCCGGCTTTTTCGAATTTTTCACGGTATGCCCATTGCCATTTGTATTCAAATTTTGCTGTATCGAGAGGCTCGTAGTTAGCAGTGTCGAGATAGTCGACGCCTGTTGCAAGACAAGCATCCATGATTGTTAAATCTTGGTAGGGCAAGGCAACATTGATGACGATGTCGGGTTGGAAACGATTGATGAGCTCGACAAGTTCTTCTACGTTATCTGCATCTACTTGCGCGGTTTGGATTTTTGTGCGGCCACCATCCAATTTTTCTTTCAACGCATCACATTTTGAGAGTGTACGGCTTGCGATACAAATTTCTTCAAAAACATCCGGAACTTGACAACACTTATGAACAACAACGCCGGCTACTCCGCCAGCACCGATTATTAACGCTTTACCCATAGGTAAACACCACCAATTTCATTATTTTTAAATACTTTACAAATACAAAGTGCCAGTTAATGGCACCACACACCAATTAATAAAGATGGCACTAAGCAATCAAGAGATGTGTATATTCAACAATTCAAATCGCCAACAATAATTCCCTTAACACCTTGCATGCAACAGCAGTAGAAACGCCGCTTTGATCATAAATAGGGGACAGCTCATTAATATCGCAACCGACAATATTGAGTTCGCTCACTTGTAAAATTGCCTGCAACAATTCCATAAAGCTGACACCGCCCGCTTCAGGAGTTCCAGTGCCTGGGAAGACGGAAGGATCTAGGACATCCAAATCGATTGTAAAATAAACTGGTTTTCCTTTTAGTCTATCGATTACTTCTTCGAGGCTGTTGAAATTGAATTTGTTTGTAAATACATGGTCTTTGCCCCATTGGAATTCACTGCGATCTCCGGAACGGATACCGAATTGGAAAATCCTATCGTCACCAAGCAAATCCCATACTCTGTGAATAACTGTTGCATGGGAAAGCGTTTCACCTAGGTAGTCATCACGTAAATCCGCATGTGCATCAAACTGAATTACATGCAGATCCGGATATTTTTTAGCTACAGCCCGCACAGCACCTAATGTGACTAAATGTTCGCCACCAATCATGCATGGGATTTTGTCGTCTTCCACGATTTGTCCTGTGAAAGCCTCGATTTGCGCCAAAGCTCTTTCCGTATTACCAAAGCTTAACTCCAAATCGCCGCCGTCAAATACGGCAATGTCTTCCAAATCCTTGTCTTGATAAGGGCTATACGTCTCAATCCCGAATGATTCACTGCGCATCGTTTTGCTCGCAAACCGTGTTCCTGGACGGAAAGAAGTCGTGGAGTCGAATGGAGCCCCGAAAATGACAAGATTAGATTGTTCATAGTCATTGTCACAGCCGATGAACGTTTCTATGTTTTTATTCAACATCTTGTAATCGCTCCTTCACATAGTTGGGAAGCGCGAACGAACCGACATGGACTTCCGTATTGTAATACATCGTTTTCAAGCCAAGTCTATTCCACGCTTCCGCATCCAAATCGGTTATTGGATTGTATTTTTTTGACGCAAAGCCGAACAACCAGTGGCCGGATGGATAGGTTGGAATATGGACTTGATAAACGTCACAAATCGGGAAGAATCCAATAATCCGTTGATGCGCCCGCTGCATGCCTAGCGCGTCTTCGGTATAGAACGGACTTTCATGTTGATTAACTAATATGCCGTCTTCGGTCAGTGCTTTGGAGCAGTTGCCGTAAAATTCTTTCGTAAACAGGCCTTCACCAGGTCCGAATGGATCCGTCGAGTCGACGATAATGAGATCATATTCATTTTCCTTATGCCGTACAAATTTCAATCCATCTTCATAGTATAAATTTACCCTTGGATCGTCCAATTGTGAAGCGGTTTGAGGGATATATTCGCGGCAGACATCAACAACCATTTTGTCGATCTCCACCATATCAATCTGATCGATTGTTTGATATTTTGTAAGTTCGCGTACTGTACCTCCGTCACCTGCTCCAATCACCAACACTTTTCTGATCTTCGGATTGGTTGCCATTGGGACATGAGTAATCATCTCATGGTAAATGAATTCGTCCTTCTCGGTGACCATGACCAAACCGTCAAGTGTTAGCACTTTACCGAACTCTACTGTTTGTAAAATGTCAATCTTTTGAAATTCACTTTGGCCAGAGTAGAGATGGTCGTCCACTTTCATCGAAAACCGGACATTGGGCGAATGGTCTTCTGTGTACCATAAATTCATAGTTCAGACTCCTTTAACACATTGATATGCGTAATCGTGCTATCCTCGGTTCCGGTTAAGAAACAGCCTTTTTCTTTACAGTAGGCTATATACGCCAAGATTTTTTCCGTAATACGCTCACCAGGTGCAAGGATCGGGATGCCGGGCGGGTAGCACATGACGAATTCACTGGCAATATGACCTGCACTTTCAGCAATTGGCATGCTTATCTTGGGTGCGTAGAATGCCTTTTGGGGCGTCGTTGCAACTTGTGGTTTGATGTATTCATGGTCGAATATGCCGGTTTTGTCGATTGAATAGCGTCGTTTGATTTCCGACAGAGCAGCAACCAATCGTTCAAGGTCCAATTGTCGATCCCCGACGGAAATATAGGCCAACAAATTGCCGATATCCCCGAATTCAATTTGGATATCGTACTCATCGCGAAGAATATCGTAAATTTCAATACCTGCCAAGCCGATGTCACGGGTATGGACGGAAAGTTTAGTGACATCAAAATCAAAAATCGTATCCCCGTTCAGCAATTCTTTCGAATACGCATAATACCCACCGATCCTGTTGATTTCATCTCTTGTGTATTGTGCCATTTCGGCTACTCTTCTGAATACTTCTCGTCCGTGAAGGGCTAAGTTTTTCCTCGATATGTCCAATGAAGAAAGCAGTAAATAGGAACCGCTCGTCGTCTGTGTCAAATTGATGATTTGACGCGTGTAGCCTTCGCTCACTTCATTATTGATCAATAGGAAGGAGCTTTGCGTCAGCGACCCACCAGATTTGTGCATGCTGACAGAAGCCATATCAGCACCGACTGACATAGCGGAAGCGGGTAAATCATCACCGAAGTAAAAATGGGTGCCATGCGCTTCGTCGACAAGGACAAGCATCTCGTGTTGATGGGCCAGGTCTGTCAATGCCTGCAAATTCGAACAGATCCCGTAATAAGTGGGATTATTGATAAGAATGGCTTTCGCGTCGGGGTTGTCTAAGATTGCCTTTTCCACTTCTCGGACGGACATCCCTAAAGGAATACCAAGTTCATCATTCACACCGGGATTGACATACACGGGAACTGCACCGCTTAGTATGAGTGCATTGATAGCGCTCCGATGTACATTACGAGGCATGATGATTTTGTCGCCGGCCTTGCACGCAGTCATGACCATTGCCTGGACAGCGGACGTGGTTCCGTTAACCATGAAAAAAGCATGTTTTGCGCCGAATGCTTCGGCAGCCAATTGTTCGGCTTCTTTAATGATTGACACTGGATGACAAAGATTGTCTAAAGGTTTCATGGAATTCACGTCGACCGCCAGACATTGTTCTCCTAGAAATGCGGCCAGTTCGTAATTTCCTCTTCCACGTTTATGTCCCGGAACATCAAAAGGTACGACCCGCATTTTCTTATAGCGGTCCAATGCCTCCATGATCGGGGCTTTTTCTTGTGAAAGATGTGTCATTTTACCACCTCTCACTCATCATATATATTATAACCACTGAAAATTTCAATCATTTCCCTGCGCAAGTTATTTGTAATCTTGAGCCTTTCTTTTGGCGGCAACTCGAGAACATCTGTATTGAACAGGTAATTTTGCAATTCGATATCTTTAATCAGCAGTTTTGTATGGAAAATATTTGATTGGTATACATTGACATCGATTGCGTCGTATTTTTGCAAAGTCTTGCTATCGATGTATTCCTGAATCGACGTCATGGGTTGATCCATAAACAATTTCCTTCCATTTACGTCGCGTGTAAATCCGCGTACCCGGTAATCAGCTGTAATGATATCCGAGTCGAAGCTACCAATTAGGTAATCGAGAGCATTCAATGGAGAGATTTCCCCACATGTTGCAACATCGATATCAACACGAAAAGTTGCGATCGAGTTATCCGGATGGAATTCCGGATACGTGTGCACGGTGACATGACTCTTATCCAAATGTCCGACGACCGTTTCGCGCGTTTTAAGGATTTCAAGTTCGCCTCGATTACATGATTCGTCAATACGGGCAACTGAAAAATTTTCTTCTGAAATGAGTATTGTCACGCTTGCACCTTGGGGATCATAGTCTTGCTTGCTGACATTCAATACATGAGCACCAATAATTTCGGTTACATCATACAAAATATTGGTTAATCGTTCGGAATTATATTGCTCATCAATATAAGCGATATAATCACTCTGCTCCCGCGCACTTTTTGCATAGTTAACATCATAGATGTTAAAGCTAAGTGTTTTGGTGAGGTTGTTAAAGCCGTAAAGCTTCAGCTTATTTTCCAACCCTAACATCACGCCTCTCGTTTAATATGGAGAATTAAATGAATTTTATAATTTCAGCTGATTATAAAATAGATTCTTTACTAAATATAAAGGATAACTTCTCCAAGTCAATATGATTTTAAAAATAAAAATGCGTCCAAAGTGATCTTCTTATTCTCTAGGTTCGAATGAAGGGGAGATGCAGTCATTCCCTTTATCGTTTTCAAGAGAATTAAGGCTACAGAGGCTTTCTTATGGCTTTTATGCAAACTTTTCAGACCATACTAATTACTGTACCCAACTATGAAACGGTTAAGCCTTATTTTCTTGAATTGTATGGCTACAGAATGGATGAGGTTTAATTATCTCAGTTAAAGGAATAATAGAAGAAGAAAATCTGAAAGGGGCCGATTCTAAATGGCAAAAACTGCAAAAGATCTTGCGCTAAAAATCTTGAATGACAGCACGATAGGCACAATGGCAACAATTCAGTCGAATAAGCCACATTCCCGATACATGACTTTTTTTAACGATGAATTCACCATTTATACAGCAACAAGTAAAAAGACGCATAAAGTTGAGGAAGTCCAACAAAATCCAAATACCCACATTTTGCTCGGCTATGAAGGAAAGGGATTCGGCGATGCTTTTCTAGAAATCGAAGGAACAGTTGAGGAATCGCAGGAAGAGACATTAAAAGAAAAAGTATGGAACAAACTCTTAGAAGGTTGGTTTGACGGACCTGAAGATCCTGATTACCTCATTCTGAAAATTACGCCTACACAAATCCGTGTAATGAATATAAAAGGTGAAGAACCACAGATTGTAGAGTTTTAAGCGAGGTTCTCTCGTGCACGCAAAGTGGGAAATAGTCGAACGAACCGAGTGGAAAAAACCGAAATAATTGACTCCAACAACCTACAACGCTTATACTAACCCTACAAATTGAATAGATAACTTCCTTTAAGGGGAGTAGCTATACAGCAAACGTCGTCAATACGGGACTTGAATCCTCGGCCTTGCTGGCAACTATCGTTGTTTGCGAGACCTTACCGATTATTTGGTGAGGTCTTTTACAATATAAGGGATGTTAAAACCAAATACTGGTTATAACATCTCTTTTTATTTTTAGAATCTATTGGAGGTTTAATGTTGGATACTTATCAAGCACTTGCAAAAACAGTCATCATTAACAAGGATAATCTTCTAATTAGCCATGATGATACGTTGACACTTATTGGGACAGGGAGAAGTGCTTTTGTTTTTAGGATAAAGGCATCGAATAAAGCGATGAAATTATTTTTCCCTGCTTTTTCTTATATAGCAAAAGAAGAGGCGGAAATTTATAAAACACTTCAAAATATCGACTATTATCCATCTATCTATGAGGCGGGACCAAATTATATCGTAATGGATTACATTGAAGGACAAACCCTCTTTGAATGTTTGTCTACAGGACATATCATAACACCTAATCACCTGAAAGAAATCGATTATGCATTATCTTTAGCGTCAAAGCAGGGTTTAAATCCCTCTGATATTCATCTGAGGAACATTTTCATCACGTCGACAGGTGCCATAAAAATAATTGATGTTGCACGCTTTAGACAAAAGAAAGATTGTAAGCAATGGGCTAACCTAAAAAAGGCATATTATCAGCTTTACCAAAAACCACTGTTTCCAAAAAGAATCCCCGCACCACTCTTAAATATAATTGCATTTCATTATAAGAAGGGGCTTATCCCTACCTATCGATCATGATTTTATTGTTTTATCTTCTGCAGGAATTAAAATGCTGAAGGTCGGGAAAAGACATTTCGGGCAGACTACTATATGTGTAAAACCAATCGTCCATTTACCATTGACAATATTTTGTACTCGTTCCCTTTAATGTAGAAGAGGGGGATGTTGTGTAGTGCTAATCCCTGTTTTGGGGGATAATTGATTCTCTTAGAAATGAAATAAAGGAATGCACGACAGGGGAGATTTCTGATTTACTCCAAGCCACTCCAGTATTGTATGTTGAAAAGTCATGCTCTAAAGGAAAATAGACAATATCTTCGTTTTTAAAAAATTGAATGGATGCAGGTAAGATAGCAATTCCCATCCCTGATGCTACGAAGGAAACAACAGTATGCAATTCTTCAGCTTCTTGCGTTGTCAGTGGACTAAAGTCTGCAGACTGACAAAGACTAATAATGGAATCATAATAACCTTCACCGGAAATTCTAGGGGTCATAATGAATTGTTCATTAACAAGGTCGGCAATATTGATTTTTCCCTTTTGTTGCGCTAAATGATGCGTTTTTGGTAATACAACGACAAAGGGCTCCTCACGCAATAGTTCAACGTTTAACAATTCGCTTCTTACAGGCATGACTAGTAATCCAACATGGATAGCTTTTTTGTGTAAAGCTTTAATTTGTTCTGCAGTAGTCATTTGTTTTAAAATAATATTTATACTTGGGTATTTATCTCGATAAGATTTTAGAATGGTTGGGAGGAGCTCAAAGGCGATTGCTCCTGTAAACGCTAATATTAATTCACCAGATTCACCACGATCTACTCTTTTCGCTTCCTCACTAGCCTGGTCGATAAGGTTCATAATTTTATAAGCATTCTGCAGAAATGATTTTCCGGCTGAAGTTAATTCTACTTGTTGTCTCGTTCGTGAAAATAGCAATAAACCTAATTCCATTTCAAGTTGTTTAATTTGTTGACTTAATGGGGGCTGTGAAATCTGTAATCGGTTAGCTGCTCTTCCGAAATGAAGTTCCTCTGCTACAGCAATAAAATATCTTAAATGACGCAGTTCCATGAGATACTCCTCCTTGATACTTTAAAAGTCTTAAAGTCTTGAATAATAAGTATTAGACATATAAGGTTTCATTAGATAAGATTACTATATCAAATATTCAGAATTAAATGTATACTAACTCGGCATATACATGATTTCTGTTTTTGAAATAACGGTAGTGGAGGAATGTACAAATGACAACAGCGATATCGAACGATGTAAAGGTAAGGGTGAGTACCTATTTAAAAGAAAATCGAGAGAAGCTCGTGTCCAATCTCCAAAAGTTAATTCAAATTCCTAGTGAATCTGGATATGAAGGGCCTGTTCAGGAACATATTCGAAAGAAAATGATTGAACTTGGCCTTGATGTTGATACATTCGAAGCAGATGATTCGGTTCGGAATCACCCAGAATATACAGAATCAGTAGTAGAGCGGGAGGTTGGCTTTAAAGGTCGTCCAAATGTGGTTGGTAAGTGGACTGGCTCGGGAGGTAAAGGGAAATCCTTGCTCATGTTTACTCACGTAGACACTGTTCCCGTCGGAGATCTTGTTCATTGGAGTTATCCACCACTTCAGGGCGTAATTGACAATGGCATTATGTATGGCCGAGGAACCGCTGACAATAAAGGTGGTTTTGGATCTATCCTTGCGGCGTTGGAAATTATCCGTGACTTGGGTTTACAACCAAATGCAGACATTACGGCGATATCTGTTGTTGATGAGGAAGTCGGTGGTGCTGCAGGTGCGGTAGCAATGACTCAACGATTGCAAGAGGAAGGATTTAAGGCTGATGCTTGTATTTACCCACATCCATTGACTCCTGGATTAGCACCTCAGATTGCCTGTGCGGGTGGATTGATTTTTAAAGTTAAAGTCAAAGGGCTAGCTGCACATAACTTGAATGGACAAATAGGCGTAAATGCGATTGGTAAGGCTATTAAAATATATGAGGCGTTAGTAGAGTTGGATGAAGAACGAGCTAAAACAATTAAATATGCACCTTTTGAAAGATATTTTGCAGCCTCAAATATGCCAGTCCGTTCTACTAACTTAACACCAGCTATTATGAATGCTGGTGATTGGGCTTATAAGGTTCCAGCCGAATGTGAGCTTACGGGAACAATCGGTTACCCTCCAAATGAAGAACTAGAAGATGTAAAAGCACAAATTGTAGCAGCGATAAATAAAGTCGCATCCAATGATGAATGGCTAACTGAACATCCACCTGTAATTAGCTGGGAATGGCAAACAAGTGCAGCGGAAATAAGTCCAGATCATCCCCTTGTAACATTGTCTAAGTCAAATATTGACAGAGTTACTGGGAAAGATACCGAGATTCTAGGAATGCCTACATTTAGTGATATTCGCTTATCAATTCTACACTTAGATATTCCGACAATCATTTACGGCCCAACTGGCGGTAATTTACATGGCGCAGATGAGTGGTTAAACTTGGAAGAGTGGCTTCAGTGTGTTGAAATTAACGTCTTAAACATCCTAGAATGGTGTGGATTTGAAGAAGTAAGTTAAGAATCTTCAATGATGTAATGTCGTAAAAATAATGATTTCAAGAATAGATTGATCAATATACTGTGTCATTGTTTTATTAAAGTGCATTCTTCCAGTCTTTGAAGGGTTGAGAAAAAATTCTCATAAATTCGGATTTGAAGAGGGGCACTTTTCTTTGTTCTCAATTATATTATTTCTATAACTACGATAGGTAGCATAAAAGTATACGTGCAGGAATGGGATTTGAAAAATCCATTATAAATAGTACAGGATAAAATTTTAGTGATGGATTTCGGAGCAACAAAAAAGCATAGTATTCTACATTGGTAGACGTGGTTTTCAAATCTATTGCAAGAGCTTGGATTGCCTTAGCGGCTAAACAAGCCGGGGCTGCTGGAAAGAGATGTCATTGTTGTATGGGTGTTAGTTCTCGTTTTTATTGGTAGGACTAGCTTTGTAGATTTCTACCTTTTATTCTGCAATTGTAATATGGAAAAATTCCTGTTAATACAATTCTTATTCTACTTTAAAAAGGGGTGCACATTATGGCTAAGGCTAAACTTGCAGTTGATGTTGGGGGAACATTTACCGATGTGATATTAATAAGTGAAGAAACAAATACCTTTACTGTCCATAAGGTACCAAGCACAATTCATGATCAATCAATCGGGGTAGTTAAAGGCATTGAAGAAATATGTAAAAATGCAGATGTTCCACTTGCAGATGTGGACTATATTCTGCATGGAACGACTGTCGCTACTAATATTACGATTGAACGAGATGGAGCGACTGTAGGCATGTTAACCACAAGAAACTACAGAGATATTTTACACATTGCACGTCACAAAAAGGTTGAAAACTTTTCGATTCAACAAGATATTCCATGGCAATCAGAACCATTAGTAAAACGTCGACACAGGATTCCAATCACTGAGAAACTAGCTGCTCCAAATGGCGAAATTACGACACCATTAAATGAGGATGACGTACGAGAAGCTGTTCAACACCTAAAGGATTCAGGTGTTGAAGTGGTAATAGTTTGTTTCATGTTCTCGTTCATCAATGACGTTCATGAACGTAGAGCAAAAGAAATTGTAAATGAATTATGGCCAGAAGTACTGTGCTTTACATCAAGTGAAGTAGTCCCACAAATTAGAGAATATGAACGGTTTAGTACGACAGCTATGAATGCTTATGTAGCGCCTAAGGTAAGTCGTTATGTAGATCATTTAGTAAATTCACTTGAAAACATTGGTAGCAAGGGGAAATTGCATATTATGCAATCATCCGGAGGAATGGCATCTGTTGAGAGGGCAACCGCAACACCTGTAACCCTACTAAAATCAGGGCCAGCTGGTGGCGTCTTAGCCGCAGTCAGGTGGGGAGAATTAGATAATATCAAGAACTTGATTAGTGTAGATATTGGTGGAACTTCTGCTGACATATCAGTCATACCAAATAGAGTAGCTAAACTTGTCAATTCTCTCGATGCAACAGTTAATAGTTCACCAGTGCTCACTCCGATGGTTGATGTAGAAACAATCGGTGCAGGGGGTGGATCAATTGCATACGTTGACTCTGGCGGAGCTTTCAGGGTAGGGCCAAAAAGTGCAGGCGCCAATCCTGGTCCAGCTTGTTACAATCAAGGCGGTCAAGATCCTTGTGTAACTGATGCTAATATTGTGTTAGGTAGACTAGATAAAGAGCAATTTCTTGGTGGGGATCTTGATATAGACCCAGAGCTAAGTTTCAAGGCGATGGAAGGACTTGCTAAAAAACTGAATATGACCACCGAAGAAGCTGCTTTAGGTGTCCTTAAGATCATCAATAATCATATGGCATTGTCAATCCGTGCAAGTTCTGTAAAAAAAGGGACAGATCCTAGAGAATATTCTTTATTTGCTGCTGGAGGGGCAGGTCCATTACATGCAGTTGATTTGGCTGACACGGTCGATTCCCAATCAGTCGTAGTTCCAACTTATCCAGGAGTCGCCGCGGCGATAGGCCTGTTGGTAGGAAATCTTAAATATGATTTTATAAAATCACGCGTAGCAAGTTTAGAGGACATTACTGAAGAGCTAATTGCTAAAGTCAATTTCGATTTTGAAGAACTAGTTAATCAAGCTAAAACTCAATTGAAAAAGGATGGCATTGATTCAGAGTATATTGCAATTGAAAAAATTGCAGAATGTCGTTATGTCGGACAGGGGATAGAATTACGAGTTCCATTACCAGAAGGGGAACTTACAGAAGACTCAATGAAAGAGATTCATAGAAACTTCCATAAGGTACATGAACAAGAATATGGGCATCATTTTCCAGATACTCATGTACAGATTGTAACCTTACGCGCCATTGGAACTGGAAAAATACCTGCTATGGAATTACCTAAATTGGAAAGCGGAAATAGGGATAACCCTAAAGAGGCCATTGCATACGTACGTGATACCGTTTTTGAAATAGATGGAGAAATAAGGCGACTACCAACACCACGTTTTAAACGCGATAAGTTACTAGCCAATGACTTAGTAAGCGGACCGGCAGTTGTCGTACAACGCGATTCTACAACTTTAATCCCGCCAAACTGGGAAGCCACTGTTTCCATTTACGGTACATTATTGATAGCAGCTAAAAACATAACGATAGAAAAAGAACAAAAGTTAGCAAAAATGAGTATGTGAAAAGGGGGAAATTACATGACATTCAAAAATGAAAACAGGGAAAAGTTAGATCCTGTAACGCTGCAAATTATTGGCGGTGCACTTCATACAATTGCGAAAGAAATGGCCCATGTAATTGAACGGATGGCATACTCTTCGCTAATTCGTGAATCAGAAGACCTAGGAGCAGGTGTATTTAATAAGTTCGGTCATACAATCGCTGAAGCTGATTCAACACCAATGCAACTAGGATGTTTACCAGGGTATATCAAAGGATTTCAAAGTGTCTTAGGAGATAATATACATCCAGGGGACATAATTTGGAATAACGATCCTTATGCTGGTGCTTCTCACTCACCGGATATATCACTATGTCAACCTATTTTTTATGATGGCGAGTTAGTTGGATATGCAGGAACTTCAGCACATCATCTGGACATAGGCGGGGCACAACCTGGATTAATGGTTGACGTTCCAGATATATATGCTGAAGGATTGATAATGAATGGAATAAAGTACTATGATCAGGGTGTTCGAAATGAGACAGTGGCCGAGATTGTGCGCCAAAATGTGAGGACACCGCGGGAAGTACTAGGTGATTTAGAAGCTCAAGTAGCTGGTTGCCGTCTAGGTGTCAAACGTTTCGTTGAATTGATGGATAAATACGGAAAAGATACTGTGCTACAGGCCTCTGAAGAGCTTATGGACTATTCCGAGCGTGTGATGAGGCAGCAGATTGCAAAGGTACCAGATGGGACGTATGAGGCAGAATCATGGTTAGATGACGATGGTCGAAATTTGGACAAACGACTAAGAGTGCATGTACAAATTAATATTGAAGGGGACGAATTAGAAGTGGATGTATCCGGCTCTGCGGATCAGACACCCACGGCATTCAATGCATCGTATTCTGGTGCTCTTTGTGTAAGCGTTTACAGTGTATTACGTTCCATATTTTTAGACACTGCTGTACATGAAGAATTCATTCCACCAAACCATGGGACTTTCCGTCCGATTACAGTAACGGCTCGAGAAGGCTGTATATTTAATCCAATTAAACCAGCTGCTACATTCAGTCGAGCGAATCAGGTAAATACAGTTGCGGACTTGATTATCAAAGCTTTAGCACCAGTACTGCCAGAACAAACATGTGCGGGTAGCTCTGCCAATATCCAATTTGCTTCATATGCAGGCCTAGATGAGAATAGCGACTACTGGGTATATATTGAAGTTAATGAAGGCTCTTATGGCGGTCGTCCAGGAAAAGATGGGATGGATGCAATGGATTTCAGCTCTTGGAACACCCGTAACAACCCAATCGAGGATCTCGATATGCATGTACCAATGGTTTGTGATAGATATGAATTGCGTGAAGATACTGGCGGTGCGGGTCGCTGGCGTGGAGGGCTTGGAATTGTTCGTGAAAATCGAATGTTAACTGATGGATTTATGACAATGGAGGGGGATAAACATACAGTTCGTCCATGGGGATTTAAAGGAGGATTGCCGGGTACTAGCGCAAGCCTCATTAAGAATCCCCATACAAACCCAGAACATCTTAGTTCCAAATTAAACGGTTTTACGCTTAAAGCGGGGGAATCAATTATGGTTTCGGTCCCATCCTCTGGTGGCTACGGTGATCCTCTAGACAGACCGGCAGAACAAGTATATGAAGATGTATTGGATGATTATGTATCGGTAGAAACTGCACTAAGGGATTACGGAGTTATCATTAAGAATAGGAAACTCGATTTAGAAGGCTCAAAAGAGTATAGAAAAAAACTCCGTAAAGAAAGAGGCAAAGTGGGGTTATATACTGAATAAGTTTTGATGGTTGAAAGAGTAACTCTTAAATTATCATGTTTGTAAAGGTGCTCCAAAGGAAGGCTGATTGCTAAGTAATCTTCCTTCCTTTGGAGTAAATCAATTAAGGGGATATTCAAAGGAAAGTTGATTTAAACCGAGCATCTAGAATGCATTATACATTAGACCACTATTTACCTTCTAAAAAGTATCTACTACCGGGAGGGTTAACAATTATTGAGCGAAAATAGCGAAAGTAACCATTTAATAGAAGAATCAATACTTCCGATAATAAATAAAAAGCGTACAGTTGGTATGTTAGGTTACTTTTTCATTTGGGTCGGTATTGTTGTTATGATTGTTGCTTACCAATTTGGTGGGGAAGCTGTTGCTTCACATTCAATTACCATAAGCATGCTAACTATTCTTCTTGCATATTTTACGATTGGTTTAGTCATGTTATTGTCCGCAGATATTGGAACAGAACATGGCCTTTCTTTTGCAGTTTATCTTCGCGCACCATTTGGAATATATGGCACTCATTTCCCAGGAGTATCTCGTGGAATTGTTGCAGCAGCATGGTTTGGAATTCAAACATACTTAGGAGCCCTTGCTCTAAATGGTATCTTTCAATATCTGACAGGTTATGATAATTGGATTGTTTGGTATATTTTATTTGCTACTGTACAAGTAATTAACACGTTACTAGGTATTAAGGCTGTTGAAAAGTTTGCTAGTTTGGCGGCACCAATATTAATTGGTATATCGGTTTGGATGTATTTTTATTTGGATGGTCTTGCTCAAATAGGTGGTCACAATATTTGGACATTTGTGGGAGAGGGTAATACTTCCTTACTTTTAATCTTCATGGCCAATCTATCTCTTTGGGCAGCATTGGCAGTTGATGTTCCCAACATCTCACGTTTCATCAAAGTTAATTCAGGAAACAAAAAGTTTTTTAAACGGAATAAAAACATTTTTGCTGCCCAGATTATTGCATTACCTATCCTTTCAACGTTTATGGCGTTTATTGGAGCAGTTGCCTTTATTGCGACTGGTAATTGGAATCCAATTACCATTATTCAAGAAAACCAAAGTGGTTTAGTTCTAATCGCATTATTAGGGTTAGTTATAATTGCTCAATGGTCAACAAATAATGCTGCAAACTTAATTCCGGCTACTCTTGCTTTTGTAAATGCGCTTGCGCCTAGAGTAAGTTATAAAGTGGGTGTCGTTATAGCGGGTGCTGTTGGCACTGCTACTATGCCATGGTTGATATTGGAACATTTATACGTATTTCTCGGTTTCTATGGCGGAGCGCTATCGGCAATAGGGGGGATTATGATATGTGATTACTTCTTAATCCGGCGTAGAAGAGTCAATATACCAGATTTATATAAAAAAGATGGGCAATTTCGATATATGAAAGGATATAATCCTGCTGGACTAATTGCATGGGTAGTAGCGGGTGCTATCGCAATTAAATTTTTATCAATTGCATATCTTGTTGGGCTTCCGCTAGGATTCAGTATCTATTACGTGTTAATGAAATTATGGATTATACCAAAATATCCTCAAGTCGAGATTGATTCAAACTATGATGACAAATATTTGTCAACGAGTGTAAATCAGGATTGGGTATATACTCCCGGTGGATTTGAATGTAAAAAGTATACCGACCAACCTGATGAAATTAACAAATCATTAGCTCCGACGAATAATTCCGTAAATCTAAGTTGAATTCAATAGTGCTTTGATCCTTTTGACGGAGATTAGCTTTGGAAAATAGATAGCAGGACAATAAATGTCCTGCTATCTATTTTTGATGCCATAAATAAATAAACGGTGCCTTAATTCTGGGTTTAGTACTCGAACCTATGAAAGCTAGTATCAAACAGTGAAATATGTATTTTACTTTGAGTATTGTTAGCGAATAGTAGATAATCTTGTCTTTTAATAAGATTTATAGGACCAAAAGTTAGAAAGATATTGAGAAGAAACATAATATAGTGCAATAATAATAATGATAATTCATTATTTTCACTACAAGGAGATGTTCATACATGGCTACTGATAAAAATCTTAAAGTAAAATCGCAGCAGAAGAATAAGCAACTTGGAAATCGGGGACGGTTGTTAGTTAAATGTCCGGACAAACCGGGGATTGTGTCGGTATTGTCGACATTTTTACATAATCATGAATCGAATATTATCGAATGGAGTCAACACTCCACTGATCCTGAGAATGGCATCTTTTTTATTCGGATTGAATTCCACTGTGAAAATTTGGTGGAAAAGTCTACACAGATTGAACAAGATTTTAAGGAGATTGCAGCCCTTCATTCAATGGATTACCAATTAACATACGGAAATGAACGTATGCGTTCAGCAATATTCGTTTCAAGAGAACCGCATTGTCTGATGGAACTTTTATGGGAATGGCAAAACGGCGATTTGGATACGGATATTGTCGTTGTCATCAGTAATCATGAAGAAGCCCGCCCTCTTGTTGAGGCGCTAGGCATTCCTTTTCATTATATCCCAGCAAACAAAGAAATCCGGAAACAAGTCGAAGCTGAGCAAATCCGCCTGATGGAAGAGTATGATGTTGATTTGCTGATCCTTGCACGTTATATGCAAATTTTGACGCCTGATTTTGTCAGTCATTTTGAAAACCGGATCATCAATATCCATCATTCATTCTTGCCCGCTTTTATTGGGGCAGGACCTTACGAGCGAGCACATGAACGCGGTGTGAAACTGATAGGGGCAACGTCCCATTATGTGACAAACGATCTTGACGAAGGTCCGATTATTGAACAGGATGTTGAACGGGTAGATCACCGTGACGATGTGGTGGATCTAAAGAAACTCGGTCGGCAAATCGAGCGCCGCGTTCTCGCAAAAGCTGTAAAATGGCATCTTGAAAATCGGATTATCGTGGAAGGCAACAAAACGATTGTGTTTCATTGAATAAATAGTAAAATGCCAGCGTCTAAGCCGTTCAAAACTGCATTAGGCGCTGGCATTTTTTCATTTTGGCACAATATTTATTGAAATACCTATTGGGACTTATTGGAGATAATTCGTTCAGGATGTGTGTACAGGTTAAATGAATTTTGTCGTATGAATCCAACTGTTGTTATGCCTAGTTCTTCAGCAAGTGTCAGCGCCAATTCGGTGGGTGCTGACTTAGAAAGTACGATTGAGCAGCCAATTTTCGCTACTTTCAATACAATTTCCGACGAAATTCGACCGCTGAAGACAATGACTTTATCTCGAACTGAAATGGTATTTTTTAAACAATGGCCATAGATTTTATCCAAAGCGTTATGCCTTCCGATATCCATCCGAGAAAGAAGTAGCCCTTCTGGATCACAGAGCGCAGCGTTATGGACACCACCGGTTTGGTGGAATATGTCCGCAGACTGCTCCATCTGCCTCATTAGGGAAAAGCAATTCTCTGGTGTTAACGTAACAGGAATTCCTGTCATTCTTTTTGCAGTCAACGCGTCGTGGGCGAAAACAAAACCTTGTCTGCTCATTCCGCAACAGGAATTGATGTACCGTTTATTAAGCATTTTTTCGTAAAAGGGGTACATTTTTTCTGTTTGGATATGAACAATCCCTAACTTCTCTTGTACCCGAATTTCTTTGATATCTTGGTAGTTCGGGATGACACCTTCAGATGCTAAAAAACCGATAGCCATATCTTCGATGTATTCGGGAGAGCAGACGATTGTTGCAAATTCTTTATCGTTGATGTAAATAGTGACAGGTTGTTCGACGACAATCTGGTCCTCTTTTTCTGATAATTGCCCATCCGAATACCGCAAGACTATTCGCTTATTATCGAGATTCATCAGCCTTTCCTCCTTTCACCAATAGAGAAGATTTTTAATAGTTGTAAAACAGATTGTCTATTCAGACAAAGTCTATTATACTAGTAGATGATACATCGGTAATTTTTAAAGTCCTATTTAAAGACTATTCCACTAGGAAAGTGCACTTGTCAAGTTGGTGTGTTTTTTATAGTGGTTTTTTGATAAAAAAGGAGGCGCTTACATGGCGTTAAAGATCGATGGAGCAGCTTACCATTTCGAAGCAGGCAAAACAATACTCGAAGTAATCAACCAAAATCAAATCGATCATCCACAAATCTGTTATTTGCCGGAAGTGGACCCAATTCAGACATGTGACACATGTATCGTAGAAGTGGACGGGCGTCTTTTGCGGGCGTGTTCCACACAAGCTGTTTCAGGAATGAATATAGCACTTTCTTCACCGAAAGCGAAAGAGGCACAGACAGAGGCGATGGACCGTATTCTTGAAAACCACTTGCTGTATTGTACGGTATGCGATAATAACAACGGCAACTGTAAAATTCATAATACGGTGGACATGATGGAAATCGAACATCAGAAATATCCGTATGAACCTAAATGCACACAAAATAGTGTGGATTTCACCCACCCATTCTATCGTTACGACCCGAATCAGTGCATCGCATGCGGTCAATGCGTGGAAGTATGTCAAAACTTACAGGTGAATGAAACCTTGTCGATTGATTGGGAAAGGGATCGTCCAATCGTTCTTTGGGATGGTGGCGCGAAAATCAATGATTCTTCCTGCGTTGGTTGCGGCCATTGTGTAACCGTCTGTCCTTGCAATGCATTGATGGAAAAATCGATGCTTGGTGAGGCGGGTTTCATGACAGGCATGAAATCCGAAGTATTAACGCCGATGATTGACTTGGTCAAAGACGTTGAACCGGGGTATAGCGGCATTATGGCTGTGTCGGATGTGGAAGCGGCAATGCGCGAGACCAGGACGGAAAAAACGAAAACGGTCTGCACATTTTGTGGTGTCGGTTGTACGTTTGAAGTATGGACCAAAGACCGAGAAATCTTAAAGATCCAACCCGTTTCGGATGCACCCGTCAATGCAATATCGACATGTATTAAAGGGAAATTCGGATGGGATTTTGTCAATAGTGAAGAGCGGATTACGACACCCCTTATCCGTAAAGGCGAATCGTTTGTCGAAGCGACATGGGAAGAAGCACTGGATGTTGTCGCTTCAAATCTCGGTACTATCAAAAAAGAGTATGGCAAGGAAGCTGTTGGAATCATTTCCTCGTCGAAGATTACGAATGAAGAAAACTATGTCATTCAAAAACTTGCCCGCCAAGTATTTGAAACGAATAACGTCGACAACTGTTCGCGTTATTGCCAATCACCGGCGACAGACGGTTTGTTCCGTACCGTCGGTATGGGTGGGGACGCCGGAACAATTAAAGATATTGCAAAAGCAGGTCTTGTTATTATTGTCGGAGCGAACCCGGCAGAAGGGCATCCTGTCCTTGCAACACGTGTGAAACGCGCGAATAAACTGCATGGTCAAAAACTGATTGTAGCGGATTTGCGTAAAAACGAAATGGCCGAACGCTCCGATATCCACATCAGTCCTAAACAAGGGACGGACCAAGTGTGGCTTATGGCGGTGACAAAATACATCATCGATCAAGGCTGGCATGATCAATCGTTTATCGATGAAAATGTCCACTATTTTAAGGACTTCAAAGAAGTTTTAGAGAAATACACACTCGACTATGCAGAAAAAGTGACAGGCGTACCAATAGAAATGCTAATCCGAACTGCGGAAATGATTCGGGACGCGGACGGCACATGCATTCTTTGGGGGATGGGCGTTACTCAAAATACAGGCGGCTCGGACACATCCGCTGCGATTTCGAATCTGTTGCTCGCGACAGGGAACTACCGCCGTCCCGGAGCGGGCGCCTATCCGCTGCGCGGTCATAACAATGTGCAAGGAGCCTGCGATATGGGCACACTTCCAGGATGGTTGCCGGGCTACCAGCATGTGACAGATGATCAGGCGCGTAGTAAATTTGAAAATGCATACGGTGTGGAAATAGACGCGGTGCCGGGACTGGATAATATCCAAATGCTCCATTCCGTCGAGGAAGGCACCATGAAAGCGATGTATATCGTTGGTGAAGATATGGCACTCGTCGATTCTAATGCAAACTATGTGCATGAAGTCTTGGCCAAACTGGATTTTCTTGTCGTCCAGGATATATTCTTTTCAAGAACGGCGCAATATGCGAACGTTATTTTACCGGCTGTACCATCACTTGAAAAAGACGGGACCTTTACGAATACGGAAAGGCGTGTGCAGCGTTTGTACAAAGCCCTTCCTGAATTGGGACAGGCGAAGGCGGACTGGTGGATTGTCCAGGAAATCGCCAACCGACTCGGCCAAGAATGGAGCTACAGTCATCCAGGTGACATATTTGCGGAGATGGCCAGCCTATCACCGTTATTCGCTCAAGCGGATTATAGTGTGATGGAAGGTTGGGATAGCTTCTTATGGGGCAGTCTGGACGGCTCAAGTACACCTTTGCTATATACGGATGGGTTTAATTTTCCGGATAAAAAGGCGCGTTTTGCACTATCCGACTGGGTGGAGCCCGTTGAATTCCCGGAAGAATATGATCTGCATATCAATAACGGCCGTTTACTCGAACATTTCCATGAAGGTAATCTGACGAACAAATCAGATGGGATCCAGAAGAAAGTACCTGAGATTTTCGTGGAGGTTTCACCGCAACTTGCTAAAGAACGCGGCGTGTTAAGTGGCTCCATTGTGCGTTTGGTTTCACCATATGGGGCATTGAAGCTGCCGGCACTCGTCACTGACCGCGTAAAGGATAATGAGCTGTTCCTACCGATGAACTCTGTTGAAAAAGAATCGGCTATTAACTTCCTGACTGGTCCTGCTGTCGATCAACGCACGAATACACCTGCATATAAACAGACAAAAGTGCGTATGGAAGTCTTAATAAGAGACGGAGACAACCCATTACCAAAATCGAATCACCGAAACAAACCGCGCCATCCGCAGAACGGCGTCGAGGTCGAGCGTAAATGGGCGCGTCCGAATTATATACATTTGACTGATCAGGTAGAAGAAAGGTGATGTTTAATGGCGATACCGATCACATCTATTCATAAGAAGGTTCCGACTCCCGAAGAACTCAAACAACAGAAATTGGCAGAGCTGAAGTCTCTGATTGCTGATCAAGATCAGGCATTCAATAAAATACTTGAAATCACTGGCGATTTGGACGACGCGGGCATCTTCGATGCGCTGAAGGCGATGGTGAAAGCGAAAGATGATCTGGCCAGGATCGTAGTCGGTCAAGCGGGGAGGGAACCTGTTACCAACCTAATCAATCATGTGATGAATGCATCTGGCGTGATTGCTTCTATAGACCCTGAGGTCACGGCGAAACTTGGCGCAAGCGTCAAAAGTGGACTTGATGAAGCGGAGCTCTACCGTGACAATGGACAAAAAGTGAGCATCTTACAATTGATGACCGCGTTAAATGATCCCGATACAAACCGTGCCATTAAATTCGGATTGGATTTTCTCAAAGGAATGGGGAAAGAATTAGGGCATGACAATTCGAAAATCGAGTAAAGACTGAATTCAAATGGAGGTAAAAGAAGGTGATTCCCAAATAGGGAATCACTTTTTTCTATTTTCATAAAGTTTTAAGGAATTGAAACTGGTGGCTTGGGACTTTTTAGTAGAAAAGGGATGTCGCTAAATTGTCATGAATCTTTCCTTTGTCTAAATGAACAAGTAATAGTAAAATGGATATAGAGAGGCCGGTTACTATCAAATTATAAGTATCTGGCGTTATTTGAGGAGCGAATGATGGATGATTAGAGAGAAAATGCCTTCTTTACAGAATGGCGAAATGGCAGTAATGTCGAATGAACGGAGTAAGTCTACATTTTTAACGGACATCATTTCTTTATTTAAAGGAATTGTCTTGATTTCAAATGTGTTGCCTGTACTGACCGGTTTTTGGTTGGCACTCCATTTTACGAATACGGCGTTCAGCGAAAACTGGTCTGTTTTTTTATTGACAATGATAGGAAGTACACTTGTAATGGCAGGGGCACTTGTCTTGAATAACTGGTATGACGTAGACATTGATACGGTCATGGAACGGACGAAAAGCCGGCCGACCGTGACAGGGCATTTTTCGCTTAAAGCTGTTTTGATTATAGGACTTGTTTTATCAGCAGTCGGACATATCCTTCTATTATTTACAACTCTTGAAGCGACGATTTACGCGTTTATCGGTTGGTTCACGTATGTCGTCTTGTATACGATGTGGTCGAAACGCAAATATACATTGAATACGGTGATTGGCAGTGTATCTGGGATGGTCACACCTTTGATAGGTTGGGCGGCAATCGCGCCAGGCTATCATATTGTGCCGATTGTATTTGCGTTATTGTTATTCATCTGGCAAATGCCCCATACGTTCGCTATTGCCATCAAGAAATATGATGATTACAAAGCCGCCAAAGTTGCCATGCTTCCTGTTGTCCATGGTATCCCTGTAACAAAACGGCAAATGGCTCTCTATGTGGCTTGTTTATTTCCTTTGCCATTCTTTTTGGGCTCCCTTGGCACGGCATTCATGGTCATTGCAACCGTTGCGAATGTGGCTTGGTTAATCGCGACATTCACCGGATTTTTCACAAAAGATGATAAGAAATGGGCGCATATGATGTTCCTGTTTTCAGTGAATCATTTGGCTGTTCTATTTATATCGGCTATCCTTGTAACGTTCCCGATGTTCAATTAAAGCTTTGCAAAAAACTCCTTGAATCTTTAATTCAGGGAGTTTTTTTGTGTTTTATCGATAGTGAGATAGACCTATTAACCAACTAAACAGATAAGGATTAAAATATTATCTGAAAAATGATTGACTTTGAATTTTTAATGCTGTAATATGAGTCTCGAATTAGTCATTCAACTTCATATTGCCGATTAGACAACTAAAGGCATCCTTCTGACCGCTGAATCAAGCGGTCAGAAGGATGCCTTTTTGTTCTTTTCAAACAGATGGGAAGGAGCTTGTGGTTTTGTGTTAGCAATGTTGACTCTAGAAATGATCATAGTACTTGTATTGATAGTAACAATGCTTGTCTGTCTAATTTTAGAAATTGCACGACCTGCGATGATCATTTTTACCGTCTTAGTGGTTTTGTTATTGACGGGTATTTTGACACCAAGGGAAGCGCTAAGTGGCTTTTCGAATGAAGGGATGCTCACCGTCGCATTATTATTCATTGTTGCGGGTGCGGTACAAAAAAGTGGAATGACTGACTATGTCGCAGAAAAATGGTTGCGGAAAAGTAGGACGGAAACAGGGGCAATGGTTCGTTTTTTTGTACCCATTTCAATGTTGTCTGCATTCCTTAATAATACACCCATTGTTGTCACGTTCACGCCGACAATTAAGAACTGGTGTGAAGAGCGGGGGATTGCACCCTCGAAATTTCTGATTCCCTTATCGTATGCAACCATATTAGGTGGGACAATTACGTTGATGGGGACATCGACTAATATCGTTGTCCATGGAATGCTATTGGAATATGGATTGGATGGTTTTTCATTATTTACCTTGTCAGTTGTTGGTATACCAGTAACAGTTGTGGGTTTGATATTTTTATTTACCATAGGGAAACGGCTTTTACCTGATCATAAAGGCTTTAGTCAACAAGTGAAAGAAGATGCAAAAGAGTATATCGCAGAAATGAATGTCGGTCCGAATTATCCGTTTCTCGACCAAAGTGTGGCAACAGCAGGGTTAAACAATTTGGACGGCTTGTATTTAATCGAAATCATTCGGAATAGCGGACGCGTTTCACCTGTTCGGAATTCAACCATCATACAGGTGGGTGATCGACTTATATTTGCAGGGAAGATTACGACCATGGCAGAATTGCAAAAAATGACCGGCTTAGCGCTCAGGACAGGGACGAATCTGGAGTTAGATGATTTGAAAAATGGTTCTACCCATTTAATCGAGGCAGTTATTTCCCACCGTTCGGGATTGCTCTCCAAATCTATCAAACAATCTCAATTCCGAGCACGTTTTGATGCTGGAGTGATTGCCATTCACCGGAATAATGAACGGATCCAAAGTAAAGTGAGCGATATACTTTTAAAACCCGGGGATACATTACTTTTGCTGGCTGGCGCAGATTTTGTAGAAAAGTATGAGCGGTCGAATGATTTTTATGTCGTATCAAGGTTGGAAACACCAGGTGTTCTGAATCGGTTCTCGTGGAAATCCTGGTTTTCTATCATTTTGTTAGCTTTGATGATTCTGTTTGTATCCATCGGCTTGTTTTCAATGTTAGAAGCAATGGCATTGGCTGTCATTTTGCTTCTCATTACGAAAATTGTTAATGCGGAAGAAATTATGAAAGATATGCAATATGATGTGTTACTCATTATTGCAAGTTCGCTCGGTATTGGGGCAGCGATGACAAAGACGGGGCTTGCGGATACCATTGCAAGCGGGCTGATAACGGTCGGTGAACCTTTTGGCATCATTGGAATTGTGATCATCTTCTACGCCTTGACAAATATCTTTACCGAATTAATTACCAATAGTGCTGCGGCGGTTCTTATGCTACCTATTGGCTTGGAGTTAGCAAAAACGTTGCAATTGGATCCGATGGGATTCGCAGTTCTGGTCGCTGTTGCAGCATCAGCGAGTTTTATCACACCAATCGGCTACCAAACCAATTTGATTGTTTATGGTCCAGGAGGTTATACGTTTTTCGATTATGTACGAATTGGAACACCTTTAAGTCTATTAGTGATGGTGACAGCAATCACCGTTATCTATACTATTTGGTTTTAGGAGGAGAAACAAATGACAGCATCAACGAATATTGTATGGCATGAATCTGAAGTGACAAAAGTAGAACGACAGCGTGCGAAACGGCATAAGAGTGCAGTTCTTTGGTTTACAGGACTTTCAGCATCCGGGAAGTCGACATTATCAGTCGCGTTGGAAACAGCACTGCATCAAAAAGGGGTTCATACGTATCGATTAGACGGGGACAATGTCCGCTTTGGTTTGAACAAAAATTTAGGATTCAGCCCGGAAGATCGGACCGAAAATATCCGAAGAATCGGTGAAGTCTCCAAATTGATGATTGACGCAGGCTTATTGACATTGACGGCATTCATATCACCTTATCGTGAAGACCGTGACCAAGTACGTGAACTTGTCGAGCCTGGTGAATTTATCGAAGTTTACGTGAAAGCTAGCTTGCAATCATGTGAGGAACGTGATCCCAAAGGGCTTTACAAGAAAGCCAGAGCAGGTGAAATTAAAGGTTTTACAGGAATTGATGCGCCTTATGAGGAACCCGAGCAAGCGGAAATTGTCATCGATACAGATCAATTGAACATTCAGGAAGCAACCGAAACCATCCTCAATTATTTAAGTATTAACGACTATATTTGAAAAATAGTGTAAACATTATTAGTGAAGGACAATAAACTAGTATAAAACCTACTTGACATATCGGAATTGTGAGGATATTATAATCCTTAATAAGTGGCTGACCGGAAAATCCGGAAGCCTAAGCAAAACATGAACTGGAATCTATTGATTCGCTGACTGGAAAGACTAGAGGTGACTTTAATCTTTGATTGGTTAAAGTCACCTATTAAAAGGTACTAGTTTCTCAGTTTAATTAGTAAGGGATAAAAATGATCATGGAGGGAGTGCAGGCATGGCGAAGTTAACTTATGATTCATGGATTGAGGATGAGCAGGATTTTGTCGTGGATAATGCGTCGAAGGGCGCGTTGGATGTTCTGAGCTGGGCTTATAACGAATACGACAATGAGTTGGTTTACGCGTGTAGCTTTGGTGTAGAAGGGATTGTTATGATCGACCTTATTTCACAAATAAAACCCGATGCCCATGTCGTCTTTCTGGATACCGGCTTACATTTTAAAGAAACGTATACATTGATCGACGAAGTGAAAAAGCGTTATCCGGACCTGGTAATCGAAATGAAAAAACCAAAGTTGAACGTTGAAGAACAGGCAGAGAAATACGGTGACAAACTTTGGGAAAGGCAACCGGATCGCTGCTGTTATATGCGGAAGGTCATTCCGCTGCGGGAAACGTTGAGTAGTGCAACTGCCTGGCTATCCGGGTTGCGGCGCGAACAATCGCCATCCAGAAGCAACACGGAATTCATCAACAAAGACGAGACCTTCGAATCGGTTAAAATTTGTCCGCTTATCCATTGGTCATGGTCTGACATCTGGGATTATGTGAAAGAACGACAATTGCCTTATAATCCGCTGCACGATCAAGGCTATCCGAGCATCGGCTGTGCACCTTGTACATTGCCGGGGGATACAGCAACAGGATCACGTGATGGCCGTTGGGCAAATCAAGGGAAAACGGAATGCGGCTTACATCGGCCGACTGCAAGCAATGAATAAGGGGAAATTAACAGTTTATTAAAATGGAGGAATTGACATGAGTTTAAGTACACCACATGGCGGAAAATTGATTGATCGTTGGAAACCTGATTTTCAATTTGACAGCTTGACAGCGACGGTTGAACTGGATGAAATAGCGAGTAGTGACTTGGATTTGATCGGAACAGGGGCATATAGTCCGTTAGATGGATTCCTATCTGAAGAAGATTATAATGCGGTTGTCAATACGATGAGATTATCGACAGGTGAACCGTGGACAATTCCGATTACATTGCCGACAACGGCTGAGAATGCAGAACAAATTTCAATTGGCAGTTTTGTGAAATTGGTACGAGATAATGTTGTTTATGGGGTTCTTGAAGTAACGGCTATTTTCACTCCAGACAAAGAAAAAGAAGCGCAACTTGTTTATCAAACAACGGACCGTGAACATCCCGGTGTCAAGAAATTGTTCGAACGTGCCGAAGTGTACTTGGGTGGTCCGATTACGCTGATCAAACGCCGTCCGCTAAATGAGTTTTCGGAGTATTTATATGACCCTGCAGAAACCCGTAAAAATTTCCAAGCACTTGGTTGGAATACGGTCGTTGGTTTCCAAACGAGGAATCCGGTTCACAGGGCCCATGAATACATTCAAAAAACGGCATTGGAGATTGTTGACGGGCTATTTTTGAACCCACTTGTCGGTGAAACGAAATCCGATGATATTCCGGCAGATGTACGTCTTGAAAGCTATGAAGTATTACTGGAAAACTATTATGCCAAAGACCATGTATTCTTAGGCGTCTTTACTGCGGCGATGCGTTATGCTGGCCCAAGAGAAGCTGTTTTTCACGCAATGGTACGGAAAAACTTCGGCTGCACGCACTTTATCGTCGGACGGGATCATGCGGGTGTTGGCAATTATTATGGCACATACGATGCGCAGAAGATCTTCAGTAATTTCACGTCGGAAGAACTTGGTATTACGTTACTATTTTTCGAGCATAGTTTTTATTGCAACGCCTGTGGAAGTATGGCAACACCGAAAACATGTCCACATGATGCGAAGGAACATGTTATCTTATCGGGTACAAAGGTTCGAGAAATGCTCCGCAATGGTGAACATCCACCTGCGACATTCAGTCGTCCTGAAGTGATCAGCGTACTGATTGAGGGGTTAAAAAAAGAAATAGTCCATTCTTGATGAGGGACGAACGGTGAGAGGAGAGAAGAAGATGGGAAAAGTATATTTAGTTGGCGCTGGACCCGGCGATGTTGATTTGATCACCGTTAAAGGCCTGAAATGCATTCAAGAAGCCGATGTAATACTTTACGATCGATTGGTCAATAAAGAGCTGTTATCTTATGCAAAACCGGGGGCGGAATTAATCTTTTGCGGGAAGCTTCCCAATTACCACGCAATGATACAAGAATCCATCAACCATTCTCTTGTGAAATATGCAAAGCAAGGAAAAGTAGTCACCCGTTTGAAAGGTGGAGATCCTTTCGTATTCGGCCGAGGGGCGGAGGAAGCGGAAGTTCTTGCGAGTCAGGGAATCCCATTTGAGGTCGTTCCCGGGATTACTGCCGGAATAGCGGCTCCCGCATATGCTGGAATTCCGGTTACACATCGAGATTTAGGATCAAGCTTTGCTATTGTCACGGGGCATATGCGAGCTGGAAAAGACGATTCGATTCACTGGGAAAGCCTTGCGAAGGGAATCGATACATTGGCGATTTACATGGGTGTAGGAAATCTGCCGTATATTTGTGAACAACTGACAAAGCATGGCCGGTCAGAAAATACACCGGTCGCACTTGTCCATTGGGGGACTACGGCAGCACAGCAGACAGTGACCGGCACTCTTTCGACAATCGTCGAGATCACTAGATTGTCCGACATACAAAATCCAAGCATGATTATTGTTGGGGAAGTCGTGAAGCTTCGGGATAAAATCAAATGGTTTGAACAAACCGTGTTTGATGAAAAATCATTGCAAGTAGCGACTGTCTAATCTAAGAAAAGGGGGGATCGACATGCAAGCAGTTTTATTTGTTGGCCACGGCAGCCGGATCAAAGCAGGTGTCGAAGAAGCGATTCGATTCATAGAACGTTGTAGTGACCGAATTGATACTCCGATTCAGGAAATTTGCTTTTTGGAATTGGTGGCACCGAGCATTGTAGAAGGGATTGCAAAATGTGTTGAACGCGGTGCAACAAAAATTGCTGTTGTCCCCATCCTATTATTGACCGCAAACCATGCCAATGAAGATATACCATTTGAAATTGAAATCGGTAGGATCATGTACCCGGACGTTGAATTTACATATGGAAAAGCGCTCGGTATTCATCCGAAAATTGTGGATAGTTTATACGATCGGATCATTGAACAACAAGTCCCGATTGCTGAAGATGCTCGTGTGTTACTCATAGGCAGGGGCAGCAGTGATCCAGCTGTCAAACGTGACTTGACCGAAATCGCAACCATGCTTCAGGAAACGTACTCATTTTCAAATGTATCTGTCAGTTTTCTATATGGTGCAACCCCCATTTTAGAGGACGCATTGGCCCAATTGAAAGCGGAAGCTCATCGGCAAGTTTTTATCATTCCCTATTTGTTGTTTACAGGTATCTTAATGAAAAACATTGAAAAAAAGGTTGAACAGAAGTCTTCTGATGATCAGCAACTCATACTATGTGAAAGTCTCGGCTATCATAGTGCCGCCGAGGATGTGCTTGTTCAGCGGGTGAATGAATTACTTGTACCTGAAAACAGAAAGCAAGAAGTCATTTGATGTCATTATATAAAAAAAGTTTGAAAGGACGTTCATTGACTATGGGAAAACGTGAAGAAAACCTTGAGTTTACCATTGAAAATCTAAAGAAAATGCTGAACACAATGAATTATGGCTCCATAACACTTATTGTTCAAGACAATGTGGTAGTCCAGATTGAACGAAATGAAAAAATTAGATTGAAATAATACTATGGGATATCGTTTCTCCCGTAAGTAGTTTGTTTAAGTTGTATAAAAACTATATTGTGAGGTGGAAGTGTTGGCACTTCAAGTGATGAACAGTCCTTTTAATGAAGAACAAGTTACCCTTTTAAATCAGTTATTGCCTAAACTGACAGAGCCGCAAAAAATTTGGCTTAGCGGTTATTTAAGTGCAGTCCAATTGGCAAGTGGGGAAATCGCGGCTACCAGCGTTGCTGTATTGGATGCACCAGAGAAACTTGTGCAAGTGGAAGTGAAATCGAAGGAAGTGACCATTTTATATGGTTCACAAACGGGGAACGGGCAAGCTTTGGCGGAAACTCTTTCGAAAAACCTGCTTGCGGCAGATTATCATGTAACTACTTTTTCCATGCATGAATTCAAAACGAATTCACTTAAGAAAATTGAAAATCTATTGCTGATTGTCAGTACGCATGGAGAAGGTGATCCACCGGATAATGCGTTACCGTTTTATGAATTCATCAATGGCAAGCGGGCGCCTAAACTGGATCATCTAAATTATTCTGTCCTGTCGTTAGGCGATAGTTCTTATGAATTTTTCTGCCATACAGGGAAACAATTCGATGAGCGCCTAGCTGAACTTGGCGGGAAGCGGCTTACTCAACGCATTGACTGTGACTTGGATTATGACGAGCCATTCGAGGAATGGGCGAGCAAAGTATTAACAGAACTGAACGAACAACTGGGAGCAAATCAGGCGGCAGTTCAGCAAACTGCGGGCAACGCGGCTGACCAACAGCCATCCTCCTATTCAAGAACGAAACCGTTTCAAGCGGAAATCTTAGAAAACTTAAATTTGAACGGGCGCGGTTCGAACAAGGAAACACGCCACCTGGAATTGTCATTGGAGGGATCCAATCTGGACTACGAGCCGGGCGATAGCTTAGGAATCTATCCGACTAATAGCGAAGCTTTAGTAGATGCTTTGATTGCCGCGGCGCAATGGAATCCGGAAGAAACTGTAAATGTCAATAAGCAAGGGGAACGCCGTGCACTGAGGGAAGCACTCATCACCCATTTTGAGATTACCGTGCTGACGAAACCTCTCGTTCAAAAGCTGGCGGATCTGATTGGGCATCCCGCGTTAAAGGAACTGGTGGAACCTGGAAATGAAGAGTCCTTGAAGGAATATCTCTATGGCCACGACTTGCTAGATATCGTACAAGATTTCGGACCATTGAAAGTTCCTGCAAGTGAATTTGTCGGATTACTCAGGAAAATACCTTCTCGTCTTTACTCCATCGCAAGCAGTTCGAAAGCCAATCCGGATGAAGTACATCTGACGATTGGTACTGTGCGCTATGAAGCACATGGCCGCCAGCGTGAAGGGGTCTGTTCGGTGGAATGCGCTGAACGATTGGAGCCGGGCGATTATGTCTCAGTTTATGTTCAACGCAATGACAATTTTAAGCTGCCTGAAAATCCAGAGACACCGATTATCATGATTGGGCCGGGTACCGGGATTGCACCGTTCCGATCATTTTTAGAGGAACGTGAAGAAATCGGAGCTGAAGGAAAATCATGGCTATTCTTTGGTGATCAGCATTATGTGACAGATTTCCTCTATCAGATTGAATGGCAAAGATGGCTGAAAGATGGTGTATTAACGAAGATGGATGTCGCTTTTTCCCGTGATACGGATGAAAAAGTGTATGTCCAGCACCGTATGCTCGAACAGAGTGAAGAAATTTTCCGTTGGTTGGAACAAGGAGCTGTCGTTTATATTTGTGGCGACGAAAAGAATATGGCGGCCGATGTCCATTCTACATTGGAAACGATCCTTCAAGAAGAAGGGGCTATGAGCGCCAAAGAAGCTACCGATTATCTGGCCGACATGCAACAACAGAAACGATATCAGCGCGATGTTTATTGAAGCAAGGATGAAAGGAGCAAACAACATGTCACAAAAAGTAGTTTTGCCACCACAAACGGGTGAACCAAGTGATGTCGAGCGAATTAAGCGGGAAAGTAATTATTTACGGGGTACACTTGCGGAAACACTTGTGGACCCGATCACTTCAGGCATACCCGATGATGATAACCGGTTGATGAAATTCCATGGTAGTTATCTGCAAGACGACCGGGATTTACGCAATGAGAGGCAACGGCAAAAATTAGAACCTGCGTATCAGTTTATGGTACGCGTCCGTGCTCCGGGTGGAGTAGCGACACCGGAACAATGGTTGGTGATGGACCGTGTAGCGAATAAGTACGGCAATGGCACATTGAAATTGACGACTCGTCAAGCCTTTCAAATGCACGGCATACTCAAATGGAATATGAAGAAAAACATTCAAGAAATCAACGATTCCCTAATGGATACCTTGGCTGCTTGTGGGGACGTGAACCGTAATGTCATGTGTAATCCGAACCCTTACCAATCGGATATACACACGGAAGTGTACGAATGGTCGCAAAAACTGAGCGATTATCTCTCCCCGAGGACGTCCGCTTATCATGAAATCTGGCTGGACGGGGAGAAAGTTATCGATAGCGAGACAACCGAAGAAGAAATTGAGCCAATGTATGGGGCGTTGTATTTACCGCGGAAATTTAAAATTGGTATAGCGGTGCCGCCGAATAATGATGTAGATGTTTTTTCACAAGATCTTGGATTTATCGCCATTTTGGAAAATGACAAATTAGTTGGCTTCAATGTAGCGGTCGGAGGCGGCATGGGGATGACGCATGGCGATAAGGAAACCTATCCTCAGTTAGCACGGGTCATCGGTTTTTGTACGCCTGATCAGGTGCTTGATGTAGCAGAGAAAATCATCACCATTCAGCGCGATTATGGGAATCGTTCTGAAAGAAAGAATGCACGTTTCAAGTATACAGTCGATGCGCGTGGGCTCGACTGGGTCAAAGATGAGCTGCGTGACAGGTTGGGTTGGGAGCTTCAAGCTACACGGGATTACCAGTTTGAACATAACGGGGATCGCTATGGCTGGGTAAAGGGTAATAATGGTAAATGGCATTTCACGCTCTTTATTGAAAGCGGTCGTGTCAGAGACTTAGAGGGTTATGAATTGATGACGGGTCTGCGTGAGATTGCAAAGATTCACACAGGCGATTTCCGATTAAGTCCGAACCAAAACTTAATCATTAGCAATGTGACAGAGCAAAATAAGAAGAAGATAGTCGAACTAATTGAGCATTACGGAATGTCGGCTGGGGAACAACATTCTGCATTGCGCAGGAGCGCGTTAGCCTGTGTCGCGTTTCCGACATGCGGGTTGGCAATGGCGGAGGCTGAAAGGTATTTACCTTCATTATTGGATAAAATCGAAGTGATTCTAGATGAATCGGGGCTACGTGACAAAGAAATTGTCATTCGTATGTCGGGCTGTCCGAATGGCTGCTCACGTCCTGCATTAGGTGAAATAGGATTTATCGGAAAATCACCTGGAAAATACAATATGTATTTAGGAGCCAGTTATGTCGGGGATCGTTTGAATAAATTATATAAGGAAAATGTCGGGGAACAGGAAATCCTTGATTTGCTGCAACCACTCATATTCCAGTATGCAAAAGAAAAACAAGAGGGCGAACACTTCGGTGATTTCGTTATTCGTACTGGTCATGTAAAAGCTGTTCAATCGGGCTTGGATTTCCATGATTAAATAAGGAACAATCTAAAAAGACCGTATAGGCTACGGTCTTTTTAGACTGACTAACGAGCGGCAGGTGATGAACCAAATGGGAGCATATCCAATTATGTTGAACATCAAGAATCAAGAAGTGGTAGTTGTGGGCGGCGGAACAATCGCTTATAGAAAAATTAGAGGTCTCTTGCAAGCGGGTGCGAATATTACCGTCATTAGCCCCGAGATCGAGGAAAGGATTGAGACATTACGAAGGGAACGTCGAATTGATTGGAGGAAAAAAGAGTTTGAATCGGCTGATATAACGTCTGCGTTGCTCGTCATCGCAGCAACCAATAGCAATGTTGTGAACGAGCTTGTTGCGTTTGCCACCATGAAGCATCAACTGGTCAATATCGTCGATAACCCAGAACTTAGTAACTTCCATGTTCCGGCAAAGCTTACAAGAGGCGATTTAACGATCAGCGTAGCAACGGGCGGAGCAAGCCCAACTCTTGCAAAGGTCATTCGTGATGAACTTTCATCGGTTTACGACGATTCGTATGCGGAATATCTTGCATTTCTTGCTGAAGTGCGAGAAAAAGTGAGGAATTCTCCACTTGATCGAGCAACAAAAATGCAATACCTCAAAGAGGTAACAAATGTTACGTACAGACACTCCACCGAAGCACAAACAGACTTTTTGGAGATAATTGATGGCTTTGCAAGTAAGGAGCCGATTCCCTCTCTACGATAAAGCGTCGGAATTAGGTCGGGAATTTAGTGAGAATCCTGACTGTGGAAGCCACCTGAGTAAAGAAGCAGGACCATTTCACTTATGTGAATTGGTCCTGCTTTTTTGATTGCTGTTTTAAAGTGCTATAAATAGGTAGGAATAATTGAGTATAATTGTTATAATAAAAAGATAGTAAGAAAAGTTTTGAGCATAAATACGTAGATAAAGGAATGAGAGACTTGCAAGTTGTTACTAATATTGCTGAATTAATTGGAAATACACCACTTGTCAGATTAAATAGGCTACCTCATTCAAATGGGGCAGCTGTCTATGTAAAACTTGAATATTTTAACCCAAGTAGAAGCGTGAAAGATCGTGCTGCATACAATATGATCATTGAAGCGGAGAAATCTGGGTTGTTGAAGCCAGGTGCGACGATTATCGAACCGACATCGGGCAACACGGGCATTGGACTGGCCATGAATGCCGCCGCAAGGGGATATCATGCAATCTTTGTCATGCCGGATAATGCAACGGCAGAACGGATTAATCTGATGAAAGCCTACGGTGCGGAAGTCGTGTTGACACCAAGTGATGAACGGATGCCGGGCGCAATCGCCAAAGCTGATGAATTGGCAGCGGGAATTACAAATAGTTTTATTCCGATGCAATTTGAAAATACCGCTAATCCCGATATCCACCGCACGACGACAGCGCTCGAAATCATTGATGCGATGGATTCAATCGGACGCACTCTGACCTCTTTTGTCTGTACGTCAGGTACAGGTGGAACAGTAACAGGCACGGGAGAGGCATTGAAGGAACACGACAGTAATATTACGGTGCATGTCGTAGAACCGGCAGGATCACCTGTACTTTCGGGCGGTAAACCAGGCAAGCATAAACTTGTTGGCACGAGTCCCGGATTCATTCCAACAGTATTGAATACGGCGGTGTATGATGAAATCTTCAAAATTGAAGATGAGGAGGCGTATGGGGCTGTGCGAAGCTTGGCGGCAAAAGAAGGGATTCTCATTGGCCCATCGGGAGGTGCCTCTGTTTACGCCGCGTTGGAAGTGGCCAAGCGTCTGTCACCTGATGATTCGGTTGTTTGTATTGCGCCAGATTCAGGGGAGCGCTACTTATCAGGAGACCTATTTGAATCATAAAGAGAGCCTTAGCCAGTTGAAAAAGCTGGCATAAGGTTCTTTTTCTTTTGTTTCGACTACGGGTAGTGAAAAGTTTGACAATAGTAGTTGACAAATCATATCTATATAGTAGAGTATAGATATATTGTTAAAACATATAGAAATAGTAGGGTTTAGGAAAGAAGGGGAAAACGAGATGTACCTAACGATTGACGGGATTGAAAAAAGCTTTGATCACAAGGAAAAAGGCCAAGTGAAAGTTCTTGATAAAATTGATTTGGAAGTCGAAAAGGGACAGTTCGTATCAATTGTCGGACCCTCGGGATGTGGTAAGTCAACGTTGCTGTATCTGATTGCCGGACTGGAAAAAGCCGATAAAGGTGAAATCCGGATTGCGGGCAAAAAAGTGACAGATGCAGGACCGGATCGTGTCGTCGTTTTCCAAGAAGATGGACTATTCCCTTGGCTAAGCGTCCTTGATAATGTGACATATGGGTTGCTATTGAAAGGTATGTCGAAAGCGGAGGCTGAAAATAAAGCAAAGGAAATGCTGAAAATGGTACACCTCAGCAATTATACTGAAGCTTATCCACATCAACTCTCCGGCGGGATGAAACAGCGTGTTTCGATTGCGCGTGCACTCGTCATGGAGCCGGCCATCCTCTTGATGGATGAACCGTTCGCAGCTTTGGATGAACAAACGAGAATGGTATTGCACAATGAGCTATTGGAAATTTGGAGAAAAACGAAAGTGACAATTTTCTTTGTCACCCATAATATCCGAGAGGCAGTTCTGTTATCTGAAAAAATCGTTGTGTTTGCAACACGTCCCGGGAAAATCAAGGAAACGTACGCATCAAAAACGATGAAGGACGGTGTCATGCCGAATGATGTCACTTTCCATTTGGAGAAACAGATATTGGCATCATTACAAGGTGAAATTGAAAAAGTGCTGAAGGAGGAAATGGGGGATGACTACGTTTTTAAGGCGGACACTCTTCATCGCAATACTAGCGGTGATATGGGAAGTCACATCTAGATTATCGAGCTTGCCCGACTTTATGTTTCCGAGTCTAAGCCAAGTCCTTCAAACACTTTTCAATGGACTGGTAAATGGTCAAATTGCAATAGCCATCATGAAAAGTATGAGCCGCCTGTTAATCGGCTTTTCTATTGCGGTATTACTAGGACTGTTACTAGGTTATCTAATCTGGCGTTCCAAGTTGGTGGAGGATACCCTCGGTTTCCTGATTACCGCTTTGCAGTCGATACCGAGTATTGTATGGTTCCCACTTGCCATCATCTGGTTCGGGTTAAATGATTTCTCCATCCTTTTCATTGTCGCAATTGGAGCTACTTGGACAATGACAATCAGTGCAACGAGTGGGTTTAAAAATGTACCGCAGCTGTATCAGCGGGTGGCGAAGACGCTTGGGTCAAATGGGTTTCATTTTTTACGGACGGTGATTATGCCGGCATCTGTACCGCAAATCATTTCAGGTCTTCGAATCGCATGGGCGTTCTCATGGCGTGCACTGATGGCAGGGGAATTACTCGGTGCTGGAGGAGGTCTAGGCCATCTATTGGAAGCGGGGAGATCGCTTGGCCAAATGGATTTAGTCATTTCCGTAATGATCATTATCGGGGTAATTGGTACGATTATGGATAATTTGGTATTCTTGCGTTTGGAGCGTGGGGTGCAGAAAAAGTGGGGAATCAGTTGAAAAAAGAAGAATATCTCAGCGGGGAGAGAATTGCATGAAACGTAAATCATTGATAATGTTGCTTATTTCTATTTTGACTCTAACTATTTTGGGGGCATGCGGACAAAGCGATGCTGGCGGGAAAGATAGGGACGAAGTGAACATCGGCTACTTTCCGAATCTAACACATATCGCAACAATCGTTGCACTTGAAAAAGATTATTTCAAGGAAGCATTCGGGGAAGATATCACGATCAATACAAAAACCGTCAGTAACGGTGGGTTGTTTATGGAAGCAATGGCGACGCGGTCAATTGACATCGGTACGGTCGGACCTGGACCTCTATTGAATCGCTATGTACAAGATCCTAGTTATCATATCATTTCTGGTGCAGTAAATGGTGGAGCGGTTCTCGTTGCAAGTGAGCATAGTAACATTACGGATCTGGCAGAATTGGACGGCAAAAAAGTTTCAATTCCGGTCATCGGAAGCACACAAGACGTCATGTTGCGTAAGGCACTAAATGATGTTGGTCTAAAGCCGACATCAAACGGTGGAACAGTTGAGCTGTTCGCAGCTGCTCCTGCAGATACTGCCACACTCTTCATCCAAAAATCGGTGGATGCCGCAGCGACACAAGAACCATGGGGCTACATTTTAGAAACGCAGGCAAACGGTAAGTTATTGCTAGATTGGGATGAGTTCGCTTGGGGCAAAGATTCGACAAATACGGTGGTTGCAGCAAGCAAGAAGTTTATGGAGAATGAAAATCTAGTGAAAGCTTATTTAACGGCGCATTTACAGGCTGTGAATTTTATAAAAGAAAATCCTGATGAAAGTCAGAATCTTGTGATTCAACATATTAAAGATTTAACCGGTAAGGAAATTGATAAGGATGAACTACGAGCGGCATTCGCAAGACTTGAAGTGACAACAGACGTCAATGCACAAGTGATTCAGGAGATGGCCGATATTAGTAGGGAAGCGGACTATGTGCAGAGCAATGACATTGACGGGTTGATTCAATTAGAACAAATTGAATCAATAGAAGCGAATAACTAATTTCGCAGACGATGAATCCTAGCCGAACCAATGATGGTTCAGCTAGGTTTTTTTTACGCCTTAACATAGTGACTTGCTGGCAAACCGTTAATGCACAGATACATTAGCGACCTTTCATTTCATTGTTTAAAATAAGCTGCAACTTCTACTGTCGTGTTTTCAGGAACTTTCATGCACAATGGTTCACCATGCAAAAAGTTGAAAACGTTCATATCACTTGTTTGCAATGCACCCACCGTCAAACGTGGAAGAAGCCGTACGTGAACGCGTTCTGTCTCATTTTCAGAAAGAGGAATAAAGAGGCCGAGATTGAAACTTGCAATGCCAATCTGTTCAAAGTAACGGAAAAATTTGAGGACACTTTCGGCTAAATCCTCCCAATGATTTTTCGTCAATTGATCAAATGAAGCAGCATTAAAAATGCCGATAAAATCAGTATGGCTTTTTGGTGCGAATGCATGTAGCCAATCAATTGAGCCAGCCGAGCCTATGAAGCGTTCAGCAATTTCATGTTCGCGTTTTACGAGGTCACCGTGAAAATTACAATTATGCTCTTGATAATATTTTTTTGTGGCAGCCGCTATGGTAGCTTGATAGTTTGTCGGCTGTTCCGATGCCAGTACATGAATATGAGGGTGTAAAATGCTACCACCCGATGGTGGTAAGTAGTTCCAGTTGATAGATGCATATGCTGTTTTAGGGTCTTGTCCGACAACATTTTTCAAATAATCATGTGCAGCAGAAAATGAATCGACAATTGTAGCAGTCGAAAACTCTTTTAGTTTGACATAGTGCTGATCGGTCATACGTACAACTGCATTGTGTTTACTGTATGGGAACAGGTTCGGAAAAACGATTGCCTCGTCCCGTACCAATCTTCCACCTTCAATTAAACGATCGGGAAAACTTGGTGTAATAGAATTCACATTTTCAGGGCAGAATGGACATTTACTGCCGGCGGTATTCTCTGCAAGCTCCTTATAATCCGTAGGTGTAAAAGGTGCACCTGGGTCAAAAATGATCCGGGAAGTTTCTCCTGTCAATGGGTCCTTACGGATTTCAGTTTTACGATCTATCAGTTTCCCACCTTGCATCGGATCGTGGAATGAAAAAAATTCATTATTTGCTGTGAAGTTGATTGTCAATTTGAATTCCCCCTTGAAAGTAATAAAGACTACTATTCTCATTCTATCTATAAATGACGGAAAAGTCAGTAAGGTCTGTACGTTTTAAGTTCATTTCATGGGTCGTAAGCAGAATTCAGACAAAAATACGCCTACATCTATGCGCTCGAATAATAAAACCGCATGGACATAAAAGTGAAATCGAGGGACTGAATAGTGCTTTACGGCAGTTAACCGTTTGCCCTGATTGCCAGGAGAAAGGAAAACTAACTTAAGAGGATGGTTTTTTGGAAATATAATCTTCTTTTGGAATATCAATAGGTTCACTCATCAAGTAAGAGTTACCTTTCGTGTCTACAGCAAAGCAAGGAGCGGAGCTCCTATTCCAAGTCATTAATTTGTGTTATGAAAAACGAAGTGTAGTGGTAACGATAAATCTTCAATTCGGGCAATGGAACCTCGTCTTTGGAGATCCCATACTGACAGAGACCTTCATTGTTCGCTAAATCCAATGTAAAAACATATAACGAAAATTATTTCAGGAATAAATATTATGTTCTAGGGAAAAATAATTTGTGTATTATGTCCTGAATTATTAAATGATGTTATTTTTGTACTAATCCATGTAATAACTTGTTAAAGCGCTATAGTGGGGCACTAGCCTAATAGACTACATCCTTTTTAAAAATGCTGAAATAACCTCCTTACGTCGATGACTCTAGATAATAAATTTAAGGGAGAATTTTAAAATGAAAATAACAAAAGTAACTACACTTTTAGAATTGTTGAAAGCCATTTCGGAAAATAAACCACAAGTTTTGCAGATCGAAACATCAATTCTTTCCCCTCATTCCATTACTTTACCTGAAGGCTATACATTAACAGGAAAAAGTACTGAGTCATGCATGGTCAGCTTTAACAATAGTGATGGTTTTGGTGTGACTCGCGACAATACCATCTCAAACTTAACAGTTATGACAAAACAAACTAACCGTGCAATATATACGGTGTGCGGTATTCCAGATATGGGAAATATTGTCCTTGAAAAGTTGTCTATTACAGGACAGGTTTCAATTATTTCTAGGCAAGGAACAGACAAGGTTAATCTCATTGCAAATAATATACACATTACTTCTTGCGATTCAAGACATTACAGCGAGCAACCGCAAAAGTATGGTGTTAATGTATATCAAGGAGCACTGACTGTTTACAATTTTAATTCTGATAAAAACAGTAAGATTGATTGTGTATTAACAAATATTTCCATAGCATTTAAAAATGCTCCTGTTATTGGATCGGGAATTTTTGTTTGTGGTTTTGGCGATGAAGGTGGCAAGGTTAATTTGGAAACACTAACCACAGGTGCTGTGTATTCAAATGGCATGTTACCCTTTGGTACAGCCAATATCATTACCGCTGCTGTTTTCATTGTATATGGCGTTGAGGCAAAAACAGTTGAACATCACGGTGAGCTTGTGACTTACGGTGTTAATGATATGGTCCTAGATACATGGGGCAAAGTCGAAAAATGGGTTAGCAATAATCCAATCGTATCTTATGGTCCAAGTGGTATAGGATTCGTGAACTTTGGCACAGTAAAAAATTTCATGGCACAAGATATTACTACATATGGGTTAGGTGCTAGAGGGTTTAACCAATATGACGGTACGGTTGAAAATATTAAGTTTAAATCCATTACAACCCATGGTGATGGCTCAATAGGTATACAAGTCAGCAAACCCATTGGAAATATGACTGTGGAAGAAAATGTAACAACATATGGCTCTCTCGGTAATTCCTTAGTTAAAGGTGTATTAACAAAGCTTGCGGCAAATGCAATAAGTATTAAATCAGGTGGCAAAGTTGAGGGTTTGACCATACATGGTGACATGATTACTCATGGTGACAATGTTACGAATTACGCATTGGAAGGCGGCGAAGTTACGAAGTTCAATATTGACGGTGAAATTATAGTGAATGGGGAAAATTCACAACCACAATTAATGGGGGAATGATGGCATAAAGTGAAAATATTTTTTAAACGGGTGCTTTAGTTAAATAGGGTAAGATTTATAAAAAATTTTAATCCCTTTCTAATGGGCCAACTAAATAACCTAGTTATCAACCTATACAAAACATGTTTCATTTAGCGAATTGAATGAAACGTGTTATTTTTATTGTCTTTTTACGGAAGGGGAGGAATCTAAGTATGTTTTTCAAAACTTAAATCTGTAGAAATAAGCTACACATCTACCCTGAAGTCGAAGTCCATGTGGCAAAACAAAGCCCAACCGAATTAATCGAGTTGAGTTTTGTCGTCCTTGAAACATCCCTTCTATTGTTGAGGATGTTAGATGCTCAAAACTACAAAAAGGATATGCGGTTTTGGGTGAAACATATATCCCGCAATGCCGAAGCGTTACCCGAATTATTATGGGAGCAAGGTGAATAGTCAAATCAACTGATGTTAAGAAAACAGAACAAAGAGAACCCGGAATTACTCAGATATAAAATATCGAGAACCATTCAAACGTTGTTCAGTCTAGAGGAAGATCGTCGTGCACCGTTCAAATTGGATTAGATATATGATTATTTCTGAATAAAGAAAAGATATTCTGATCAGCCTTGTACCGTAAGTGAGCGGATAGTTTCATGATCATTGTAACCAAATGCCGATTTTTTTAATTTTAAATACAGCTGCAAACGATGCATATATTCGAATTATAGTAAACCTCGATAGTGCATATATATAAGTGTATAACTCGCAACTAATTTAGTTTACAACTATTATCTATTCCCGAACACACATTCAAATAAAAGTAAAAACGCAGTTTGTGGAAAGGGACAAAATGAGGAGAAGGAGGTGAGGCAGATGGGAATGCCTATTATATGGCAAGGAAGTGATTGTTTCACCTATATGCTTGCAGTTGGTCCTACACGTTGTGGGAAGACAGCAACGATACTGAAGCCTATGATTTATCAATTGTTACTTCAGAAAAAACGAAGAGTCCCTTTGGGCTTATCCGTTGTTGAGCCGAAAGGGGACGTGGCTTCAATGGTAAATGAAATGTGTTTAGAAATGGATATCCCATGTATTCACGTTGACCCCGATAAGCCGAATTCCGCAAGCTTTAATCTGACGGAAGGTGAAACGGATACAGTGGCGGAAGCGACGGTCGTTGTATTAAAAGGGTTGTTTGGAAAGCAGGATGCATTCTTTGCGACAGTACAGGAATTATCAGCCCGTAATGTCACAAAGCTGCTGAAAGAGCTCCACGGCAATAACATGGGCATTATTGATGTAATGAACACCTTGCGCGATCAAAATGTCTTGCAGCAAAAGGTGTCGGAATTGAAACATCGTAACGGATTTGGTTCATTTCTTTGAAGCGGAGCTGCTTGGAAGTATGCGTGAGAAGTATCAGCAGTTTGTCATCGGTCTAAGAGCACAATTAGAAAACATTGTCAGCAATGAGGCACTCCGAACTATAATGACTGGTCGGAGCGATGTGAATATTGATGAACACTTAGAAAAAGGCGGTGTTCTGGCAGTCAATACTGCACTGGGAAAGCTACGCAAAGCGGGAGATGCCTTCGGCCAATTCATGATTATGCACTTACAAAACGGAACGTTCAGGAGACTGGGAACGGAAGATACTCGGATTCCCCATTTTTTAATTGTTGATGAATATAGTCGTTACATTAATCCAGATGTAGAGATCTTCTTATCATTCGCCGCCGAATATAAGGTAGCGGGTATTTTTGCTACACAATCACTTGGTCAACTTGAAATCGAATCGGGAAATCTTGGCCCGAAGGCAATGAAACAAGCAATTCTAACGTCTTGCCGGAACAAAATCTGTTTTGGCGGGATTTCCACACAAGATGCTCAAGATTTCGCAGATGAGTTCGGCAAAGACAAAGTTATCATGCGGCAAAGAACATATAAGAACCGTATCTTACTGCCACGGCTTTTTCCAGATTTCTATCGGGATACAGAGGATGAGGAATATCGGTTTGATCCAACGGATTTAATGGACGGCATACCGAAGTTCAACTTTGTCCCCCGTAATTGGAAGGAGCTGAGGGAATGGGAAGAGGGAACGTCTTTTAATAAGAAGATAAGGAACAGTTTATTCTTGCGTTTTAAACAGCTGGTGAAAGTGAAAAAAGAACAGGCGGTTCCACTCGATCAAACAGAGCATATGGCAGCCATCACATTAAAGAAAATTGATGTAGACGATGAAATCATTGCCGTTGTCCGCAATGTCAGCCCCTCTCTTGTCCGCGCGGATATTGGGGGAATTGAAGTCAAGATTCCACTTGAAGAAATCAGATACGGTTGGGTTGATGATCTAACAGAAGAGGTCAAACAAGGCGATCACTTGAAATTCCAGAATGTTAAAAAGGGTGATTGTGTTCTTGTTCGTGTGTTGGAAACTGATGCACAAAAGGAACAGATTCGTACACGTATTACACGAGTGCTATAAATAGCAATGGGGGTGCGTCAACATGGCGTGTCCCTATATCCAATCTTAAACAGAGGAGATAAACTAAATGGAAATCAGTCCATATTCTTTATCACAAGAATGGTCAATGCATTGGACACGAATACCATCTAATATTAAACGATCAGATTTTGTAAAGGGAGAGTCACCAAAAGAAAGAAAAGCATTAGAGGCATTAGCAGCAGTTGGGTTAATCGGAGGGACACAACTCTCTTGGTTATTTTCATTGGATAAGAAACGGCTCAAGCGGATGGTGGCTGAGAATAAAATTGTACGTCATGAGATCCATCGAAACAAGCATGTCATACCAATATTTACCCTGGGTATAAACGGAGCAGTAGTTGCCGGGCTGGAATGTTATGAAAGTAATTACTGGGTTGAATACAAAACAGAAGATGTTTTGAAAAGAATTTTGTTTTTTCAACTGTTTCAACATTTTCCGGAAGCAAAAGTAATACCGATACAAGAACCATTCAGTGGGGTGATCCAGTTTCAAGGCAGACCAATCTATGTGTATGTGGTACGAGGTGATATAAATGATTTACTCATGTATCTAAAGTGGAGTGGTAAACACTTCAACGAGCGTCTCATCATTATTACGGAATCCTTTAGACACTTACAACCGCTAAAAGTTAATGCTAAAACATTAAAGGTAAGGGTTGCCGTAGACTTGGATTTACAAGAAGACATTGAAGACCTCCAAAAGCTCTTTTATTTCTTGGATGAATCTGGTGAGTTTGTTAGAGAACTAGAAGAAGCGGAGAACCATGATACTAATTTTTGATATAACATTCCATGTTATAAAACGGGATGGGATTTTCCATATATTTGGTTTTCATCTTCTTTGAACCTGGATACTCGAGCTAATAAAACAAGATGAGTGAAAGTAAATTAATTTACTTTCACTCATATGATCTTTACAAAGTAGTTTTTAGTGTCAAATGATGTAGCGTAATTTCCGGGCGACTCCCAAAACGGATATTCACGCCTGTCTGTCCTAATCCCTCACTAATATAAAATGGTTTTCCCTCGTGTTTATGCAACCCTTTAATCATATTTAAGCGTACTAGTTTCCCCATTTTCACAAGATGATACGGTTTTGGCCAATGAATTTGTCCCCCGTGAAAGTGACCGGAAAGTAAATAATCATATGGAACATTTTTCATATTGAGAACAATATTCGGATCATGTGTTAGTACAAGATTATAACCATTTGTTATTCCTTCATAAGACTTATCGATATTACTTCGATTCGTACTAAAATCATCAATCCCAATAATATTTACTCGTTTTCCGTTAATTGAAAGAACATCATTTTCATTGATCATCGTTTTACAGCCATTCTCTTCTAAAAGCTGTTTTAGTTTAATGAACTCCGGGTGTCGTAAAACGTAATCATGGTTTCCAAACACTGCATAAATTCCGTTTTTTGGATTTAATTCATTAAACACTTTTAAATATGGCAGTAGTTTAGGAATACTACGTTTACGATCTAAAAAATCACCCGTTAAAGCGATTAAATCTATCGATTGATTTTGTAAAACTTTGTGAAGATGTGAAGGTGAAACAGAGATATTTTCAAGATGCATATCTGAAATGTGTAATACACGAAACGGTTCTTCATCTATCTGTGTATTCGCATTGGAATTATCAATAAACACATTGTTTACTAAAACCAGCTTGGTATTTTTATACCCTTTATAAATTAAAATGGACAGGATAGTTACAATGAAAATAGTAAACAAAATAAACATGTAGACCCCCTCCTTTATTTAATAATAATACAGAGTAGGTTCCATTGTTAGCTGTAATTTATGGGAATGTATACCGTGAAAATATTCTGTTTATATAAAAAGAAGGAAATAATGCATAGGATAAAGGATTGATTGGGGGATACTTACCTTAGGTGCAATCGGGGCTACTATTTATGATGTTGCTAGAAGGATTAAAAATGGTACTTTCAAACAACTCGCGCAAAATATCCTGAACGAATTGAGTATTCAGGCCGTGAAGCAAGCAACAGAACCAATAAAAAATGACACAACCGTTACAAGGGAAGGCCATTCCATTAACCGAAAAGTTGAAAGAAAAAATCATCTAATTTATTCTGAAAATCCGGAGCTAATTAATATATGCCTATAGGCTAAGCCAGTAACGCAAGGCGGGCCTATAGGCTTTTAGGTATTTACGCAATAATCTTTGCGAATGTACCATATTTCTTACATATAGAGTCTTTTGACATAAATAAATATTGAGGAGTGGGCATTTTTTTTCCTTTAGATGAAGGTTTAGAACTTGAAAGTAAGTGAATTGGATAATGCGCAATTCGTTTAAACCACAAATAAGAATGACTGGATAATGAAAAAGATTCAAACCCTAAACGCTTATAACCTTTATCAATCATTGTAATTCCAATGATTCCTTTTATCTGGTCATTCTTATTATGGTGGATAATAAAAAATGCAAGATCAGGTAAAGACGCTTGGACTTTTTTATAAAGGAAAAGTGATTTCTTGAAATTCTCATCAATACATTGCATTTCCTTCAGAATCCGAACATTATGCAGATGAATCTTAACGAGAAGGTCATTCTTTTTAATTAACGTTCCGTCTGAAAGAACAACTTCACGACCTTTATAACGTGTTAAACGAACTCGAAATACATTAGTATTCCCAGTAATTTGTTCGAGACATTGTAAATGAGTACAGAAATAGTAAACCGAGTCAAGCATACCCCATACTTGGATAAGACGCTGTTTCATTTGCATTTCCCTTTCGTGTGTAGTTTTGTAGTCATTAGAACTTTTAGGATAACCATTTCTCACTTGAATATTTATAAATTCATGCTGGATGATATGATAGAGGAAGAACATACTACACAAAAAAGACAGATGGGATGCATGTATGTAAAGGTTATTATTGATGCCCATCTTGTCTTTAGTTGAGATGCTTTTTTCTGTCTGATTATATTGATATTCATTTCATCCAGTTTGCTATCAATTTTTGAATTGGATAATATATATATTTCATTAGTTTTCACGTCACCCTTTTTCACAGGTGAAAGTCGTTAAACCTTGTATTAATTACTAAAGGAGATTCGATAAAATGTTTGTTTAGCCTATATATTTTTATCTTCATGAAAAAGTTTAGGCAGATGTTTTACGTCACAAAATTGCTGTATGCACACTAGATACTTACGCATTCTTTGCGTGATATATTGAAAAGCCAATTGATCCCAACTTGGGTGACATCGGCTTTTTTTATTTCTAAAAATTATAGAAGGAGGTGGTTGAAATGGAAAAAGTGTTGACGTTTACAAACGAGCGAGAGTCGTTGATTTGGAACAGGTTTGTTCAGCCAGCAAAAGGGACTCAAGAAGAGGCGAATCATTTTATGGAAGTATGTGAAACGTTCGGATTGAATCCTTTGCTTGGCGACATCGTATTTCAACGTTATGAAACGAAGAATGGTCCGAATACTTCTTTCATTACTACTCGCAATGGGCTGCTTCGTGTAGCTACTGCACAAGAAAGCTATGTAGGACCTCCTAACGCTAACGTGGTTCGTGAAGATGATACTTTCGAGTTCATCCCCTCCGGGGGAAGTGTACGACATGAATTCGGTCAGAAGCGTGGTCAAATCCTTGGTGCTTATGCAGTCATGCATCACAAGCGGTTCAGACCGGTTGCCGTCTTCGTTGATTTCCAAGAATATTTCCAAGCAAATTCGGGGGAATTGAATAACCGATACGGCAATAAAAATGTGTGGGATCGCATGCCTTCCGCAATGATTCAAAAGATTGCCGAGGTCTTCGTCCTTCGACGTCAGTTCCCATTGGGTGGTTTGTACACTCGTGAGGAAATGTCGCTTGAAGAGAATGATAACGGTAATAGCGGAAATATGGATGTACCAATCAAAGTTAATACAGCCCCGATCAAACCAGACAAGGTTGTAGGAAATCAACAAATTACCGAGACGTCTGCTCAACAATCAAATGACAGCAGTCTGGAAGGAGTATTCATCTTACAAAGTTTTGAAAGAGGAATAAGTCCACAAAACGTGCCATTCGCAAAATTGAATGTGTTGGATAAGGCTACAAACGAAATAAGTCTTGTTCTAGTAAAAGGAAAAGAGGATGTAATCGATTCCCTTAGTCATGTTCAAATGGGGCAGGAGTTGGCCCTAGTCATTAAGAAAGATAATGGCTTCAATTTCCTTGAAGAGTTTTCCCAGCTTCAAGTAAATGAGCAACCTATTCAATCTGAACAAAGAGAACCCGTTCAAGCGCCTGTACCACAGGAAAACGAAAAGGCTTCTGAACCACTAGATGCATTCATCTTGGAAAAGTATGAACAGGGTGAAACTCCCGCTGGCATATCTTTCCCAAAGATGTACGTGAAAAATGTGGCAAGCAATGCTCAAACAATGGTGTTTGCACAAGGTGAAGAGGCTAATCAAAAAACAAAACATCTATCTGAAGGTGAAAAGTTTACGATGCAGACCCGTACAGAAAACGGATTTACGTTCTTTGAGAAGTTGGAAGATGCCGATAAGGGGGTAGCTTAATGATGCTTCCTGAAATCCAAAAAGTCGCGGAGGAATATGGAGTGACGTTCAATCACCGTACACACGGTAAAAAGGAGACGCTTTGCAAATGTATCTTTTGTGAAGAGGACTCCAAACCGGGTAAAGCACATAAATTTTATTTGTCGCTCAACACACATGACCAAGTATATAAATGTTGGTTTTGTGGTGTGTCCGGTGGCGTATTAGATTTTGAAGTCACGCTTTCGGGTCAACCTTACTCTGAGATACGTGCCGAGTATTTTGGAGTAAGGAAAAACCCAGTTCATCCGGCTGGAAAATTGAATGCACATCAACTTCGGACCATTGGTTGGGCTGAATATAAAAGGAAGAATCGAACTGCTTTTAAAAAGAATCGGGAGAATGTTCTACGTGATTGGCAGAGATACGAATACGAGGAACTGGTAAAACACTTTGCCATGTACATGGTAATCGCTTATATTGAAAATCAGGCTGAACGTCAAAACGATCTTCTTCAGTATGTCATGCAATCATGTCGTGCTACACACATTCATCTAATGTTCAATAGAGTACTGGCTGAGTATGTGAAGGATGAAGCTGCCAAGATAGGTAGAGTTGCATGGAAGGTTGCTTTATCCACTTACGATTTTGAGATGGAGAAAGTAGTCCTCAATGTTGTATTTCTGTATCACATGTTGAAGATGAACAAAATCCAGAAGTTAAATATAGAAACACGCAAGATGAATTCCATTGAAAATGACAAAAAGTCTTTAGCCAATTAAAATATCCGTCACCCTTACGGATGAGAATATGGGACGTGGCTGATAAACAGTTACGGGAATAGGAGGAAATTATGAATAACGTTAGCTTGGTAGGTCGTCTAACGAAAGAGCCAGAATTTAAATACACGCCGAACGGTATCGCTGTTTGCAATTTCACGCTTGCGGTGAATGGTCGTATTAGCACTCGTCACTATGAGAACGACAAAGGGGATTGTGTATATGTTGCCGAGATTGTAGCTGACTTTGTACAATTTCTTGACCCGAAACCTCAAGGGCAAGGGGACGATCAACAACAGCATAATCCTTATGCTGGCAACATGAACACTCAAAATCAAAGTGCTTATCAATATGGAGCAGGCGGAGGTTCAATCGCGGTAAGCGATGAAGACTTGCCATTCTGAAAGAGTAATGAGATGGGGATTGGTCAGCCAGTTCCCTTTTTGTTCTTAAATATAGGAAGGAGAGAGCGAAATGATTTTCTCTTTTTCACGATTGAGTCTATATGAAATTTGTCCATACCGATTCTACAAGAAATACATTCAAGGATATGAGGAATCGACAACATACCCATGAGCGGTAGGTAAGGGAGTTTATAAAGCTATTGAAGATAAGGCGAATGGGGTAGGTCATACAGAGGCAGTTTTAAATGGGATGATTGAAGCTGATTTTCACCCAGAGGTAACAATGGAGGAATTATCCGTTATAGTCAGCCATGCGCCTATACAAGAGAACATGGGCAAAACAGAAATTTATTTTCAACTACCATTTTCATTTTTAAATTTTAGTTGTTACATTAAAACTTTGTCAAAGTGCCACGAATCTGATTGAGAATGGTTCATGATTCTGAATCAATCTACCCTAATATACAAATCAAGCGCTTATCCTTTTACAAGGATAGCGCCCGTTTGCTAAAGATATATACTAAATAGGGGGAAATGTATTATTCTGCTGTAGTTGCGAAATTTCCCATTGATATGGAGAGTCGATTCCAACTATTAATTTGATTAATCAAAATCACAAGATCTACATAGTCCCTTTCACTAAAATGTATACGCACTCGATTATAAAGCTCATCAGGTACATGCTTAGTTGGAATTAACGTCACATGTTCAGTTAATTCTAATGCCACTTGTTCAGCATCTGTGTAGAAATCACAATCTCTCCACGCACTGACGCAATATAAACGCTGTTCCGTTTCTCCCATTTTTCGAGCATCAGAAGTATGCATATTAATACAAAAAGCACAGCCATTTATTATAGAAGTACGTATTTTAATTAATTCACGGAGTTTACGGTCTATTCCGGTAGATTTAGTATACTTCTCCATTTCCATCATAATGTTAAGTGCTTCAGGTGCGACTTCAAGATAATTAATACGTTGTTTCATTTTTTTCCTCCTAAGATATAGTGCACTTTTATACTACTTCAAAACGAACATACATTCCTATCTTATGCTACTTTCAAAATTAAAACAAGTTTAGATTTCTTTACTGTTAAAAATAATAGGGAAACTTTCATTTATATTTTGAATGAAGCATATTACCACTGTCTATAATCTTACTTTCTAATTGGTAAGTATCATTCAAAACAACAGTTCTTAAGGATTTCGAAAGAACCAGTTTATTTGCCTCAAGACATTTCTTAGTACTTCGTCGCCAAGATCACGCCGATATATTAATGCTCCCTTAATACTGGTTAAAATCGTTACAGCAAGAGATTTGACGTTATCTAAACGACTCACAATACCTTCAGTATGCGCCTCGACAATATTTCCATTCATAATACACCCAATTGTTTAGAGATGTCATTATAGAATTTTTTCTATATTTAGTATAAAAGATTCAGAAATACCGAGGTATTGCGAATGCCATTTCAATTTGATGAACTTAATCTACATCCTAACTTGTTTCCAAGTCATCATATTTTGGTGGAAGTCGTTATACCTTTCAGTTTTAAAGGGGATTCGACACAAATGCTACATTCTTTGAACTCTCGTTTCGGGAAAGGCTAGACAGATGTAATTTGTATGTCACAAAATGTGCTTTCGAGCATAAATCATATGAGATATTTACGCTTAATTGCGTGATCTATATTAAAAGTCGATTGAATCTTTCGGGAAGCAATCGGCTTTTTCTGTTTTTAAAAATAATAGGAAAAGGAGAGGTTCAAATGGTCAGTAAACAATTAGAACGTCTGGTTTCGAACGGCAAAAAGGGGAGTGCTAACAAGTCATTCATCTGCTATGAGGATGAAAAAAGGGAAAGAAAGTTCCTCGTTTTTAAGTTTGGTGGCGTTTATCTGCTAGACAGTAAAGGCAAGGTTAAAAAGTTGAATTCACTACCGGATATTGAAGACATTTTATTATTGATTGAAGACGGTGACGTGAAGGTAATTGGCAGCGGAAATATTGGATTCTAAAGAGGGCATTTTAAATGGTACTTGCAAAGGTAGAAGTAATCGAAAACTTAGATCAGGCGATTAAGTTAGGTAAAGAAATTGAACGTGTAGAATCAGCTCTGAAAGCAATGAAGGCTGAATTAAAGGCTTTCGTTGATGCTAATGGCGCTGTTGATACAGGAGACGTCATTTGGGATTACACAATCTCTGCATCGTGGCAATTTGATGAAAAGGGAATGAAAGAGTTAGCGCAAAACATGGCACTCGAAGGTGTGAATCCCTGGAAAATATTGAACATCACTGCTTCCAATCTAAAAAAGATGGGCTGGAATGATGCGGTAATCGGAAAAATGGGCGAAAAAAAAGAGACGCGACGATTCGCATCTCGAAAAAAGTGATTCAATGTAGATTCACTATAATATAAAAATAAGCCTTCCATCGAGGCTAGAGTCGATGGCACTAAAAGTCAGTGCCACATGGCGCTGCTTTTCGTGGAAAGGATATATTAATGAAAAATAATTCGAAAATATTATCAATTTGTTTAATAAAAAGAAAATAGAAACAGACAATCATCTTGAAAGTATCACTTTGAGTTTATCTGATTTTAAGGAGAAGTACTATAATGAATGCTCACAACATGCTGTCACATTAAACAAGCTAAATGAATTAACAGTCGTATCTAGTGCAGATGGAGAAAATTGTAGATTCTTATGAAATAGCACTAGATCCAAAAAAGGTAGAAAATATGAAGATTAACTTTGACGTTAATTTTGACAGTAATTCAAACAATTGGAGTGTTATTACTGGATACTGCCAGCTCGGAGGATGTAATCAAAAGGGGATTTTCTATAAGAGTGAATTTGAAGCTAGACGTAAAGCTATTGAACTTACGTTAAACGGAAGTAAACCTTAATCAACTACTCCATGTCCAAGTTGTTATTCGGAATACAGGAATTGTTAATCAAAAGGATCATTTAAAACAAGCCTTCCACAAGGCAGGAAAGAGTGGCACATGAAAGCTAGTGCCACTCGGTACTAGCTTTGTGTGAGAAGGGACTATAAAATGACAACGAAAAAATATATTACGGCTGCTCGTGAAGCAGTTTCTACTTACAATGCAGTCGGTTCTGAAAGCGTCATTGAATTGCAAGACATTCTAGCTGTATTGATCGGACCTTCAGCAACACCAGAATTTACGGGACGTTTGGCCGCTCGTGGTATTAGGGCACTAGTTGATATGACTGTTCCTGAATTGAGAGCAGAGGGTATAACCCATAACGAAGCCCTGAAAGTTCATTCAGGTATGTTGAATGCTAGAAAGATGCGTTCTGCTGGAAAGGCCGATGATCGCTATGTTATCCGATCACCGGATGATGCAGCGGCTTATCTAATGACAGAAATGAATGCTTTGACGCAGGAGTATTTCGTTGTATTTTACCTGAATGTGAAAAATGAAGTGCTTCATAAGAAGACTGTTTTTATTGACTCGTTAAACTCTTCGATAGTACATCCCCGGGAGGTGTACAAGGAAGCTGTAAAATATAGTGCAGCCTCCATAATCGGGACGATTACTGAAATAGGGCTAGATCAAATACACGTGCCAGACCTGTAGAGTTCAAGGATAGTTTCTTTAAATTCTTGATTATACCCTTTAACGGTTATTAGAATTCAACGAAAATTTGTAATGTGTATTTAAAAAGGATTAGATGGCAAAGCCTATTGTACAAATAAAAATAAACAGAGGTGTTAAAATGCCGGAACATTTTGAAGTGATTTTGAGGTCAATCACTTCTTTTGGACTGTTACTAATAGGAACGCGAATTCTAGGTAAACAAACGATCGCTAAAATGACGATGTTTGATTTTGTTGCAGCAATTTCATTAGGAGCTATTGCGGCAAACTTAGCCTTTAACACATCTATAAAAGCACTTCATCCCATCATAGCACTAACTACTTATATCATAATAATTTTTACGATTGCTTTTATCTCTTTAAAAAGTAGGAAAGGAAGAAAGTTTTTAGCAGGTGACCCGACGATTGTTATTCAGAATGGCAACATATTAGAGAAAAATATGTATAGGATGCGTTATACATTAGATTATTTAAATCAGCAATTAAGAGAAAAAGATGTTTTTAATATTGAGGAGGTACTCTTTGCAATTGTAGAGACTAATGGCACATTAACAGTTCTAAAAAAGCCCCAATTCAGAAACGTAACCAGACAAGATTTAAAGATACCGGTAGCTCCTGAATTCAATTTACCAATTGAACTTATTATGGATGGAGAGGTAATGAAGGAAAATTTAGAACAGAATAACCTAACAGAATCATGGTTACTTTTAGAACTGAAGAAACGTAATCTGGCTCAACATGACGTATTATATGCAGTTTTGTCCGGTAACGGAAATATATATGTTAATACATATGAGAATCATATAAATTCACCAATGGATAAAGAATAAGTGCAATATGTATATATGGGTTACAGTCTAAAATGCTTTATTAATCCAACATAATATACAAGGACTCGTTGAAAAGGGGGGATAAATATGAGAAACCCAGGAGAATTCCATGGGGGACATGAGCAGCATCGCATGAGCATCGCCATGAGCACCATCATCACATTATCATCACGTTTCCCAAGGTCATCATGTAGGCCATCAAACAGGGCACCATATGGGACACCACAATCACATGGGACATCATCAATTTGGAGGATTTAATCGTTTTTGAAATAAGATTTGCTCTAATACGTATGTAAAACAATAAAATTCAGATATCAATACAAACGGAATTGTATCATTCTGGGAGTAGAGTTGATTGACCATGTCATAATTGGTGGTGAAAGTCCACTACAGGCTCGGCAGTAGAAACTGTTAGCTGGAGGCAAAGGTTCCCACCGTGAGAATTAACGATTGTCCCCGTCACACTCCAACCTTAATACAATCAGTTCCTGCTAGACGCAGCCCATGCTTTTGGCATGTGAACCGCGACGGCTCACATTTCCTTTTCGAACGGCCTGGAAGAGCGCATCATCCAAACCGTCATGAGGGAATTGAAATATCTATACAACAACAAAGACCTTCCATAAGTTCAGTCCTTACGAAAGGTCTTCTCGAATTGATGAAATTATTTCAGAATCATTCCAAAGCTAGGTATACTCAAAGTCCTTTTTTCAGTATTTTATATTCAGGTAATAAATCAGACAACCCAACGATTTCCGCCTTATCCTGAAAAACAGGAATGTATTCTTTTAACACATTGACCATCATAGGCCCGGATACTCCCACATGACCTATGGCGATGATTTGTTCGGATTCTGATAATTTTCGCTCTAATAAATGGGCTTGTTTCTTAATATGCTCGGTCGTATAGACATCATCAAAAAATAAACCGTTTTCTAAAAAGGGGACGTTCATTTCAGTAGCCAGTTTACTGACGACACTTTTCCCTGACGTCTTGCTATCAAGATAAAATAGCCCGTTTTTCTTACAGATGTCAAGAACAATCCGCATCACTCGTTCGTCCTCTGTTGCTTTCGAACCCATATGATGATTCATGCCAACAGCATGAGGAACATCTTGAATGGCCGCCTCTACACGCCTCCGGATTTCATTGTCGCTTAAATCGGTCGTGATGGCTTGTGGTCCAAGCCAACTTTTTTTCCCTTTCTTCGGTTCCATCGGTAAATGAACAATTACCTCATGCCCATTTTTGAAAGCAAGCTCTGCATCTGTTTTAGTCGATGGCAAAAAGGGCATAATAGCTACAGTTAGCTTTATCGGGAGGTTAAGGATATCTTCCGTGCCCTGCATATTATTGCCGAAATCATCGATGACAATGGCCAAGTTTTTTTTGGATAGAGAAGGAGCTTCTGCAAACACTGGCTGTGTGATTAACAAGAGAAGAAAAAAGCTGTTCATCAAAGTTTTCATTAAATCACTCCTTGTTTTAAAATAGTGTTCCCAGTTGTTCATCGAATATCGGTACTTGTTTCGGTAAGCCGAATTATAAAAATATGCCCACCTTTGCGGTGCGCATGACAAATAACTAATCTAATGAGCGTTCCAAAAAAACATCCGACAGTTTAGAGACCGTTGATGACCAAGGATGCTTGTGAAAGAATATAACTACGTCAATCGTTCCGATATGAATGAAATTGTTAACGACATTCAAAAAATCTGAAATTATTAAAAGAACACCTCTTGGCTTCACATCCAAGAGGTGTTCTCAAATTTACGGATTTATAATATCGTAGGTCACAGGAATTCTTTCAAGTGAAAACAGCTTTTCCGACTAGATTGGAGAAGCTGTTTTCTTTGTTTATTTTTTATCTTCAAATTCAATTTTCGTTCCGTCTTTGAATCTGATTTCCAACTCCAACTCCCTGTAATCATCCGGTAAATTGAATACCTTTATCACTTCTTTAATGGCATCTTCTTTACTCGTCTTTTGAGTAATTGTCAGTTGCTTCACTAACGGATAAAGTTCATTGAATGCATCTGCCCCTTTCATTTTCACCTGATTAAGGGAATCATCAATTTGAGCTTCGACCGAATTATCACTGTTTTTCTCAAGCTCTGCTTCATACTCATCATTGTTTGCATAGTCCACACTCAATCCGAAGTCAGCATAATCGATTTCATCCATCTTCTTAGTTGCATTCGCGTCTTGTCCCGTAGCTGTTCCCGAGTTTTCGCCCGCTTGATCGGTAACAGACGAATCCGTTTGACCATCCGTTCCATTTGCCGTTCCTTGGTTGCTCTCTTCCGTAATCGGTTCGTCTACTACCTTGTCCTTATCATTTGTAGTGCTTCCACAAGCGGCAAGCGCCAAGGATAAGGCGATTGCAGAGCTGAGTACATATGATTTCTTCATTTTATCTACCTCCCTATCGCTATATTCTCCCTTCTGCGGGAATTTACACATTAATTTTTTTCGTTGCTTAGCGAAGCCTACTTTAAAGCATTATGATAGTGTTTAATGTAAATGCGATAAGAATGGTACCGTTATAAAATCAAGGCAGTTAATTTATTGTCCCGAACATGGTACTCCATCCGTACATACGCTGAATTCGTGCAAGGAGGGCAGATGTATGGATTAAAAGAACTGGTGCATTCTTTTGGAGAAAGGAATGATTTTATGTTGACTGAATTTCCAGTAATCCATACTAATATTTGGGATGCGATTTGGGCGATTCCGGTTATTGTCGTTGTTGTACTTGTGATGAAAGCGTTCTTTAAAATTTCCAGAGCTTGGTTATCTACAGTGGCGACGGTCGTCGGATTAGTGCTATCGATTTTCATCAGCCATCCGGGGAATTTGTCAGCCGGGATTTTTATGGGCTTTTTCTACGGTGCTGCGGCATTTGGGTTCATGTATTCGGTAAGAAATTCTTACATCGCCTATCGTACAAGATAATAGGATTTCGATAACTTCTCCTTTTCTATTTTGTTCAATTACAGGGGGAGCGCCAACTTAATCTTTTCCCGGAAAATCGCCAGCAATCTGGAGCAAATCCGCGCAAACTGCGGAAAATGATTTGCTATTCTCACGAGTAGGTGAACGCCAATACAGGTGCAATCCTACGAGTAAAACTCATACCCGTGTTTTTGCGTTTATACTAAGGACTTAGTGGAACAATCATGATATGGAGGTGTCAAGAATAGATGGATATAGGTGAAATTTGGAAATTGTGTTTTTGGGAAATGATCATAAGAGTAACGATTTCATTTATTGTTCTGCTCGTACTTGCGCGCCTTTTGGGGAAAGAGCAGGTTTCCCAACTGACATTTTTCCATTACGTCACAGGCATAACAATCGGTTCAATCGCTGGTGAGATTGTGAGTCAATCGGGGGGGCATTTTTTGAATGGTCTTATTTCGATGATCTGGTGGGCGCTGCTAACATATCTCATGAGTTTTATTGCGCTCAAATCGCAGAAAATCCGTGTCATTCTTGGCGACAAGCCGATAATTGTCATGCATCGCGGAAAATTCATTGAAGAATCAATGAAAAAATCTCGCCTCACTATTAATGATTTGAACATGATGCTACGGGAACAAGGGATTTTTTCAATTAAAGACGTCGATTAAGCCATATTTGAAACGAATGGGAAATTAAGTGTGTTGAAAAAAGCGGGGCTAGAACCTGCTACTAAAAAAGATATGAACGCACCTGAAGTGACCCCTAAGAGATAGACACGGTTATTTCATTTCGATGGTCTATTTTTTATCCAAAACATCAAGTAGACTTCGGAAATAAGTTAGTCTTATACGATGCACTGAGCTAGCAAAGCTTGAATAGTATTAGCAGTGAGGCATGAGGGATTATTGCGCATCATTTAAATCTCTAATTATTTCAAAGTAAAATGAAAACCAAAAGAATAAAATCAAAAATGTGAGGAATGCGTGTAGCATTCCTTTTTATCTTTAGAATTTTTTCGATTTCTTTCGCCTCTGTAAATTTGGTAATTCAACTTAGAAAAGAAGCGTGCCAGATTCTGCCTAACACATCCTTTTCTAAGCTTCAGCCACTACAGGCTATCCCCACAAAATATGGGTGATACAGGCGTTACAGTTGAAGACAAAGTGGATTGAAATTACAAGATCTAAAGACGTTTTATCATTCGATACGACATGTAAATTCGGTTTTGGCAACTCGACCGAAATCGTTAAAAATGTATGTCCTTCAATGTTAATAGGTTTCAAATTAATCAACGAATTTAATTCCTCCTTCACTTCTACCTATAAGTTCTGAAAGAGAGAGAAAAAGGGTTTCTTCTTTTCAAATAAGGGAAAGATTAAGTTAGAAATGCATTAAGTTGAAGAGGTGTTTTTTAGTGAATAAACTATTTGCTGTTCTTGTCTTTGTAGGTGTTCCTTTAGTTTTTATAGGAGCATTTTTAAATTGGTCAGAAATGATGATATTCTTTCTCTGCTGTGCAAGTATTATTGGACTTTCGGGATATATAGGCAGAGCAACAGAAAGTCTAGCGATTGTAAGTGGTCCAAGGGTTGGGGGGTTGTTGAACGCCACTTTTGGCAATGCAGTAGAACTTATTATTTCCATATTCACATTGAAGGCTGGGATGGTTGGAATTGTATTAGCATCGCTAACAGGATCTGTTCTTGGTAACTTGCTGCTTGTACTTGGATTATCGTTTTTTGCTGGAGGTATTAAGTTTAAACGTCAAAAGTTTAGTGTGCACAGTGCAAGATATAATTCAGGATTACTTATTTTTGCTGTTATTGTAGCATTTGTCATTCCGGAAGTTTTTTCAATGAGCATGAATTCCGAGAAAATATTGGGCTTAAGTATTGGAATTGCCATCATTTTAATCGCTTTGTATCTTGCGGGGCTATTTTTTAAACTTGTCACGCATCGAGGTGTATTCTCGTCTACTGACGAATCGGAAATGGAAACAGAAAAAGAACTTCCAGAATGGACGAAAAGGAAATCGGTTTTAATTCTTTTGTTGGCAACCATAGTAGTCGCTTTTGTATCGGAGCAATTAGTGCATACATTTGAAATGCTCGGGGCGAAGTTTGGATGGAGTGAGTTGTTTATAGGCGTCATTATCGTAGCGATTGTCGGGAATGCAGCAGAGCACGTTTCCGCTATTACGATGGCTGTCAAAAACAAAATGGAAGTGTCTGTTGAGATTGCTGTTGGTTCTACGCTACAAGTTGCCATGTTTGTAGCACCAATACTTGTTCTTGTTTCTTTGTTCATGCCTCAGTCGATGGCACTCGTTTTTACTTGGCCAGAGCTTGTCGCGATGGTTACTGCTGTACTTTTAGTTATTAATGTTTCCAATGATGGTGAATCGAATTGGTTTGAAGGGCTGACGCTGTTTGCGGCATATTTGATTATGGGAATTGGTTTTTATCTTCTTTAATTCGGATGAAATTTTTATCCGAATGTATTTCATTATGAGAAATAAGGTAGGGTATATAACTAATAAAA
>CAWJLH010000012.1:0-14014 GCA_963843665.1 uncultured Caryophanaceae bacterium
CATCTTTCTTACAATTGGATTTCAATTGTGTTACATTGCCCTATAACACGGGAATTAGGGTATACAATGAGAGCAAATTCAAATTCACGAGGTGTCTGTTCATGAAAAAGAAACGTTTGACTTGGGTGGATGTCACCAAAGGATTTTTAATGATACTTGTTGTGATGGGTCATTATCCAGGGGAGCTTGATTTTCCGCTTGCGACCTATATCTATTGGTTTCATATGCCTGCCTTTTTCATTTTGAGTGGGTTGTTTTTTAAGCCAGTTTTAGAAAAAGGGCTGATGAAGGCAGCGATTCACAAACGCTTTATGCAATTGATTGTTCCTTATCTGTTTTTCCTTGCTAGTATTACACTGATCCGTTATGGGTTTGAGATCAGTTCTGGTAATTTGGAACTATCGTGGTATTTAAATGATTTATGGACACTTGCCGTCGGTGGGCGTTTTATCCGCGGGGCGTATGGTGTTTTCTGGTTTGTGACGACGTTATTCTTTACGTATTTATTCTTCTTATGGCTGACAAAATATTTCAATCGAACGAAACAGTTCATCATTCTTGCGATTTTCTATGGCATCGCCCACTTCGAAAGTATCGTGGCGATGCATGTCATTGGCGGGAAGCCGTCTGAAGCCGCGCAATCGATTCCGATGATTTGGAATCTCGATGTTGCCATGATGGCGGTCGTCTATTTCGCAATCGGTTACTATCTGAAGGATATTTGGATGAATGTGACGAAACGCTGGATGGTTACGGGGTTGGTGGTCAGTGTGGCTGCCATTGTACTGGATAAGGTAGGTGTCATCGACTATCACCTTAGCATGAAATTTTTGCGTTATGACCATTTCATATTGGATTTGGCCATCCCGCTTTCATTCACAATTGTCATAGTGGGCACTTTCCAACGCATCACCGCCCGCATGTCACTCGGTTGGCTGCGGAGAGTCGAAAAACATTCCCTGGCCATCATGTACTTGCATATTCTCATGGACAAATTACTGAACGACTATTTCACGTACGGCATCATCGGTTACACGGCAATTGGCGTGTTCATTCCAATTGTGGTTTCAATCCTGATCAGGCATTCGCTGCCAAATGGGAAATTGTTGCTCGGTGGATTTTCACCGAAGAAAGAAACGAGCCCGATACCAACTTAATAAAATCCGGACCTCTAGTGGGGTCCGGATTTTTTAATGTATATTTCCAAAAAGTCCCGCATATACTACTTATTACAGAGAGGCGGCACATCTCTGTCCCGCCCGGGGGCACTTTCGACGGAAGGTGAAAAAGAATACTCAGCTCCATCCGACTGGGGATGGCATTGCCCAGTAGTGCCGCATTTACATAGAAAAGCGTAAGCGCCTGTTCAGGAAAAACACCAGCCTTTTTATGGCTGGTGTTTTGTTGTTCACTCGCGTTTTTCTAGCAATTCCACCCACAATTTATACCCTTCGCCATTCAAATGGAGTCCGTCACCCGTGAATTTCTTATCCAACTGTCCGCTTCCATCCGCGAAATGAGTATGCAACTCGATGTATGCTACTCCACTTTCATCCGCAATTCTTTTTAAAACCTCATTGAATTTCTTTACTTTTTTATTAGACACTTGATTCCCATATAGCCCGTTGTTCACCGGCAAGATCGATTGGATAAAAAGCCGCGTGCGCGTGCTATCGAAAGCGTTGATGATGGACGTTACATTTTCTTCGAAATCCTGAATGGCCGTGGCGTAACGGATATCATTCACGCCAATCATCAGATACACCTCGTCAGGATTGCGGTTCACCACTTCATCCACCCGATTCAAAACACCTTTCGAGTAATCGTTCCGAATCCCCCGATTCAACACAACCTCGTCAGGGAAATATTCCTGGAACTCCCCGTAATCGGTGATACTGTCCCCGAAGAAACACCTTATCCGGCTGCTGGATATTAGAATGCTCGAAGACACTCTTTTTCGTGGCATAATACTTCGCATCCTTTTTCGGGGAAGGTATAACTTCCATTTTCGCTTTCACGGAATCGACTCCCCCGATTTTGCTCACTAGATAACCTCCGGATACAAGTAACAGGATATTTAAAAGTAATGATATGGCCAATGGGATTTTTAGTTTTTTCATTCTGTACACTCCTTGATGTTATACGTAGACCTGTTCATCTTGGTATACCCGGATTCGCGAGGGATGTAACTGGGTTGTTTTGCATTATTGAAGGTGACGAAGTGTTGATTTCTTTTGCTAAAATATTGTTTACTTCAACCAAAACGTTGGCTTGTTTCATAGAAGATTCTACTCGTTCCCATCTCTACTGTATTTCATAAAAGATTTGACCTGCTTCTTCTCTATTGATATTCCCTTTTTCCACTACAAAAGCATAAAGAAAAAAATTATTTCCTCATTGTGTATCCGATTCCACCATTCCCTTCTATATAAAGAATAAAGGGGAATACCAACAATGACGACTTACCTTATCGGAATACGCATATTTCACAAACAAGCACGACATGGACGAGGCGGCGAAGCAACATGTGGCGGCCAATTGGAATGACCTAAACACGACTGAGCGGACTGTGCTCGATCTGATCCGCCGTTACTCCGTCAAATATGGCGCTGCTCACTTGAAACACGAAACGATTGAAAAGGCTGTGAAAAAATCCAATGCCACTGTCCGCCGCGCAATTCGTAAATTAGAGAAGCTCGGCATCATCGAACGGATCCATTTCATCCGCCCTGTCATGAGCGGACTGGGCGCCAATATTTATGTCATTTTACCCTTCCATGACCAGTCGAAAATGAACACGCCGGAAGAAGCTGCAACGCCTTGTGCCAGTAAGCCGCAAGTGGACAAGCCTGAAGTTGAACCGTTATTTTCTAAATCTAGTACTACTAAAGATCTTAAGAGAACGTCTCCTGCGGACCAGTCTCCTACAACGCTATTCGGGAAAATGAAGGCACTTCTTTCCTCAACCATCGGGGAAAGTTCGTTGGCACGGCGTTTCTTCGGTGTCTATCGTTCGCAGTCATTGCCTATGTTGAAATTCAGTATCCATGAGGACAAAAGTGAGCTACTTGAGGACTTGGCCATCCAAGCCCTCCACGTTTCCGTGCAGGCCACGAAGCAGAAGGATATCCGGAATTTGCCTGGTTATTTCAATGGCGTCTTGCGTGAACTGATTGACAAGGCGTTATTTGGCGAGATTTTCAAAGAGTATGATGTGTCGGTGGAGGAGGTTTTCTTTGGATGAAGGGTGGTGGACTAGCTACACGCTTACGTATTTCCTTTTTAATCCAAATGCTAGATTCACACTCATTATTCTGTTACAGTATGAAAGGCTATTACAGAGAAGAAATACTTTATTCTCCAAAATAGCGTTCATCTTGAAATACTTGGAAACAGATGTTTTTCAAATCAATGGAGGAATTGTAGCAATGAAAGGTTTTTTAACTAGTCTTTTTATACTAATCGGTATCGTGTTTATGATTAATTTCCCAATCGCCGTTATCGGAATCGCGCTTGCGATATGGGGCTTGTATGCACTTCAAAAGAATAAGATATTGAATGTGAAATCAAAAATGGCACCCGCTCTGTTATTGCTCGCCGTCAGCATTTCCCTTGTAGGCTGTGCTCCTACACCTGAGGATGATGAGGTGGAAAAAGCCGTCACTACCGAGGAAATCAAAGATAAGACTTCCGAACAGACGGTGGCAGATGAAAAAGCGGAAGAAGTCGTGACAATCGAAGAAGAGGAAATCGGAGTAGAGAAAGAGCCGGTCGATGCGGCCATTCCTCAAGAAAAAGCGCCAGTGAAAAAAGCGACCCAAACAGCCGGAACGACTGACCAGATTCCTGTCACACTCGTCCGGACAATCGACGGCGACACGATTAAAATCCTCTATGAAGGAAAAGAAGTGAACGTCCGTTACCTGCTGATCGATACACCGGAAACAAGTCATCCGAAATTAGGTAAAGCAGCCTTTCGGCGAAGCAGCAAAAGAACGGAACAGACAACTTGTGAACAGCGGCGAGCTAACCATCGAATTCGATATTGGTGAGCGCATCGACAAATACGGCCGATTACTTGCATATGTCTACGTCGACGGCAAAAGTGTCCAAAAATCCTTACTTGCAGAGGGGCTCGCCCGTGTCGCTTACATTTACCCACCCAACACACGTCATTTGACGCCTTTCGAAGAAGTCCAGGCGATTGCGAAAGAAAAAGGATTAGGGATTTGGTCCATCGAAAATTACGCGACGGAATCAGGCTTTAAAAGCAAACCCGCTGCATCGGTAAGTTCGGGAAGTGCGCCTACTCCATCCAAGAGTTCCACTGGCAGCACATCCTACTAGCCCGACAACCGGTGCCGTTAAAACTGGCGGACAAGAATGGTTCCAAAACTGCACGGAGCTCAGAAAGAAATACCCGAGCGGCGTTCCCGCCGGCCACGCAGCCTATCAGCCAAAGATGGATCGCGACAAAGATAATTTTGCTTGTGAGCGATAATCGAACCTATAACAGTCATCCGCTTATATGAGTGGATGGCTGTTTGTTGTTTTACTATAGCTGTGTAACTACTGCTCCCTTTTCATTCTAAAAAAATTTCAATTATGCCTTCACCTTGGAAAATCCAAATCTGAATGCGATTAATTCATCAAATTTGAACTATACCTATTTTCCTCCATTTAAAATCTCCATTATCTCCTTTTGGGCTCATTTATGACAATTTACATCCCAATGCGGCTGTTGTATGGTGGATGTAGATGAAACTGATTTGGATTGCTCGGACAATTATAGACATGGCAACTGATTTACTAGAAAACCCGCTTTTTCGCTAGGATAAATTTTCTACTTATATGAATAGGAGTGATTCTGATGGACAAACAGCTAATTGAAATGATGGGCAAAATGATGGAACAAATGAACGACCTGCAGTCCGAATTAAAGGTCATGAAGACGGATATGAATGCAAGGTTCGATGCTATGGAGGATAAGCTAAATGGAGTTGGACAACATATTGTAGAGCACTCAAAGAACACTGTTCAGCTACGAGAGGACATGCAAAAGGAATTGAGATATGTTACACACAAAATCCACGCGCTTGATAGGGAATTATTTATGCGGACGGAACCACTACAATAAAGAGAGTACTTTGAAGCCTTTACGGGCTTTTTTTTATGTCTTCTATGACTAAAACTATAGATTTATTTGCCTTTCACGCAAACAATCACTCTTAAACTTTGGCCTTAGATTAAATGGTTGACATCCCCCTTTCCCGGGTATTCAAGTGATATAGCTTGACTCGCGGTTATTTATAGAAGAGGGGATTTTCATGTTTGGACTAATGGATTTAGCATCCCTCATCATCTCAGCATTTATCATCTTGCCCGTTGTCATTTTTTTGAGGGAAGCCGGTTATTTGCTTGTGAGTTGGATTTTTGGTGTTGTCAATCCGAGGCTGACCATTGGATCGGGTCCGCGGATTTTTAAAATAGGCTGGTTTGATATCCGAAAATATTATCATCTGTACAGTTGGTTTTCGTATGACTCATTAAAACGAACAAGCAAGTTTGCATATGTCAGTATTTACGCAGGTCCGATTCTCGTCAATCTTACCCTTGCCCTGACCATCAACGCGCTTCTAGCGAATGGCCTGCTGGAGGACTATCGGACTTTTTGGGATCGATTTGTCTTCTATGCGCTTTATTATGTCCTTTTTGATATCGTTCCGATGTCCATGGTGAATGGGAAGCCCAATAACGGCATGATCATTTATGAAATGCTCCGTTATGGGAAGCGGGTTGATAAGAATAACGAACCTTTTATCCCTGCGACAAGTGATTTGGAGAAACAGTATCAGGAATGGGAAGAGGGTTGATAAGAATAACGAACCTTTTATCCCGGCGACAAGTGATTTGGAGAAACAGTATCAGGACGAAATGGAAGAACTGGCGGAGAAAGAGAAGGAGAGAGGGAATGAATTGCTATTTGGGCGCACGAAAAAACCTTATCAAGTCTAAATATGACTGGATAAGGTTTTCATAGTTTTGATAACAGAACCAGATGCCGTTATTCTATTTCTATAAACTTATAAAGCATTTTTGCTGCATGCGCTCGTGTAGCGTTTTCTTTTGGAGCGAAGAAGAATGAACCTTTTTCTTCGCGTCCGCTAATAATACCGAGTGAAGCGGAAAGACCGACATATTCTTTCGCATAGTCGCTGATTGAGTTTGCATCCTTGAATGGAAGGTTGCTATTTACGCCATTCAAACTTGTCGGGTCTCTGTATTCGATAGCCCGGATAATCATCGCTGCCATTTGCTGACGTGTGATTTTGGCATTCGGGTTGAACTTGCCTTTTTCGCCTTGTACGATGCCTGCACGATTCGCCGCTTCGATATCTTGTGCTGCCCAGTTAGCAGATGAAACATCGGAAAACGTCTTTTCGTATGGTTGTTTTGGAAGATTCAATGCTCTGGACAACAGGGCTGCAAATTGCGCTCTTGTGATGTCATCACTCGGTGCAAATCTATCCTCCGTCTTTCCTTGAATAATATTTTTCGATGCAAGCACTTCGATATAGTCTGCCGCCCATCCGACTTTCTGATTATGAATGTCATTGAACGTCCTATCGTTTTCGAGTACTGCGAACTTCGAGAAATGTGTTGTGCTGAAAGTAAACGTTCCTTTTGCAAGCTTCCCGCCCACGTATTCCCAACTGCTATCCTTTTCATTCAAATAAAATGCAGCTACTTTTTCAGCGTTTTTCGCTTGTCCAACATCCATTGTAATGGCGATTGGTTTTGTGAAAGTAGTCACTTTTCGTTCCTGTTTTTCATTCGTAACGACGATGTTAAAGTCATAAAGAGAAGACAGTAGCGTTTGGCGACTGCTGATTTCGGGAAGCTTATCAGTTTCCTTCAACGCCGAAACTGAAACTTTGATACTTTCCCCGTCTGTCACATCAATAGCTTTCAATGTTTCAACCGGAATTTGCATTTTCGCATCATTGGCCGTAATAGCAAGCGGCTTTTTGCTGTCGATTATTTGTTTTAATACTGTCCGATCGATTGTAGCACTTAGAGATTTTACTAGTTCATCCTGTTTAGCTGAAAGCGGGATAAGAATTTCTTTTTGTTCCTGATTTTTAATTTGATCTGTCAAACTTTGTCCGTCAACGATGACTGTTTTATCACCCGTCACAGAATTGATAACTTCTTTTCCGATTGTAGTATTCGGAACAACCGGTGGGTTTACTGGACTTGGTGTGACAGAACCACCATTACCTGAAGAGCCTCCACTTGAAGACCCACCGCCACCCGGTGTTACTTCATTACCTGGAGATTCATCCTTACTAACATACGAAACTACATCTGATAGACTCGTGTTGCCAGCCTGATCGTACGATGTGATTCGCACTTTGTATGTTGTGTCTTGTTTTATGTTCGATATGGTTGCAGTTGTCGCCTTTTGTTTTTCTGATAAAACTGTATAAGAATCATCGTTTTCTGCAACTTCTACCGTATATGAGATAGCATTATTGGGACCCGTCCAAGAAATATGGATACCGGAGTCCTGTTTTTCAAGCTTTAGATTCTTTGCCTTTTCCAACACACTCTTACCAACTGTAAATATTACTTCAGAGTGCTTTTCTTCATTAGTCGCAATAACTTTATAGATTCCCATCAGCAGTTGTCTGGAATTCATGCTGGAACTTTCCTTGTCCATCTGTACTTACCTTTACCTTTTTAACGGTCTTAAAATCTCTTTGTAATTCTAAATTTAACACTATGTTTGCATTTGCTGTTCCAGTTACTAGTACAGTTTCATCATTTGTTAACGAATCCGCTTTCGGGGACGTGATTTGTACGAATGGTACCCCTTGTTCTTTAACGGAAACTTTTTCTTTTAACGTTATGGATTTTCCTGATGCTGTCGGTACATGTATTTGCAATGTATATTCCCCTGGTTCTACCGATTGTCGAAGATAGAACTGGCTTTGCCCTGCTTGATAATAATTTTCTGTCTGACTCCATACGGATTTCCCATTGCTATCCATAAGTGAATAGGTAGTCGGCACACGATTCCATTCATTAAAGAGACCGGTATAGTCACGAACAGGCGATGCTGCTTTTAAGTTTAATGACCGTGTTTTCAAACGATCATATTCAACTGCCCGGTAAATCGTATTTACTTGCAAATCCCCTGAAGTCAAAGAATAATCTACTAAAAGTTGTAATTCGCCGTACTGATTGGGTTGTATTTCAACTTTCTCAATACTACCTTTGATTTCATCTGTAAAGTTTACCTGCATGTCTTTATCAAGATTAAGTTGCGGGATTGTGACCTCGTACCCCCATGGTGACGAATACTGTTCTCGTGAAGCGACATTAAATTTCAAATCCTTGTACTTCCCTTGAGTATAGGATACAGACTGAATTTGGGTATCCGGATGGTAAGAGTAGTTTCTTTCATCAAAGATTTGATATCCAAAAATCGATAATTCTTGTTTGGCATTCACGAATGAGATTTTATGAAGATTTGAAAAGTCGGGCGAAATTTCTCTATTCTGATCCATAGTGAAATCTGGAATAGAAACAATTTCCACGCTCTCATCCCTCTCTCTCGTTATAAGTGAACTGGAGTAAGTCTTATTTGGTAAATAAATGTTAATACTTGAGTTTCTTGGTGTATAAATATCTAATATCATTCGGGTTATCTCCTCCCTTTTTACGAAGGGCCAATGTCCACATCTTTGGTACGGTTTTCTACATTAGCAGTATTAACCGTCAACAGATGCAAATCATCAGAAACTTGAAGCGGCTTTTCTGTCGTAATGTTCAAAAGCTGTTGTCCTGTCATTACTATTTCATCTATTACTCTCGTTCCTGTATAGTAATCATCCATACTGATTTCAAGCATGTATTGCCGAGAAGGTGCTACTGTAAATGGATGATATGTCTCAAAAGTTTTTAATTCTTTAATTCCATTCAGAAATATTCTCTACGGAGGTATTCATTTGCTTCCGATATTTCACTTAACGTGATTCTTGAGTAAGACCTTTCAAAGTTCCCATACTTTGTTTGAAGCTGCACCGGTAATTGCTTGATTTGAACTTCGTTTGGATCACTTTGACTTTTTACCACTAGTCTAGTATCCATTGAAAGTGCTACAATACTTGGATTCAAATTTGTACTAACCAATTTAATTGTATAGACTCCTTGAGCGAGTGGGCTTTCCAATTCCAGCGAGTTCAAGTTATTCGTCGTAATCTGTTTACCCACCAATTTATTCATTTCATCGTAAATTTCATACGTATATGATGGAAGAGTTGACTTTATCTACGCTTTCAACCTGTAACTCATGCCCACCCTCACTATGGTAGTATATGAATATTTCCTTGTTGTTCTCTTTTATATAAGCATCTCCGAAATAAGGTGTGAATTTCACTTCGTTTTCTGTTTGGTTATCACGAACATTCAGAACGTCTGAATAAGTCGTATCCCCATCCTTTACGACCAATTTCATCCTGTTTGAATAGTAGTATGTCTGTTTATTTATTTTTAGTTCTTTAAATAAATTATCCGATTGATAAGTGCCTATTTCAGCTGTCGGATAGCTGGATGATGGTTTATAGGTTTTCCATTGCTCATTTGCAATGTCCACCACTTCCCCACTTCCAATATCAATAATTCCGGACCAGCTATATCCTATATGATCAGAAACTTTTCCCAACCAATCAATTTGAACGTCTAAGTCTGTTCCTATTTTCCACCCTGTTCCCACTTAAATTAAGTGGGATATAGTCTGATATTAGTTGTTGAATTGTATAATCCATACCTGACATCCAATGTAGTCAAGTCACCGGTATCCATTTTCAGTTCATTAAGATTTTCAGAAGATAAATGAAGATTCTTTTCTTCTTGTCCAGTGAATCTTTTCGAATATGCAATTTTTTCATTTTCATCCACAATGGTAAGAATATATTCTTTCCCATCCATTATATATGCATCAGGAATGAAGGCTTCAAATGCATCCTTGTCGGGCTTGATAGATACATTAATCATCGGTTCATAGTAGGAGTACCCGTACCTACTATGAACTTCATAAAGAGATACTTCTCCAGACTTGCAAAGCTTGACCAGATCCATCTTCCGCAGTTATGACAGTTCCTTTTAATGTGTTGAAAGCCGAGGTAATATTTAGTTCCTCTGATGTTTTCAGTATTTTATCGTTAATATACATTTGTGCTTCCAACGTATATGTTCCGCTTTTCAACTCTTCCGCCGTAAATACTTTTACCTCCTTTAATACCCGAACCCGGCCAATTCGGAAACCACTTTCATATCGTTGTCGGGAAGTTTGTAATTGAATTTTTGTTTTGTCAATAAGAGTACCCATGAAATGGACCTGAATTTATTATTAAGCTGTATTGTAATTCAAGCTCATTCGTATCTGGGTTGACATAGGTATCTATGTGTTCAAAAGAAATATCAGACGGTTCTGATGGTAGGCTAATTGTTTGATTACCAGAGATTTTGATTTCTCTATACCAGCTGTATTTTGCTGTTTCAAAATCAAGGTGATAAGTCCCGTTAGAAATGACAATGGTTTCATCATTAGCTTCCCAGAATGTTGAAACGAATATTATTACTAGTATCTTGAAAATAAACATTTTGAGCATTTTTTTCTAGTTTTAGCTCAGACGTGTTGCCAAGAAGCGATTCTAATGTGACATCTTCACCAATGACAATTTCTCCTTTCAGAAAATGCTTCTTTCCTTCAATAACATCTTGCCAATTCAGAGTTCCAGCCAACTTTTCTGTAGAAGTAATTATTTCACCAGGATTTAGAGTAAATCTGATTTCTTGTCCACTTCTTATCACTTAAAACAAAATAACTCCACATTTTGGACTTATAATCCATCTCAGGTAAGCTTACTTTTCACTAATTGATCTGTAACTGGAATCGTAAAATCTTTAAACTCAGTTAACTCGCTCCCTGAAAAGGCAAATTGCTCAATATTCTGGTACCGCTGCCCGTCCTCCACGAATCCAATTGAAAGTATCACTCGGTACATACTATCAGGTCTAACAACATTACATCATCATTAAATTAATTCAAAAGACCCATCCTCTAACTTATATTCGTTCAATCTTATTACCCTACCTTGATTTTCCTCCAGAATATATGCATCCGCACTGAATAAGAATTCTATTTTCCGAACCAGCGTGAATATTGATGCTATAGCCATTGTTCTTTTCGGCCTGAGCAATTGATGGAGCAATTGTTGTGAAGACTAGTAACACCATACATATAATACGAAATAAAATTGAACTATTCTTCCCCAAATCTCCTCTACCTCCCCTTCATCCAAGCATGACTTTCAAAGCATGCCATTACTCTTAATCTTAAAGACTCACTGAAGGAAAATCAACCCAGTCTATACGTGTTTTGTAAATAATTATACGGTTATTCTAGAAATATATGGGTACTTTTAATTAGAACCATACTATGGAACCCCCCTTACTAAAACCTCTGTACTATCGTTTTTTAAAATACAGTAACTATTCGTACTTTCCAGCTTCAATTCCTCTGAATAGTGCGATACTAATAGTAGTAAACTACTGGAGGTGTTACATGTTCTGTCAAAAGTGTGGGAATAAAAATGAAGCGAATGCACAGTTTTGTGGTAGTTGCGGCACTCCTTTAAAGAAAGCGGGAAGTTCAACGGGGAGAATGTGGCTGCTACTAGGCATTTTCACAAGTCTGATCGTCTTGGCAGGGGTCGGCTATATGCTGATGCAAGTAATGAACGATGCGAAGACGAGTGAGGTTGTAGAGATGGTTCCGGCAGAAAAACCGGAGACGTTGGAAAAAGTTGTGGAGCCGGAGGAACAGGCCGTCGTTCAACCGGTTGCCAAGGAAGTAGTGCGTGTTGAAAAAGAAAAGACAGCCGTCATAAAAGATTCAATGCCGAAAGTCTATACGATTCTCACCCCGGATGGCCTCGGGATCCGGATTCCTCTATAAAAAAGGGGGCTTAATCGTAACGAATGCCCATGTTGTGGCGGGGTTTACGGAGGTCAGCGTCAAAAATTCGAATGGCAAGAATTCACATGGCCAAGTGATCGGCATATCGGATCATTATGATATCGCATTGATAAGGGCTGCGGACTATGGGAATGTGGAACCGCTCCCTACCGAGGAGAAAGAGTCCGTGATTGGTACTGAGGTAATCGCCCTCGGAAGCCCCCAAGGACTGGAAAACTCCGCTTCTATCGGCTATTTGACTGGCATCAATCGGACTATCGATATGGATTTCAGCTATGAAAATGTCTATCAAATCGATGCGCAAATCGACCAAGGGAGCAGCGGCGGTCCCCTGCTGGACGCTAAAACCGGAAAAGTGATCGGCATCAATTCGCTCTTATATACAAAAAACAATAGTTTCGGCTTCTCCATTCCCATGCATAGCATGACCGACCTTCTCGATTCATGGGCACAATCCCCTATGACCAGCCAACAAGTTGCCGGGGTATTCGGATTCTATGATGAATACGCCTATTATGATAACAGCAGTCAAACGGAAGCGGAGTCCTATTACGAGGAATATGTCGAAGAGCAAGAAGCCAATACCTTTTTCAATGAAAGCGACTTGGAAAACTTCATCCTGACATTCCGTGATTATTACGAGATCGCCCTGAGGGATGAAGAATTTTACTGGATTCAAGACATGCTATTGCCGGGTGCTGCGGCGTACAAAGAGATGGAAGATTATATAGCAGATGTTGCAGGTCAAGGCATGACTTTTGAGTTTACAAACAATACGGTCACTGGCATCCAGATCCACGACCAATCTGCGACGGTATCGACATTTGAACAATTTGACTTTACCACTGCTGCAGGAGAACTCATCTACTACGAACGTGAAAAAGACTATACGGTCATTTTGGATGAGTATGGGTATTATCGGATTACAGATATCTTTATTTACTAATAATAGGGAGTCTCTTAGTAATTCTGTGTTGGGTTGAATTGTTTTCTTTCGTGCCGGAGTATTGCTTTCTTTAACCGAAACGTTGCCTTTTTCGCACGAGCATCACTGCGCTTCGTCAAAAAATTTTCTTCCCTAACCCAAAAAAGTCCCTCGCCGCCATTCACTCTTGGCCGAGGGACTTCCTTCATTCAACACATCACACAAATCCGATTCTTCCCATTCTGCTTCGCTTCGTACAGTGCTCGATCGGCCGCATTAAATAATTCTTTGAAATTCTGGGCGTTGCTGCTTGCGCGGTCCGAGATGCCGATGCTTGCTGTGGCGGAGATGGCTGTGCCGTCCTCCTCGATTTGGATACTTCTGATGGTTTCCGCAACTTGTTCAGCTAACTGTTTTCCATATTCCAATGATGCTTCTTTTACGATTATTGCAAATTCATCGCCGCCAAAACGGCCCATCAGGACGTCCTCCTGGAGGATCTTTGAGCATTCGTCACCCACTCGCTTGATCAGTTCATCACCGGCCAAATGTCCGTATTGGTCGTTCACGAGTTTCAAATTATCGATATCGAAAGCGATGCATATGATGTTTTCATTAGCCGCGGCGGCTTTCTCCAACCATGCATTTGTTGTTTCTTCCATATAACTGCGATTGTACAAGCCGGTCATGTAGTCTGTATTCGCTCTCTTTTCAACGGCGGACAGGTTATGTTTCACGTCGAGCTTGAGTGCAGTCATGGCCAGCTCGCGCTCGTTGATTTCATTTAGCAGCGCTATGTATTCCTTTTGCACTGTGTAGCCGAGGTGGGTGTCGTTCATGAGATCACATAATTTACATCTATTTTCCTGAATATCCCTTAAAATCCCCAAATCGTTAGCGCTCTCCACCAACTCTTTCGCGATGGTGTATGCGTCGAACGCTTCCTTATAATCGTGCTGTTTCGCATACCAGTGGCCCTGCAACTGGTAGCAATCAGCTTTTTCCCTGATGAACGTATCCAGTTCAGGCTCATTGATCAT
>CAWJLH010000013.1:0-117148 GCA_963843665.1 uncultured Caryophanaceae bacterium
CTGATGACACCTCTTACACCTGAAACATTTCAACTCTTAGGTGAAGAGGAATTTAAAATGATGAAAAAATCGGCCATTTTCATCAATGTATCCCGAGGTCAGACAATCGATGAAACAGCACTGATCCGCGCTTTGCAAAATGGGGAAATCCATGGAGCTGGATTGGATGTTTTTGAAAAGGAGCCAGTGGATCCTCATAATCCATTGCTTAACATGGGGAATGTCGTGACGGTTCCCCATATCGGGTCCGCAACAGCGAGAACGGAAGCCGCAATGGCAATGCGGGCGGCAGAGAATATAGTCGCTGTCCTAACTGGGAAAGAACCGATAGATCCAGTTGGGAAGTAGTTTTAAACACGACAAATGTACAGGGAATGGAACATATTAAAACACTGAAGTTATTCCGTAACTATTTATTTAAAGAATAGTTAACATAGTCAATGATAAAAAGAGCTAAACCACTACGGTTTTAGCCTTTTTTTGTCCAGCTATTTTTAAATAGCGGCTTAATCTACACCCTGTACCTTCAACTTGTTTCAACTGTCCCTTGACAATTGTCAGAGAGGTATTTAACATTATCGAATGATACTGATAATGGTTATCAATTAAGAGTTGGGATGCTGTTAAGGGGAAGGGTGAGAATTAGAGATAGTTGGCAAGTTAAATAGGTATGATGCGGAGAGAAGATTCAGGTGGCTGTTGATGAAGTAATCATCAATCATGGTTACGAACGTGATAAAGAACTCACGGCAAAAAGTGGATTGACGATCGAAATGGCGAATGACTATAGCGTTGCAGGTAAACCGACCAGTGAAACATCCGTTTCAGGACTATATGCTGCGGGCGATATACTGAATCATGAAGGAAAGCTCCATTTAATCGCGGGAGCATTCCAGGACGCTGCGAATGCGGTGAATAAAGCTAAGCAGTTCATCACACCTGAAGCATATGGGCACGGTATGGTCTCGTCTCATAATGAAATCTTTAAGGAAAAAAACCGTAAATTAGTAAAACATTTATATGCGGTAAAAAGCTAATCTGTGAATCACCCTTACCGCATCGCTCTTCTTCAAATAGAAATTGTCTTTAGATAGAATGAAAATCAGCCATGAAATTTATATGGCTGATTTTTAGGTTTACATACATTTATTCAATACTTGTACTTAATTAGAGCGCCTTTAACATACCACCATCGATAACCAAAGACTGCCCTGTAAGGTACGTGTTCGCGTTAGAAGCAAGGAATACGACAACTCTTGCAAACTCTTCCGGCTTTCCATAGCGACCGATCGGTATCAAGTTCATGTTCTCCTTCGTGATATCATCCAAGGATACACCTTGTTTTTCGGCCGTTGTGGAATCCAATTCAATGATTCGATCCGTCTCAATGCGTCCAGGTCCGACCGTATTGACTAAAATATTATACTGCGCCAATTCACGCGCCAGCGTTTTCGTGAGCCCTACCATGCCTGAACGGAACGTGTTTGAAAGAATCAAATCATCAATCACTTCTTTGGTGGAAGAGGAGGAGATATTGATGATTCGCCCGAAATGATTGTTCTTCATATGCGGGATCACAGCCCGGGTTGTCCGAATATAACTGAGCAAGTTCTTTTCGAATGCCGCGTACCAATCCTCGTCTGTCACCTCTTCAAAACCACCCGCCTTGGGACCACCTGTATTATTAATGAGAATATCGACTGAACCCAAGTTCTGATTCACTTCTTGAAAAAGCTTTTCAATGTCGTCAGCTGAAGACATATCACAAGTTTGGTAGTAGATCTGATCATTTCCTGAAAGTTGTTTGATTTCTTCAGCTGTCTGTTGTAATGACGCTTCGTTTCGACTTGTGAGGAAGACATTTGTACCTTCCTTGGCAAATTCCAAAGCGATTGCTTTCCCGAGCCCTTGACTCGATGCCATGACGACTACATTTTTGTTTGTTAAACCAATCTCCATTATATTCACTCCCATGTATTGTATTCATAGATGATTATAACTTAATCTTATATGATATTTTGGAAAATTCTATTAAAATGATTTGGGGAGTAGGATCGTATGATTAAGTATTTTTCCAAAAGGCTGAATCCCTCTTAAAATTGAATGGTTGGTATTCATTATAAAAAAGTCCTTTAGGGGCATACTTTGAGTATTCTTTCAAAAGTGAGGGGACTTTATCGTTGAAACCAAATGAAAATTTGCTGTCCGTCTTCGCATTAGGCGGCATTAATGAAATCGGAAAAAATATGTATGTGCTGCAATACGGAGATGATATCGTGGTGATCGATTGCGGTTCCAAGTTTCCGGATGAAACTCTATTAGGCATTGATTTGATCATCCAGGATATATCGTATTTAAAAGAGAATCAGGATAAAATCCGCGCCTTGCTCGTCACGCATGGACATGAAGATCATATTGGAGGTATTCCGTACTTTTTAAAACAATTGAATGTACCGGTATATGCCACACGTTTAACGCTTGGATTAATCGAACTGAGGCTTAAAGAACATGGACTGCTAAGGCAAACGGAACGCGTACTTGTCACTTCGGATTCAAAGTTGGATTTTGGAACGGTTAGCGTATCATTCTTTAAAACCAACCACAGTATTCCAGATTGTCTAGGTATCGCATTCCAAACGCCTGAAGGGACGGTCGTACATACCGGAGATTTTAAATTCGATTTGACTCCGTTGAATGATGATTACCCTGATATCCATAAAATGGCCGAACTTGGAAGGGATGGCGTTTTACTGCTTTTATCGGAAAGCACCAATGCGGAACGGCCCGGGTTTAATCCTTCTGAGCGGCTTGTAGGTGAGCATATTGAAGAAGCTTTCCGCAAAGCGCGAAAGAAAATATTTATTTCGACGTTCGCCTCTAATGTCCACCGCGTCCAGCAAGTGGTGGATGCCGCGCAAAAGACGAATCGGAAGGTGGCATTGCTGGGGCGGAGCATGGTCAATGTCGTGGCAGTAGCGTCCGATCTCGGTTATTTGACCATTCCGGAAGGCATGCTGATTGAGAAAGATGATGTTATGCGGATGGACCCGGAGAATGTTGTGATTCTCTGCACGGGAAGTCAAGGGGAACCGATGGCAGCGTTATCCCGTCTATCGAGTTCCAATTTTCGACAGGTTGAAGTGTTGCCGGGGGATACGGTTATTTTTGCCTCATCAGCCATTCCGGGAAATGAAAAAAGTGTGTCGCGCATAATCGATAATCTCTTCCTCTTAGGCGCCAATGTTATTTATGGATCGGGCAGTGCGACAGGTATGCACGTATCAGGACATGCTTTCCAGGAAGAATTGAAACTGATGCTGACCCTCATGAAACCGAGATACTTCATCCCGATTCACGGTGAATTCAGGATGTTACATCAGCACCGGCTATTAGCTGAATCTGTGGGAGTTGAAAAAGAAAACATTTTTATCATTAACAATGGGGATGTCGTCGATATTCAGGACGAAGTGGCACGCCAAACCCGAAGTATCCAGTCGGGGGATCTATTTGTCGATGGGATGGGAATCGGAGATGTCGGCAATATCGTTTTACGGGATCGTAAATTACTTTCGGAAGAAGGGATGTTGGTCATCGTTGTGACGGTAAATAAAACGGATGGCCGGCTTGTTTCAGACCCCGATACAATTTCACGAGGATTCGTCTATAGCCGCGATGCAGAGGAACTGATGAATGAAGTAAATAACTTAGTCATCAAAACCGTTCAGAAATTGCAGAACGCCAATGGAAATAAACGGAACCTAATCAGGCAAACCATCAAAAAGTCGACGGAAAGCTTGCTGTACACCCGGACGAAAAGAAGACCAATGATTCTGCCAATTATTATTGAAGTTTAAGGCTTAACGTAGAAGACCTTCCCGATGAGGCAGGGAAGGTCTTTCAACAAGTATCAAGGTCGAAGAAGAACATACGACATGACGAACAACCTGTTCTTTAGTGGAATACCATAGAGAGAACGATTGGCGTTTCCATCATGGGTAGTATTTTTCAGCTTCGCTTTTTTCGCGTATGTTCGGTGTCATCGGCTCGTGGTTAGGCGTGACATTCCCGAGTTCTGCCAACTCAAGAGAAATCTCTTCTCTCATCTGCTTTGTTTTTCCGTTTTTCGTTGAAAGGACCGCGCCTTTATTCTTTTTGGTTGTGCCCATTCGAAAACCTCCTTTTTCACGGATTCATGCCTTCTTAATATGGTTCGTAAAGTAATTTCCATGCACATATTTAAGATTTAGGCAAAACGCGAAAAGTCAAACGGAAATATTGGATGAATTGCAAAAAAATACGAATTTACAGCTTATTCCTGTCGTTTGTGACAAGTTTGTGAAATTGTTAAAAATAACTGTATTTCGACATAAATTGCGAGAGAAGTATTGTACGATGAATAAGTTGCTTCTTAACCTACTTAGATAGACGCCTAAAGCATTGAAGCCCAATATATAGCATGGAGGAAGATTGCGACCATGGTAGTAGAGAGCAGAAGTATTTTAAAGTTTCGTATCGAATGCAAGAGGAAAGTGATGTATAAGAGAGCAAAGGTATTTGGCTATGCGCATCCTCTTGTCGTCGCCTGTAGTCAAGAATTGGATGTGTTGATCAATAGATATCACAGAATGGTCTCTTAAGCAAAAAAGAGTTTTTAAGCAGGATTTCCAGTTGGTTCATTTGTTTGGATAACAGCGATCAGCCTCTCGTCAGTAGAGATTGATCGTTTTTGTGTTTTTTTATTTCAGTGAATAATTAGAGTGTTTATACTATAACATGAAATTTTGTGAATGCAAGTCGAACATTAGAAAAAAGACCTATTTTTCTCGATAGTTATTTGAATATACAGTTTTTATAGAGGTGATTAAAGATCCTGAATATACGAGTAGAATTCGATTTTGGTCCACAAACGACTTTCAATTTTTAATTGTCTGTGATTGAATAAGAAAGTAGCCATACCTGGATGGCTTTTATACATAAAAGGTCGTATGCTATTTTAAAAATGATTTAAATCGAATGGAGGAATTGATAGTGTCTGAAGCAAAAAGTGCAATGATTGTTGGAGGAGGAATTGGCGGGCTGATCTCCGCCCTAACACTCCACCGTAAGGGATTAAAGGTACAAGTATTTGAAAGTGTATCGGAGATTAAGCCGCTTGGTGTCGGGATTAATTTATTGCCTCATGCGGTGCGGGTATTGACGGAACTTGGACTTGGCGAAAAGTTAGCGGAAATTGGGTTGCCGACTGCCGAACTGATGTATGTAAACAAATATGGACAACGAATTTGGCAGGAACCGCGAGGGTTGGATGCGGGCTATCGCTGGCCACAGTTTTCGATTCATCGTGGTCGTTTACAAATGATGCTTCTGGAAGCGGTAAAAGAGCGACTCGGTGAAGACGTCGTTAAAACGGCGCATCATCTTGAATCATTCAAGTCGACGGAAGACGGTGTTACGGCACGATTCATCAACCGGAAAACGAACGAATTGATGGGATCATACGATGCGGATTTGATGATCGGAGCGGATGGCATCCATTCGAATGTCCGAAAGCATTTCTATCCAGATGAAGGTTTGCCGAAATTCAGCGGTCGGATTTTATGGCGCGGGATTACAGAAGCAGAACCATTTCTAACAGAGAGATCAATGATCATGGCCGGATTTCAAGATCAAAAATTTGTTGCGTATCCTGTAACGCCGAAAAATGAGCAAACAGGCGAGGCACTTATTAATTGGATTGCGGAGCTGCAAGTCGGTGGAGAAGTACCGCCAAGAAGTGACTGGAATGAAAAAGTTGACAAGAACACTTTCGCTCCAGCATTTTCAAATTGGAATTTCGGTTGGTTAGATGCACCGGGGTTGATCGAGAAGACTGAGACGGTTTATGCTTTTCCGATGGTTGACCGCGATCCGCTTCCTAAATGGACGTTCGGGCGGATTACGTTATTAGGGGACGCAGCACATCCAATGTATCCAATTGGATCGAATGGCGCTTCCCAAGCGATTTTGGATGCTGATGCGTTAGGACAGGCTTTTGAAAAAGAGGCAGACGTGGAGGAAGCTTTAGGCGCTTACGAAGAAGCACGTCTGCAGCCGACTGCATTGATTGTGGAAACCAACCGGAAAAATGGTCCGGAAGTTGTCATGCAAATTGCAGAGGAACGCGCTCCGGAAGGTTTCGAGCATATTAATGAAGTCATCTCCCAAGTTGAGTTGGAAGAAATTTCTGAACGATACAAACAAATTGCTGGTTTCCACAAGCAAACGTTGAATAGGATTGATCATGATTGAGCATATCGTACTGCTGAAATTTTCTAACGAAACCACGTCCCTGCAAATACGTGAACTCATCAGCAAAACGAAGAAGTTGAAAGAGTGGATTCCAGGCATCCTGGACGTGCAACAAGGTCGAAATTTCTCTGACCGAAACCAAGGATACGATGTCGGAATGACGATTCGTTTCGAAGATAAACAATCCTTAAAACAGTTCGGCCCACATCCTAAACACCAGGAGGTTCAAGCCTATTGTAGGGAAATTGGGTTAGTGGATATTATTGTTGTGGATTTCATATTATAAGAAGTTGAAAATCCGTAAAGGGAAGCGTTATTCCCCTTTACGGATTTTTTAATGCGATTTAGGAAATAATATCACTTAGCGCTCACATCTAGTCGTAAATACGTTTAAGGATACAGCCCATTCCAAAACTGCTATGATGAAGAAAAAAACGGGATAGAAAAGGTGTTGGGCATGATGAAAATTATTATAGTCGGTGCAGGGATTTTAGGTGCAGCCGCTGCGTATCATCTGGCGAAAGCGGGGGTGAATGTAACGGTTGTGGATCGCAAAGATGCGGGACAGGCGACCGATGCAGCCGCCGGGATTATTTGTCCTTGGCTGTCCCAGCGTAGAAACAAATCGTGGTATGCGCTTGCAAAAGGCGGGGCGGCGTACTATCCATCACTAATTCAGCAACTGGAAGAAGATGGTGAAACGGATACGGGTTATCAGCAAGTCGGCGCCATTAGTTTGCACACGGATGTTGCCAAATTGGAAAAAATGGAAGAGCGTGCGCTAAAAAGACGGAATGATGCACCTGAAATAGGCATGATTAGGCAATTGGATTCGAAAGAAACTTCCGCAGTTTTTCCTGCGTTGGCGGTAGATTATTCTTCAGTACAGGTCAGTGGTGCAGCCAGGGTCAATGGACGTGCATTGAGGGAAGCGCTCGTTAAAGCGGCCAAAAAACATGGGGCTGTATTCGTTCATGGATCGGCAGAACTTACATACACAGATCATGAAGTTACAGGCGTGATAGTAGGCACTGAATCCTTCATTGCCGATACGGTGATTATTGCAGCCGGGGCATGGGCGCCGGAATTGTTGGCACCACTCGGCATCTCATTAAAGGTTAGCGCCCAAAAAGCGCAAATCGTCCATCTTCAATTGGAAGAAACGGAAACGGGAAACTGGCCGGTTGTCATGCCGCCAACGGATCAATACATCCTTGCCTTCGAAGGTGGGAAAATTATAATCGGCGCAACACATGAGGACAACCAACCATTTGATCAGCGTTTGACAGCCGGTGGTTTGCATGAAGTCCTGGACAAAGCATTAGCGATCGCGCCAGGATTAGCGGATGCCACATTTACCGAAGCCCGTGTCGGGTACCGACCATTTACACCGGGGTTTTTGCCGGTCATAGGTGCCGTTCCAGGTATTAAAAGTTTACTGATGGCGAATGGACTTGGAGCATCGGGCTTAACGATGGGGCCATTTTTGGGGCAGCAACTTGCAAAGCTTGTAATGGGAAAACCAGTTGACATTGACTTGGAATTATATACTGTTCGGAGCGCTATAGATGCTGAAAGCTGAAAGGCTGCCGATATTACTGATGGAATGAGGATACTTGGAGATAATAACTTCGAAAATTGTCAATCCGGTCGGCTAGATAATGGTTGCAATTAGTTAAACACTTGTTTACAATATAAACAAGTGTTTAAGGAGATGGGGTGAGGAAGTTGAATGACAAGGAAGCGGCAATAGTCAAGCTGTTGCGTGAAAATCCGTTTTTGACGCAACAGGAAATGGCCGATCAGCTGAACATGTCACGGCCGGCACTTGCAAATTTCATTTCAGGACTGATGAAACGGGGCATTATAACGGGTCGTGCTTATATCTTATCAGAGGACAATGAAGTGGTCTGTATTGGCGGGGCTAATGTTGACCGGAAATTCTACATGAAGGACGCAGCACAGCTTGGGACATCGAATCCCGCTGCAATGTCTGTTGTAATCGGGGGAGTCGCCCGCAACATCGCGGATAATCTCGGGCGTCTCGGCCATTCGGTTCGCCTGCTCACAGTAGCGGGGAACGATTCGGACTGGGATCTGATTGAACAGGAATCGGCGGCATATATGGATGTCACATCAGTTGGGTTGCTGCAGGGGAAAACGACGGGTTCTTATTCGGCGGTGCTGAATCCTGACGGGGAACTTGTCATTGCGCTAGCCAATATGGACGTTTATGATTCGTTGTCTGTCGACTACATCGAACGACATGACCGGCTGATTGCGAATGCAACATTAACGGTTATGGATCTGAATTGTCCGCAAGAAACGGTCGAATACGTGAAAAGTCGTGCCCAATTGTTTGGAACCGGACTTGCGATTGTACCAGTCTCGTCCCCTAAGATGGACCGGATGCCGAAGAATCTCGAAGGAGTCACATGGTTCATCTGCAATCGGGATGAGGCGGAAACGTACACAGGTTTGTCTATTGTCGATGAGGATGCTTGGAAAAACGCCGTACAACGACTGTTTGAAGCCGGTGCGGAAAACGTTGTTATAACGGCAGGAGCTAAAGGTGTCATGGCTGGCAAGCGCGGCGAGGAAGTGCAGCATTATCCGGCTATTGTTGGCGTGTCGGTTGAAGATGTCACCGGTGCTGGCGATGCATTCGTTTCAGGTGTCCTTCACGGTCATTTGGAAGGAATGGCTACGGGAGAAGCAATCCACCGGGGTCTTGTAAATGCGGCAAAAACACTCGAATCTTCTTTTACTGTACGTCCGGAATTATCAAAATCACAGCTTGAAATCGAATTGGAGGAATTATAATGGAAAAGTATCTATCTTATTCAACTGAAGTACAAGAAGCAATGGCACAAGGGAAACCGGTTGTCGCGCTGGAATCGACAATCATCTCACATGGTATGCCTTACCCGCAAAACGTGAAAACTGCGCGTGAAGTTGAACAAATCGTTCGTGATAACGGTGCGGTTCCTGCAACAATCGCTATCATCGACGGGAAAATCAAAATCGGCCTTTCAGATGAAGAACTTGAGATGTTCGGCAATAGCCAAGGCGTTGCAAAAGCTTCACGCCGTGACCTAGGCTACTTGATTGCTACAAAACAATTGGGTGCAACAACCGTTGCGGCAACGATGATCTGTGCGGATCTTGCAGGTATCCGTATTTTCGTAACGGGCGGTATTGGTGGCGTTCACCGAGGAGCAGAAACAACAATGGATATTTCCGCGGACTTGGAAGAACTTGCGCAAACAAATGTTGCAGTCATCTGTGCAGGTGCAAAATCAATCCTCGATATCGGACTTACGCTTGAATATTTAGAAACAAAAGGTGTACCAGTTGTGGGCTATGAAACAGATACAATGCCATCATTCTATACTCGCTCAAGTGAATTCGGCTTGAGTATACGCGCGGATGATGCTACTACGGTTGCGGATATGCTACATGCGAAATGGGATCTTGGTTTGCAAGGCGGCGCAGTAATTGCTAACCCAATTCCGGAAGCGGATGCGATGGAAGATAGCTTCATCAACGGAATCATCGAATCGGCTCTAGAAGAAGCAAAAGCCAACAATATTGCTGGAAAAGATGTCACACCATTCATGCTTGGTAAAGTGAAAGAATTGACAGAAGGCAAAAGCTTGGAAGCTAATATCGCTTTAGTAAAACATAATGCGGTAATCGGCACGCAAATTGCAGTCGCATTCAATAAGTGAACATGAATTGAGAATTCCCCTGATCATCATCAATCAGGGGAATTTTTTTCGAGTGATGCAATTTATAGAAGTTCAATACATAAAAATACGGAAAAGGCCCATCCTACCTTCAGAATCTCAATTGAAGGAGGATTTTCAATGATAAAAATGCTACAGGTGCCTGTGACGTTGCTACTCATCTTTTCATTGATGGGTTGTGGGACGGCGAATAATGATGATGGGAACAACGATAAAACAGACAACGGAACGGAAACGAACACTAACGATAATGCTAATAATGATAAAGCGTCAAACAATGGAGATACCAATGATAAGGAAGGGAATACAGCCGATGATCAACAGGTGAATGTATCGGATGAAACTGCGGATGACGTGAAGACCATGGAGGAAGTGGAAAATGCTTACGTACTTGTTACAGATACCAATGCCTATGTAGCTGTTGAACTGAAGGAAGGCATTGACGAGACAGAGCAATTGGAAAGTAAAATCGCAGAGCAAGTCAAAAAAGGGAACCCAGAATTAGATAAAGTCTATGTGTCGGCCAATCCCGATTTTGTAAAACAAATGAACGATTACGGCACTAAAATTCGGGAAGGCGAACCGGTAGAAGGGTTCTTTGAAGAATTTACAGACGCTGTACAGAGAGTATTTCCTGATGCACAAATTTCACCTCCCCCAAAGACGTTAGGCTGAAAAATTATGATAAAAAGACCCATTATTCCCTCCTGGAATGATGGGTCTTATTCGCTTGGACACGTAGAAACTTAACTTTTTTGTGTTATTTCTTTGCGTATTATTATTTCATATACATTTTGACTGGATTCAATACTATGTGCTGGTTTCTCGATATTCACTCTGTGCCCTGCGATATGGTCAAGGCTCTTCTCCTGAGTTTTCCAAATCAATTCTGATTCCTATGGGCCGACAATAAATCCTTCATCATTGAAACAATCCAACACTTTACCGGATGAATCATATTTTATGTGATGCTAAAAATCAAACTCACTTAAATTCCGTTGCATCATAACTGAAAAGATTTAGAGAGCCCAGAGAAGGGAATAGGAGAGAATATGGCGAATTGATGTAAAGTAAAGGGGCTGATTTCATGATTCGGAAACGTGTAAGCATGCTAGTGTTGGGGATTTTTTTCTTAATGGGGGCCTGTAATTCGGTTTCAGAGGGGAATCAGACTGAATCTGATAACGATACGCCAGGCACAATAGACCCGGGTAATGAGACCAAAAAGCCTGTGATGGACCAGGACCCGGTAACCATCGAACAGACCCATGAAGAAATTCTTGAAGAAGTGAAAGCGGCAATCGTGACAGATGTGGACGTGAAATTGCCTGAAGATGTTTTGACAAGCGACGGCTTTCTGACGGCCGCGACATCATCGAGTACCGATTCGTATGAAGTTAATTTTTACGTTACCAATGTTCCGGTAGCTGTCAATGATCCATCACTTGAAGATGCGCATCCTTATATGATTGTATACGGAACCAAATTTGATTCGGAAGATGGAGCAAAAGCGAAAATCAATTATCAACCCGTGCAGGACGGGGGGGAAGAAATGGATTTGGGATATGGCGTTACAGGCCATATGGATGCCGGTGCGGGAAGCATCTTTCTTACATGGAATGAGGGCCATTGGTCGTTTTCCACTCGTAACCATAACTCTGAAGAAGGAAGCAAAGAAATGATAGCATTGGCAAAACAGATTGTTGGGAAATTGGAAAGCCAAATGCTACCTGCCCCGCATGCAATCGGAGCAGGCACGTTCGATATGGACAGCAACGGTGCGGCAGCCAATTCTCTAATGTGGCAAGAAGGCGAGACGGTCTATGAACTATACACGGAAGATCCACTATTGCTGATTGATACAATCACAGGTTATATGGGACAATAAATAAAGACGACAATAGCCAGGACGATGAAATCGTGGAGAGGAAGGGGATGTACGTACCCCTCTCTCCACTTTTTGTTGTGCAATATGAAATAAGTGTGTAAAGTACGAGGTGCAAATTCGGATGGCGTTTCTTTTGTAACCGAATTATCGAGGCCACCAATTAAGCGGGAGTCTTTTCTATAGGATGAATTTTAATTGACAGCAAGCGGAATGCAGGTCATCGTGTAAGAAGTGTAAAGCCTTGTGTGCACTTGTTGCAACAGGCTGAAAGAGTATGCGGAAATTGGAGGGACAGTATGGCTACAAATTATTCATTTAAGGTAAGATGGGGAGACACCGATCCAGCAGCAATCGTCTATTTTCCGAATTTTTATAGATGGATGGACGAAGCGACACATGAGTTCTTAACGGAAATCGGGCACCCCACGTCCGAGTTGATGGAAACAGAAAAAATCGGTGTTCCTCTTTTGGAATCCACTTGTAAATTTCAAAAGCCACTTGTATTTGATGATGAGGCTGTCGTCATAACGGAAGTGGTCGAAATCCACAATAAGGTGTTTAAATTGTCCCATACCTTTTACAGGGGAGATACACTCATCGCTGAAGGATTCACGCTGCGTGCCTGGACTTCTTTCGATGGAAAACCGAAGGCAATCCTAATTCCGGCATTGATCCGTGAAAAACTGGAAGTACACAGGAAAGTTGATGTAGTCTCGCAAACGAGTCAACGTTAAGGGAAAGAAATCCCGTCAAGTTGCTTCAGGGAGCATATCCTTTCATAGCAGTTTTTGCTGCGGAGCGTGGATTGGGGGCTGAAACCAGTTACTTCTTTGCCGGGGGACGCTCTTTCCGTGTTTTCAGAAACTTGCGAGTTAAAGTATGGAACCGAATCGCCAATCTATTGCAATCGTGGTGGGTTCCTGATCGTCGGTGCATCACCAGAGGGAATGGACTTTAGAAGGATTTATCTTTTTGGCTCCCTGCTTGTATCTGGAGGCGCGGATAAATAGTAGGCACTGAAGAGGTAATATATTCTAATAGTAGGAACTCGTCGACATGGAGAAGCTTGACTTGCTAAAATTCGGCTGAAAATGGGGAATGTGTATTTAGGTGAAAAGGCCGTCTGCGTAAATCGGAAATAAACTAGATTAATCATATATGTGCAGAAACTAGTTTAGATGGATGATCAAAAAGTGGAGTGGGATGGTTATTAATTCCGATAGTTAGATTATACTTATTCTTTTTACTAATGTAAATTTTCGTGATACTATAGTATATATTATTTGAAAATACTTCACTCTTACTGAATTAAATACAAATGTTAATGGTACTTCAGATAAAAAATGTAATTGAAATCAATTGACAAAGAGGGGGAGGTAAGAATTAATGAATATTAATGCGAAATACAGAACTATTATATTTGCAGGTTTAATGGCTTTTTGTATGTCTTTTTTTATATCATTTATATTAGTTTCAATCAATTGGGGATATGATAATACATTTCTAACTACATGGTTAAAAATTTGGTCGCAGGCTTTTATTTGCGCTTTCTTCGGCGCATACTTTTTCCCCAGAATAGTAAAAAAAATGATGAGTAAAATAACTTTTGTGGAAAAACCACTACTATTCGATGGTGATTCTGTAGTGAAAGAAAAAAATAGTTAATAGATACATTTGATTTTCTGTTACTGTTTCAACGATGTGGTAGACAATTGCACTAGTTTTAGCATGACGTACGTCATCGACGCTTGTCAATCATCTGATGCCTTATAATTTAGCAGTGGAAGTGAATTTCATGGTCATTGCAATTGCGGGGGAATTGGAGCGTTGGTAATCCTGTTCATTCAGGAAAGTCATTCGTATGGTTTTCGAAATGAGGAAAGGCCTATATCGACTCGAGAACAGCAAGAATCGGGAAACGGTTTTGGGGTACAACCATCAATTTTTCAACAATAAAAAGGAGCTGTCCTGACATCATTTGTCAGGACAGCTTCTTTTTATATGGATTTAGCATTGTAGCCAAACGTTTTAGAAATCTCTTTCTGCATTTCAAGAAGATATAGACTGGTAGCATCAGTAGTCGCTGTCGGAATGTCTGGTGTGAACCCGACGACAGTGATAATGCCGATAAGCTCTTCACTAAATGAAAGAATCGGAAGCGACACTGAGGAAATGGAAGTGATTAACGGCTCCCTTGCAAAAGCGATCTTTTCTTCTTTGATTCTATGAAATTCTTTATCTATGTCCGTCATGGTAGGCTCGGCCTCGATACGCCAATTTTCAATAATATGGTTATTGTAAAATACGTTAAAAATCTTACCTGAAGATGAGTTGGGTGGTAGCAATGTCCCGATTTGTGCACCGATGTTGAGAATTTGGTCGGGACTCCAAATCCTGGCGATAACTGGACCGTTAGTTGTTCCGACGGCGAACAATACAGAACAATTCGTTTGCTGACTAATCGTTTGCAGATAAGGATTTACAAGCTCCACGACGTCTTGTTTGCCAATGGCTGTCGTCCCAAATTGAATTAGTTTGGGGCCTAAATGGTATAAGCCGGTCGGATTTTCTCGGATTAACAGATTAAGTTGCGTCAACGTATTCATGTATTTATATAAATTACTTTTTGTCATTCCTGTTTGTTCTTGTATCTCCGAGAATTTCATCGGATTCCCATTATTGACGATAACATCAATTATTCCGATGCCAATTTGTAACGATTGAATAGTAGATCCATTTTTTTTGATTTCCAACATAGTTCTTCTTCTCCCTCTATTAACCTTTTTATTAAGTATAGCAAATAATGCATTCGGAAAAAGTTCTAATAATTATGTATTGACTTTAATAATTAGAATACTGTAAAATGTACTTATAGTAAACCTCGTCCACTATTTGTGGAATTAGTAAATGAGGAAACTTTTCCACTAATCCAGTAATAAATATGGTGTACATTATTACAAAAAAATCTTTGGAGGGAATCATAATGAGTAATGATAAAAACAATCCAATTATCGTAATAGGCGGAGGTATTGGCGGATTAGCGACTGCCTTAGGTCTTGCGGAAAATAAAAAGTATGTCAAGGTACTGGAGCAGGCGCCAGAATTCTTGGAAATTGGAGCAGGAATCCAACTTGCAGCAAATGCAACGAATGTATTACAGCGTTTTGGCGTAATGGATAAAATCGAGGAAATCGCTGTTTTCCCTAAAAGACTGGTTTTAATGGACGCTTTTACAGGAAAAGAACTTTCGGCATTAGATCTTGGTGATGTATATAAGGAAAGGTACGGCGCGCCTTACATCGTATTGCACCGTTCGGATCTTCATAAGGCATTGTATGATGTATGTCAAGAAAGCCCTTACATTGAATTGATCACTGATCAGTCAATCGTTACTACAGAAGAAGTTGGAGAAACAGTAACAGTGACTGCAGCGAATGGTGATGTACATACAGGTTCTGCTGCAATCGGTGCTGACGGTCTGTGGTCAAATGCACGCAAGCTTTTCTCAGATGATCAGCCAGTTTGTTCTGAGTACGTCGCATATCGCGGAGCAATCCCAATGGAAGATGTTACTGAAGTTGGGAATCTTGATGATGTATTTATGTGGATTGGTCCGAATTTCCACCTTGTTCAATATCCTGTTCGACGTGGTGAATTGTACAATCAGGTCGTCGTCTTTAAAAGTACGGAATACCGGAAAGAAATTCAATTTACGGATGAATGGGGCACACCGGAAGAAATGGACCGTGTTTTCGAAGGGACTTGCAGCCTAGTGCAAACTGCTCTTTCGTTCATTCAACGTCAAAAGAGATGGCCGATGTACGACCGCGAGCCGCTTGAAAATTGGACGAAAGGCCGGATTACACTAACAGGCGATGCGGCGCATCCTATGCTTCAATACTTGGCGCAAGGCGCATGTCAGGCGTTTGAAGATGCAGCATATTTGGCTGATATGGTAGAGCAACATGATGAAGATATCACAACGGCTTTCCAGAAATACCAGGAAGAACGTATCCCTCGAACAGCTTACGTCCAAAAAAATGCACGGATCTGGGGAGAAATCATACATGCAACTACGCCGGAAACGATTTTGCTGCGTGATACTATAATGGCGAACAGATCATCAGGAGACTTTAATTTCGTCGATAAATTCCATGGTTACAATAAAACAAAGTTACAAATCAAGTAACATCTTTTGAACGACCGAAAGGATCAGTCTAGCTCATCTATTTTGAAAAGTTCTCCGAGGTGGAATATTGACAATATCGGAGAATATGTTTATCTTTATATGAAGAGTGAACGGAGTATCTTAATAGTGGATTTTTCAGATACATAGAAGTCAGAAAAAACCATAAAGTGAATACGTTTACTAACAGATGGTTATGAAAACTTTAACGTCAAAATGATTTAAAAGGGAGATTTAATTAAATGAAACTTATAACTTTTACTACTGCAGGTTTTTCACGAATTGGTGCTCTTGTTGATGGAGAAAAAGTGGTCGATTTAAATTATGCTTACCAGGCACAACTTCAAAGTGAAGGTAAGTACCGTTACGAAGCAATTGCAGAAGCATATATTCCAGCGAAAATGGAAGGCTTCCTAGAAGGTGGACAGGAAAGCATGGAACTTGCGAAATCGGCAATCGACTATGCACTTGGCCAGCCGGATAGCTTCAAACATCAGCTTGTCTACGAAAAAAGTGAAGTGAAAGTAGAGGCTCCAGTAACACAATCCTGGAAAGATATTCTGTGTCGGCCACAACTATCGCGAGCATATTTTGGAAATGGGTCGTGAACTTCCATCTAACCCGGTGTTATTCGCTAAATTCGCGAATACGATCATCGGTCCAGAGGATGACATTCCATTCTATCCGATCTCTGAACAGCTTGACTATGAAGCAGAATTCACATTTGTGATTGGTAAACAAGCACGCAATGTGTCTGAAGAAGATGCACTGGACTATGTAGCGGGCTATACAATTACGAATGATGTGACGTATCGTGATATCCAGAGACGTACACTTCAATGGTTGCAAGGGAAAACGGTTGATGGTAGTGCACCGATGGGACCTTGGCTGATTACTTCTGATGAATTGACGAATCCATCAGGTCTTGGTGTAGTACTGACAGTAAATGGAGAAGTTAGACAAAAAACGAATACAGAAAATCTTGTATTCTCTGTTCAGAAACTCGTTTCATTCCTTTCGAACCTTGTAACGCTTGAACCAGGAGATGTTGTCCTGACGGGTACACCAGGTGGCGTAGGCGTTGCTATGGATCCGCCAACATTCTTGAAAGATGGCGATGTTGTACGAATCGAAATCGATCAAGTAGGAGCATTAGAAAACAAAGTATCCCTACAAAAAGGAGGAAACTGACTCATGACAGTAGCAGCAGTTAACAAATCCATCCAAACAATTAATGACTCCATCGATGCTATTGTAAAAAACATCGAAAATGTATCGGAAAAAGATATTCGTTGGAATCCAACTGAAGAGGAATGGTCCATTCTACAAATCGTTTCGCATTTGAACGAAGCGGTTCCATACTGGATTGGCGAAGTGGAGCGTGTTATTGCGGAACCAGGATCGAAATGGGGACGTGGATTAGTAGATGCTGACCGTCTTGCAGCAGTTGACAATCCGGATGCATTGAATGTCGAAGAGCAGGTATCGGTGCTGAAAGGGCTTAAACAGCAAGTTGCAGATCGTTTGAGTAAGGTAACCGAAGTACAACTTGAACAGGAAAACCCACATCGTAATTTCGAGAAATTCGGCAACAAACCGGTTTCGTTCATCATTGATCATTTCATTGCAGAACATGTCGAGAAGCACAACGGACAAGTTCAACGAAATCTTAGTAAACTCAACTGATACAATAATAGATCAATCAAATACATTACAGTTGAAGAGGATGTGTTTTGAATGGCAGAAGTGAAGGGCGACGTTCAAGAATTCATGAAAAGTGATACCGTGAAGGACTTCACGAAAGATATCCAGCAATACAATCTCGGACCACTTTGGGAAGCAATTCCTGAAATTATGAACAAAACGCCGAAACCGCAAGCTGAAGCTTATCTCTGGAGTGGAGAGTTGTTGAACAAAAAGCTGATGGAGGCTGCCGAAATTTTCACGCCTGACCGTGGCGGCGAGCGACGTGCCATCTACTTCCAAAACCCAGGATTGACATATCGTCAACCTTGGGGTTGGGCATCGACAACGCAGACATTATATGCAGCGGTCCAACTGCTACTCCCAGGGGAGGAAGCTCCATCCCATCGTCATACGCAAAGTGCCCTTCGTTTTATCTCTGAAGGGGAAGGCGCTTATACGATTGTACAAGGTGAACGGATTTATATGCAGGAAGGCGACTTCTTGACGACACCTAAAAACCTTTGGCACGGACATGGTCATGTGGGGGAAAAACCGATGATCTGGATGGATGCGCTGGACATTCCAACAATCTATTCAATCGGAGGAACTTTCTTTGAGCCGTATGCAGACGGGCTTCAGCAACCTGATGTTCCGGATAACTTCTCGGAACTCCGTTATTCAGGTGGCATGGTCCGACCGGTTGGTGATGCAAGATTTACGGTGGCTCCTTTGGCTAACTTCAAATGGTCGCGCACAGTGGATGCCATTAAAGGGTTGATGAATTTTGACCCGGATCCATACGATGGCTTTGCGGTTGAATACATCAATCCTTCCACGGGCAAATCGGCAAATCCTACGATGGGCTCTCGTATGCAACATCTTCCGAAAGGATTCCATACAAAAGCACACCGTCATACGCATTCGGTCATTTACCATGCACACAAAGGATCGGGCTATACGGTTATCAATGGCGTCCGTTTCGACTGGAAGAAAGGCGATTATTTCGTTGTACCGAACTGGGCATGGCATGAACATGTCGCGGCAGAAGATGCGTATCTTGTTCTCTGTAAATGACCTGCCAATCATGGATCGCTTCGAACTGGAGCAAGGTCAAGTATACGATTCAAATAATGGGCATCAAGATGTAACGGGTGAATTCAAGGCAGTTCGATGAAGTGAACTGTAGACTGATCGATTTATTTTGCTGTTAATTCATAAATGAAACTTAACCACGAAGGATGATCCATTACACTAGTGCGAAGAGTTAAACAGTCATCTACGACATGAGAAATACGTAGTTGAAAATAATACGATTATGCTAGAGTCAATGAGCAGATAATCCCATCTCCAAACAATCTAATTAGATGTTTGGATGGGGTTATCTGTTTCTAATCATCGATGATCACACTACCTTTACATAAATTTGAATATATGGGACTTTAATCAATTCATCCAAGAATGTATTTAGCTTTTGAGAATTTGAAAGCGGTAACAGTATACTGAATAAAGTTAGTGGTTAAAGTAATTAGAATTTATAGGTCTTACTTGATAAACCGTCTACGCGAAGCAGGAATACTGGTTTCCAAACGGGTTTATCGATTGGAACCCTTCTGGTTTGTAAGAACAAGGGGAACGATTGATATGCCCACAGTTTTCCGTTCCATAAAGAATCAAGTACATCATAAACGAGGAGGAGAAATTTTTGGCTTCTATTAATACAACTGAGATTATCGCAACTAGTAAGTTTAACCGCTTCCATTTAGGGTTGTTATTGTGGAGTTTGCTCATTATTGCATTCGATGGATACGACCTCGTCGTATTCGGGACTGTTGTACCGGTTCTAATCGAGCAATGGAATCTTACTTCAGTTGAAGCGGGAGCCATGGGAAGTTATGGACTATTCGGTATGATGTTCGGTGCGATCTTTTTTGGAACTTTGGCTGACCGTATCGGTAGGAAAAACGTTATTGCAATTACAGTAATTCTGTTTAGCTTATTTACCTTATTGTGCGGGTTCGCGGAAACGCCAACGATGTTCTCCACTTACCGCTTTTTAGCGGGCTTAGGGCTTGGGGGCATTATGCCGAACGTTATCGCATTGCTGACGGATTATGCACCAAAATCAATGAGAAATATGTTGGTATCCATCGTGCTATGCGGCTATTCGGTCGGGGGAATTCTTGCACCAGTATTAGGGATTTACCTAATGCCGGCATTTGGATGGGAATCGATTTTCTGGATTGCCGGGTTGCCGTTATTAGTCTTACCACTGATGTATAAGCAGTTACCGGAAACGGCGAGCCACCTGATTCGAACGGGTAGAAAGAAAGAGTTACTCGCTACACTTTCAAAGGTAAGTCCCGGAACAACTTTTAATGAAAATGATGAGATTATGGAATTAACAAAGCCGCATACAAATGTACCAATTATCGGCTTATTTCAAGAAAAACGTGCATTAAGTACAGTCATGTTTTGGATTGCCTTTTTTAGTTGTCTGCTAATGGTTTACGGATTGAATACATGGCTTCCTAAGTTGATGATGGAGGCGGGGTATGCATTGAATTCCAGCTTAGGCTTCCTAATCGCACTCCAAACGGGTGCCATTGTAGGGACTCTTATTATCGCTCGACTTTGCGATAAATATGGCTCTAAGAAAATGCTTGTTCCCATGTATGCTTCTGGTGCTGTAGCGTTAACACTACTTGGATTTGGCGGAAATACTATCTGGATTTATCTATTAGTAGCGGTTGCAGGGGCAGCGACAATCGGGGCGCAAAATATTGTACAGGCTTATGTTTCACAATATTATCCAGCCTATATTAGGTCAACAGCCTTGGGTATGGCGTCAGGTGTAGGTAGAATCGGTGGTATGTTCGGACCCCTTTTAGGTGGATTCCTGCTCTCCATTAGTTTACCAATTCAATTGAACTTTATTGCTTTTGCAATTCCTGGTGTAATTGCGGCAGTCGCGTTGGCAATTGTACCTCAGAAACAAACGCAGGTGAAAGATGACGGGCTGTCAATTGATCCAACCGAGAAGGATCTGAGTCAAGTGTAAACACCTGAATAGCTCTTAGTAGAACGCGTATCTCACGTTGAAAGACGTAGATGCGCGTTTTTTTTAACAGCAAAAGTTTAAATTATGAGCCTCCCGTGAACGGAAAAAGAAACATAATAGAATAGTACGCTTTTTACGTTATTTATGTGACCCGTAATAAGCTCGGATCCCACGCTTTACAATGAAAGCGAACCGTGTGTTGGATGATGGGATAGAGACTTAGAATTTTTGAAAGTTGAAATCGGGGAGTATTCACAGGAAGTTAGAAATCTTTCTATTTGTCGAATTTTAAGTGTTTGGCTATTTAGCTGCATGGTATAATCATAAAAAGGAGGAGGAAATTTATGAAAAAAATCAATCCGATGAACGTGATTGACGATAGCCGTGTGCATTCCTTCCATATTTGGCTTATCGTTTGGCTGTTTATCATCATTGCGTTCGATGGATACGATGTTGTTATTTACGGTGCTGCAGTCCCCTTACTTATAGAGGAGTGGGGGATTTCTGATGTTACCGCCGGGGCGATTGGCAGTTACACAGTTTTAGGCACCGCAATTGGGGCAGTCTTATTTGGTCTGTTGGCGGATAAAATCGGTCGAAAAAAAGTAATAATATTTACTACTTTTCTTTTTAGCTTTTTTACGATGTTATCCGGCTTTGCGAATGGTCCGACACTATTTATTGTCTGTCGTATCATAGCTGGAATCGGATTAGGCGGAGTTATGCCTAATGTCATTGCACTGACGACAGAATATGCCCCGAGACGCGTTCGAACAGCAATTGTTTCTTTCGTTTTTTGTGGGTATTCAGTCGGAGCGCTTGCGGCAGCACTTTCAAGCCGGTCACTTCTTCCGGTAGTGGGCTGGGAGCCGATTTTCTGGTTGGCAGGGATTCCTTTACTTTTCATCCCATTTCTGATTAAGGATATCCCGGAGTCGGTCGTTTTTCTCCTTCGAAGTGGAAAAAAGGAAGAGGCGAGAAAGGTCCTGCTTAAAATTGATCAGACTCTACAGGGGGATATCGAATTTGGCGGCATAACTGCTAATGGGAAAGGTTCACCTATTACCGGGTTATTTCAAGAAAAACGTGCATTTAGTACGGTTATGTTTTGGGTTTCCTGCTTCAGCGCATTTGTTTTAATCTATTCCATGAATACGTGGCTTCCGCGGCTGATGATGGAAGTAGGGTATGATTTGAGCTCAAGTTTGTTGTTTACAGCAGTGATGCAAATCGGTGCAATTGTCGGTACGCTTGTATTTGGACCTTTAGTCAACAAGTTAGGCTTTAAGAAAGTGCTGGTTCCGTTATTCTTTTGTGGAGCGCTTGCATTAGCACTCATCGGCTTTACAAGCAGTGTGTTGATAGGCTTCGCTTTAATAGCCGTGATTGGTGCAGCGTCGGTTGGCGTACAGAATATATCGAATGCGTTCGTTTCCCAGTATTATTCTGCGAGCATGCGTTCAACGGCTATTGGAAGTACAATGGCGTTTGGCCGTTTAGGCGGAATAGCGGCACCATTATTCATCGGGGTACTACTATCGATCGGTTTGCAACCGCAATATAATTTTGCGGCAATTGCAAGTGCGGCTGTACTTGGAGGAGTCGCGATGCTATTTGTCCAAGAAAAACATGGGCAACATAAGAGCGTTACAGTACAGAGTAAACAGCTGTAACATAAGAAGGTTTTCAACCATACTGCCGGGTGGTACAGACTACAACTGATCCCCCTGACGGAAGTCGTCGGCCATTGTATAGGCCAAACCGATGATGGTTTACTGATTTACATAGAGAGCAGAGGGTATAGAGATGGCCCGAAAAGATTATCGACAAATTGATTCGCGGTGAAGAGGTGCCCGACGGTTCTTATTACTTTGAAACGATCCTTGTGACTGAAACCGAGAGTGAGGATTATGCCTACCTCAACAGAATGCTTTTTGTAGGCGAAGGAATAAGGAAACCATCTCGAACTGGCGAATGATGAACAATAGGTGTTCTATTCAGAGTTGATAGAATGGAAAAGGACCCCCAAAACATTGGGAGGTCCTTTTTCCATTAACTATCAAAATTGGTCACGTTCATATAAAGCGTTAGACTTCGAACGATTCGTTTCCAATTTTCCATCTAGATTATTGACGACATCATCCGTTCCATCAATCTCCGCTTCTTCACGACGGACGGTTTCTCTTACCGTTTCCGTATCTTGTACTCGACGTTTACCGACGATGATCTCCTCGCTTACTACCGGGCGTTTTGTTACTTCTAAATGCTCTTTCATGATGGGGATATGGAGGTTCTCGCCATCATCGAATACTTCATCCGCGGCTGTTTCGTCATTCACGGCACGCCGTTCGATATACACTTCTTCACGTGATACAGGCACTTCTATGGTCTGTTCATCCTCAATGACATGTTTGTCAATGGTTATTTCCCCCGATTGCACCCGTTCCTTATCCACATTCAATCGCTCTTCATGCAAACGGATACGTTCTTCCTGATCGGTATTGCCGATTACGCCGGTAGTGTCAGAACGATTCGTTATTAGATTGGAACCGAGGTTCGGGTCCGGAGTGCCATTTATGATTTCAGTATGGCTATCGTAGAATAGGTTGCCATACTCCCGATCGACATATAATAAGATGTTGCCATTCTTCACTTCATTGTAATAACGGGAAGACTCCTCATCTGTGAAGCCCATATTGGTAAATGCAGCTCGCACCGGTTCATCTCCACTGAGGAATGCCGTGAACCGGTCCAGCCAGTTCCCATCCGATGGCCGTAGATCGACGTCTGTCTGTCGGCGAACAATCGTGAGTGAATCCGTATTATTCGTAACAACATAAATATCTTCTTCTTCATAGCCTTGCGCCTTCAACTCATCGATCTTATTCAACACTTGGTTTTCTGATTGGAATGTACCTACAAACTTTTTTTCTGCCATTAGTAAACTGCCTCCTAAGATTTTAGTAGTTTTGGTGCTTAGATAGTAAAATACCCGTGTTGTAGAAAATGAAACAAACAGAAAATTTTTACACCCCGAGGACAGGACCATGAGTGTTGAGGGATTCTCCTAAATCAAATCTCTTGTTCTGGCACAACAAATACATTCTTATTTCAGACCAAATAGTAGGAGGATTCATAAAGGAGCAATCCCTCACTCCGTTATTTCCAGCAATTAACCGAATAGAACGGGTAGGGAAAAACGAACAGCTTATCAGAAGAAATGTTCCGTTTTTATTTCTTTACAATAAATAGGGAGGGAATGTATGTTTCTCTTATTTTTTTGGTATGATTAGAAATAAGTACATACGCTGTACAGAAAATAGATTAAGAGGTGTCAGAAAAACATGAAATTGGTTTCATGGAATGTTAATGGATTACGGGCATGTGTACGCAAGGGGTTTCTCGATTATTTTGAAACGGTCGATGCGGATATTTTTTGTGTCCAGGAGACAAAGTTGCAGGAAGGTCAAATCGATTTGCAGCTAAAGGGATATGCCCAATATTGGAATTATGCGGTGAAAAAAGGATACTCCGGAACGGCTGTATTCACAAAGGAAAAACCGCTATCTGTAAAATATGGGGTTGGTGATTCGGAGCACGAGGAAGAAGGTCGGATTCTAACGTTGGAGTTTGAGCAGTTTTACCTTGTAAATGTGTATGCTCCGAACGCGCAACGCGATTTAGCAAGATTGCCTTTCCGTCTGGAATGGGAAGAGGCCATGCGGGCATACTTGAAAAAGCTAGATGCCTGTAAACCGGTCATTTTATGTGGCGACTTGAACGTGGCTCATCAAGAAATTGATATCCGGAATGTGAAATCGAATATCGGTAATTCAGGATTTACATTTGAAGAACGTGGAAAAATGACCGAACTGTTGACGGAAGGTTTCGTTGATACATATCGGCATTTCTATCCGGACAAAGAAGACGCTTATACGTGGTGGTCATACATGCGTAATGTAAGGGAGCGCAATATTGGATGGCGGATTGACTATTTTATCGCATCGGAGAAGCTGAAACCTGCTTTGAAAAACGCCGAAATCCACTCACAAATACTAGGCAGTGACCATTGCCCGATTGTATTGGAAATCGATTTGTAAATGGAAATTGCTAACCAACAAATTACACCATGTATTAGTACAAATTAAAGCCATATCTTTTATAATTGAATGCCTTGTTATTTTCTTAATGTGAGAATTGAAAGGGGATAAAAAAATGATTGCTACTATTAAACAAGTGGACAATGGCTATCTTGCACACTATGAACGCCATCTTGAACATGATATCGTAAATGCTTGGGCAATGCTAACGGACAATGGGAAACTGGAACAATGGTTTCAAGAATTGCGCATGGGAAAGTCAGGAAAAGGCGGGTTCATGAATTTTGAAATGCAGGAAGAAAAATTTGAAAGGCTTGAAATTTATGAGTTCGATAGAGCCTTCGGTTTTATCATTTGACTGGTTCGGTGATACCGTCCGTTTCGAGTTGAAGCAAGAAAAGAATGGTTGTTCAATGACCTTCACTGAGAAATTCAAGGCGATTACTGAACAGACGAGCAAGGATCTTGCGGGATGGCATGTTTGCTTGGATGTCATCAAGTCATTACTGGATGGGAAATCGATTGAGGCAAGAAGCGAGGACTGGGAAAACTGGCATATACAATATGTAGGGGCTCTGGACAGGCTCGCAAAAATGTAAGTATGAAAACGGAAGTTACCTTGGCGAAGGGCTTCCGTTTTTGTATTATCAATTTATCGAACCACACGAAAGGTTCTTATCAGAACAGAAAGCTTACTAGTAGAAGAGACCCCTGGTCCAAAAAGGATCGGGGGTTTTCATATCTAAAATGTTTATATAGAAAGAAGCCATCATTTTAGGTTTTGTAATTATTTTCCTGTGATAATGAAACTGTGTTTCCAATAAATTGTCGCGGGTAAATAACGAATAGGTGTGGAATACTAAGTGCTCAATCATTTTCGGTGTTATTCATCATATTTCACACAAAATACATTTACTTATTACTAACCATTTGTTAAACTCATTTAGTTGTCTGACGTCAGACTGGGAAAAAGAAATATTTACTTTGAAAATTGACGTTTTTTCGAACAAAATATTAAATGGAGAAACTTCCATTAATGAGGTGTAAGTGGTGAATTTATTATGGGGACTTTTCGGCATTGTTGTCGTTCTAGGGATTGCGTTCCTTTTCTCGAATGGTAAGAAATCAATAAATCTTCGAACCATCATCGGTGGTTTGATTATTCAGGTGCTGTTTGGGTTTATCGTGCTGAAGTGGGAAGCAGGGAGAGCTGGTTTAATTTGGTTTTCCGGAAAAGTACAAAATGTCATTAATTATGCAGGGGAAGGAGTTGCCTTCGTATTTGGACCTGCAGCGGATACGGAAGGTTTCGGATTTGTCTTTGCCTTCCAAGTTCTGACCATAATCATTTTCTTTTCGTCCTTGATTTCGGTATTGTATTATCTTGGTATTATGCAACGGGTGATCAAATTGATCGGAGGCGGACTTTCAAAGCTGCTTGGGACAAGTAAGGCAGAGTCTGTATCGGCGGCTGCGAATATTTTTGTCGGGCAGACGGAAGCACCGCTTGTGATTCGTCCATTCTTGGCTAATATGACTAAGTCTGAGTTGTTTGCTGTCATGACGGGTGGTCTTGCGTCAATTGCGGGTTCTGTTCTCGCGGGTTATGCACTACTGGGTGTTCCGCTCGAGTATTTGATTGCGGCAAGCTTTATGGCTGCTCCGGCGGGGCTGGTGATGGCAAAAATTTTCATGCCTGAAACGGAAAAGTCGAATGTGGCCGATTTTGATATGGAAAAAGACCAAGAATCTGTGAACGTCATCGATGCGGCGGCGCGCGGTGCAGGAGATGGGTTGAAACTGGCACTTAATGTCGGTGCGATGTTATTGGCATTCGTCGCCCTTATCGCGCTAGTGAACGGAATGTTAGGCGGTGTAGGCAACTGGTTTGGCTTCGAGTCATTGACGCTTGAAGGCATACTAGGCATCCTGTTTTCACCGCTCGCATTTGCAATCGGTGTTCCTTGGTCCGAGGCGGTTACTGCGGGTAGTTTTATCGGACAAAAACTGGTGTTGAACGAATTTGTTGCTTATGCATCATTTGCACCGGAAATCCCGACGCTTAGCCCTAAAACGGTCATCGTCGTCAGTTTTGCCCTTTGTGGCTTTGCAAACTTAAGTTCGTTGGCCATTCTTCTTGGCGGTTTAGGTTCACTTGCGCCAAGCCGTCGTCCTGATATCGCTAGACTTGGCATTCGGGCAGTCGCTGCTGGGATGTTGGCTTCGCTATTGAGTGCGGCTATTGCGGGGATGTTCATCTGAATACAGATAAAAGGACTGGATGCGTATGATTGCATCCAGTCCTTTTTAAATTTATTCCTGGTCATCTTCCATATTGTCATCTACATCGTTATCGATGTTGTCATCCGTTCCATCATCTACATCGTTATCGACGTTATCATCCATTCCATCATCTACGTCCACGTCAACATCGTCATCTGGCACGACTTCTACGGGTGCCGGGTCGTTAACATCTACGTCCACATCATCTTCCTCACCGTCACCGCATCCTGCAAGCACGCCAACTGAGAGTAGCGCTGCTGCGCCAAGTTTTAACCAATTCTTATCTCTGCTCAGTGTCCATTTCATTCGAATCTCCTCCAAAACTAGTATGTTCTATTTTGATACATATTAGTTTAATACCCCGAATTGTTCCTGTTAATCATTTAACTTTTATTACGTATATTGTTCAAATGTATATGTTGATAGATTTAAAATTATAAATGGCAACTGACACATCGTTTTTATGACAAAGCTTACTGACTTGGCTTGTGGGTACGGCATACAATAAATTGACTATATGGGGAGGTGGTTTCTGGGATTTGCAGCGTAAATCAATCAGCTGACAAACGTTTTTAAAGGGAAAAAGACGGTGGATGATATTTCTTTTTATTAAACGAGGCGAGATTGTCGCCATTCTAGGGCCGAATGGAGCTGGAACAGTGACGACATTTAGCGTGCAATCATGACATTGGGTATCCGACTGGTACAGAAGCGTGCGGAAGGTTAGACGACATTTATGAAAGTGACTCCGCAATCTAGTATGTAGTACTTCACTGCAAAAATGATTGGGCAATGGCTCGTCGTTGTGATTTTGGTCATTTTTTAGGGGGAGTGCTCTTGAGTGGAGTTTGTATGTCTGCCTTTCAACGGATCATGAGTGACTTTTAGATTTTGTTCGGAACGTTGCTTTTTCTTGGAATTGGTGTGTTAGTAGGATATCTCATATTATTCATGGTGATATCAACGTATATACGAAGGAAACAGGAAGCGGTGTAGGTATAAAAAACTTTCAACTTGACTGAGTGTGCTTACCCAGGTTGTCCCGCTTGTAGTGAAATAATCCCAATACTACAAGCGGGTACGTTCTGGAAAAACGAAATGGTCTTATTCAATCCCGATGTGCGGCGGGGTTTTCAACTTATGAAGAATCATTCCAATTACTATTCCGAGGATGGCTGGCAATATCCAGCCCACCCCTTCCTGATAGAGAGGGAAATACCCCAATAGCCCATCCAATGAATCTAATAAGAAAGTATGGTTCAACGTTTCGGCTAGGCTGAACACTCCAGTAAAGATTACTGTTGTAAGATAAATCGAATGATTGACATACCGATCCAGCAAGCCGAGAGTGATGAGGACGACGGCGAGTGGATAAATGGCGCCTAATATCGGAACAGATACAGCCAAGATCTGATTTAGTCCCAGATTGGCTACAGTCAGGCTAACGAGTGCAATCACTGTAGCCCACCCTTTGTAAGGTAGGAATGGGAAGATAGTAGAAAAATACTGGCCGCATGAAATGATTAAGCCGATTGATACACATAAACAGGCTAATGTAAATAACAAACCGAGTATGACGGTCCCGATTTGCCCGAATAAAACGTTCATGACAATCGTCAACACTTGAGCTCCATTTTCCGCATTTCCGACGGAAGAACTGGAAGCACCAAGATAACCTAAAATCCCGTAAATCGATGCCAGTAAAAAACCGGCCCCAAGCCCTGCGAAAACCGTATATTTGGATATTAACGTAGGATCGTTTATCCCCTTTGAACGAATCACATTGGCCACGACGATTCCATACACAAGCGCAGCAAGTGCATCCATTGTTAAATAGCCATCCAAAAAGCCTTGAAAGAAAGGGGATTGGGTATAGGCGTCTGTTGGTCCTAAGAATGGACCGATTGGGGTGATCAACCCTTTGATAAAGATTAATCCAATTAAAACGAGTAGAAGAGGGGTCAGTAGTTTACCAAAACGATCCACTAGCTTCGATGGTGAAAGACTTAACCACAGCACAATTATGAAAAATAGGGCGGTATAAAATAACAGCATCATCGGCTTATCCGCTAACAAATTCGGTAAAAAAGGTTTCATGCCCATCTCATATGCAATTGTACCTGCCCGCGGAATCGCTAATCCGGGTCCGATTGAAACGTAAATCAGAAATGGGAATAGGATTGCAAACCACGGATGGACGCGAGTTGAAAGGGTGCCTAAACTTCCGGCTTTTCCTACGGCGATGACACCCAGTATGGGTAAGCCAACCGCGGTAATGATGAATCCAATGAGAGACAACCACATTTCAACACCGGCGGAACGTCCTAAAAAAGCAGGGAAGATAAGGTTTCCCGCGCCAAAAAACATCGAAAATAACATGAAACTGATAAAAGTAAGGTCTTTGCTCGTTAGTTTTTGCATTCGTTACTCCTTCCGAAAATCACTTTAAAATTATAGCAACTGAAGCGATTGAAAGCTATGGAATCGGGAATAAATGGAATATTAGATTTTGATAAAATAGTAATTAACTTGAGATAGTAAAGGTTCGGAAGGGGGCAGTTCTGTCAATTGGAACGGGGCTCGATAGATGGTCTATTGTAATTGAAAAAGGATGGAAAAAGGGATATCCACCCTTTATCCATCCTTCCATTGACCTTCAGCTACAAAATGCTCATTTCCCTAGAAAGTTAGAACCGATGCTCTTTATATTGGTGTGTCTCCACAATGCTTTTCAGGCGATTGATATCATTTCTCGGCGATTTATTCTCGTAGGCGATAATCGAGTCGAGCAATTGCGCTGTCGTACGAGCACCGATAAGTGCGGAAGCTACTGTTTGTTCTTGTAACACAAAAGAAATCGCCGCCGCGTGTAAATCTTCCGTTTCATTCGTAAGTACTTGAATCGTATTCTTTAACTGATCCGTACCGTATTCGCCGAAACCATCTGCTCTCCCGGCCCTAGCCAAACCATCTGCTGTTAAAAAACCTTTGGCGATTGTACCGCGTGTAATGACGGACGCTCCCGCATCTTGAATCATTGGAAACCATTCTTCCGGCCGCCTGTCCAGCAGGCTATATTGCATCATGACAGATATGGCAGAGCTCTTTTCCAAAAACCGTTTGATGACGTTGGGTCGGATGGAGGAAATGCCGTATTGGCGAATGAGTCCATCTTTTTTCAAACTCTCAAATGCATCGATTGTTTCCTCTACATCATCTTCCATCGTGCCCCCATGAAGTTGGTACAAATCGATATAATCCGTTTCAAGCCGCATTAAGCTTTTTTTGACGGCCTCCATGATATGTGCCTTGGAACAATCCCAAGTCCACCCGTCACCGTCGATATTCATTTTGTTACCGGCTTTTGTAGCGAGGATAACTTCGGATCGTCTATCTTTTAAGGCATGGCCGACGATTTCTTCGTTTTTTCCGCCATCGTATAAATCGGCCGTATCGAAGTAATTAACGCCTGCGTGAATGGCAGCATCGATAATGTTTTTAGCTTCGCCCAAATCATCGGGCAACGACATGCAACCAAGCCCGATTTCAGATATGAATAATCCGCTTTTTCCTAATTCTCTTTTCTCCACACTAGCACCCCCTGTATTGTCTACGTCTAGGCTCCAGTTCCTAGGCGCTTACGCTATTGTTCATGGTACAATGACGACATTAGAATTTCTAGGAGAAAGGGTTGGATAGGATGAATCAATACGAAGAAAAGACGCTAACAGGAGAAACCATATACGAAGGAAAAATCATCACGCTCCGTGTGGAGGAAGTGGAACTTCCCGACGGCAATAAAGCGCAACGGGAATTGATCCGGCATCCGGGCGCGGTTTCCATCATCCCGATAACGAAGGATGGAAAACTCGTCCTCGTCGAGCAATATAGAAAGGCGTTGGAACGTACACTTATCGAAATACCTGCAGGGAAAATCGATCCTGGGGAAGTGCCGGAAGTGACAGCCGTTCGTGAACTCGAAGAGGAAACGGGCTACGGTGCAAAGGAATTCACTTATATTCAATCCTTCGCGACATCGCCAGGTTTTGCAAATGAAGTGATCCATTTGTATTTGGCACGGGACCTTTACCCAATCGAAAATCCCGCGGCGGGTGATGAGGATGAATTTATAGGGCTGATGGAAGTGACGATCGAGCAAGCAGAAGAAATGGTCGCATCCGGCAAGATATTCGATGCGAAAACGGCCTTCGCCATCCTCTATGTAAAAAATCTTTTAAAGGGATGACCTAAAATGGAACGGACAGGCATATGTTGTACAAGGTGAAACGACGATTGGCGGGAAGTTCTATCTTCACCGGATTTTACGTGGAACCTAACGGGCTTTTACTGGAGGTTGAATCCAAGCGGGGTTCTGCCTGTGAAAGCGGGACAAACTATGCGGAGGTGCAACCTATGATCCGTTCCTTATCATTTATCCACTTATTTGTCATCCTTGCGGTCGGCTATATCGGGGGGGCAATTTTGTTTCGAGAGATGCCTGCGACCGCAATCGAAAAAGTGATTACGTTTTATGATGCGCGTGTCGTTCAAGGACAAGCTGTCGGCTACATTAGACCGATTGGAACGACGGCTTTGTTTTTTGTCGTCGCGTTTGTGCTGGCATCCATCCGGAAAACACAGTTCACTGTTCTTTTTTTCGGTGCGGTGAAATGTGTCCTTTTCGGCTTGTCATCTTCCTACCTTATCGGTTCGGGTTCGATGATGCTGGCTTATTCAATCTGGTGGTTCCCCTTCCAATTCATCGGTTGTTATTTGTTCCTAGTCTATTGCGCAGTCCTCAGTCCGCCGTATTTTGCGCGAACGACAATTGGGAAAACCCGGAATTTACGTCCGCTGCCCCTGCTGATTGGGCTTTCTGTTGCGGTGCTGGCTATCGAAATACTCATATTCCAATTCATTATGTAGGGACAAAAGCGCAGGATGCCGCCTAGATTCAAGGCCTGAACCATCCGGCGCCCGGAGTTGAAATGTTGGAAAGAGCCCTCGTAATATGTCAGACTGTTTCCTTTCTGTTGTCATAAGGAAAGTCCTTTTGATATAATGGAGACAGTTTGAGGGGGGCGTCGTATGGAAAGCCGAATCGACCGGATAAAGAAACAATTGCATGGGGCCAGCTATAAGCTGACGCCGCAGCGTGAAGCGACGGTTTTGGTCCTCCTTGAGCATGAGGAAGACCACCTAAGTGCTGAAGATGTATTTTTACTAGTTAAAGAGAAAGCACCGGAAATCGGGCTTGCAACCGTATACCGTACACTTGAATTGCTGACGGATCTAAAGATTGTCGATAAAATCAATTTTGGTGACGGCGTATCGAGGTATGATCTTCGGCAGGAGGGTGCTGCCCATTTCCATCATCATCTCATTTGTCTAGAATGTGGGACAGTAGATGAGATTCAGGAAGATCTACTTGGCGAAGTCGAAAAGATTGTTGAAAACCGTTTTGAATTTGCAATTAAAGACCATTGGTTAACGTTCCACGGCATATGCAAAAGGTGTCAATCCGACACCGGGAAACGTGAGGATTGACAAGGGGAGGGATGGCGCGATGCTATCCCTTTTGTCGTTTATAAGCAATTGAACGTTCGAAGGGGGGCAGGGGGAATGCTTAACAATGTCGACGAGGGAAAAAGAGTGTCTATATCCCGTTGCCGATGAAAAATATACATTTCGCCCTTGAAGATTATATGCATTTTCTACAAGTTGAACGGCAATTATCAGGGAATACACTTGTTTCTTACAAACGGGACCTTGACGAATATTTAGATTATGTGGGCAAGTCGGGTATTGAAACGATTGACGATGTGGACCGGGCAGCCATCGTGACTCATTTACATAGGTTACAAGAAAATGGGAAATCCGCCAGGTCTGTTTCGAGGCATATTTCCTCAATTAGGTCGTTCCATCAGTTCCTTCTGCGTGAAAACGTTACGACGCAAGATCCGACCGTCCATTTGGAATTACCAAAACTTGAACAGAAATTGCCTCGTGTATTGTCAATGGACGAAGTAGGAAAACTGATTGATAGTCCGGATCGTTCCAAACCGCAAGGTGTAAGGGATAATGCTTTATTGGAAATATTATACGGAACAGGGATGCGTGTCAGCGAACTGATCGGACTGGATCTGGATGATATTCACCTATCGATGGGCTTTGTCCGTGTTTTCGGCAAAGGGGGCAAGGAGCGGATTATCCCACTTGGCGGAAAAGCAATTTTAGCATGCAGGACATACATTGAGAATGCGCGTCCTGTCTTTACTATGAAACAGAAAAATACCGATGCATTGTTTGTTAATATGCGCGGATCAAGGTTGACTCGTCAAGGGTGTTGGAAATTGCTAAAGGGACATGCTTTAAAAGCGGGTATACAAAAAGAACTGACGCCGCATATTTTGCGTCATTCTTTCGCAACGCATCTGATTGAAAACGGAGCGGATCTGCGGGCTGTACAGGAAATGCTTGGCCACGCGGACATCTCCACGACACAAATTTATACACATGTTAGTCGCTCACGATTGAAAGAAGTTTATGTGAAATTCCATCCCAGGGCATAGCAACCTGCAATTGAAAACGTATCTATAATAGGAGGGATAACAATGGAAAAACAAAAATTCAAACGTGTTCACCTCATTGTGCTGGACTCTGTCGGCATCGGGGAATCACCCGACGCCCATCTTTTCGGCGATGAAGGTGCAGACACACTTGGACATATTGGAGCAGCGATGAAAGGGCTGAACATGCCGAATATGGGAAAACTCGGTCTTTCCAATATCAGTGAAATCCAAGGAGTTGCAGTGGAAAAGGCCCCACAAGCGTTTTATAGCAAAATGCAGGAAGCGTCTGTCGGAAAAGATACGATGACGGGACACTGGGAGATCATGGGTCTCAATATCGATAAACCATTCAAAGTGTACCCGAACGGTTTTCCGCAGGAACTCATTGACCAGCTGGAACAGCGGACAGGCCGCAAAGTCATCGGCAATAAGCCGGCTAGCGGGACGGCCATCCTTGACGAGCTGGGACAGGAACATATGGAAACTGGTGCGTTGATTGTTTATACGTCCGCGGATCCAGTATTGCAAATCGCCGCACACGAGGGGATTATTCCGATCGAGGAGCAATACAGAATCTGTGAAATTGCACGTGAACTGACGTTACAGCCGGAGTTTCTGGTAGGTCGCGTCATTGCACGTCCATTTGTCGGTGAACCGGGGAATTTCAATCGCACTACGAACCGTCATGATTATGCGTTAAAGCCGTTTGAGCGAACGGTAATGAACGAGCTTGAAGACGCAGGTCATGCTGTCATTGCAATTGGTAAAATTTCAGACATTTTTAATGGAGAAGGCATCACCGAGGCGGTCCGAACAGTTAGCAATATGGATGGTGTCGATAAACTACTGGAGGTCATGGCAAAAGATTTCAACGGTATCAGTTTCACGAATCTCGTCGATTTCGATGCATTATACGGCCATCGGAGAGATCCGATTGGATATGGCAATGCATTGCAGGAGTTTGATGCAAGATTGCCTGAAATCATTGACGCGTTGCATACAGATGACTTATTGATCATTACGGCGGATCACGGCAATGACCCAGTCCATGCGGGAACAGATCATACACGGGAATACGTGCCTCTTATTGTGTACTCCCCTTTATTGAACAAGGGTGGGGAACTTCCAATGCGAGAAACCTTTTCGGATATCGGGGCGACAATCGCTGAAAATTTCAATGTGAAACTCCCTAAATTCGGTAGCAGCTTCTTAGACGTAATTGATTTAGAAGAAAAGGTGTGATGACATTGTTTAGAATGGTTGATGTAATTGAGAAGAAGCGAAATGGTGCAGAGCTTTCGAAAGAAGAAATCACGTTTTTTGTAGACGGTTATACAGACGGTTCCGTTCCTGATTACCAGGCGAGTGCTTTCCTCATGGCTATTTACTTTCAGGGGGATGACTGCGGAAGAACAGGCGAATCTGACGATGGCAATGGTTGAATCTGGCGATCAGATTGATTTGTCAGCCATCGAGGGCTTGAAAGTAGATAAGCATTCCACGGGCGGAGTGGGAGATACGACAACGCTGATCCTTGTACCGTTAGTCGCTGCGTGCGGTGTACCTGTTGCGAAGATGAGCGGCCGGGGTCTAGGCCACACAGGCGGGACGCTCGACAAGCTTGAATCGATCGAAGGATTCCATATCGAATTGACAGAAGAGCAGTTTGTCAAGCAAGTGAATGAGTTAAAACTGGCAGTCATCGGCCAAAGCGGTAACTTGACGCCGGCGGATAAAAATCTCTATGCCTTACGCGATGTGACGGCTACGGTCGATAGCATTCCACTGATTGCGAGTTCAATCATGAGCAAGAAAATTGCGGCGGGTGCTGATGCCATTGTGCTCGATGTAAAAACCGGCGATGGCGCATTCATGAAGACACCGGAAGATGCAAAAGCACTTGCCGAATCGATGGTTGCCATCGGTCAGCAGGTCGGCAGGAATACCATGGCGGTCATTTCCGATATGAGCCAGCCGCTCGGATACGCGATTGGCAACTCGTTGGAAGTCATTGAAGCAATCGAAACGTTGAAAGGCCAAGGTCCGGCAGACCTGACCGAGCTTTGTCTCGTTCTGGGCAGTAAAATGATCGTAGCAGGCGGAAAAGCGGAGTCAATCGATGAAGCACGGACAATGCTCAAGGCGGTCATCGACGATGGATCGGCACTTGAATTGTTCGGCAAGTTAATTGAAGCACAGGGCGGCAACGCGTCGATCATTCATGATACTTCGTTGTTACCGACTGCAAAACATCAAATTGAAGTGCCTGCAACTGATTCTGGGTATATTACAAAAATCGAGGCGGATGATATCGGTGTTGCCGCAATGCTCCTTGGTGCGGGCAGAGCAACGAAAGAAGACAAAATCGATTTGGCTGTCGGCATCGTATTAACTAAAAAAATTGGGGATCCCGTGCAAAAAGGGGAACCGCTTGCCATCATCCATTCAAATACGGAAAACGTGGAACGCTCCCTGTCACTGATCCAAAATCACATTCATATCAATCAGCAGCCGGTGAAAAGCCCGCGGCTGATCTGCGAAATGATCACAGGCTAATTCTATATAGTTGAAAGGCTCCTCCATTCACCTGAAAAATCTGGTGATTGGGGGAGCTTTTTTTGGTTTGATGAATAAAAAACCATGTACCTTCGCGAGACTGAGCATCCCCCAACACTTTTTCCATTAACAATGTGTAAATCCTCTGCTCGATGTGCATACTTCCAACAGTAAAGGGCATTGTCGAAAATTAGGATGTATACACTGTCTATGACTAGTTCTGTCATGAAAAAGGATTCGGTCCTTCCGATGTGGAATATTCCGCTAGAAGGAGGGGGTTCAGCATGGCTGACATCGAAATATTGGACAATGGCATTTTAATTGCAACTTTGCGTGGAGAATTAGGTAATCATGAGGCAAATCACATTCGGACGCATATCTCTTCATCCATTTTCACCGGACAGGTACGTGCGGTGATTTGGGATTTGGAAGGGCTTGGGTTCATGGATAGTGCCGGTATTGGACTGATTCTTGGAAGGATGCGCGACTTGGCACCTACTGAAGGAGAAACACTTATCTTGAATCCATCCTCGACGATGGAGAAAATATTCAATTTTTCCGGTCTGGGACCGAATATCAGGCATTGCACGGTCGACATGGCAATCGGGGAAATCGGAGGGGTTTTACATGAACAATGAAATGACGTTATCATTTGTCGCAATCGAAGAGAATGAAGCATTGGCTAGAATGGCGATGACTTGCTTCATTACACCGCTTGACCCGACAATCGAAGAGATTTCAGAGTTTAAGACCATTGTATCAGAGGCAGTAACGAACGCCATCATCCACGGCTATGAATGCGATGGGAAAAGTCTGGTGACCGTCCATGCGGTAATTGAAGGGGACAAGGTCACGATGACGGTCCGCGATGAAGGAGCAGGTATTTTTGATGTCGAACAGGCGATGGAGCCGATGTTTACGACGCGGCCATTCATGGAGCGTTCGGGAATGGGATTTACGATTATGGAAAGCTTTGCCGACAGTTTGTCTGTCGACTCCGTGCTTGGAAATGGAACGATCGTCAAGTTCGAGAAAACGTTTTCTCCGGTCGCGGAAGCAAGCAGAATGAGGTGACCTATGGACGCATCCGTTGAAGTACAAGCCGCTTTGTTGACGCAGGAGAAAATGAGGGAACTTATCAAAGTTTCACAGGAAGGCGATAAGGAAGCGCGTAGGATGATGGTGGAAGGGAATACGAGACTCGTCTGGTCCATTGTTCAACGGTTTGCTTCCCGCGGTGCCGATCCCGAGGATTTGTTCCAGATCGGTTGTATCGGATTGATGAAATCGATCGATAAATTCGATTTGTCTTATGAAGTGAAGTTCTCGACATATGCGGTCCCGATGATTGTCGGTGAAATTCAGCGCTTCCTGCGGGATGATGGGATGGTGAAGGTGAGCCGCTCAATCCGGGAACTTAGCTTCAAGATCCGCCATGCGACCGATGATTACATCAAGAAGCATGGTAAATCGCCATCGATATCGGAAGTGGCGGCGGCATTAGACGTGTCGGTTGACGAAGTCATATTGGCATCAGATGCGCTGCGCGATCCCGCATCGCTCCATGAACAATTGTACGAAACGGAAGGGGATAGCTTAACCCTGATGGACCAGTTACGCGATGACAGGTCAGAAAGGGTGTTCGACCATATCCCTCTCCGCGACGTTATTTCGAAATTGAATAAACGAGATCAGACAATCATTTACATGCGTTATTATTTGGATTGTACCCAGAGTGATATCGCCGAGCGGATCGGCATTTCACAAGTTCAAGTATCCCGCCTTGAAAAGAAAATATTAGCCCAACTGAAATCATGGATGGGCGTCAATGCGGAGGAAAGTATTGCAAAAGTGAGGACGGATTAAAGACATGAAACAGTTATTTCAGTCGTTGAAGGACGGAGAAGAATGGTTCTATAACCGTTTCGGTAAGGACAAGACGTTCGATGCGACGGCGCGATCGGTACACCTATGGGATATGCCTGTTCTGCTCCTGTACATTAACGGTCTTGTTGACGGGATTACCCTCACGACCTTATTAACGGAAATGCAAGCAAATACGGAAAGGCCAAATGAAGAAGGGGATGGAGCGGATCAGTTCCTCTCCTTTTTTCCCTATCATGCCGTTTCGAATGTCGAAAATGCAGATGAATTATTGACAGCAATTTTAGGCGGCCAAGCAGCTTTCATCACACCTGAAGGCTATGCATTCACCATTGATATCCGGAATTATCCAGGCAGGCAGCCAGAGGAACCGGACAATGAAAAGGTTATTAGAGGACCTAGGGACGGATTTACGGAAAACATCATTCAAAATACAGCACTTGTCAGAAGAAGGCTTCGTACGGAAGACTTGCGATTTGAAATGCATAAAGTGACCTTGAACGGAAAAACTGATATTTGCATTACTTATATGCAAGGTGCTGCAAGCGAAGAGAATCTTACCTATATCAGGGAAAGGCTAGACGCGGTTAATCATGATGGGCTTACGATGACGGATAAGTCGTTAGAGGAGTTTTTGTTCAAGCAGGGTTTTCATCCGATGCCTTTTGTCCGTTTCACGGAACGGCCTGATATTTGTGCAGCGCATCTGTTGGAGGGGCATATTGCAATCATCGTCGATACGTCTCCTTCCGTCATTCTTGTGCCGGCTCCGATTTTCCATCACCTCCAGCACGCTGAGGAATATCGCCAGGCGCCATTGACCGGGACAATTGTCAGACTCCTGCGCTTAGCAGGGACGGTACTAAGTCTTTTCCTTTTGCCGTTTTGGTACCTAATCGCGACGAAACAGCAGTATTTACCCGATTTCCTCAGTTATATCGGTCCGAAAGATATAGGAGAATTACCGTTGCTTCTTCAGCTCCTAATTGCCGATGTTGGAATTGAAGTGCTCAGGATGGCTGCAATCCATACACCGACACCGATGTCGACCGCGATGGGACTCGTTGCGGCTATTGTCATCGGACAAGTCGCGATTGATGTCGGTCTTTTCACTCCGGAAGTGGTGCTATATGTTGCAGTTGCCGCCATTTTAACGTTTGCCATACCATCTTACGAATTAAGCATTACGACTAAGATATTCAGGATATGTATTTTACTGTTGACCGCATTATTGGGAGCAGCCGGCTTTTTCTTGTCGATTGCAGTCCTTTTTTACTATTTATGTTCATTAAAACCGATGCGTACGCCATATTTATGGCCATTGGTTCCTTTTTTTCCGCGTGCAATGTTACGCGTTCTCATTAGGTTTCCGATGACCGCAGACGAGCCGAGGCCGTTCATAACCGATTCACCAAATCGGGATCGTGTCTCCTAGTTCTCGTCTAGACTCGGTGCGCCAGCCGCTCGGGTCATGAGGCAAAACAAAAAGTTCACAGTTCCGTCAGCAATCCAGCTGAGGCAGGATTGAATTGCATCACTCTCGAGCAAAGAACACCACGTCGCTGGCACAATTTATGCCTACCACGGCTAGGCAGGCCCCCTGCACTTTTGTTTAGGATTGCTCTTCCCTCCTTAGTTATGATAAAGTTTTAGGTATAGAATTCGGGAGGGATAGGCATTATGCATTTTTATGGAACACAAGCAGTGAATGAAAAAGGTCATCTAACCATTGGTGGTGTTGACACGACAGATCTTGCCCATACGTATGGAACACCGCTAGTCGTCTATGATATCGCCCTATTCCGTGAACGGGCCGACGCTTTTAAAGAGACGTTCAAAAATGTCGGCATTCGCGCGCAGGTCGCTTATGCAAGTAAAGCATTCTCCTCGGTCGCCATTTATGAGGTTGCAAAGCAACAAGGTTTGTCTTTGGACGTCGTATCGGGAGGGGAATTGCATACTGCGGTCGTCGCAGGTTTTCCACGCGAGCGAATCCATTTTCACGGTAACAATAAAAGCTTCACGGAACTGCAATATGCCTTTGATGAAAAAATCGGTTGCATTGTCATCGATAATTTTTCTGAAATCGCATTGGTGAAAGAAATTGCGGAATCTCGTAAAGAGCAGATGAATGTGCTGATCCGGGTGACGCCAGGTGTAGAAGCTTCCACACACGATTACATTACGACGGGGCAGGAAGATTCGAAATTCGGTTTTGATTTGAAAAACGGTCAGACAGATGAGGCTTTCCTTCAACTGTATGACCATCCTTATATCAAATTGTTAGGCATGCATTGCCATATCGGCTCTCAAATATTCGAGACCGATGCGTTCCGTCTTGCCGCTGAGGCATTGATGGAAAAAATGATTGTTTGGCAGGATACCCACGGATTTGTCTGTGATGTTCTGAATTTAGGCGGAGGTTTCGGTATTCGGTATACAGAAGAGGACAAGCCGTTAGAGCCATCTGCTTACATTGAAGAGATGGCGACAGTCGTATTGTCATTGACACGTAAACACAACTATCCGTTGCCTGAAATCTGGATTGAGCCGGGCAGGTCGCTTGTGGGGGACGCAGGTACGTCTCTTTATACTACTGGAAGTACGAAGGAAGTACCGGGTGTCCGTACATATATAGCAGTTGACGGCGGCATGTCGGATAATATTCGGCCGGCATTGTACGGGGCGAAGTATACAGCTGTGTCGGCAAACCGGATGGACGAGCCGCATGACAATCTAGTAACGATTGCAGGGAAATGCTGTGAGTCGGGTGATAAACTGATCGAAAAAGCCCATCTTGCACAGCCAGCTCAAGGGGATATCATCGCAGTTTTTTGTACTGGAGCTTATGGCTATTCGATGGCCAGCAATTACAATCGCCTTCCGAAGCCGGCAGTCGTATTTGTTGAAAATGGAAACCACCAACTCGTTGTCCGCAGGGAGACGTATGAGGATGTTGTCAGACTCGATATTCCGTTACAACCAGTGGGGCGGATTGAAAGCATATGAGAAAACGCAACGCTCTCCTTCTTCTAATCATCGTAGTTGCAGCAATCGCATGGGGAGCGGTATACTGGTATTTTGTCCAACCGATAATTGATCCAAGGTGAATGGATATCGTTTATCATAGAAAAACGCAGTCGGTCAACTACGATTGACAATGGATTTTCAGAAAAGAAGGGATTCAAATGATGCTTGTACGTTATAAGAAGGCGAATGAGAAGATTGCTATGGGGCTGCTTTCCTATATGCCAGGTGACAAAAGCGTAAAGAAGTTGCAGGAAGTGATCCAACAGTATGATACGGATGATAACTGGCAGCTTTATCTTATGAAAAAAGAAGATGACTTCATCGGCTTGGTCGGCATCGAATTAGGTAATGACGACTATACATTGCAACATCTTTCCGTTAATCCATCTTTCCGCCGCGAAGGGATCGGCCAGGAAATGGTGATGAAATTGCAGGCGCTTTTTCCGGATAAGATATGTATTGGTACAAAAGAGACTGATTCATTCATACAGAAATGTAAGGAAAAAGAAGAAGGAGCAGATTGACTAAAATCTGCCCTTCTTCTTTTCTGTGTCCTGCTTCCTTCTTCCGGCAATCGAGTTGTATCGTTCACGAAGAATATCGCTACGGTCTCTCAGCATATGCTTATGAATGACAGCATCGCTGCCCAGTGGGAGGAGGTCCATTGTGCTGTTCGCTTGTTCAACGAGTGCCGCTAGTTCAGGAGATTGGACAATTATTGGGAAGGATTCGAAGGGTAGGCCTTTCGCCAAACGGTCGGCGGAGTGCTGAACATCTAGTAAAAGGCGATTCGTATCGATTTCCCGGCGATAAGATGGTTTTTGCAAGTTGAATTGTTGAAACTTTTTCAACGCTTTATTGATAGTGCGGATTGCCCCTGTCGGATTGCCTCTCCGCCAATGATACATGCCTGTCGCAAGAAGGATATACGCCGTCAGCGGATGCTCCTTACCACCGTCAGGTAATGTTTTCCAGTACTCCTCCAGTACTTCATGGCACTCGAAATAATCTTGATTCTCATTGAAATAAACAATAAAATTTACAAATAGTGGATGTTGGTGCGGATGCATGTCATCAGTCCTTTCATTAGCACGAAAGATAGGTAGGTGTCAAAATATGTCATATCAAGTGAAGCTCGAAGCTTTCGAAGGCCCACTAGATCTATTATTACATTTAATCAACAGACTTGAAATTGATATATACGATATCCCGATGGCTGAACTGACAGCACAGTACATAGAACACTTGCAAGCGATGCGTGTGCTGCAATTGGACGAGCTGAGTGAATATCTAGTTCTAGCAGCAACCCTGCTGGAGATTAAGAGCAAAATGCTTCTCCCCGTCCATGAAGGGGAAGTATTCGATGACAACCTGGATTACGAGATGGAAGATGATCCGCGTGATGAACTCGTCGCGCGACTAATCGAATACCGTAAATTTAAAGAAGCGGCCATCAGTCTGAAAGAGGCGGCTGATGATCGATCAGTCCATTTTACGAAATCGCCAGGGGATTTATCAGCTTTCGGGGAAGTTGTGGCGAGCGAATCCGAAGAGCAGTTGAATGTTTTTGATTTGATCGGTGCTTTTCAAAAAATGCTGAGTCGAAAACGCTTGAAAGCGCCGATGACTGCAAGTATCTCCAAAATGGAAATATCTATCGGTGAAAAGATGGACGAAATTATGGCAACACTTGAAAGAGGTGGCGGGAAATGTGATTTCTACTCCCTTTTTGAAAAAGGGGATACGCCGGAACTAGTCGTCACTTTTCTATCGTTGCTCGAATTGATGAAACGGCGGGATATTATCGTTGAACAAAATCGGAATTTCGACGATCTAACCGTCTCATTCAGACGAGAGGAGGAGTGAAATGGAGAACGGAAACCGTTTATCAGGAATGATTGAAAGTTTTTTATTTATCGCAGGAGACGAAGGATTGTCTGCCAAACAATTGGCCATCCTAACCGAGTGTAATCTCGTGCAGGTGACAGCGGCAATTGAACATTTGCAGACAAGCTATGAGAGGCGGAGCGATAGCGGAATTACGCTGAAGCTTCTTGGGGGTGCGTATCGTTTGGTGACAAAAGCCGAATTTGTGGACGATTTGAAGCGGTTATTGGAAAACCCTACACCCAAGTCCATGACACAAGCCTCTCTAGAAGTGCTGGCCATCATCGCTTATAAACAACCTGTAACGAGAGTGGAAATCGATGACTTGCGGGGGGTTAAGTCGGAAGGGCCGGTCAGCACGCTTGTTGCGAAAGGGCTGATTATGGAAAAGGGGCGTTCGGAAGGGACTGGACGGGCGATTCTTTATGGTACAACCGAGTTGTTTCTGGACCGCTTCGGCTTGGAGTCGCTTGACGGATTACCGCCACTTGCGCAGGAGGAAGAAGATGATACAGGCGAAACAGATCTATTCATGACAAAATTCCAGGAAGCATTTGAAATGGAAGACAACGAAGGAGGAGACGGTTTTTGAAACGGATGATGGTAGTCGTCCTACTTTTCTCACTTATTTTCAGTACCGGGGTGAAAGAGACATTTGCGGCAGGACAAGCATGGGCAGTAATTGATGCGGACACGGGCAGACTATTGGATGGGAATAACGAGAATGTCAGGTTGCCGATTGCCAGTCTGACAAAAATCTGGACAGCCTTTACATTCATCGAAAGTGGTGCAAAGGGAGATGTACTGATTACTCCGGAAGCCGCTTCAGCAGAAGGATCGTCCATTTACTTGCAGCAAGGAACGGTAATTGATTCGGATGCACTGCTCTACGGTTTGATGCTCCGATCGGGGAATGATGCGGCGCATGCGCTGTCTGAGCATGCCGGCGGCTCTCTAGAAGGTTTCGTCGATATGATGAATGAGAAAGCGATGATTCACGGGTTGAATGATACGGTTTTCACGAATCCATCGGGCTTACATGATGAGAAACATCTGTCCACGGCTTATGAAACAGCCCTCATGATGTATCATGCGATGGGGAATGAAAAGTTCCGTGAAATCGCGACTGCCAAAAACCATCAGTATCAAGGGGAAGAACAAGCGTATAGCTGGCGCAATAAGCATCGACTCATCCACTATGAACCAACAGCAATCGCAGGTAAGACAGGCTTTACAAAAGCGGCCGGACGGACCCTTGTTACTTACTTTGAAAAAGATGGAAAAAAAGTCATTGTCGTGACGTTGAACGATGGTGATGATTGGAATACGCATATAAACTTGTCGGCTAAAGTGTTTTCCACATTCAAAAAGACAACGGTTGCGAAAAAGGGAACCTATGAACTCTTGCCAGGCGTGAAAGCCGAACTGGCGGCTCCCATCGAGCTTTTACTGAAAAAAGGAGAGAAAGCAAAACTTTTGAATGTTGCTCATATACCTAGAGGGAAAAATAAAAAGAGTACCGGACTTTGGACAGTGTCATTAGATGATGAAGTAATTGCCGCGCAAGAAATCGTCATTAAACAATGACGGAATAGCCTATAAAAAGAATGGAATTGTGACGTTTTTAAGAAGACTTCCGTCAAAAAGGACAGTCTTCTTTTCATTTACCGCAAAGTATGACATAATTTTTCACAGAACGAAGGACGGGGTGACGCAGATGGAAAGATTACAAAAAGTGTTGGCACAAGCAGGTGTCGCATCGCGTAGAAAATCGGAAACATTGATTGTGGAAGGTAAAGTGAAGGTGAACGGTATCGTCGTAACAGAGCTCGGTACAAAAGTATCTAGGGCGGATCGGGTCGAAGTCGAAGGCATCGAGCTGGTCAAAGAAGACTATGTCTATTATTTGTTGTATAAACCGAGAGGTGTCATTTCAACTGTAGATGATGAAAAAGGCAGGAAAACGGTCCTCGATCTCTTTCCGCATGTTGAAGAGCGAATCTTCCCAGTCGGAAGGCTGGACTATGATACATCAGGTGTAATTATTATGACGAACGATGGCGATTTTTCATACTTGATGACACATCCAAAATTTGGCATCAAGAAAAAGTATGTGGCAAAAGTGAAGGGGATTCCGGATCGTGAAGCACTCAAAAAGCTTGAACGTGGCATTGAGCTAGAAGACGGAAAAACCGCTCCGGCACATGTGAAAATGAGGACGGTCGATAAAAAAACTGGCTCTGCACTCATCGAAATAACGATTCATGAAGGGAAAAACCGGCAAGTGCGGCGGATGTTCGACGCAATCGGCAGTCCTGTTCAAAAACTTCGTCGGGAATCATTTGCGATGCTGACAACGTATGGTCTCAATGCAGGAGAAGCACGTGAATTGACGACCCACGAAGTAAAACAGCTACGTGTTCTGGCGGAAACAGGGAAAATCGGTTGAACCGTAATCAGCAGGGGGCTTCCTGCTGATTACGATAAACGTTCACAATCCTTTCATTTCTAGCGTGTTTCTACAAGAAACCTTTTGTTATAATGCAAGTTGGAACTTATTTTTTGTAAGGAGGCAGTAGGTTTGGACAAAGCAGGTAAAAAGAAAATACGTCTCGTCATTAGGACAGTTGTCCTGTTACTGCTTGTTTCAGCAGTTATTTATACAATCATGTCGAAAGATCAAGTGAAAGTGTTAGCGGTCGGTGACAATGCGCCGGATTTCGAACTAGTTGATCTGGAAGGCAACAAACACCGTCTGTCTGATTACAAAGGGCAAGGCGTTTTCCTGAATTTCTGGGGAACATGGTGCGCCCCGTGTAAAAAAGAGATGCCGCATATGGAAAAAATGCATAAAGCCTTTGAGGATAAAGGTGTACATATTCTTGCGGTAAACATTAAAGAATCCAATCTGAAAGTCGAAACGTTCAGAGATCAATACGGTCTGACATTCCCAATCGCCATCGATAAAGATGAAAGTGTAAAGGAAGCGTATAATATCGTCCCGCTTCCGACTACTTTCCTTATCAACAAAGACGGGGTAATCGAACAGATCATAACGAGGGAAATGTCTGAAAGTGAAATCAGAGCATTCATGGAGAGCATTCAACCCTGACTAAGGAGTATTCAAAATGAGCAAAATCAAATGCCAGTGCGGTCATGATAATCCATTTGGCACAGTGCTTTGTGAGCGATGTGGAAGACCGCAGACCGAAGAAGCGAAAGAAAGTCAGCTTGTCGACATGCGTTATGAAGGATCGGCCAGAAGATCGCAAACGTATAAACGATCAATCATCGATAAAATATGGAATTTCTTTTCAAGTGTCAAAATCGGAATCAGTATCATCGTCGCTGTTCTTGCCACATCCGCAATCGGAACCATCTTTCCGCAGAAATTATTTGTGCCTGTGTCTTCTACGTCTGCAGAAGCTGAATATGCGGCTTATTACGAGCGATTGTACGGAGTAGCGGGTAAAATCTATTACAATTTAGGTTTTCATGATATGTACAATAGCTGGTGGTTCATCACGCTAATCGGGATGCTTGGTACTTCCATCATCATCGCCAGTGTGGACCGGGTCATCCCGCTCTACAAATCGCTGAAAAAACAGAGGACTAAACGGCATACATCTTTTATGAAAAAACAGCGGATTTACGGGGAAGGCACTTCTGAAGACCCTGATGCTGCGCTTGTAAAAGCGGAAGAAAAATTGAAAGAGCTGCGCTATAATGTGAAGACGGAAGACGGGGCAATACTTGCTGAAAAAGGGCGATTTTCCAGATGGGGCCCATATGTCAATCATACGGGTCTAATCATTTTCTTGTTTGGTGTCTTGCTTCGGGGCATTCCCGGCTTTTATGTCGATGAAACGATGTGGATTCGCGAAGGGGAAACCCGTTCCATTCCAGGGGCTGAAGGGTATCTTTTAGAAAGTAAGGAATTCATCATCGAAAACTACACAAAAGAAGAAGCCAATGAAGTATTCGGTGATGCGCTCGATCGTGTAGGAGTGATTGCGAAAAATTATCAGACCGATGTGGCCTTGTATCGTAAGGTGGAAGGCAGTATCCCTGGTGAGGCCGATGCGAGCGAATTCGTGAAGGAGTATTCCATCATTGTCAATGAACCGCTGAAGTTCGATGGCTATAACGTATTCCAAATGGATTACCGTCTAGATGAATTGAAGTCGATGACATTCCGATTGACTGAAAAAGAGACAGGGAAATCATTTGGAGAATTCACAGTGGATTTGACTAAACCGGCACGGACGTATGAGCTTGAAGACGGAGCTACCGTTGTTTTGAGTGATTATTATCCAGATTTTGACGGCGTTGAAAACGGTGAGCCGATATCGAAATCGCCAATCCCGAATAACCCCGCTTTCATCTTTAATATGATGACACCGGACAAGCCGGAAGGTGAAATGAGTTTCGTGGCAATCCGTCAGACACTTGAGACGGAAGTTAATGATTACAAAGTCAATTTCGTCAGCGCGGAGACACGGGATATTTCCGGGCTTACCATACGAAAGGACAAAACTCTGTATGTCCTTCTACTAGGCGGAATTATTTTCATGATTGGTGTTGCACAAGGATCATATTGGAACCATAGAAGGATCTGGATTCAAAAAGGGCCGGACAATGGATTAGTCCTAGCTGGTCATACGAATAAAAACTGGTTCTCCTTGAAAAAGGAACTGGATAAAGTGAAAGACTTTGCACAGTTACCTGCCTATGAAGACAGGCAGGACAAGGAAGCCATCTCGGAAGATAAGGAAGGGGTACAAGCATAATGGAACTTGCGTCGTTAAGTGCCAATCTGCTTTTGGTTTCATTCATCGCCTATCTTGTCGCCACACTGTTTTTCGGCGGTGCGGTGAAGGGATCGAAATCGGAAGCTTCTTATAAAAACAACCGATGGGGAAAAATTGCGATTGTCGTTACAATTATCGGCTTTCTTTCCCATATCGGCTATTTCATCACACGGTGGATCGCTTCCGGACATGCTCCAGTAAGTAATATGTTCGAATTTATGACAGCGTTCGGCATGATGATAGTCGGAGCGTTCATCTTGCTGTTTTTCATATACCGCACGCCTTCTCTTGGACTGTTTGCACTGCCGATTGCGGTTATTATTATCGGCTATGCCAGTATGTTCCCGAGGGAAATTACGCCACTTATTCCGGCCCTGAAAAGTTACTGGCTATGGGTGCACGTCATTACAGCTGCTCTGGGTGAAGCGATTCTTGCAATCAGTGCGGTTGCAGGGCTCATTTTCTTGCTGAAAAATGTGGACTTGACCAAAAAATCGAAACAGCGCTTCTGGTTGGAGGCGGTCATGTTCACACTTATTCTCGTTATCGGTTTCATAGTGTCTTCAACTACTTTTAAACTAACGGGTTATGAAGCGCAATTCACGTTTATCGATAAGAATGAACAACCTTCACAGATTGAGTATAATTATCCGCCGTTATTCGGGATGCATCAATACGAAGCGCTTACGCCGGATGCTATGACGCCTTGGGCTGAGATGCCTGCCATCGTTAACGCGAAAACATTGACGACGTTTGTTTGGTCAGTGGCGGTTGGGACTGTTCTCTACCTGATTATTAGACTCATTTTCCGCCGTCCAATTGCGTCGTTGTTCCAGCCTTTCGCCAAAAAAGCGAATTCGCAGCTAATGGATGAAATCGGCTACCGTTCTGTACTAATCGGATTCCCGGTCTTTACACTTGGTGCACTAATCTTTGCGATGATTTGGGCGCATGAGGCCTGGTCCAGGTTCTGGGGCTGGGATCCGAAAGAGGTTTGGGCACTCATTACCTGGCTATTCTATGCAGCATTCCTCCATTTGCGTTTGTCACGCGGTTGGGAAGGCGAAAAGTCTGCATGGCTGGCAGTTATCGGTTTCATCATTATCATGTTCAACCTGATAGCGGTAAATTTAATCATCGCGGGCTTACATTCTTACGCGTAAACTTTGACTGCACGGTTACCTAAAAACCGTGTAGTTTTTTTATGCCCAGAATCCGTCATCAGTCGCCATATAGCTGTCACGACTAGGTGGGTGGCTGTGGCTTATCTGTTTCTTTTTTGTCTTGGCGCTTGTACAATAGAATAAGAAGCATGTTGAAAGGGGTAATGAGTTTTGGAAGATAAAGTGACATTGCTCGTGGTGGACGACGAAGAAAGGATTCGCCGTCTGTTAAATATGTATCTTACACGCGAAGGTTATGAAATAGAAGAAGCGGTCGACGGGGCTGAAGCAGTTGAAAAAGCACTCGTCAATCAGTATGACTGTATCTTGCTTGACCTTATGATGCCCGAAAAGGATGGGCTTGAAGCATTGCAGGAACTACGGGAGAAGAAAGTCATGACTCCTGTCATTATGCTGACCGCAAAAGGTGAAGAATCAGATCGGGTGACGGGTTTTGAATCCGGTGCCGATGATTACATAGTGAAACCGTTTAGCCCGCGGGAAGTCGTCCTTCGGGTGAAAGCGATACTTAGAAGATCAGTCACATTTCCAGGTGCTGCCTCTGCAACGACATCGAAAGACCTTGTTGTGTTTCCGCAACTAACGATTGATCATGATGCACATCGCGTGACTGCTGAAGGGAAAGAAGTGAACTTGACACCGAAGGAATATGAGTTGCTCTATTTCCTGGCTAAATCGCCGGATAAAGTCTTCGATCGGGAGCAATTGTTGAAGGAAGTATGGCATTATGAGTTTTTTGGTGATCTACGAACCGTTGATACACACGTCAAACGGCTCCGCGAAAAGCTTAGCCGTGTTTCCAATCGCGCGGCCAAAATGATTGTGACCGTTTGGGGTGTCGGCTACAAGTTCGAGGTACCGAATGAATAGGATATGGAATTCAATCGTCGGGAAGCTATGGGCAACCATATTGCTTCTCGTTTCCTTTGTCTTGTTTATCACCACCGCTCTGCTTCTTGAATTTCTTGATAATTTCCATACGAAACAGGCGGAGGATTCACTCAGGCGGGAAGCGGCGACCATTGGGAAAATTGTGCTGGATCATGAAAGTGAAGCATCATTGCAATTGATTGTCCGTGACATCCTCGATAACGAAACGAACGCCATGATTGTAGGGCCGGATGGGCAAGTGGAATATTCATTTCATAAAGGGGTAAACGAGGAAAGAATTGAAAAGAAAATCCTTCGCGAATCCACATTCTTTTCAGGTGCGGAGACACAACTTCCGGTACTGAAGGAAATGATCCTCCCATCGACTACTGAGGAAGGCACGATGGAACAATTTATCGTAATTGCAGATCCTTTTACAGATGGCGAAATGGCAGGTTCGGTCATCATCTACCAAAGCTTAGAAGCTATTCATCGTACGACTAAAAGTACTACGCATATTGTTTTCTTATCCGCATTCATCGCTTTCATTCTTACGACATTTTTCGCCTTCTTTTTATCGACAAGAATTACATCCCCTCTGCGTGACATGAAGCAAGCGGCTTTCGAATTATCGAAAGGGAATTTCGATACAAGGCTACCTGTTTTGCAGAAAGATGAAATCGGCCAGTTGGCGACCGCCTTCAATCAGATGGGCAGGCAGCTTAAATACCATATGGAGCTGATTAATCAGGAGAAGGAACAGCTTTCAAGTATCCTAACATCAATGGCAGATGCGGTCATCACATTCAACAGGGATTACACGATATTGCTGAGCAATCCGCAAGCAGAGCGGTTATTGCAAAATTGGTATTTCAAGAATGGTGCAAAGAATGATAAGAATACAATTCCCCCTGAAATTTTCCATATGCTTGAACATGTTATAACGTTCGCTGAAGAAGTGGAAGACGAACTGGAACTGGGCGGACAGTTTTACGCGATATCGATTAGTCCATTGTATAGCGGGAATAGTATCCGCGGAGCCGTGGCGGTGTTACGGGATATGACGGATCAACATAAGCTTGATAAGCTCCGTTCCGATTTTATAGCCAACGTCTCACATGAGCTCAGAACCCCGATTTCCATGCTGCAAGGCTACAGTGAGGCAATCATCGATGGTGTAACAGCCAATGATGAAGAACGCAATGAGATGATCCTGATTATCCATGAGGAATCGAAAAGGATGGGGCGACTTGTGACAGACCTCCTCGATCTTGCGAGAATGGAGTCAGGGCATATGAGGCTTTATAAGGATGATATGGCAATGATTCCATTCCTCGGTCGGATCGTCAATAAATTCATGCAAGCAGCGCGGGATGCAAATGTCGACTTGGCTTTTGAATTTCCGGAAGGTGAAGAAGTGATAACGAATGCCGATGAAGACCGTCTAGAGCAAGTGTTCACTAACCTGATCGATAATGCGATCCGGCATACACAAGATCAAGGCAAGGTAACATTGAGTATTCAAACATTTGGCGATACCATTGAAATAAAAGTAACAGATACAGGGATAGGAATTCCTGAAGAGGATTTGCCTTATATTTTTGAACGTTTTTATAAAGCGGATAAAGCAAGGACAAGGGGCAAAGGTGGCACCGGATTAGGTCTCGCCATCGCTAAAAATATTATTGATTCGCATGGCGGTACGATCCGAGCTGCAAGAGGGGAAGAGTGCGGAACCATTTTCAGTTGTACAATTCCACTGAAAAAGATGTAACTATTTAACGCGAATGACGACTAATTCATTGAACGGGGGGATTTCATGGACGACTCCGTTTTCCATCGGCTTTATGAACAATACCACCAGGATGTGTTCAATTTTCTCATCTATTTGACGAGAGATCGTGACCATGCCGAAGATCTCATGCATGAAGTGTATGTGAGGGTGTTGCGGGCATATGCCGGTTTCGAAGGGAAGAGTTCTGAAAAGACATGGCTCTTTTCAATTGCTAAAAATGTCTCGATTGATCATTTTAGAAAAAATGCAGTCCGTAAAAGGCATTTATTCAGTAAATTCGACTGGGAAAAAAGTGAACTCGTTGCGACAGGGTCCTTGCCTGAGGAGCTCGTCACGCTCAGTGAAGAAATGAAAGAATTGCTAGAGACGCTGAACACATGTACAGGTGATCAAAAGATGGTCATCGTCATGCGTTATTTCCAAGACCTTTCCATAGCGGAAACAGCCGAAATCCTAGGTTGGACAGAAGGGAAAGTGAAGACAACGCAACATCGTGCCATTAAATCTTTACAAAAGAAATTGAATGCTCTTCCAGCAGAAGGGAGGGAACAGAATGACCGATAAAAAGTGGGATGATAAAAAGATTGAGGAGCTTCTTGACAACATACCTGATGCGCCGGATAAACGTTCGAAGTCAGACATCTTAGCGCGCTTGAAGCAAGATGAGCGGCTTAACGCTCCCCGTCAAAGAAAACAGAAAAGATGGATCCCGGCATTGGTCGCAGTAGCGGCATTGCTTGTCATCGGGCTTCTCCTCCCGTCCATGCTTCGACAAAACGAAGGAGCGATGACTCAGGATGCAGTCAATCATAAAACGGCGGAGAGCGAAGCCGCAGACCGGGAGTCAGGAGAAAATTCCGGGGAATCGACGGTGTTCAATGAAACAATTGAAATGGAAGAGGCCACGCCGTTTGCTGCAACATCGACGGAAGTCTCCAGTCATGTAGTCCTTCCCACTGAACAGGATGGGATGCATACGTTCCGAGTCGGACTTGTCCATGCAGCAGAAGTCATTCCTATCACGTTTCTGATCCCTAACGATCGGATTGAAAATGACTTTCCGGAAAAGGAACCGGACAGCCTGGAACTTTATAATCAGTATGCAGCCGGGATTCCGGAACCGGACTTCGGCTTTGATGACTACCATCCTTTCAAAGGAAAACTCACACTGAAAGACAATGTAATTGAACATGCAATTCCGGCGGAACATCCCTACGATATGTCATCTGCAACCGAGAGAATTTATGCTGATGCGGTTCTAGAAACATTCACTGATCATCCGACATTTATAACGGTCGATGAAAATGGAAATCCCGCCGAATTCAGCCATACAGGCGTCACTGGACCGGTAAAATTACTGGATGGGAAAAGACCGATGCCATATTACAAATATACAATGCCTTCTGGAGAATTCTATCTCGTCCCTGCAGGTGGCAGAGTCTATGATACGGTAGGGAATGCGCTTGCCGGGATGAAAGTACGGCAAGGTGATATTTTTGAATCGGTCATTCCTGAATCGGTAACGTATACTGTGCGAGAAGAAAATGGGCATATTTTCATCACCTTTAAAGATCAACTGGATTTATCGATATTGGACCCTGTGGAAGCGACTGCCATGATAGAAGGTTTCATGTTGACTGCCAGCAATTTCAATCAGCAAGTCCAGTTGGAAAATGTAGTACAGGAGCAATTTGGCAAGTATGACCTGACAACGGTTTTGCCGGAACCTATAGGAGTCAATCCACTCTTTTTACCAGAATAAAATCGGAAAACACTTTGTAAACAAACAGGTTTTTAACAAATCGTATCTCTGGAATATTGACTGAACAGGGGATTTGTAAACAAACAGGTTTACAAAGTGTTTTTTCATGTATATAATGGATTTATAATAAAATATTGATTCATCTTCGGGGCAGGGTGTAATTCCCGACCGGCGGAAATGGAATGGTATGTTCCTAGCCCGCGAGCTTAATAGCTGATTCCGGTGTGATTCCGGAGCCGACAGTATAGTCTGGATGGGAGAAGGTGAAGGTGCGGCCGTCTTTTTGTGTTATCCACAAAAAGGGTGCTTATTTGAATGTGGGTTAAAAAGGGGAAAACTCTCTTTTTTTATACACTTTTTAAAGTTACCTTTCTACTCCCTAGAGCGATTATCGCTTTGGGGATTTTTTGTACACACAACGCGACGGAACGGCCTTTCCTCTTTGTGAAGTGAATCGCAAAAGGAGAGAGGAACAAATGAATAATAAGAAATTACGAAGAATGATTCTCATTGCAATTCTTGGGAGTATTGGGACTGTATTAATGCAGTTCAATTTTCCGCTACCAGCTTTACCAGGCTTCTTGAAAATCGATTTCGGGGAAATTCCGGCTGTGTTGGCGGTGATGACAATGGGTCCGGTTGCAGGTATCCTTGTAGAATTGATTAAAAACATCATGCATTGGTTCTTTTCTGGAAGCCCTACAGGTGTTCCGGTCGGCGAAATTGCAAACTTTACAACGGGCATATTGTTCATCATGCCGATTTATTTCATCTTCAATAAATTCCGTACGACAAAAGGGCTTACAACGGGGCTTATCGCTGGGACTGCCGCAATGGCTATCGGCATGACTGCATTGAACTACTATGTGTTTTTGCCAATGTACACATACTTTATGAATTTCCCGGCTATGGCGGGCAGTGAGTTAACAACGTATATTGTCTTAGGTGTTCTGCCTTTTAACTTAATAAAAGGGATTATGCTGATGATTATTATGCTTCTGCTATACAACAGCATGAAAAAATGGATTACACAACAACGAACTCAATTAATGACTTAAATAATAGACTATGCACATGTAGCCGAATGATGGCACATGTGCTTTTTTAATCTATCGAATGAGTTGTCATTTCTGACGAGTAGGTGAAAAAAGAATAACCGCCCCGACGGTTGTCGGGGCGGTTATTCTTTTTGTCTAGAATCCAGGCGCTAACCGCTCGAGTCTTTTAAGTACTATCACGGCTTGAGGACGCCATCCACTTTACTTCTATCAGTCTTCGTATTTTAGCGGGTCGCCGTCGAATGCAGCATCCGCCACTTTGATTGAATCGGTAGGACAGCCATCAAACGCATCTTCCAGATCTTCCATCAGTTCTTCTGGAACTTCTGTAACACCCGTGTTATCATCAAGAATAACGTAGGCAATCCCCTCATCGTCATAATCGTAAATGTCTGGAGCAGCTGCTCCACATGCGCCACAAGCAATACATGTATCTTGGTCGACAATCGTATATTTAGGCATAGTCTTTCTCTCCTCTTTTCTCCGTACACACAATTTACTTCACATATCATTCTAAAGCTGTTGTCCGCAATTTTCAACAAAAATCATTCAATTAATGGAGGATTGCCTAATGAATCTTTCTTCAATACTCTTAACAATCATCCGTAAACTTGACGGAGAGCGCACAATCTACGCTGGTTTTCACCTACTTCGTGGGAAGCGTTCCGGGCAGACACTGCAAGATGTCGAATATTACGGAGTCAAAGCGTTTTTTGGCATTTTGCCTAAATTGTCATTGGAACAATTTAATGAGGCAGCAAAAGAGTTGCATGATGCGGATTACATTTCAACGACAGCAGATTCGCTTGTCGTTGTGACGGAAACTGGCCGTTTAAGGGCGAATGGATTACCAATCTACCAATTTAACGGTTGGGATTATCGAGGGCGAGAAATGATCTTCTTTGAACGATTATCACTTGTCGTGCAAACGATATCTAATTTTAGAGCCGGTGAGAAGTCCTTTATGCCCATTCAAAGGGAGCCCTCCATCCAGGAGTTTGTCAGAAAAATCATCGCCAAGCAGCCCATAAGGGATTCAGGGTTTGCAAAAGGTATTGCTGAAGAATTGGAGTCTAGCATGAACCGAAGCGGCATGAGTGACATTCAAAAAATGGTATTGACCCACCGATTGAGCGGTTTTCGGATGACGGGCTGGACATGGGATCAGTTGGCAGATCGGTTGAAACAAAGTCCATTTGCCATACGTCTACTGTTTATAGAAAGTTTACATAGGTTACTGACAGTCGTCACGACATCCGACGAATTTCCATTTTTGCTAAAAATAGCTGAGGACGTTAAAGTAGCCAGTTATTTGACCGATTCATCAATGAAGACCAAGCAGCTTTTCGAGCGTGGGATGTCGCTTGACGAAATCGCGATAACCCGGAATTTGAAGACGAGTACAATCGAAGATCATTTTGTGGAGATGTCCATTAACGATCCACGATTTCCGCTTTCTCAATTCGTTACGATTGACAGCGCCGAGGCTGTGGTCGCTAAAGCGAATGAAATCGGGACCCGTAGACTTCGACTACTTAAATCCGAATTCAACGACTTGTCTTACTTTCAACTTCGGTTGATTTTAGGGGCGCGGACGGGAGGGAATCCGTAATGGAAGTTTACTCAATGTTAAAAGAAAAATTCGGTTTCGAACGATTCAGGCCGGGACAGGAAGCGGTCATCCGTGATGTCTTGGCAGGCAAGGACACCATTGCCATTATGCCAACAGGGATGGGGAAATCACTTTGCTACCAATTGCCAGCCTATCTGTTGAGGGGATCCATTCTCATAGTCTCACCTCTTATCGCCCTCATGGAAGATCAAGTGGCAAGTATGAAACGGAACGGTGAAAAAAGCGTTGTTGCATTGAATTCCTTTCTTTCCTATTCGGAGAAAAATCGGCTGATTGGTGAATTAGGACACTATAAATTTATTTTTATCTCTCCTGAAATGTTGGCACAAAGTCATGTCTTGCATCAGCTTCGCACAATTGATCTGGCGTTGATTGTTATCGATGAAGCCCACTGCATCTCCCAATGGGGGTTTGATTTTAGGCCGGATTATTTACGTATCGGCGAATTTTTCAAAGAGCTGAGGAGACCGGCGATCTTAGCACTAACTGCAACTGCGGATGAAAAAGTGACCGCTGACATCGGCGCCTATTTACAACTTGTCTCACCCGTCGTTCACCGACAATCGGTGGATCGTCCGAATATTTCCTACGCGATGTACCAAGTGGACGGTGAATCTTCGAAAACGGATTGGATTAAAGAACGACTTCGTACCACGACAGGTCCAGGAATCATTTATGTCTCTTCACGCAAACGGGCGGATGAACTGGCATCCCTATTGCAGGAAGGTTCGATTGCCACCGCCTCCTACCATGCTGGGAAGGGGCAGGAAGACCGCGCATTTATCCAGGAACAATTCATCTCTGGGGAACTTGATTGGATTTGTGCGACGAATGCTTTCGGAATGGGTATACATAAGGATGACATCCGTCAAGTGATTCATGAACATATGCCGGCCACCATTGCAGGTTATCTCCAGGAGGTGGGGAGGGCTGGGCGCGATGGTGAATTATCGGTCGCCACGTTGCTACATTCCCCTGATGATATCAGTAAAACACGATTCATCATTCAGGATGATATTCCGCAAGAAAGGGAAATTCGCCACTTTGCCAACTTGCTGGCTGAAAATGTGCAGGCGATAGAGGCGGCGGAAAAGGCAGGTATTAGCGAAACGGGGAGACGTATCATAGACTATTACCGGGAACGGTTGACACTTGAAGAAATCATTCGCCACATGGATGACCTGCTTCGTGGTAAGGAGCTCCAATTGCAGGTGATGGCCCGGTTGATCCATTCGGAGAAATGTATCAGAGAAGAGGTACTGGCGTACTTTGGCGAGGAAGAAATGGTGAAACCTGAATTTTGCTGCTCGATTTGTGGCCCGATATATCATTTACAGGTGGATCGGAAACACGGAGTCAAGCGGGAAAAAAGTTTGGTGGATTGGAAAAAAAGACTCACCGATTTGCTGGGATAACAGTTCTTTTGTCCGTATGTATGATTAAGCGATGATCTTAGGGCTGATTTCCTTATTTAAAGTCGATGGAAATCAATAATGTCTATTTGATTTTCACAACAAAATTCGTCATAATAAAAGGACAGCACGATGGGATAGGAGAATGTGGCGATGAAAAAAGATAATTATAAAGCTGAATTCGAAGAACATCGGAAGGAAATCAGTTTGGACGAAGGTCATGATGAAACCCTTCCATCGCGTGCCGAATTGCATAGGAAAGGCCGTAAACCGCAAAAAAGATCCAGTCATTTATTGATCAATGTCATTCTGGGTCTATTTACACTAATTCCAGTCCTAATATTGGTTTATTTCTTATCAGATTTTTATTTGCCGGAAGATAGCACGAAGGCGAAAGTTGAAAGTTCCGGGTCTATTTATGAAGTAAACAATACAGCTGATAATAAGAAAACGGAAGACGCGTCGGATAGTGAAAAAGAAACAAAGTCGCAAACTGAACCTAAAACCGATAAAAAGGTAGAAGAAAAAGGTGACAAGAAACCGGTTGTCAATGTCAATCCGACACCTGAAAAAAAGCCTGAACAAAAACCAGAAAAGAAACCTGAACAAAAACCAGAAAAGAAACCTGAGCAAAAACCAGAAAAGAAACCTGAACAAAAACCGACAGGGAAGACACACACTGTTGCTGGCGGGGAAAACCTATACCGGATTGCATTGAAACACTATGGTGACGGATCAGATGCTGCGGTCGCAAAAATTAGGCAGGCGAACGGTCTCTCTTCGAATGAAATCAGAGTGGGGCAAAATCTAATCATACCTTAACCGCATGAGCGCAAGTGTCTAGGCTCTGGAGTCTACACGTAAAATCAATTAACAAGTGAAGGGAAAAGGCAAAGTATGCTTGCTTTGCCTTTTTCCAATGGAAGGTGGGCTCGTTACGATAACGAAAATGATAGGATCAGTTTCATCGATAATTGCCGGATTGATCGGCTTTATGGTGGTGTATGCAAGGCAACGGAATGTTATCCATCATGAGCTGATAGATGGCAAGGGTGGTGCTGGAGAGAAACGATTGACGGTATTCTTCATTTCTGATATCCATCGCCGGAAAATCGATGACAAACTGTTAAGGAAAGTATGGGGCGGTCCGGAAATCGATATTGTCATTGTCGGCGGGGATCTTGCCGAGCGGGGCGTTCCCTTATCGAGGATTGATCGGAATATACGGAACCTAGCGCTTCTTGGTCCGATTTATTTCGTATGGGGAAATAATGACCGAGAAGTCGGGGAAGAAGCAATCCGTACGATTATTGACCGTCATGGCGGAAAAATCCTGGACAATGAAAGTGCTACGATTCCAGGCCATCCCGATTGGGGAATTTGCGGCACGGACGATCCGTCGAGCCGAAAAGTCGATATCGGGTCAACACTCCGCTATATTGATAAGTATAAACAGGTCATTTTTGTAACACATACACCTTCCGTGTTCCGGAAAGTGCTAGCGCATTATCGTCCGCGTCTCCTTCTTGCTGGTCATACCCATGGAGGTCAAATCCGGTTAGGTCCCTTCGGCTTGCAGGACAAAGGGGAATTCCGGGACGAGGAGGGGGGCGCGGAGCTCATCAGCAATGGATACGGCACATCGACACTGCCGCTTCGGCTAGGAGCCGCACCAGAAAGTCATATCATCACGATCAGCTACACGGAAAGTGTACCAAAGGAGTGCTAATCATTGATTCGAAAAGATGCAATTATTGTCGGAGGCGGTCCATGCGGACTCTCCGCTGCTATAGAACTTCAAAAAATCGGACTTGATGTACTGGTCATCGAAAAAGGCAATATCGTCAATTCGATCTACAACTATCCGACCCATCAGACATTTTTTAGCTCCAGTCTCAAATTATCAATCGGAGATATTCCATTCATCACCGCTAAGGAAAAACCGAGGCGTAATGATGCACTCGTTTATTACCGCGAAGTTGTGAAAATGAAGGAAATCAAGATCAACAGTTTTGAAACGGTGGAAAATGTTGTGAACGAATATGGCGAATTCCGTGTCGTCACGGATAAGGGAGACTATATCACTGCCAATGTCATCATTGCCACAGGTTATTACGACAATCCGAACGAACTCGACGCGGAAGGCGCCCATTTACCGAATGTCTACCATTACTTTAAAGAAGCGCATCCATTCTTCGGTAAGAAAGTTGTCGTCATCGGAGGGAAAAACTCAGCTGTCGATGCTGCGCTTGAACTGGAGCGCGCTGGCGCATCGGTGACTGTCGTCTATCGGGGTTCCGAATACTCGCCAAGTGTCAAACCATGGATCTTGCCGAGCTTTGATAGCCTTGTCAGAAGTGGTGCAATCGACATGTATTTCAATGCGCGGGTCACCAAGATTGCGGACGGGAAAGTTGTCATCGAAAAGGAAGGCAAGTCATTCGATATTGAAAACGATGATGTCTTCGCGATGATTGGTTACCATCCGGACCATACTTTTATGAAAAAGGTAGGTATCGAAATCGACGAGGAGAGTGGTCTTCCTTCTTTCGATGAGGAAACAATGGAATCCAACGTCAAAGGGATCTATATCGCAGGCGTTATCGCTGCTGGAAACAATGCCAACCAGATCTTTATCGAAAATGGCAGATTCCATGGCGGGTTGATTGCAAAAGCGATAGAAGCGAAAAGGATGGTTGTAAAATAAACGGAAGGCTGCTCTTGGATCTGAGAAAAAAGATCCAAAGGCAGCCTTTTGAAATTTTGTCGTAGTTCAATTTGCATGAGCAGTCAGCCGTATAGTCAATTGCAACAGCGGATCGGCATTTCCTCAATTCGAGCAAAGTTCAAGCAATAATTTCAATCGAGCTTTCTGACCGCTTAGACCGTGTTCAAACCGGGCGCCCATCTCTTTCAGCATTTTTCCTCCGCCTTCATAGGCGTAAATGTCCTGTGCAATCCCGTTGAAACAACGGGAAACGAGAACGACCGGAATCTGTTCTGCTAACAGATGGCGGATGCCTTCAACCAAAGAAGGAGGAACATTACCTTGCCCCAATCCTTCGAGTACGACACCATCATAACCGAGCGATGAAATCGATTCGAGTAAATCGGATTCCATACCGGCATATATTTTGAACAGGGCAACTTTTTTCTGAATCGATTCGACTGGGATGAAAATCCGCGACAAGGGGCCATAGTGGAAATGAGTCGAAGCCTTGCTAACGATGCCAATCGGTCCATTTTGTGGACTTTGGAAAGTGGATACACTGCTGGTATGCGTTTTTGTTACATTCGTTGCTGTATGGATTTCATCATTCAGAACGACAAGGACACCTTTTCCATATGCCTCATCATCGGCAGCGACCCTGACCGCGGATATGAGATTATAAACGCCATCCGAACCGATTTCGTTCGAGGAGCGCATTGCACCTGTTAATACAATAGGAATTTCATAGTCTGTAGTGAGTTCCAAAAAGTAGGCGGTCTCTTCGAGCGTATCAGTGCCATGCGTAATGACGATGCCGTCGAATTTTGCGTTTTCCATCTGTTTAGAAATGATTGACTTCAGTACAAGCATTTCTTCCGGAGTGATATGGGGTGACGGTAAATTGAAGGCCTCCAGCTCTACTATGTGGGCAATTTGCTGGATTTTATCGGTTTCCATCGCCAAGGGATTGGTAGCACTTACGTCGACACCTCCTGTTTCCGAATTCAGTTGCATCGAAATGGTGCCACCGGTATGCACAAGTAAAATGTTTTTCTTCATAATTGTTACCTCCTGTATAAGGGAATTCATGGTATAATAAGTAAGAATGGGGGGCCGTCTATGTTCATATTGCTCACTGTAGCGATTGCGCCGGGATTGGCGCTCTTCAGTTATTTTTATCTACGTAAGCAAATCGCGAAAGAGCCATCACGTACATTATTCCATACATTCCTATACGGGGCTATTATGACATTCCCGATCATGTTCATTCAACATGTTTTTGAAGAGGAGAATGTATTCTCAAACGACTTTGTGCGGAATGTGATTTTCACAAGCGGAATCGAGGAATTTTTTAAATGGCTCATTTTACTGATTGCCATCTACCGGCATGTCGAATTCGAAGATGCCTATGATGGAATCCTTTATGGGGCAAGTGTATCGCTCGGTTTCGCCACTGTAGAAAACATCATTTACCTGCTCGCTTTTGGACTTGACACCGCTTTTCTCCGTGCCCTCCTGCCGGTATCGAGCCATGCGCTTTTTGGTGTGGTCCTGGGGTATTACTTCGGCAAGGCCAAGTTCGCCGTTGAGGCCGACATCAACCGCTATTTGTTTTTAGCGCTGCTCGCCTCTTTTGGATTGCATTTCATTTACAATGCCATTTTGGCTGTCGCCAATATATGGCTTTATCTTATTATCCCGTTCATGTTGTTCCTTTGGTGGTTCGGCTTGACTCGAGTGAAATTTGCCCATAGGTATGCCATGCTTCAATTCAGACGAAAAGCACGTACGAATACAAAATGATCCGGCGAAAGCCAGGTCATTTTCTTTTTTTACATAATAAAATCCATGACTTTGGACAAACTGTAGAAAAAGGAGGAATGAAATTGAAGAAGATACTGATTCGCTTGTCGATTGCGATTCTTCTCATAGGATGTGCCTATACAACGTCCCCGATTCATAGTGGAGCGTTCAGTTCACAGGAAGTCGCAAGAGGCGCTTTTGGCGACGATGTAATCGAACTGCAAGCAAGACTTCAGTATATCGGGTATTACACGGGGGCCATCGACGGGAAATTCGGATATGGCACCTATTGGGCGTTGCGTAACTTTCAGGAGAAATTTGGATTGCCGGTAGACGGTATTGCCGGGGCGAAAACCAAAAAGAAGCTGGTCGATGCCTCGGAGTATGACGAAAAATTTGTTAAAGATAACTTGAATCAAGGAAACAAGTTCACCACATTATGGTAATAAGCCATTATCCTCCCAAGTTACGAAAGGGTCTGGGAAGAAAGAGAATATGCAATTGCCGGGTAAGTATTCCGAGGAAGATCTTAGGCTGATGGCCAATGCCGTTTATGGAGAGGCGAGGGGAGAACCGTATGAAGGACAAGTAGCGGTAGCGGCGGTCATTTTGAATCGGGTTGAACATCCTGATTTTCCGGATACTGTAGGCGGAGTGATTTTCCAGCCGCTTGCCTTTACTGCAGTTGCAGATGGACAGATTTGGCTAGAGCCGAATGAACGTGCAAGAGAGGCTGTTCTCGATGCTATTAACGGTTGGGATCCATCTGAAAATGCCATCTACTATTTCAATCCGATAACGGCTACGAGTGAATGGATCTGGTCACGACAACAGATCAAGAAAATCGGATTGCATATTTTCTGCATCTGACGGACACACCGAACGCATTGATCAATCGGTAATGGAAGGAGGATAGGCAAAAATTCCTGAATGGAATATATTCAGATAGATTTTTGCTGAATTATGAAAAAAATAATGTTTGTTCTTGTCTATGCATTTGCCGCATTAGCAATCTTCGCTTACGGAAAAACGACTGAAAATGAACAGGTTGTCAATCGCCTTAAGCAGTCAATACGCCAACAAGATGACAGATGCATCAAAGAAACTCCAAGAACTCGATACGGTTGTAAAGCAAACGCTATTGTTCAATGAAACGGAAGGTTCTTCAGAAGCGCGTGAGGATATTTGGCGGCTGACCTCCGACATTAAAGGTTCAGTCGCATCTCTACCCCTTGACCCAAGTTTTTCGACGTCATGGATGAATTACCTTGGACGGCTCGGGAATTATGCAAAGGAAGCGGATCGGGAAGAGAATTCTTCTGAATACCACAAAGTAATGGCACAAGCATCGAAAAACTTGCGGACATTAGCTGAAGAATGGGAAATCGCAACAGTCGGCATGGTCGATGGAAGATTGACGATGGACGAGTGGACGAACCGACTGAATACCGCGAATTCCGGCCATGATTGGGCAGGGATGGGAACAGCTGTGAAACAATACACGGAAAGTGATTTTCCGTTGACTGCAAGTGAATCGGATATGATGAAGAAAAGAGATTTGAAAAACTTGGAAGACAAGAAAGTGACTCGTGAGGAAGCCGTTGAGCGATTCAAACGACTTTTCCCGAATGTTTCCGCTGAGACTATCGGTGTTGAAACAAGTAAACCGGGTGCACCATATCCATTTTTCCACATCCGTTTTGCCGAAAATCAATCGGTCGGTTATATCGATATTACTGAAAAAGGCGGGCATGTCCTTTCCTATTTAGCCGAAAGGCCTTTTGGTAAAGAGAGTCAGCCGTTTGACGCTATCAAGAAAAATGCGGAAGCATTTTTAAAAGACGCGGGCTACACGGACCTCGTCTATGAAGAATCAAGGGAAAACAACACGGCATGGCATTTTGTCTTTGTCAGAGTAGAACCTGAATACAATGCGAAAGTGTTTTCGGATGTGATTCATTTAAAAGTGGCGAAGGATACAGGTGAAATTGTCGGATTAGATGCGTCTGAATATATACGGAAAGAAAAGACGGCCAAACAGCCTATTGTGAAGATAGATTGGAAATCGTTTTTCCATTCCGATGTCAATGTTGTTCAAGAAGAACTTGCTTACGTAGAGAATGACCAACTTAAGCAGCGGTTGGCTCATTATTTGACCGTCACAGTGGACGAACATGGTGAAGTTGGTACCTACGCAGTCATCGTGGACACGGAAACGGAAGAAGTGATTAAAACGGAAAGACAACTCTAACACCAAACGAAAAACGCATTGGAAAATCCCCTTCTTCATGCCATAATGGAAAGAACAGAAGAATATGGCGGGTGGATAAACATGTTGCTCTCGATTGGAACAGTAATTGTCATCGATAAAGATTTTACAGAAGACAGTGAGAAATATAAAAGTAAAGTTGTCGATTTAGGTGAAGATTTCATCCTGATTGATTACCCAACGCATATGGAGACGGGACGGACAGCGTTTTTTATTGACGGTACCCAGCTGCATGTCACATTTTCGGATAATCAAAAAATAGCCCATGCGTTTAGGACGGAAGTGCTCGGGCGTCTGAATAAAGGGATTCTGATGTTGAAGTTGATGTATCCGGGTGATGACCAACTGATTAAAATCCAACGTCGTGAATTTGTCAGAGTGGAACATGCGATTGATGTCGCGGTTAACAAGGAAGGGCTTTTTAGGCAGCTTATCGCGGAGGATCTTAGTGCGGGAGGTATAGCCCTACGGTTGCCGGATCGGACATTCTTTCAGAGCGGGGATGTCCTGAAATTGCTGATAGTCCTTCCTTTTGTCAATCACGAGATCAAATATATCCATGCGGAAGCGAATGTCGTGAGGGTATGGGAAAAGAATGGAAAGACTATCGCCTCAATGAAATTTGAAAAAATAGGACAGTTGGAACGCCAAGCGATTGTCCGGTTCAGTTTTGAACGGCAACTTCAAAAGAGAAGCCAGGAATAGGTGGCAAAAGGGGAAAAGTCTTCAGGAATAGGACTTTTCCCCTTTCCATATGTTACAATGTTTTCGAATTGACTACGGGGGTAGATGGAATGACTAAAAAGATTAGAATCGCCATTGATGGACCTGCTGCGGCAGGAAAAAGTACAATTGCCAAAATGACTGCCGAAAAACTGGGCTATACGTATATCGATACGGGTGCAATGTATCGCGCGCTTGCGTATAAAGCACTGAATCGAAACATAGATACTACTGACGGTGAAGTACTTGAACACTTGCTGAAGGAGACGGAAATCATTTTGAAGACGTCTAACAAGGGGCAGGCGGTTATCATGGACGGACAGGATGTATCTGAGGAAATTAGATCGCCTCAAGTGACCGCAAATGTCTCTGCCGTTGCGGTTCACACGGGTGTCCGCGAACTGATGGTGGACAAACAGCGACAGCTAGGCGAGGAGGCAGGCGTTGTCATGGATGGCCGTGATATCGGTACTGCTGTCCTACCGGATGCGGAACTAAAAATCTTCATGACGGCATCTGTTGAGGAAAGGGCGAATCGTCGCCACCTTGAAAATGGGAAAAGAGGAATTACAACACAGCTTGAACAATTAAAAAGAGAGATCAGCGAACGGGACCGTATTGACAGTGAGCGGGAGACTTCGCCGCTTATGCAAGCGGAAGATGCCATTTTCATTGATACGACAGTAATGTCGATTGAAGAAGTGGTGGAACGGATCTGTGAACTTGCCGAAATGAGGCGGAGCAGATGAATTTATATCCATTGGGTAAATTTCTGTGCAGTACAATCTTTACCCCCCTGTATCGCGTGAAAGTGATCGGCAAGGAAAACTTCCCGAAAGAAGGCGGCGTTCTCCTTTGTTCGAATCACATCGATAATCTGGATCCACCGATTGTTGGTGTCAGCTGTCCAAGACCTGTTCATTTTATGGCTAAAGAAGAACTGTTTAAACTGCCCATTTTAAAAACGGTGCTGCCCAAAGTGAATGCGTTCCCCGTAAAACGGGGAATGAGTGATCGGGAAGCTTTCCGTAAAGCATTGAAAGTGCTCAAATCTGGTAATGTCGTCGGCTTGTTTCCGGAGGGGACAAGAAGTAGAACAGGTGAACTGGGAACAGGACTTGCGGGGGCGGGCTTCTTCGCCTTGAAAGGTGAAGCAGTTGTCATGCCATGCGCTATAATCGGGCCCTATAAGCCGTTCCAAAGGTTGAAAGTGGTGTATGGAAAACCAATAGATGTTACGCCTTTTCGTGAAAGAAGAGCGTCATCCGAAGAGGTGACGGAAGTCATCATGGGTGAAATCCAAAAACTGCTCGAGCAAAATAAATAACGTTAATAAGGGTAAATTTTTGTTTTTATGAATAGATTCGCATAATATAGAAGTAGGATTCTTTATGAAGGAGGACTACATAATGACTGAAGAGATGAACTTGGAAGCAACGAATAGCTACAATGAAGGTGACCGTGTAACAGGGAAAGTGACCAAAATTGAAGATAAATCGGTAACTGTTGAAATTCCCGGAGCACCGTACGATGGTGTGATTCCAATCAGTGAATTATCAAGCCTGCATATTGAAAAGGCTGCTGATGCAGTTGTGGAAGGCGATGAGCTTGAACTCATCATCATGAAAGTGGAAGAGGACAATTATGTCCTTTCCAAACGAAAAGTCGATGCGGAAGACGCATGGGGTTCTTTGGAAGAAAAATTCAACAATAAAGAAACAATTGAAACAGAAGTGAAAGATGTCGTCAAAGGTGGACTGGTCGTTGACCTAGGTGTCCGTGGTTTCATCCCTGCTTCACTCGTCGAGGATTATTTCGTCGAATCTTTCGAAGAATATAAAGGGCGTATGATGACGTTTAAAATTGTAGAGATGGATAAGGAGAAGAATCGTTTGATTCTCTCTCACCGTGCGGTCATCCAAGAGGAGAAGGAATCACAGAAAGAAGCGGTATTGGAAGGTTTGTCTGAAGGCCAAGTGCTTGAAGGAACGGTCCAGCGCCTAGCATCTTTCGGGGCATTCGTCGATATCGGTGGCGTAGATGGACTTGTCCATATCTCACAATTGGCACATGATCATGTTGAAAAAGTGTCGGATGTCCTGAAGGAAGGCGACAAAGTGAATGTCAAAGTGCTTTCCATCGACAGGGACTCCGAGCGCATTTCATTGTCCATTAAAGACACATTGCCTGGGCCATGGGAAGGGATTGAAGATAAAGCGCCTAAAGGGGTGACCCTCGAAGGGACGGTCAAACGACTAGTCTCATACGGTGCATTCGTCGAAGTGTTCCCGGGAGTGGAAGGTCTTGTCCACATTTCCCGTATTTCCCACCAGCATATCGGTACACCGCATGAAGTGTTGGAGGAAGGTCAAAAGATTGAGGTAAAAGTACTTGATGTCAATGCCGATGAAAAACGTCTGTCCTTGAGCATCAAGGATCTTGTTGAAAAAGAAGATAACAATTCCTATGGCGATTATGAAATGCCTGAGGAAGCGTCTGGTTTTTCGTTAAGTGATGTTATCGGTGATCAGCTGAAAAAATTCTCCAAGTGAGTTGCTTAGAAATTGGTCGTATGAACAATTACTTGCAGTGAAAGGCTCTGACATGGATGATGGTGCTTATATAGGCATCATCATCTTTTTGATGTCCAGCATTTGTCACGACTAGGCGAGCGCCCTGCGCTTTTCTAGTGTCTAGGCTCCGGGCGCTAGCCGTTCATGTCATAAGTCGTTTTGGCTACGAGGCAAAAGACGCCTTTTCGCCAAACCTTCTTATGCCTGTCACGTCTAAGCGAGCGCCCTGCGCTTTTCTGTAGTATAATATGAAGAAGATTAGCTGGAAGGATGTATGATTATGACGAAACCAACAGTGGCGATCGTCGGTAGGCCGAATGTCGGGAAATCAACGATATTCAACCGAATCGTCGGGGAACGAATTTCAATAGTAGAGGACGTTGCGGGGGTTACTCGGGACCGCATTTATAGTTCGGCCGATTGGCTTGCCCATGAATTCAACCTGATTGATACAGGTGGAATCGATATCGGGGATGAGCCTTTTCTTGAGCAGATCCGGCTACAGGCTGAGATTGCGATTGATGAAGCCGATGTGATTATCTTTTTAACAAATGGCCGTGAAGGTGTGACTGACGCGGACGAGCAAGTCGCTAAAATCCTTTACAAAACAAAAAAACCGGTCGTTCTAGCAGTGAACAAGGTCGACAATCCGGAGATGCGGGAAATGATCTATGATTTTTATTCTCTCGGTTTCGGAGATCCGTTTCCGATTTCCGGATCGCATGGCCTGGGACTTGGTGACCTTCTCGACGAAGTGGCAAAAAGTTTTCCTGAACCAGGCGATGAAGTGATTGAAGACGATGTCATTCGTTTTTCATTGATTGGCAGACCGAACGTCGGGAAATCCTCACTTGTCAACGCGTTTTTAGGCGAGGAACGGGTCATTGTCAGTGATGTGGCGGGTACAACGACGGATGCAATTGATACATCGTATATCTATAATGATCAAAAATATAAGATCATCGATACGGCAGGCATGCGTAAAAAAGGGAAAGTGTATGAAAATACGGAAAAATACAGTGTTCTTCGTGCCCTGAAAGCGATTGACCGTTCTGATGTTGTGCTAATTGTCATTAACGGGGAAGAAGGCATCCGCGAACAGGACAAGCGAATTGCGGGCTATGCTGAAGAAGCTGGAAAAGGCGTAATGATCGTTGTCAATAAATGGGATGCGGTCGAGAAGGATGAAAAGACGATGAATAAGTTCACAGCGGACATCCGGGATAATTTCCAGTTTCTAGACTATGCACCCATCTCTTTTGTCTCGGCAAAAACGAAGCAGCGCGTCAATAGCCTGTTTGATAAGATCATTTTGATCAGTGAAAACCATTCCCTCCGCATCCAATCGAGCGTCTTAAACGAGGTGATTGAAGATGCGGTCGCACGAAATCCGGCACCGACCGATAAAGGCCGCAGATTGCGCATTTACTACGCAACACAAGTTGCGGTTCAGCCGCCGACATTTGTCGTCTTCGTCAATGAGCCCGAACTGATGCACTTCTCGTATGAACGCTTTTTACAAAACCGTCTTCGGGAATCATTCGGCTTCGAAGGGACGCCGATCCGGCTAATTACACGGGCCAGAAGCTGACCGGTGTCACCGGGGAAAGGATGTAATGTCTTGGAAAAAATAACTGTAATCGGAGCCGGTAGCTGGGGAACGGCTATCGCCTTCGTACTTGCCGAAAATGGCCATGATTGCCTGTTGTGGGCAAGGCGTTCTGAGCAGTCGGAAGAAATAACCGACAAGCATATGAATCATGCTTACTTACCTGGAATTGTCTTACCGGAAAACTTACGAGCGACCTCTCATTTGGAAGAGGCCGTAAAACATGGTGAAACGGTCATCATCGCGGTTCCTACAAAGGCAATCCGTGAAATTTGTGGACAGATCAATGAAATGGACATCGACGCCAAAATAATTGTGCATGTCTCTAAAGGTATCGAACCGGATTCCTTGAAACGGATTTCCGAAATGATAGACGAAGAGTTGGCGCCTTCGAAAAAGAAGGCAATCGTCGTCCTTTCGGGACCGAGTCATGCAGAGGAAGTAGTCCTTCGTCACCCGACGACAGTAACAGCGGCATCTGTCGATCTTGAGGCCGCTAGAAAAGTGCAGGATCTATTTATGAACAATTATTTCCGCGTCTATACCAATAATGATGTCATCGGTGTTGAAATCGGGGCCGCCTTGAAAAACGTCATCGCGCTCGCCGCGGGTATTTCAGACGGTCTTGGATACGGGGATAATGCCAAAGCGGCACTTATTACACGGGGATTGGCCGAAATCTCGAGGCTCGGTGCTAAAATGGGGGCACATCCCTTGACGTTTTCAGGACTGACCGGACTTGGCGATTTGATCGTGACCTGTACAAGTGTCCACTCACGCAACTGGAAAGCCGGCAATCTACTTGGCAAAGGAAATAGCCTGGAAGAGGTCGTTGCAGGCATGGGAATGGTTATCGAAGGTGTCAGGACAGCGAAAGCCGCCCATCAGCTTGCTGCGCAACACAATGTGTCCATGCCGCTAACAGAAGCGTTGTACTCGATCCTGTTTAATGATGTCCCGCCAAAAGAAGCAGTCGATCAATTGATGAACCGGATGAAGAAACAAGAAGTGGAAGACCTGTTTGGCAACCGCTGATTTTTGATTAGATGAAAGGAGGACTTAAATTGTCCTCGATGGATAAAATGTGGCTATCATTCTATGCAATGGGATTCATGTTCATTTCAATGGGTCTTATATACTTTAGCCGCCATAAATTGAAAAACCGTTTACTGAAATTCGTCTTTGCAATTATTGCTTATGCGCTATTGATTTTCTCGTTTTTAGCAATGATCTATCTCGTATTCAACGGGCCGACAAGGGGGGCGTGATGAAAGTGATGAAGAAACATGTCAAGTTGCTCGTCATGGCATCTATCGTTTTCCTTCTTGCAGGCTGCATGTATCCAGAAGACGATCGCGCAAGTCAGGAGACCCCTTACGCCGATCAACTAGGGTTTATTCAAAAAGCCGTTGAGGCCTATCAGAAGGACACAGGTGGGCTTCTGCCGATCAAGACCCGCGACGCTGATACGGACATCTACATTAAATATCCAATCGAGTTTGAAAAAATCGTTCCGGCCTACACGGAAAAAATTCCGGGAAATGCTTATGAAACGGGTGGAATCTATCAATATGTCCTTATGGATGTCGAGGCAGATCCGACCGTAAAGTTGGTCGATTTACGATCGGCTGAGCGTATACGCGAATTGAATTTGCGGAAAACAATCAATGGCCGTGTACCGTTCAAAGAACCTGTCGGGGAGAATGTATATACGGTCGATTTTGAAACCATGGGCTTTGAAGAGCCATTGACGGTGCCTAGCCCATATTCGGAAACGTTGTTACCGATTGTGATTGGCGGAGATGGGCATTTCTATATCGATTATTCAATAGACTTGAATCGTATATTGAAAGAACAGCAACCGGATGTCAAAAAAGGGGATGATATCCGCTATTTGCTGGCCGAGGATCATGCTGTTTTACCCGCGTATTCATTGCCCTATACGGTGAATGAAGAGAACGAACCAATCTTTATGAAAGCTACAAAATGAAAAAACGTTTCATGCTTCGCGCATGAAACGTTTTTCTATTACATAAAGTAATATGCGCAGATAAAGGAGGGCGATGGATGAAAGAGGAATTGTATGAGAATCTAGCTAGACGTACGGACGGTGATATTTACATTGGTGTCGTTGGCCCTGTACGTGTTGGTAAATCCACGTTCGTGAAAAGGGTTATGGAAGAAGTCGTCATTCCAAATATGACGGATGCGACCGATCGGTTGCGGGCACAGGACGAACTTCCGCAAAGTTCACCTGGCCCCGTTATCATGACAGCAGAACCGAAATTTGTGCCTGCACAAGGGACATCGGTATCTGTAGGGGACGGTGATCTGAAATTCCAGATACGGTTAGCAGATTGTGTAGGGTATGTCATAGACGGCGTGAAAGGGTATGAGGACGAGGATGGTCCTAAATACGTCCATACACCATGGCATAACGAACCGATCCCATTTGAGGAAGCAGCACGTATCGGTACGGATAAAGTGATTAGAGATCATTCCACCATTGGGATTGTTGTCACGACAGACGGTACTGTCAACAATATTCCGCGGGCTTCCGCCCAAGTGGCGGAAGTAGAAATCATCGACAAGCTGAAAGACATCGGCAAGCCTTTCGTCATCGTGTTGAATTCTAAAATGCCTGCCAACGACAGGACGGTCGCCTTGAAACAGGAGTTGCACGAAACGTACGGGGTGCCTGTCATCGCAATCAGTGCCGACCAGTTGAATGCACAGGAAATCCAGCTAATTTTAAAAGAGGCGCTTTACGAATTTCCGATTACGGATATCGAATTGCAAAAGCCTGACTGGATGGATGTGCTCGGAAGTGATTATGAGTTGAATGCAAACATTGACAGAGTGATTAATGAAGGATTTCTGGATGTGTCAAAAATCAGAAAAGTGCAAGAACTCGCAGAGCGCTTAAATGAAGAGAAATATGTTCGGCATGCGGAAGTCATCGAAGTGGATGCGGGCAAGGGGAAAGCGATCATCAAAATCGATATCGATGAACAGGCTTTCCGGGAAATTTGTGAATCGATTATGGGGCAGGAAATCGGGACGAAAAAGGATTGGTTGGTTATTCGTGCAAGAAGCTGCCAAGGCTAGAAAGTCTTACGATATGTATGCTGAAGCGATCGAAACGGCCCGTAAAGAAGGGTATGGCGTAGCGCTTCCGACCATCGAAGACTTCAACCCTACCGCCCCGGAGCTGATCAAACAGAACAACTTTTTTGGCGTCCGCATGAAAGCAATGGCGCCGTCGCTGCATATTATAAGGGTCGATATGGAAGCGGAGTTTTCACCGCTGATCGGTTCGGAATTCCACAGCCATCATTTGTTAAAAGAATTAAAAAATGCCTATTTACATGACCGTGAGGCACTATGGGAAACGCAACTTTTTGGAACGCCGCTGCATGAGGTGATGAAAGAAAGTATCCGATTCAAGACTTCTTCAGTCCCTCAGAATGCACGAAGACGACTTCGTGAGACGATAGAACAGATGGTGAATGATGGAAATAAAGGCATGATTACATTTATCGTATAAATGGAAAAGATCCGTCAAAGGCGGATCTTTTGCCGTTTTTGGCAAATAATTACCCCGTTATTAGGAAATCCGCGATAATATTGTTGCACCGCGGTTTTTCTTGTGATACTCTTTTTACTGTATTGAAAGCAACTGATTCCCTTTGAGAGGAGGTGAATGGTGTGAATAAAACAGAATTGATTAACTCTGTAGCCGAAGCAGCGGGCCTTACTAAGAAGGATGCTACAAAAGCTGTTGAAGCTGTATTCGATACGATCCAGTCGACTCTTGCAAAGGGTGAGAAGGTACAACTGATCGGTTTCGGAAATTTCGAAGTCCGTGAGCGTGCAGCTCGTAAAGGACGCAACCCGCAATCGGGTGAAGAAATCGACATTGCAGCAAGCAAAGTACCTGCATTTAAAGCAGGTAAAGCGCTTAAAGATGCGGTGAAATAATCTTTACTTTACATAGGAGTCCGTCCATCGTATCTGAACTCCAGATACCTGGGCGGACTCCTTTACATAGGTCCCGGATACTACCTTCTTCTGGAGTGTACGAACTGTACGGAAGTGGGGGAGTATGCTACTATTTTTGAAGGAATGGCTTTATTTCCGGTTGAGGAGGATTTGGAAAGATGAAAGATGTTGATTATGGAAAAATAGAGAATGCAGTAACGATGATTCTGGAAGCAATCGGCGAGGATCCCGAGCGTGAAGGACTGATCGACACGCCGAAGAGGGTCGCGAAAATGTATGCTGAAGTATTTGAAGGATTGAATAAGGACCCAAGAGAATATTTTGAAACAGTGTTTCATGAAAATCATGATGAAGTCGTATTGGTGAAAGATATCCCGTTTCACTCGATGTGTGAACACCATCTCGTCCCATTTTTCGGCCATGCCCATGTTGCCTACATACCGCGTGACGGTGTCGTTGCTGGTTTGAGTAAATTGGCGAGGGCTGTCGAAACGACTGCCAGAAGACCACAACTGCAAGAACGAATAACTTCCACGGTTGCCAATGCCATGATGGACATGCTGAATCCAATCGGTGTCTATGTCGTGATTGAAGCAGAGCATATGTGTATGGCGATGCGCGGCATCAAGAAGCCAGGGGCGAAAACGGTAACGACTGTCGCACGGGGTATTTATGAGCATGACGATGTGAAGCGCGCCGAAATCCTATCGCTTATAAAAATGCACTGAGGTCTTTGCGGGCAACTCCTTTTCTATGATATGATAGGACGTATACGAACAGACAGGAGAGGTACAGATGACACAACAATCCGACTATATCGTCATAAAAGCGAAAGAGGATGGCGTGAATGTCATCGGCTTGACAAGAGGGGACAATACGAAGTTCCATCATACGGAGAAACTGGATCGCGGAGAAGTGATGATCGCACAGTTCACCGAACATACGTCAGCGATGAAAATACGCGGCCAAGCCGACATTCATACCGCATATGGTGTCGTGTCAAGCGAAGGTAAAGAATAAGTCGTCTTTGACACACTCTTCCGGAGACGTCATTGAATGGAGATTCAACGATGGATAGACAAAAAATTAAAATGCAAATTGAACAGTATAGCGTGCAAGTCGAGCATGCAATTCGTGATCCGATCATCTACCGAGATTTGGGAAGGACGCCAATTGACACTACCAAAGCATTTTTTACGCTTCTACCGCTGCTCAACGGTGAAATTTGGACTGCACATACGAACACGGCCGCAATTGCCGTCGGTGCAGTTCATGCAGCCTTTGAAGCACATGATTCAGTCGATGAGGTGGATGCTTCCTCGAAGGGGCAACAGCTCACGGTATTATCCGGTGATCATTTCAGTGGTATCCATTATCGCCTCTTGGCATCGATTCCCGCATTCGGTTTCATTCGTTCCCTATCTGGTACAATCGGTCAAATCAACGAAATGAAAACAAATTGTCACGATCAGCCACCGGGCGGAGCCCGTGAAATGATGGATGCAATCCGTACCATCGAATCGGGTTGTATAACGGACTTTTTACATACATTCGGTTTCTCCCGTTATGTGGCGCTTGCAGAAGCTGCATTGCCGCTTTTGCGGCTTGATAGCAGGGAGGTCAAAGACTGGGGGACCACTTCGGAAAGCGAACTTTACCGCTCTTGGAAACCTGACGATGTAGAGCGGTCGATTGCACAGTTTCATGCAGAATTGCAGGAAGCGATCGATACAGCCGGATTTCTTGCGCCGGTCTTAAAGCAGGAAATCTCGAAAATGGCAAGACCGCTCCTCAGCAAACCGATTTAACTTCATTCAGCAAAAGTTTCCTCCTTTCATAAATTACGTGAGGATGGATGAAATTTTCACGGCTCAGTAGCAATCTACTGCCTGCTGAATGAGGAGGATTGAAGTTCAATTTCTCCTTGTTAAAGCCTCCGGCGGATGTTACAGATTTTGTAGGGAGTTAATTTGAGGAAGGCAGTCTAAGTACGCGACGTCCTGTCGCAACGACTGCATGACCTATCAGGGAAAGTTGCAGTTCAATCTTTCCTATGTAGGCCTTAAGCGCAATTCAAAATCTGGACGCAATTACGCCGAGGCGTAATTGATAGAAAAGGGGTTTAGCGCTTGTCATTATCTAAAGAACAGAAAGTCCATAACGTTTTTGAAAAAATTTCGACTGATTACGACAAGATGAATTCCGTCATCAGTTTTAAGCAACACAAAAAGTGGCGTGACGACATTATGCTTCGCATGGGTGTCAAAAAAGGCAACCATGCGCTCGATGTCTGCTGCGGAACGGCTGACTGGACGATTGCCCTTGCAGAAGCAGTGGGAATCGAAGGTGAGGTAACAGGGCTCGATTTCAGCGAAGGCATGCTGGAGGCGGGTCGCCCGAAAGTGGAGGCTTATCCGAATGTGTCGCTAATTCAAGGGAATGCCATGCAATTGCCGTTTCCCGACAGTACATTTGATGTTGTGACCATCGGATTCGGATTGCGCAATGTCCCTGATTATTTGACTGTATTAAAAGAGATGAACCGTGTTTTGAAACCGGGGGGCATGATTGCTTGCCTGGAGACATCCCAGACGGAAATTCCGGTCTATCGGCAATTGTTCCGCTTCTATTTCAAATTCATCATGCCTTTATTTGGAAAGCTTTTCGCAAAAAGTTATAAGGAATATTCATGGCTACAAGAATCTGCGGATGATTTCCCTGGGATGGAAGAGCTTGCTCGGTTATTCACTGAGGCAGGATTCGTCGATGTCTCCTACAAGCCGTATAGCGGCGGTGCAGCAGCAGGACATGTAGGGTATAAACTATAAAGTGCGTAGGGGAAGGTAATCGTTTTGGAGAAATTGAAGTTAATGACACTTTATGCTGATTTCCGGAAGGATCTCACTTATATCGAAAAGGAACTTGAACGATCCGTCAATTCATCTTCCCCGATCATCAGGCAAGCCTCTCTTCGTCTACTGCGGGCCGGTGGAAAAAGGATACGGCCTATTTTTGTGATCCTGGCATCCAAATTCAGTACATATTCATTGGAAGATGTTGCAAAAGTAGCAGTCTCTTTGGAATTGGTCCATATGGCCTCTCTTGTACATGATGATGTCATCGATGATTCGGATATGCGCAGGGGGTTTGAAACAGTGAAAGCCCACTGGGATAACCGCATCGCGATGTACACAGGTGATTTCATATTTTCGCGCGCACTAACATCCATCGGCGAAATCGAAATACCGGCAGTTCACCAGCTGCTGGCCGAAACGATGCTCGAAATTTGTAAAGGCGAGATTATCCAAATCGATCATCAGCGAAAAATCAATCAGACAACGCGGGACTATTTCCGGCGTATCAAACGGAAGACAGCGCTATTGTTATCTTCCAGCTGCGAGCTGGGTGCACTTGTTTCTGGAGCGGACCCAGCAGTCGTTAGAAGAATGCGCCGATTCGGATATTTCGCAGGGATGGCTTATCAAATCGTTGATGATATCCTCGATATCACTTCGACGGATAAAGAACTTGGAAAACCTGCGGGCAATGATTTGCTCAATGGTCATCTGACGTTGCCAATCCTATTCCTAAAAGAAGATCGGACGTTCCGTCCATATATGACACGAGCGTTTGAAGGTACATTGACGGAAGTGGAACGGATGGAAATGCTTACATATATCAGGAATACCGATGCAATCGAGAAAGCGCTGACGGTCAGTGATCTGTATTTACAAAAAGCGTTAGACGAAATTGCAGAACTTCCTGATAATGATGCGAAAAAAGCATTCGGGCAGATTGCATCATTTATCGGAAAACGGAAATACTGACATTATTCGACGCCGGTTGCCTCGCCATTTTTAAAGGGGCGCTCGGGAGGAATAATTTGGGGTTGCTGCAAAAATGCGCGCAACGATCTGTCCATGCAGTTAAAAGTTGAAAGATTGAGCCCCGGATGGTACGATCGAAAAGGGAAAAACCCGATACATAAATAAAGGAGTGTTAATAATGGAAAGAACATTTTTAATGGTCAAGCCTGATGGCGTACAACGTAATCTGATCGGTGACATTGTCAGCCGTTTCGAAAGCAAAGGTTACCAACTGGTAGGTGGGAAACTTATGCAAATTACACAAGAACTTGCTGAGCAGCACTACGGTGAACATAAAGAGCGTCCGTTCTTCGGTGAGCTTGTCGATTTCATCACTTCAGGCCCAGTTTTCGCAATGGTCTGGGAAGGCGAGAACGTAATCTCGACTGCCCGTCTTATGATGGGTGCGACAAACCCGAAAGAATCTGCACCAGGAACAATCCGCGGAGACTTTGCAGTGACTGTCGGTAAAAACATCATTCACGGTTCGGATTCACCTGAATCGGCAGTCCGTGAAATCGGTCTTTTCTTCAAAGAGGAAGAACTTGTATCTTACGGAAAAACAATCAACAATTGGATTAACTAATCATTTGTAAAAACAGCCATGCATCTAGTGCATGGCTGTTTTTATTATTATGTTAAACCTTTCGTTCCTTTACTTTTGGTCTTTCGAAACCTGTTCCAATCCGTTATAATAGATAGAATAGTGAAACGGGGGGGTTGGATTGCCGGATTATGTAACTTTTATTCAAAAGATTAAACTGAAAACGGGGATTGACTTGTCGCTCTATAAAGAAGCGCAGATGAAAAGGAGACTGACTTCTCACTATGAGAAACGCGGATTCCGGAATTTTATCGATTATTATAACGCTATACATAAAGAGCCTGCTTTACTGGAAGAGTTCCTGGATCGTATGACAATCAATGTCTCTGAGTTTTACCGCAATGCACAGCGGTGGGAGGTATTGGACAAAAAGATTTTACCAAAACTCCTTGCTTCAAATAAAAAACTTAAGACTTGGAGTGCAGCCTGTTCCACAGGTGAAGAACCCTATTCAATCGCCATGGTGTTAGCTTCTCATGTGCCGTTGCGCGATATATCCGTTTTAGCGACAGATCTCGATGCAGGGGTCATCGAGCGGGCAAAAGTCGGGCTTTATCCCGAGCGTGCATTGAAGGAAGTTCCACCTACCGTAGTCAAACAGTATTTTGTCAATGAAGGGCACCACTATCAAGTGAAAGATGAGATTAAAAAGACGGTGACCTTCAAGCAACAGAACTTATTGAAAGATCGCTATGATACAGGATTCGATTTGATCGTTTGCAGAAATGTGATGATCTATTTCACGGAAGAGGCGAAGGACCAGATTTATACGAATTTTTCTAAATCCTTGAAACCGGGCGGCATATTATTTGTCGGAAGTACAGAACAGATTTTTAATCCCGCTAAGTATGAATTAGAATCGGAAGAGACCTTCTTTTATAGAAAGATTTCGCAATGAGTTCGATCGACTGGCTACCTGGAAGCGAAGACACCAAAGCGTATTCGGATCAATATCCGGATGTTTTTTCATATCAACGTATAGTCAAACCGACTTTGCTTTGGTAAAGTGCTATAAAAGAGATGACGGTTAGGAACCGTCAAAGGAGGAATTGGAATGAGGTATTTTACAGCCGGTGAATCACATGGACCACAGTTAACGGCCATTATTGAAGGGCTACCCGCCCAAATGGAATTGACTACTGAAATGATAAATAAGGAACTCTCCAGAAGGCAAGGTGGTCATGGACGTGGAAGAAGGATGCAGATTGAAAAAGACCAAGTTGTCATTTCGTCTGGCGTCCGTCATGGAAAAACATTGGGCTCCCCAGTCACGTTGACAGTCGTAAACGATGACTGGAAGCATTGGACATCAATCATGGGTGTCGAACCTTTGGCAGATGACGTCAAACCCGAAGACGTTAAGCGGCAGATCACACGCCCAAGACCGGGACATGCGGATCTCGTAGGTGGGATGAAATACGGACACCGTGATTTACGAAACGTCCTTGAACGTTCTTCTGCCCGTGAGACGACAATGCGTGTTGCAATCGGGGCGGTAGCTAAGCAGTTTCTACGGGAGCTCGACATCCAAATAGTAGCCCATGTCACGGAAATCGGGGGCGTAACGACGAATCCGGATACATATGCAGGTAAAGGGACAGAAGAGCTGCGGTCTATCATTGAAAACGATCCCGTCTATTGTGCAGACCCTGTAGCGGCGGAACGGATGGTACAGGCTATTGATGACGCGAAAGGCCGGGGAGATACGATTGGCGGCGTAGTCGAAGTCATCATTGAAGGGTGCCCTCCCGGAATCGGAAGTTATGTCCAATTTGACCGGAAAATGGACGGTAAGCTTGCAGGAGCGATGATGAGCATTAATGCCTTCAAAGGAGTCGAATTCGGACTAGGCTTCGAAATGGCTAAAAAACCGGGTAGTGAAGTGCATGACGAAATCGCTTGGAATGAAGAACTCGGATATTACCGCAAATCGAACCGCCTAGGTGGGCTGGAAGGTGGAATGACAACGGGTATGCCGATTATCGTCAGGGGCGTCATGAAACCGATTCCGACACTGTACAAACCCCTTGAAAGTGTTGATATCGACACGAAAGAGCCGTTTGTCGCAACAATCGAGCGATCGGATCCTTGTGCTGTACCGGCTGCCTCTGTTGTGGCGGAACATGTCATTGCTACCGAAATGGCAAAAGCCATTATGGACGAATTCCGTTCGGATACGATAGACGGGCTGAAAAGGGAAATTGAACAATACCGACAATATGTGAAGGAGTTTTAAGATGGGGAAACTTGCCGTTTCGATTTTGAACCATGAATATGATGTCCATATCGGTCCGGACACTTATCAACTATTCGCTACGGACTATGCCAAACTTCTAGACAGTGCGGACCGGATAGCGATTATAGCGGACGAACATGTTGCGGCCATCCATTTACCTATCCTCCACCAGGCTTTAGAGGCTGAAGGGCGGGAGATTGTTGTCAAAACGGTCCCTTCTGGGGAGCATTGTAAAACACCTGCTGTCTATACGGAATGCCTTTCTTTTTTACTCAATCGGAACTTTACACGGGACTCACTCGTTATCGCATTTGGCGGAGGGGCTTGCGGCGACCTAACCGGGTTTGTAGCCGCAACGTTCATGAGAGGAATCAGATATCTGCACTGTCCTACGACGATTCTTGCTCATGACAGTGCTGTAGGCGGAAAAACGGCAATCAATATGCCAGAAGGGAAAAATATGGTCGGAGCTTTCCATCAACCGGCAGGCGTGATTTTCAACACACCTCTATTTGCCACGCTGCCGCCAAGGGAAATCCGCTCGGGGATGACGGAACTGCTGAAGCATGCTTTCATATCGGATTCTGCATGGGCCGGGGAGCTATTGGACAATCCGAGTTTCTCGCAGCCATCCATCGATTGGCTGGCCGGTGAACTGTTAAAAGGCATCAAAGTAAAGGCGGAGATCGTCACTGAGGATGAATTTGAACATTCTACGCGGAAGTATTTGAACTTTGGTCACACATTCGGCCATGCAGTGGAAGCCGTCTGTGGTTTTGGCGGCTTGAGCCACGGCGAATGCGTGATGATCGGCATGGCATACAGCCTTATCTTAAGCGAGAAACACGGTGCTGTGGATGGAGAACTGACAAAACGTTTCATCGATTTTGCGGAAGGGCATGGCTACACATTCCAACCCGTTCATGACCATTCATTCGATGTATTCTTAACTTATATGGAAAAAGATAAAAAGGTTTCCTTCGGCAAGTTGAACTTTGTCCTGCTCGATGGGATCGGTAAGCCTTACGTAAAGGAACTATCAAGCAAACAATGCGAAGAAGCATTCATTCAATTGAGGAAACAAACAGAAGGAGCTGGGACAAGATGATGGTGAGAGGGCTGAGAGGTGCGACGACAGTCGAACAGGATGACGCAGAGACTGTTTTGGAAGCGACGAAGACACTTGTTGCAGAAATGGTGGAAGTGAATAGGATTGCTCCATCAGATATCATTTCGGTATTGATCTCTACAACAACAGATATCAAATCGACTTTTCCAGCAAAAGCGGTACGGACAATCGATGGTTGGAAATACGTACCTGTCATGTGTACACATGAAATGGATGTGCTAGGTTCCATGCCGTTATGTATCCGTGCGCTCATGCATGTGAATACGGATATATCGCAACAAGACGTCAAACATATTTATCAAAATGAAGCAGTTAAACTACGACCTGATTTAACTTGATCCGGCAGAAGTCCCTCATTTCTATTAGTGGCGGGGTGAATGCTAATATGCAAAAAAACAGAGGGAGCTCAAACTCCCTGTAGCTGACGCTTCGTTTTCAGTACAAATACATATGCTGATTCAAGTTAAGCCGCCGGCGTAATTGATCAAAATAATAAAAGGCGAGGGATTTTTTTATGAACTGGAAAATAGCACTTAAAGATATTAGACCCTACAAACCGGGCAGATCAATCGAGGAAGCGAAGCGATTATATGGGCTGAAGGATGTTGTGAAACTCGCCTCGAACGAAAATCCTTATGGCTGTGCGCCTTCTGTCAAGGAATTCATCGCTTCTGCCGTTCTCCAGCATGAAATCTATCCAGATGGGTATGCAGGGGGACTACGGGCGAAAGTCGCCGATAAACACGGGGTCAATGAAGCATCCTTACTATTCGGAAACGGATCGGACGAAATTGTATCTCTCATTTCCAGAGCACTGCTTAACGAAGGAACGAATAGTATCATGGCGACACCGACATTTCCGCAATACGCTCACAATACGAAAGTCGAAGGCGCTGAAGCCAGGGAAATTTCATCAATTGATGGGCATCATGATTTGGACGGCTTTTTAGCTGCAATCGATGAAAACACATCCGTTATTTGGATCTGCAATCCTAACAATCCGACAGGTACTCTGATTCCAAGCGCAAAATTGGAAGCATTTATTGAAAAAGTCCCAGAGCGGATTCTAGTTGTGTTGGACGAAGCTTATTTTGAATACATCACTGATCCAAACCATATCGACTCCGTTAATTGGCTAGAGAAATTTCGGAATATCCTTATTTTACGGACGTTTTCAAAAGCGTTCGGCCTAGCGGCGTTCAGGGTCGGCTACGCAATTGGTCATCCCGATGTAGTCACTGAGCTCAACAAAGTGCGTAATCCGTTCAACAATAACTCATTGGCTCTTGCTGTCGCTGAAAACGCATTGGATGATGAAGCGTTTATTGAGCAGTGCCGTCAATTGAACAGTGAACAGCGAGCGCGTTTCAAACAGTATGCGGCTGATAGAAAGGTGAAGCTTTTAGAATCCGAAACGAATTTCGTTCTAATTGAAGTGCCGAACGATGCCGATCTAGCAGCGGAAACCTTATTGCAACATGGGTATATTGTCCGCAGTGGCAATGCATTGGGAACACCGGGCTATGTCAGGGTCACAATCGGGTCGAATGAACAGAATAGCGGATTCTTCCAGGCATTCGATGAACTCCTCACAGTTAAGGAGTCTCATGCATGAAAACGAATGTCGCGATATTCGGGCTGGGTTTGATTGGTGGCTCACTCGGACTTGCATTAAAAAGAAATGACACTATCCATGTGACTGGTTTTGACCGATCCTATGCAACCGCGGACGAGGCCTATCGCAGGGGGATCATCGACACCGTAGCCCCTTCAGCACAAGCCGCCGGAGAGAATGCCGATTTCATCATATTCGCGACACCTGTGAATACGACAATTACTCTTATGCGGGAAGCCGTCACTTGGAACCTTAAAAATGATGTCATTTTTTCGGATACGGGAAGTACGAAAGTACCAATCATGGATGCGGCCGCATTATTGTCTAACAGAGGAATAACGTTCATTGGCGGACACCCGATGGCGGGCTCCCATAAAAGCGGTGTTTCCGCCGCAAAAGGGCATCTGTTCGAAAATGCCTATTATATTTTGACACCTCACGAGGGGGCGGATGTGGAAAGCGTTGACCGACTGCGGGACTTGCTTTCCCCGACGAAAGGGAAAATCGTTGTACTGGATGCCAGCGAGCATGATAGTATGACGGCTATTGTCAGTCATTTCCCTCATATTGTAGCATCATCCCTCGTCGGCAGGCTGGCCAACCAGCAAGAGCAGCAGCCTTTCGTCAAGCATCTTGCTGCGGGGGGGTTCCGGGACCTGACGCGTATCGCTTCAGCGGATCCAACGATGTGGCGGGATGTGACGATTCAGAATCGGGAAGAACTGTTAAAACAACTGGATGGTTGGATTGCCGATATGGGACAAGTCCGGGAAATGCTCGTCTCGAATAACCCCGAGGAAATCTATGATTTTTATGCGCAGGCCAAAGCGTTTCGGGATGCGTTGCCACAGACTTCTCAAGGAGCCGTTCAAGGAGCTCTTTATATGACATTCGATTTACATATCGATATTCCTGATCATCCGGGGATTATATCGGAAATCACTAAGATCCTTGCCGACGAGCGGATCAGCTTGACTAATATCCGCATTGTCGAAACAAGGACGGATGTGTACGGTATTCTTGTCATCAGTTTTCAATCAGTTGAAGATCGGAAACGAGCCAGGGCTGTATTATCTAGGAAAACGGAATATAGCATGCATATCATCTGAACGGAGGGGCTAATGAAAATGGTTAGAAAAAAAGTACAATTCAATAAACCGGAACTTCAAGGCGAATTGACAGTACCAGGTGACAAGTCCATCTCACACCGTGCAGTCATGCTCGGTTCAATCGCAGAAGGAAAAACGGAGATAACCGGTTTTCTGGACGGGGAAGATTGTTTGCATACAGTAGATATTTTCCGTAAACTTGGAGTCGTTATTACGAGGGAAGGAACAAATGTCACCGTTGAAAGTCCTGGTATGAGGGGATGGCAGGAGCCTTCCGGAAATCTGGATGCAGGTAATTCGGGGACGACTGCAAGGCTCATGCTCGGTATACTGGCCGGTTCCGGTATTACGTCTGTTTTGACAGGCGATCAATACTTGTCAAAACGTCCAATGAATCGGGTCTCACTTCCGTTAAATTCGATGGGTGCATCGATTACGGGAGGGGCAGATAGCAATTTGTTACCCCTGACGATCAAAGGGGGAACGCTTACGGCAATCGATTATGAGATGCCGATTGCAAGCGCCCAAGTGAAATCGGCAATCCTTTTTGCAGGTTTGAATGCGGAAGGGAAAACGACAGTCCGCGAACAGACGGTTTCACGCGATCATACGGAACGGATGCTTGAACAATTCGGTGCAACGATTGAAAGGGACGGCAACAATGTCAGTGTCGTAGGAGGGGGACCGGACCTTCATGGAACGGATGTCAAAGTACCTGGTGACATTTCATCTGCCGCATTCTTCATGGTTGCAGCTGCTATGACAAAAGGGAGTTCCGTCACATTTAAGGATGTAGGTCTTAACCAAACTCGAACGGGCATACTGGACGTGCTAACAGATATGGGTGCGGATATCGATATTAGAGAGCAATCAAATCATATCGGTGAACCATTCGGAACGGTCAAGATTTCACATGCACCACTGCACGGAATCGAAATCGGTGGGGATCTTATCCCGAGATTGATTGATGAATTGCCTGTCATTGCACTACTCGCGACACAAGCGAAAGGGACAACAATTATTAAGGATGCCGAGGAATTACGTGTTAAAGAGACGGACCGTATCGCCGCAGTGACAACAGAACTGAAGAAAATGGGTGCGGCTATCGAGGAGACGCCGGATGGCATGATCATCCATGGTCCTACTGCTCTTACAGGGGCAACACTGTCATCATACGGTGATCACCGTCTTGGGATGATGGCTGGTATCGCAGCACTGGTTGCATCGGGGCCGATTGAAATCGACGACCCGTCCTGCATCAATATTTCCTATCCCGGCTTTTTCGATGATTTGGAAAAGCTTGCTGTCCCGGCAACCACTAAGGGATGACGGGCTAATGTATACAATGGGAAAGAATAGGTGAAATTATGGTACAGTTACAAGAAATTGAACGGAATATTTTAGAAGGCGATGTGGAGGCACTTCAGCGTATCGTTAGGCAATTAGACGAATCGACCGATTTCGATTTGCTATACGAGGCTGCGGGACTATTGGCCGGTTACGGATTCATGCAGGAAGCCGATCATATTTATGAAACGATGCGTATTCATTTGCCTGATGAGGCTCAGCTGAAAATCGACCGCGCTGGTACATTGCTTGAATTGGGCGAAGAAGACGAAGCCCTTCTATTATTAACAGATGTCCATCCGGATGACGAAGAGTACCTTCAAGCGCTGTTGGCACTTGCTGACTACTATCAGATGTCCGGAATGGCAGAAGCGGCACTCGTAAAAATAAAAGAAGCACAGACTATCGCTCCACATGAGCCTGTCATTCGTTTCGCGTACGCGGAATTGCTACTCGATGCCGGGAAATATGGAGAAGCGGCGCGCCTATACTTGGGGTTGCATGAAGAGTTGGACGAAGTCGGTGGTGTCAGTATCGTTTCGAGAATTGCGGAAACGTATAGTGCCGGGGCTGCCTATGAAGAAGCGATTCCGTTTTACGAGGAAATGCTGCAGGAAAATACATCGCCAGATACGCTTTTCGGTGCATCCTTCGCTTACTATCAAAGCGGAAAGGCTGAAAGGGCTGTCCGCCTTCTGGATCAGCTCATCGAAATGGATCCCGATTATTTTTCCGCCTATATGCTCGCTGGACAATCGTATTCGTTGATGGGGGAAGACCGCAAAGCCTATGAAAAATTCATCGACGGTATCCGCAGGGATGAATTTGACAAGGAACTTCGGCTGGCAGCGGCTAAATCTGCATTGAAACTGGGTTTGCCCGAAGAAGCGGAGACACAGTTGCGGGAAGCGCTCGTCCTGGATCCCGAATACATCGATGCGCTTATAACGCTGGCCTCTTTGTTTGATGAAAGGGAGAAATCCGAAGAGTTAGTGGACCTATTATCTTATTCGAAAGAGGATTATGGCGACATTCCTTTGCTAAATGCCTTTTTGGCTTATGCGTATGAACGCGAAGAACAATATGAAGATGCATATGTATCCTATCGTAAAGCATATGGTGGGATGAAAGACGATCACAGTTTTCTGGAAAGATTCGCGAACTTTCTGCTAGAAGAAGGAAAACGAGACGAAGCGGTCGGAATTGTCAAGGAATTGGTCAAACTAGTTCCCGATGATGAGTATTGGAGCGCTTTTCTAGAAGCACAAAATGATGAGGAGGTGTGACATGACGGCCATGATTCCTGTCGCCGCCAAAAAGGACTTCGTACGATGGTTCTTGAAGCGGTACAAATTGAAGCGCCGTGAATGTGTGTGGATTTTGAATTACCTTCTGAGCCATGAACACCTTCTTCAAAACGTCCACTTTACAGACGAAGCCCATTATTGTCCGCGATCGATGGTCATGTCAGTTACAGGGACGGAGAGCATCCCATTCCGCTTCTACAAAGGGAATCTGATGACTGCCGATGCTGAAAAATCTTTTCATGATTTACGGCTTCATCCGGATGACAAAATGTATATCCAACTCAATTTCCCCAAGAGCCATGCTTGCCCGCAATACGCAAGTGTCAGGGAGGAGAACCCGTTTCTACCTTCCTACTTACAAGTAAGCGAAAGCGATAGGAAAATTGCAGAGCGGTTACTGGAAGAAAGTTTCGCAGCGATGACAGTGGATATGCTGATGAAGCGTGTGGATGAAGCACTCGATGCAAACGATAGAGAAAGGTTTATCGCATTATCTGCAATGTTGAACGACATGAAGATAGCGAAGGACTGATGACTCCATCTTTCTTGATGGAGTCATTTACTGATTGGTTAGGGGGATATACTATGAACTGGACTTCCAAAGATATGGATACATATTTGCAACAGAAAGAATATATCGATACATTGATTGTGCCGCTTCTTAAAGTGGAAACGGCACCCGAACAATTGAAAAATAGCACATCATCCTCAGAGTTCCTAATGCACCTGACCACTTATCTTGAAACACAATTCAAAGGACGGATGATGCTAATGCCGCCGTTCGCCTATACGCAGTCGACAGACCTTGCAGGAATGGCGGAGACACTCTCGCGTGACGTAGCGGCCACCGCCTTCAAGCATGTGTTTTTCATTACGACTGATTCGGCTTGGACGAGCCTGCAAATGGAAGGGGAAGTCATTTGGTTGCCGTCGATCCCACTCGAAAGCATGGACCCTTCTTTAAGACAAACGATTATTGAAGATCAACTTCGTCAAGTATTGCCCCGATTCACTGAAAAATGGGCCCAACAATAAAATTCAATAATTGTTCACAAAGTGTTCTGCTGTTGGAAAGCAGGATTGAATTTCCTCTAGTATTGATATATCATAGATATGTCCTAGTATTACAATTAGCAAAAGTATGTCCGTTGGACTGACCTTAAGTTAGAGGAGGGAAAATGATGAGCAACAAAGTGTCAAGGCGCCAATTCCTGAGCTATTCACTGATGGGGGTCGGCGGTTTCATGGCTTCGGGAATGCTGATGCCGATGGTTCGTTTCGCAGTCGATCCGGTCTTACAACAGACTGGTGAAGGGGATTACATCCCGACTCCACAAAAAGTGGACGAGCTGACGGAAGTTCCTGTTCGTGTCGACTTTACCATCAAGGATCGGAAAGATGCTTGGTATAAATCTGACGTGTCGGACACGGCATGGGTTTACAAAGATGGCGATACGGTCATCGCGCTTTCCCCTGTCTGTAAGCACCTGGGTTGTACGGTGAACTGGGGCGGCGACGAGAAGCATCCAGATAAATTTTTCTGCCCGTGCCACGCTGGACGGTATATGAAAAATGGTGACAACGTCGCAGGAACTCCACCATTGGGACCGCTAGATGAGTTTGATGTGAAAATCGAAGGCGGATTCGTGTATCTAGGAAAAACAAAACCGAACACATTAGTTTAAAAATGTAAGGGGGTACGACCGAAGTGCTGAATAAAATTTATGATTGGGTTGACGAACGGTTGGATATCACCCCGATTTGGCGCGATATCGCAGACCATGAAGTACCTGAGCACGTAAACCCTGCACATCACTTTTCCGCATTCATTTATTGTTTTGGTGGGCTGACGTTTTTCGTCACGGTCATCCAGATCCTTTCCGGTATGTTCCTTACGATGTATTACACACCGGATATTGAAAATGCATGGAAATCCGTTTATTACCTTCAAAATGAAGTAGCATTCGGTGAAATTGTGCGTGGGATGCACCATTGGGGGGCATCGCTTGTCATTGTAATGATGTTCCTACATACGCTGCGTGTATTCTTTACAGGTTCTTACAAAAAACCGCGTGAACTGAACTGGGTTGTCGGTGTATTAATCTTCATGGTTATGCTGGGCCTAGGTTTCACAGGTTATCTACTACCTTGGGATATGAAAGCTCTCTTCGCTACAAAAGTAGGAATCGAGATTGCAGCTTCTGTTCCGTTCATCGGTGAGTCTATCAAGATTCTCCTTGCCGGAGACTCTACGATTCTCGGTGCACAAACATTGACACGTTTCTTCGCGATTCATGTATTCTTCCTACCTGCTGCTTTGCTTGGGTTGCTTGCAGCACACTTTATCATGATCAGAAGACAAGGTATTTCTGGACCTCTATAAGAAAAATAGAGAAGTCAGAGGTTAATAAAAGGAGGGGACATTATGCAACGCGGAAAAGGGATGAAATTTGTCGGAGATTCGCGCATTAAGGCTACCAACAAAATGCCGAACGTCCCGAAGGATTACTCAGAATATCCGGGTAAAACGGAAGCATTCTGGCCAAACTTTCTTTTGAAAGAATGGTTGATCGGTGCCGTTTTCCTTATCGGTTACTTAGTTTTAACAGTTGCCCATCCGTCCCCGCTTGAAAGACAGGCGGACCCGACGGATACGCTGTATATACCGGTACCTGACTGGTATTTCCTATCAATGTACCAATTGCTGAAGTATGAATTTGCTTCCGGACCTTATAACATTATCGGTGCGATTGTCATGCCTGGATTAGCGATGGGAGCATTGCTGCTCATGCCGTTCTTGGATACTTCAAAAGAACGTCGTCCATCAAAGCGCCCGCTGCCGACAGCATTCATGCTTCTTTCATTCGCAGCTTTGTTCTATCTGACATGGGAATCTGTTGTGAACCATGACTGGGAAGCGGCAAAAGTACAAGGTGCGATTGTTGAAGAAGTTCAATTCGATACGGAATCCGAAGGTTATCAAATCTATGCGGGTTCATCCTGTATCGGCTGTCACGGTGATGCTTTCCAAGGTGGATTAGGTTTGCCGCTGGCAAATACCGGTCTTACAGCTGATGAAATTGTAACTATTGCGCATGAGGGTCAAGGCGACATGCCGCCGGGCACTTGGGATGGATCAGAAGAAGATCTGCAAGTCCTTGCGGAGTTCATCGAAGGCTTGAAAAGTGAGTAACTAAGTATAATAACGTTGGGCGTCTTGCGCCCGAAGTCTAGAAAATGAAAAAGAGTCAGGAAACTGGCTCTTTTTTTGTATACATATTAAGTCCTTTTTGGAGAGGTGCCTATGGGGTTATTCATACAGAAGATTTGGCTCATTCTAACGCATAAATCGTTTCTTTGGATCCTATTATTTATTAATGTGATTGGTACGGTGTACGGCTATGATTGGTATATGTGGCAATTGGAAATCACGGAACCGAAATTTTGGATTTTCGTTCCCGATAGTCCGACAGCCTGTTTGTTTTTCGTATTTGCCATCATCGGTTGGCTGATTGGAAGGAATTTCAAATTGATGGAGGCGCTTGCACTAATCACCCTTGTCAAATACGGTCTTTGGGCGGTTGTCATGAATCTGTTGACGCTTGCTGAAACAGGGTCAATTGGATGGGTCGGTTGGATGCTGGTCGGTTCACATTTTGCGATGGCCTTGCAGGCATTGCTTTACAGTCCGCTTTACCGATTCCGAATTGGCCACATTGTCGTTGCAGCTGTTTGGACGCTTCATAATGATGTCATCGATTATGTATATGGACAAATGCCAATCTATCATGAACTGCTGAAACATATGGATCACATCGGTTATTTTACGTTTTGGTTATCAATTGCTTGTATAGGTGTCGCCTATTTGAATTGGAAAAAAAGAACTACTATGAAAAGGGCTTAGTGGTAAATAGTTGCGGTTGTTGTTTGACCGTTATAAAATAGGTTATATAGAGAGAAATAGGGAGGGAATTGTTAATGTTTTGGATTTACTTTGCGGCAATCATTATATTGCCGATCTACGCCCAATTCAAAGTGAAACGTACTTACAAAAAATATTCGCAAGTCCGTTCGACATCAGGCATGACCGGTGCAGAAGTCGCCCGTCTCATTCTTGACCAAAACGGTTTACAAAACGTCAAAGTTGTTGAAAGCCAAGGGTTTCTAAGTGACCATTACAATCCGCTAACGAAAATTGTAGCATTGTCCTCTCACAACTACCATGAAGCTTCCGTTGCAGGGACAGCGATTGCAGCTCACGAGGTAGGGCATGCGATCCAGGATAAGGAAGCCTACTCTTATCTTCGTTTCCGTCACCGATTGGCACCCGTCGCAAACATCACTTCCAATGCCTCATGGATATTTATCATGATCGGCCTTATTTTCAGCAGTATGAATTCACTGCTTGGTATCGGGATTGTATTGATGGCTGTAGGTGTCGTGTTTCAAGTCGTTACGTTACCGGTCGAGTTCAATGCATCGTCCCGTGCGATGGACCAGATTGTCTCACTAGGCATTATTCGCAACGAAGAAGAAGGGCATGCGAAAAAAGTATTGAGTGCGGCAGCGATGACATATGTTGCGGCAACAGCGGTAGCTGTTCTTGAATTGGTTCGTTTGCTTCTGATTTTCACGAACAGAGACTGAGTAGTGAAAAAATCCGTCCCTAAACAAGAGGGACGGATTTTTCATTGTTAGTAAATGATGTTCTTAAGATTAGGGTAGTATGACAGTCTTCGCTTTCAATCAGCGTTCGACAGGTCTTTTTTCCTCATCCAAGGTGAATCCTTCGCCCATCACTTCGTGGGCATCAATCATAGAGACAAAAGCATACGGGTCGACTGCAGTGATAATGTTTTTCAAGCGCATGATTTCGTTTTTTCCAACAACACAATATAGAATTTCCCGGTCGGCTTTGGTGAAGTGCCCATAACCTTTGAAAACGGTGACACCGCGATCCATTTCGGCTGTGATTTTGGCTGCAATTTCGTCCTGCGCATCTGAGATGATAAATGCACCTTTTGCCGCGTAAGCCCCTTCTTGCACGAAATCGATAACGCGAGCGCCTACGAAAAGTGCAACGAGCGTATACATCATCGAGCGATGGTCAAGATAGACGGCCCACGAAACGAGTATAACGAGTGCGTCGAACATGAACATCGTTTTCCCCATGCTCCAGCCGACGTATTTCTGGGCGAGTCGTGCGATAATATCCACACCGCCTGTTGTCCCGCCGTATCTGAAGATGATGCCGAGTCCAACGCCGATGAATACGCCAGCAAATAGCGCGACTAGGAACATATCATCCTGCAGATGGATATCGATTTGGTAGACCATGAAAAACTTCAAAAAGATGGAGACGGCAACCGTCCCGATGACGGTATAGATGAATACTTTTTTACCTAACAACTTCCATCCGATTATGAACATCGGAATGTTGAGGACCAGGTTCATAATGGCGGGATCCCAATTGAAGGCGAATAGGAGAATAAGGGTAATCCCTGTGAAACCGCCCTCGGCCAGTTCATTTTGAATATTGAAATGGACTATGCCGAAACTGAAGATTGCTGCCCCAATAATGATGAAAATGATGTTTTTTATCTTAATCCCGTTGAACAATTGATGCACACCTACCTTATATGGACAGTATGGCTATTATCAGCTATATTTTTTATTTTGACAATAGCGTTGTTAATTTATACGATGGTAAAGGGAGTTGACGTAAATGGAACAATCGAAGACGATGACGGATTTACAGCAAGAAGTCGATTTGTACATAAACAGTTTTAAGGAAAGCTATTTCCCTCCGATGGAACTGATCGCCAGATTGACGGAGGAACTCGGTGAATTATCGAGGGAAGTGCAACATGTGTACGGCATGAAGAAGAAAAAATCGAACGAAGCAATCCGTTCGCTCGAAGAAGAAACAGGTGATCTGCTATTCGTGCTCATCTGTTTTGCGAACTCACAAGGGATCAGTCTTGAAAATGCATTGACGACTGTTCTTCAAAAATTCAAAGAACGTGATGCCGATAGATGGACGAAGAAGGAGGAAACGAAATGACGACAAAAATAGCGATTGCAGGTGCGCGTGGCCGAATGGGAAGCGCGGCGGTTAAAGCGATTGGCAAAGCAATGAATATGGAAGTGATTGCAGCACTTGATTATAAATACGATGGCTACTATATCCAGGAGGGTACTGTGACGAATGAACCGGGTGGAATCCCGATCTACACGTCTCTTGAAAGCCTTGCAGCAGCAGCGAAACCGGATGTTTTACTCGATTTAACGGATCCCGATGCTGTATTTGATAATGCCATAAACGCCTTATCATTGGGCATACGTCCGGTGATTGGCACTTCCGGACTGACGCAACAAGACATTTCGACATTGACTGATTTGGCTGATGAACGTGGAATCGGCTGCATCATAGCGCCGAACTTCTCAATCGGCGCAGTACTGGCGATGAAGTTTTCGGCAATGGCGGCACGTTATTTACAAGATGTCGAAATCCTAGAAATGCATCATGATAAAAAAGTGGATGCACCATCGGGAACGGCGGTTAAAACAGCTGAAATGATTTCAGAAGTACGGGAGGCACATAAACAAGGTCATCCCGATGAAAAAGAGCACCGGCTAGGCGCAAGAGGCGCGGACTTTGACGGTATGAAAATACATAGCATCCGTTTGCCTGGATTACTAGCGCATCAGGAAGTGTTGCTTGGTGGGGAAGGGGAATTATTAAGCATCCGCCATGATTCGTTCGACCGCAACAGTTTCATGCCGGGCGTCTTGATGGCCATCCGCAATGTCATCGAGCGAGAAGATCTTGTTTACGGACTTGAGAATATTATTGACTGAATGCGGCAATGCCATACGGAAATTTGAAAGGGGTTCTGTGCTTGAAAAAATTGAAAGTTGGTGTCATCTGTTACCCCTCTCTGGGCGGATCAGGCGTTGTCGCGACCGAACTAGGTAAAATGATGGCAGATCGAGGCCATGAAATGCATTTCATCGTGTCAAGTAAACCATTCCGTTTTCAGGACACACATCCGAATGTCTATTTCCATGAAGTGGAAATCGAGGGCTATGCGGTCTTTAAATATCCTCCATTCGACATTGCACTCGCAAATCGGATTGCGCAAGTCATCGAATCTGAACGACTGGATCTTCTTCATGTCCATTATGCAGTACCGCATGCCGTAGCTGCGGCGCTTGGTAAAGATATGGCGAATTCAGATATCGGTATCATCACGACGTTACATGGTACAGATGTAACGATTCTTGGCCATGATCCGGGACTACGGAATACGGTTCGTTATGGCATCAATAAATCGGACATTACAACTGCTGTTTCCGAATCACTTCGTCAGGAAACGCTCGAATTGATAAAACCGGAAAAAGAAGTCGTCACGATTTATAATTTCATCGATGAGTCTAAATATTGCCAGGTCGATTCGGGGACATTGAAAAGCGACTTGGGGTGCAAACCGGATGAAAAAGTTATCATTCATATTTCGAATTTCAGGAAAGTGAAACGGATTCCGGATATCATCGAAAGCTTCAAGCTGGTGAGGAAGGAACTGGATGTAAAATTGTTACTTGTCGGTGAAGGGCCTGAACGGCTGGATATGGAAAAACGGGTCGCTGAAGAAGGCCTTCAAAACGATGTCATCTTCACAGGGAAAAGAGATGACTTAGCCGAGCTCCTTGCCATCAGCGATGTCATGTTCCATTTGTCGGAAAAAGAGGCATTCGGTCTTGTTCTGCTCGAAGCACTTGCTTGCGGCGTTCCAGCAATCGCGACAGATATCGGTGGCATACCGGAAGTCATCGAGGATGGCGTAAACGGCTATCTCGTCCCGCTAGGCGATGTCCAGCTTGCAGCAAACAAAGCGATTGCCCTGTTGAAGGATGAAATCTTGCAGGAAATCTTCCGGCGCAATGCATTGTCTACAGTAGTGGACAAATTCCATTCATCCACCATCGTTGGCCAGTACGAAAAACTGTATTACGAAGTGGCGGGTTCGAGATGACAACATCATTCGGAACAGGTCCGAGCCGTGAAGTCATACGTATATTGGAAAGCGCCGGCCATGAAGCTGTTTTCGTCGGAGGGGCTGTGCGGGATTATGTATTGGGCAAACCGGCAAATGATATCGATATTGCGACTTCAGCTGAACCCGACGAAGTGATTGCGTTATTTCCGATAACGGTGGACGTGGGAAGCGCCCATGGTACAGTACTCGTTGTTCTATCCGGTGAACCAATCGAAGTGACGACTTACCGGACAGAAGGCCAGTACACGGACCATCGGCGTCCCGATGAAGTCCATTTCGTCAAATCATTGCGAGATGATTTGCAACGCCGTGACTTCACTATGAATGCGTTGGCGATGACGAAAGAAGGCGATCTGATCGATTTGTTCGACGGGAAGCGAGATTTAGCGGATCAACTTATCCGTGCGGTCGGCAATGCAGAGGCTCGTTTTGCGGAGGATGCACTCCGGATGTTGCGGGCAATCCGTTTCACTGCTGCCCTTGGCTTTGAAATCGAGGCGGAGACGTTTGAAGCAATCCGGTCGGAAGCGCAACGAATTAGGCATGTCTCCGTCGAACGCGTAAAAGTTGAAATGGACAAATTATTGATAGGCGGGTATCCGCTCAAAGCGTTCCAAGCTTTTCAAGACTCCGGCCTGGGCGCACATCTGCCGCTTTACCCTGAAGATATTGGGAAGTTGAATCTTTCTGTCCCGTTTGGTTCTGTTTTGGAAGGATGGGCTTCGTTAATGTTGGCCGGGAACTTCCAGCCATCGGAAATTTCCAGGGCCTATAAACTGTCCAATGTTGAAAGGACATTTTTATCCGCGGTCCATCGAGCGGTGGCCATCCGTACCATTCAACCGTTCTCCATCGATGATTATTACGTATTTGATGTAGAAGTATTGGTGTCTGCTGAAAAACTGGCTGCCGTCTACCATGGAGTCGAGGAGGCATTGTCGCCTCAAGAAATCATGTGCGGTAAGCAATCTCTACCTATCCAATCGACTGCGGATTTGGCTGTTACTGGCAAAAATCTGATTGAATGGACAAAGATGAGAGGTGGTAAATGGACCGGTGAATGGATCGGAAAAATCGAAAAGGCGGTTCTTCACAAATGGTGTGAAAATGAACCGAATAAGATAAAGGAATGGTTTGTCCATGAATTCAAACGTGAAGAATGAATTACTTAAAAGGTTGTTTGACGCAAATGGTGAACCGGTATCCGGGCAGGAGATAGCGGATGAATACGGCTTATCCAGAACAGCGATTTGGAAGTATGTCAAGGAGCTCGAGGAGGAAGGGTATGAAATCGGTACGGTCCGTAAGAAAGGATATTATCTTATTTCATCCCCGGATCGGGTTAATGAGGCGAATATCTGGAAACATTTGACGACAAAAAAATACGGCCAGCATATACATTATTATGAATCGTGTCTGTCCACGCAGTTCATCGCGCATGAAGAGGAACAGAACGGTGCCGCAGATGGTACGGTCGTCATTGCGGAAGAACAGACTGCGGGACGGGGGCGCATGGCACGTCCCTGGAGTTCCGCATCTGGCAAAGGGATCTGGATGAGTATTATTGTCAGGCCGGAGTTGACGCCACAACAGGCGCCACAATTGACGCTGGTTGCCGCGGTTGCAGTGACCCGTGCGATTGAAGAGCTGACGGGTATCGAGCCGTCTATCAAATGGCCGAATGATATTTTGGTCGATGGCAAAAAACTGACTGGTATACTGACTGAGCTGCAAGCGGATCCCGATCAAGTGAAAGCAGTCATCTTAGGGATTGGTATGAATGTCAACCAAGAACTCGAAGATTTCCCTGAGGAATTACAACAGATTGCAACGTCACTCAAACTGATTGCGGGCAAGCCAATTGACCGAGCGCAATTGATTGCGAAAATTCTTGGCTTCCTTGAAATCTATACGGCGATGTATGAGAAGAACGGTTTCGGACCAATCAAGTTGTTATGGGAAGGTTATTCAAATACGACTGGGAAACGGATACGTGCGGTGATGTTGAATGAGACGATTAGCGGAACGGCGCTCGGGATTTCCGATGAAGGCGTCCTTGAATTGAAACTGGATGACGGCTCCATACGTGGCATTTATTCAGCGGATATAGAAATTTCTAAATGAACAGTATACAAAGAACTTTCAATTTGCTATAGTAGTTTCGAAGGGCGGTATCAAGTATGAACTGCACCTTGGGTGAAACGAAAAAATTGAATAGTTCAACAAGATCTGCCTTGATCTTACAAAAGACAGGGACGGAGGAAACCATCAAATGATGACTACACAACCCTTCTGTCCATTTTAGGACAGAAGGGTTTTTTATAATCGGTTTTCTCCCGGAAAGGGGAGTAAAAAACAAATGAAAAGTACACTAGACTTTCTCAAGATGAAAAAAGAAGGCGAGAAAATCGCCATGCTGACGGCATACGATTATCCGTCCGCAAAGCTCGCCGAAGAGGCGGGGGTGGATATCATCCTTGTGGGTGATTCGCTCGGAATGGTGGTCCTTGGCTATGATTCAACGGTTTCGGTGACAGTGGACGACATGATCCATCACGGGAAAGCGGTGAAACGGGGCGCGAAAGATACCTTTATCGTCGTAGATTTGCCATTCGGCTCTTATCACGGTTCCGACGATCAAGCGCTAGTTGAAGCCGTACGTACATTTCAACAAACAGGCGCGAATGCATTAAAAGTCGAGGGTGCGGGAAAAGTGATTGAAAAAATTCGCTTGTTCACCGAAACGGGCATTCCTGTTGTTGCACATCTGGGACTGCTACCTCAATCTGCCGGAGTCGTCGGCGGTTATAAAGTGCAAGGGAAGACGGCGGCTGCTGCACAGCGGCTCATAGATGAGGCGCGAGCCTGTGAGGAAGCGGGAGCATTCATGATTGTCGTGGAATGCATTCCCTATCAGCTAGGGGAGGCAGTGGCTGGGGCCGTATCGATTCCAGTGATTGGTATCGGAGCAGGAGCAGGGACGGACGGCCAAGTGCTGGTTTTCCATGATACGGTACAGTACGGTAGCCATCATGTGCCCAAATTTGTTGAGACATTTGCGGATAGCTCCACATTGATCCGCGACGGATTAACCGCTTACACAGCTGCTGTGAAAGACGGAACCTTCCCGGCGGAACAACATCGTTTCACGATGAAGGAAGATCAATTGACATCATTGTATGGAGGGAAAGAACATGGTCAGTGAAGCAGCGACAATGAACGTTGTGCATTCCATCGAAACGCTTCAAAGCATGTTGAATCGGAATGAGCGGATGGGGCGGACGGTTGGTTTTGTGCCGACGATGGGCTTTTTACATGAAGGGCATCTGGCGCTCGTCAAACAAGCGCGCGAACAAAATGACCTGGTCGTGATGAGCATCTTCGTTAACCCCGCACAATTTGGACCAGGGGAAGATTTCGAAGCCTACCCCCGTGATGCGTATCGGGATGCGCGACTGGCAGCCGAAGCCGGTGTCGACGTTCTCTTCATGCCGACACCGGAAGAGATGTACCCACAGGACGGCGGCATCCGCATTTTGCCGGGGCCACAAGCAACTGTTCTATGCGGGGCATCCCGGCCGGGGCATTTCGACGGCGTACTGAAAGTAATATTGAAACTCTTCAATATCGTCGATCCGGACCAGGCTTATTTCGGCATGAAGGACGCGCAACAGTTGGCGATCATTGAAACCTTTGTCCGCGATTATAACTTAAGGGCTGCCATTGTGCGGGTACCGACAATCCGCGAACCAGATGGCTTGGCGAAAAGCTCACGTAATGTCAACCTTTCGGCAACGGAACGAGCGGAAGCACCCGTCATCCAACAGGCATTGCAAAAAGGCGTAGCGCTCATTCATGCCGGAATACCTGCAGAGCAAGTGGAAAAGGAAGTCGCCGACTATATTACGGACAATAGCTCGGGCAGCATCGACTATGTCTCGTTACTGACCTATCCGTCACTTACACAGTACGATGGGGCAAGGGAGAGTCGCGAATTGATTCTTGCATGCGCAGTGAAATTCAACAAAACTAGATTAATCGATAATTGCATTCTCACTGTAAAGGATGAATATGATGCTTAGAATGATGATGAACAGTAAGTTACACCGGGCAACCGTGACGGAAGCCGACCTCAATTATGTAGGGAGCATTACAATTGACAGCGATTTGCTGGATGCGGCCGGCATGCTGCCGAATGAAAAAGTGCATATCGTCAACAACAATAACGGTGCCCGCTTTGAGACGTATATCATTGCAGGGGAACGGGGAAGTGGCGTTGTCTGTGTCAATGGGGCAGCCGCGAGACTCGTCCAGCGCGGTGACATCGTCATTATCCTGTCCTATGTCTATATGACCGATGAAGAGGCACGCACACACGAACCGACCGTCCTCATCATGGACGAAAACAATGGTGTGCAAGAAGTTATCAAGGAAAAGCCAGGCATGACAGTATAATCATGGCTAGTGACTTACCCCTCTGGAATCATAAACATGGATTTCACAGGGGTATTTTTGTTTACTAAACTCCGGGCGCCAGACGTTCGGGTAATGTTGTCGTTGCGACACGATGTCGCAATTGTAGACTTTGAACCTTGACTAAGCATGCACACTGCGCTTTTTGTTCTTTCTGAAAGCCAGTTATGATACAATTTACAGTAGTATGTCTTACAGGAAGTTGATGATCATATGAACAATACAACATATGCGGTTGTCGATCTGGAAACGACCGGTCATTCGCCTGCCAAAGGGGACCGGATGATTCAGATTGCCATCGTGTTTATAAAAAATGGAGAAATCGGTGAGAAATATGTTCGGTTTGTTAATCCGGGTCAGCCCATACCCGCTTTCATCCGTCAATTGACGTCAATTTCGGATGAAGACGTCGCAGATGCGCCGCATTTTGAAGAAATTGCGGCTGAAGTGGCGGGTCTGTTGGAAGGTACGGTTTTCATCGCGCATAATACCGATTTCGACTTGTCTTTCTTGCAAAATGAGTTTGCGAGATGCGGTGTCGGCAAATGGTTTGGCAAAAAAATCGACACGGTGGAACTGGCTAAAATCATATACCCTTCTGCACCTAGTTACCGATTGCAGGATATCGCATTAGAGTTGGGAATTCCCCTGGCTTCCGCTCATCGGGCCGATGATGACGCAGAAGCGACAGCTAAACTCTTCCTGTCCTGCATGGGGAAAATGGATACTTTGCCGGAAGGGACGTTGAATCTACTTCATCGAAGATCGTTCCGCTTGAAATCAGATCTTTCAACGCCGTTCTATGAGGCGTTGAAAAATGCGCGCACGAAACGGGTTGATAAGGACTTTTCAACTTTCAGGGGGATCCCTTACCGCACCATTTCGATACCAGTGGCACGACAAGTGGAGAAGCCTGCCTTTCCGACTGACGACGAACAGAAGGAAGCTATACTGCAAAAGGCTTATCCTACATTCGAACGGAGGGAATCGCAGCTCCATTTTATGGATGCATCTTGGCGGGCATTGTCCGAGCAATCCGAAATTATTGCAGAAGTGCCGACTGGGATTGGTAAGACCGTTGCTTACCTTCTGCCGGCAGCCATTCAAGCGGTGACTACTGGGAAACCCGTTGTCATCAGTACGTTCACCAACCATCTTGCCGACAAAATCATGGATGATGAATTGGATAAGGTCCGTACTATGCTCGGGACCGGCATGACTGCAACTGTCCTCAAAGGGAGGGAACAATATATTTCCCTTGGTAAATTTGAGGAATTGCTTCGGATCACTGAAGAGTCTTATGATGAAACGTTAACGATCATGCAAATCTTGGTCTGGCTGACAGATACCGAGACCGGCGATATGGAGGAGTTGAATATCTCCGGCGGTGGCCAGCTATTTATCGACCGAATCCGAAAACGTTCCAACCTGTTGCAGGCGGATGAACAGGCCGCCGATTACCATTTCAGGCTACTGGAGAAATGCAAGCATTCGCAGATCATCATCACCAACCATTCCATGCTGCTATCCGACTTGAACCGGGGACAAATGATTTTCCAATCACTTGCAGGCCTCGTTGTCGATGAGGCCCATCAATTCGTCCAAACCGCATCTCGGATCAATGAAACGGTCTTTTCTTACACCAATTGGAAATATGTCATGGGCCAGACCGGTTCCGAAGGGAATGGGCATTTACTACAACAAGTAGACACCCTCATCCGGCAATATGGACTGACGCATTTTCATGATCGGGAAAGACTGGATGCCGCATTTTTGAAATTCAACACCGTATTCGATCACGCTATCGGCACAATGACCGCCTATTACCAGCCGGCAGATAAGAAGCAGCAAGGGAATCGTGTCATCTATTCATTAGCAGAACTGAAAGAGGAACGCTCACACTTTATAAGTGTTTCAAAGGCGCTGGCAGACTATATTGATCAAGCTGAAGCATTCACGGGAAAATTAGCTCATCAGTTTGACAGTCTGACCCGTAAAGAACAGGCGATTTTTTCTGAATGGAAGTATTGGATAAGGGAATTGAAAATCAAGGCAGGGGAGTGGGTCGACATTTTCCTGGATGATTCGTCCGATAATTTTGCCGTATGGATGGAAAAGGATCGGCGAAGTATTCCCGGTAGCTTGACCGTGTTTAAACGGACACTCGATGGTTCCGAGATGATTCGCTCCCTAATCGACAGATTGAAGGAAGAGCGGACCGGAATTGTCTGGACATCGGGGACATTATCGGTGCCGGGGAATGGACGTTTCATCGCCAAACAGCTTGGTATCGATGATTCTATACCGCTATTGACGTTCGATGCGCCCGCCTACTTTTATGAAGGGGCTGAAGTTTTCATCGTCGAAAATATGCCAGATATACAGCAAGTCGCTCAGTCCGAATACATCGAAGCGGTGGCGGATGCCGTCGTTCAGACGGTGATGGCAACTGGTGGGAGACTGTTCGTGCTATTCACCTCCCAGGATATGCTGCGGAAAACATTTGAGTTGATTACTGAGAGTGAACAGTTGGAGGACTATGCGCTATTTGCCCAAGGAATCAGTTCCGGTAGCCGGTTCAAATTGTTGAAGTCGTTCAGGCAATTTCATAATTCGGTGCTTTTCGGAACGAATAGTTTTTGGGAAGGGGTGGACGTACCGGGAGAGGCATTATCGGCTGTCGTTGCTGTTAGACTTCCTTTCACTTCCCCGGAGGAACCAGTTTTTAAAACGAAGGCGGCCAAGTTGACTGCCTTGGGAGTCAATCCGTTTACGGAGTATGCACTGCCCGAGGCGATCATGCGTTTACGGCAAGGGTTCGGCAGACTAATCCGTTCGTCCGCTGATAAAGGATTTTTCATCATTTTGGACAGACGGATAGAAACGAAATCGTATGGCCGCCATTTTCTAGAGGCATTACCGAATGTGCCTGTGAAAAAAGTGTCACTCGAACATATGGTGTATGAACTCGAAAATTGTTATAATGATAAAGGATGAATCGGGCAAAATTGGCACCAGATTCAAGTGGAAGATTTTACGATGTACAGGACGTGGAGCAGAATGCTGAATTGGATTAAATTCATCGTCGTCTTCCTGCTGGCATTGACCGTGGTAATCACCATCACAGTGTTGGTCAATGCCAATAAACCGATTTCCGATGCTAAAAAAGCAGCCATTGACTCCGCACTTGAATCAGGTCAACTTGTCTCAGTGAGTTCGGCAGAAATTTTCAATGGGACGGAATCCTTCGTGACTGTATTCGGTAAAGGGAAAGATGGTAGCAAGAAAGCAGTTTTTGTCGACGAGAAATTGGACGGCGATTTTGAGGAAGTGCTGTTGGCAGATGGAATCTCGGCGGAAAAGGCGATTGCAAACGTTCAACAGGAGTTGAAAGTCAAGACAGTCCTTCATGCAACGTTAGGTATGGAAGAAGAAGGTCCTGTTTGGGAAGTTGCCTTCAAAGGCGAAAACGGAAAACTGAATTACGTCTATGTTTTTTTTGAAGACGGGCAATGGTGGAAACGAATTTTGAACCTATGAAGGGGCGATCTGAATTGACGAAACGTTTAGCGGCTAGGGTGGATACACTTTCACCTTCAACAACACTTGCAATTACGGCAAAAGCGAAGGAAATGAAAGAATCAGGGATTGACGTCATCGGCCTAGGTGCAGGGGAACCTGATTACAACACACCAGAAAATATATTGGAAGCGGCTTATGCCTCGATGAAGGAAGGCAAGACGAAGTATACGCCCTCGGGCGGTCTGCCAGCATTGAAAGATGCGGTCATCCGGAAGTTGGAGAATGACCAAGGTTTACAGTATTCCAGTAAAGAGATCATGATTGGCATTGGTGCCAAGCATGTCTTATATACATTGTTCCAAGTCATCTTGGATCCGGGAGATGAAGTCATCATCCCGACTCCTTACTGGGTCAGCTACCCGGAACAAGTGAAATTAGCGGGCGGGGTACCTGTACATATCGAAGGCTCCTCTTCGGCGCAATTCAAAGTGACAGCTACGCAAATAAAGGACGCTGTTACAACCAAAACGAAAGCAGTCATTATCAACTCTCCGGGGAATCCGACTGGGATGGTCTATTCCAAAGAGGAATTAGAGCAAATCGCTGCAGTCTGCCGAGAAAAAGATATTTGGATCGTGTCTGACGAGATCTATGAAAAGTTATTGTACGGCGGCGAAAAGCATGTGTCCATTGCACAGCTTTCGGAGGATGCAAAACAACGGACGCTTATCATTAACGGCGTTTCTAAATCTCATTCGATGACGGGATGGCGAATTGGTTATATTGCAGGTGACGCAGAAGTTGTCCGGGCAATGACCGATCTTGCGAGTCACTCGACGTCCAATCCGACAACGACATCACAATATGCGGCGATTGAAGCGTATGACGGTCCACAAGATACAGTGGAGACGATGCGCAAAGATTTTGAATCACGACTGGAACGCGTCTATCCTCAACTGTCCGCCATTCCGGGATTCAAAGTGATCAAACCGCAAGGCGCATTCTATCTTTTACCAGAAGTATCGGAGGCGGTTGAAAAAACAGGATTTGCGAATGTTGATGACTTCTCCGCTGCGCTACTGACGCAAGCGAATGTTGCAGTCATCCCGGGCTCTGGCTTCGGATCACCGGACACAATCCGTCTTTCGTATGCAACTTCCATCGACTTGTTGGAGGAAGCGATTCGACGAATCCGCGCATTTGTCGAGCAAAATTGGAAATAATGACGAGATAGGGTTCAATTTACGCAAGTACCCAAATGGACAATTGTCATTTATAGTTTCTCGTACCTGCGTCTATCGAATAATTATACTCGTAACCATGAATACCTTATAGAGAAGAGAGGAGTTCGGGCATGCAACACGAAGAACGGCTCCGAATTTGGATTGAGCAGGGAAATGTTAACATTTCCCAGCTTTTTTTTCATCATTATAAAAGTTTAGATATCAAAGATTTGGATGCAATGCTCATTATGCATATGACAGCCTTTCAATCGGCAGGAATCCATTTTCCGACGCCATCCGATTTTTCAGACAGGATGAATTTGACGGAAAACGAAGTATCAATGATTTTACAACGGCTTATGCAGCGAGGGTTTCTGGAAATTACTCAAGGTAAAGATTCAACTGGCGTCTTATTTGAAACCTTTTCAATACAGCCATTATGGGATCGATTGGTCGATCACATTGCACTTGCGTCGAACAAGTCGGAGAAGGAGGATAAGAAGAAAGCCGAAGGAGAAATCTTTTCACTGTTCGAGCAAGAATTTGGACGTTTCCTTTCACCGATGGAATGCGAATCGATTGCAATGTGGTTTGATGAGGATGGCCACCCGGTCGAAATTATCCGCGCTGCTTTGAAAGAGGCGGTCATCGCCCAAAAGCTAAGCTTACGATATATCGATCGGATTTTATTTGAATGGAAAAAGAAAAATGTTAAAACGCTCGCTGACGTTGAAAAACAGACAAAGAGTTTTAGAACAATCGGCATACGTCCGGGACAGCAACAACAGAAAAGCGTATCCGTTAAAAGTGCACCTTTATACAACTGGTTGGAAGAGCGGGATTAGGAGGGGGAAAGTGCTAACAAAAAAACAATGGGGAGAATGCTTGGAACAGTTCGGCAATATGTTTCCGGATGCACATTGTGAACTCGTACATGATAATCCATTCGAATTGCTGATAGCGACATTGCTATCGGCTCAATGTACGGATGTTCTTGTCAACCGGGTGACAGCCGAGCTATTTCAAAAGTATAAAACCCCAGAGGATTATTTGGCCGTGGACATCGAGGAATTGCAAACCGATATCCGCTCCATCGGACTTTATCGCAACAAAGCAAAAAATATTCAGGCACTGAGCCGGTTGCTCATCGATAGCTATGGCGGGGAAGTGCCCGCAAATCGGGATGTCATGATGACATTCCCTGGCGTGGGCAGGAAAACGGCGAATGTCGTCGTATCAAATGCGTTCGGTATCCCTGCGCTGGCGGTGGATACACATGTCGAACGTGTGGCAAAAAGGCTTGGCATGAACCGTTGGAAGGACAGCCCGTTGGCGGTCGAAGAAAAAATCATGCGCTGGACACCAAAAGAAAAGTGGACGGACACGCATCACCAAATCATTTTTTTCGGACGGTACCATTGTAAAGCCCAAAAGCCAGCTTGCGAAGTTTGTCCGCTCCTGCCGTTGTGCAGGGAAGGGAAGAAGAGGATGAAAGCAAATGACAAGTGAAGTGGAAGTAATCAATAAGGAATTGTTCAGCCCTTTTTTCATGAAATGGGAAACCCATCGGGGACAAATCGAACTGTTTTACAATCAAAGAGACCGGCAAGCCATCGAGATGATGGAAGAAGCCATTAGAGATTACGAAGAATTGCTCCAACGGGGCGGAGAAATACTGGACGAGCGCAAAGGAAAGATGATCAATACGCTCCTGCCATTGAATGGGGAAGAACGCTTTCAATTTGTGAAAGATAAGATTTCCAGTCATTATGCATTTGTCCAATTGGATGCGCTTTATACTGAAACGAAAAAGAAAGTGGCGAGACTTTCACTCATGAAAAAATAAAAGCAGAAACCCTGAATTGCCGACTGGCATCAGGGTTTCTGCTTTTTAAAATAGATCTGCTTTGAGCCTTCGCATTTAATGATAGAGGGTCAAGAATTGCCGTCGTCCGTTCCTTCAGTGCCTTCGACGTTTGGATCTGTCTCAGTCTCGGGAACTACATTTTCGTTATCCATGGTACCGTCATTTTGATTACTGTCATTGTTTCCATTACCATTGTTCCAATCGTTACCGTTATTGCCGTTGTTTCCATTACCATTGTTCCAGTTGTTACCGTTGTTTCCATTATTGCCATTCGTACCGTCGTTCCAGTTATTATCGTTATTCCATTCTTCATCTTCTGGATTTTGTGCATCAATCTCATCATCCCAATCGGGCACTTCTTCTACAGCTTCTTCAAGTTGAAGTGTTGTGCTGGCAGGACCACTTTCCAATTCCCCAAGTCTGGCCACGACAGAGAAGGTATATTTTCGACCGGGTTCAGCACCTGAGAAGGTGACAGACAGTCCTTTTGTCTTTGTCATTTCCTCTAATTCACCACCGTCAACACCTACGAAGACCGTGAATTCGACTTCGCCCGTGATGGCTTCCGAAACCGGAGCATTGTGAGTCCAATTCAGCGCGACGGAACTCGTTTCCGTATCGTATTGTGCAGTCAATCCGCTAGGATCTTCAAGTTCAATGATTTCCTCTTTTGCCATTTCGGTCGGTTTAGTTCCCCGTACGAAAAGCTCCGTCCGTTTCAAGTTTGCCGGTGTAGTCGAACTTGCAAGAAGGAGTGGATTCGATCCGTACACGATCGTCGCTTCTTCCACTGACCCGGGTTTTTTAAACCTGGCCGTTTCTTTGCCAGAGGAAATATCACTCATGACCATCCGGAACAAGTTTTGCGGCACATGTCGCCCTTTATCATAAGTCTGGATAGGCGTTTTATAGTTCGGATAACCGCCCCAGGCGGCAATGGTGTAGTTGGTCGTATAGCCTGCAAACCAGGAATCCGGAACGTCAGTGTTTTTCAAGCCGTTCTTTTTCATGAAATCAGCTGAATAGTTTGTCGTTCCCGTTTTCCCTGCAATATCCAATCCTGATACATTCGCTTTCGCTCCTGTTGATCCTGAAGACAATACTTGTCGTAAGATATCTGTCACCATATAGGCCGTAGATTCTTTCATGGCGATTTCAGGGTTAGGTGCCATCTTCCGTACGGTTTTCCCATCCCTAAAGGTGATTTTCTGGATGGCATGCGGTTTTGTATAAATACCGCCATTGCCGAATGCTGCAAAGGCTCCCGCCATTTGGACAGTTGAAAAGTCATTTTCACCGCCGCCGAGTGCATCGGAGGAATACAATTTATCATAAGGAAGCCCGAGTTGATTGGCGAAAGCGCCGGCTTTCTGAGATCCGACTTCTTCGAACACTTTCACTGCAGGTATATTACGTGATTTGTACAATGCTTCCCGAATGGTTATTGCACCTTGATATCTGCCATCGACATTGCGGATTGACTGATTGGTACCTTTATACTTGTATGGTCCATCGACAATCGTATTGCCGGTTGACCAATTGAGATGTTCAATCGCGGGTCCATATGAGAGTATCGGTTTGATCGTAGAGCCGGGTTGGCGTTTTTGATCGGTGGCAAAGTTCCAATCTAGCCCTGAATAATTACGTCCGCCTCCGATTGCCACGATGGCACCCGTTTTTGTATCTACAACGGTCATTCCGGCTTGCATCTCATCCGATTCATACAAATCGGAGGTATTGATCGCATTTTCGACTGCCTGTTGTGCGGAGGGGTCCAATGTCGTTTGGATTTTCACCCCTTCGGATAAAAGGTGGCTCATACCCGCCTCTTCCAATTCAGCCAATACGAGATCGACATAGGCTGGATACTTTGTTGTTGCCACTTGTCTTTGGTCTTCTGGGAGAAGAGTGGAAGTGACAGGAATTGCTTTAGCCGCTTCCATTTCTTCTTTTGTTATCTTTTTATGCTGATGCATCAGACCGAGCACAATATTGCGTCGTTTCTCGGCACGTTCCGGATTTTTCGTTGGATTGTAGCCGTTTGGACTTTGTGGAATTCCGGCTAACATCGCCATCTCATGCAGCTCCAGTTCGTCCAATTTCTTACCATAAAAGAAGTCAGCCGCAGTTCCGAATCCATATCTATTTCCGCCCATTAGAATCTTGTTGAAGTACATTTCAAATATCTCTTCTTTTTCGTACTTCCGTTCCAGCTGGAAGGCGAGCCACGCTTCCTGCGCTTTCCGTTTCAATGTTTTTTCATCTGTCAAGAAAGAATTCTTGATCACTTGCTGAGTGAGGGTACTTGCCCCTTGCGAACCGAAACCGCCTCTGAAGTTCGCAATCACTGCACCGCCCAATCGCCAAAAATCCATGCCGTGATGCGAGTAGAATCGTACGTCTTCCGTTGCTAAAATCGCATCTTGCATCTCTTGGGGAATATCAGCATAAGGAACAAATGCCCGTTTTTCAGCACCCGATTTCATGAATACATTGCCGTTAATGTCGAGCAACTCGGATGATAGTGGATCTTTTAATAGACTTTCATCAAGCTTCGGGGCAGAACTTGCGTAAAACGCGAATAATCCAGCGCCACCGATTAGTACTGCAAGTCCTATAAGAAAGATTCCCAGGATGATTTTCTTAATAATCCCTTTTGGACCTTTCGGCTTTTTGGCTTTCTTTTTTGAACGTTCAGCCTCAATAGCCTTACGCCGAGCCGATCTTGAATTTATATTTTCACTCATACTGTTTCCTACCTTTCAATCGTATCTTCTGGCGCCCACTCTAAGGTGGACACCGCATCTAAATAATCGATTCTGGGATTAAAACCCGGAGCGACTTCCATTGAGGTTTCTTCAAACTCGGAAATAGTGATGGACTTTCTTCCACCTGATTGCATTCTTTCCCAAAAGCTTTCAAAACGAGCATAAGGGACGATGAAATAGCGGTCAAGCACCGTGAACTTGATGATGAAAAATACGATTCCGCCATGTTTCTGTACATTTTTCATATGATCCACTTGATGTTCGTGAATATTTTGCAAGGGAAAAGAAGTCAAACTTTTTGTCTCTTTTGCCTCGAAATCGATATATTTACCATTCCATACCCCATTGAAATCCGTTGTAGACGGTGTCCGGAAATAGGCTTCCGTTATAACAGCAGCACTCCTAGCGGGATACTTCACGTTTACCACTTGAATCGGAACGGGTTTTTTATGGATGACAGCGATGCCGCGGCTTAAATAGTACTCATTCGACTCATTCAACTCTTCCTCCAATGCCATTCCCCGATTACTGAAAGAGGAATCGGTCTTTCGTTGAACTGTCGGCTTCTGAACGGGAATATATTTCTTACCGTTCGGATAACGTATTGTCATCAAAATCACCTCGCATCTCACTATCATACCACATGAATTAGATAGCTTATTATGAAAAAATCCCTTAACACCAGTATTTACGAGGGTTATTTAGCGCTTGACGAAAGTCGAAAATAACATTCCGCTAACATTTCACTCTCAATCACTCAAGAGTGGGAAGGTTAAGTATTTCTCCGACTCTTAATTTCATTTTATCTTTAGCATTTTTTTGATTGTGACATGTGTATAGATTTCAAGAGTGGTTTTGCAGCGTCATGTCCACCTCGGTCCATGATTGTTGGGAGATCAACGCCGGCTTTCGTTAGCATGCCGATATGGGTATGGTGAAGCACATCTGGAGTAACCCTCCTAGATAAGACGGTTTTCTTCAAGATACGTTCCACTTTCTCTAGTATTTTTCCGCGTAGATAGGGATAACCATCATCATTTGAAAAAACGAATTCTCCATCATAAAAATATCTACCTCCTCGATTCTCGGATATTTGTATGGTTTCGCGCTTCGATTTCAATTCTTACAACATATCTATAATAACATCATCTATGTCAAATTCGCGAATGGAGGAAAGGGTTTTAGGGGGAGTTAATAAATATTGTTTATTTCTTATTTGTTTTACTATTTAATGTATTAGTAACTCGCAACGTATGTTGTTCGAATTCGATATCCGACCATTTTAATGCGCACACTTCACCAGATTACATGCCAGTAAAGACCGTCAAATAAATTAAATCCTTGTCCTGATCCACCCAAAACTCATTAACGGCTTCAAGAAATTTATGAATTTCTTTGGTTTCTAGATATTTATCCTCTATAGCCATTTTTTCAATATCTTAAATGGTTATTCTTCTCTTCGGAATAACGAATCCTGTACACGGGTTGTCCTTTATCCATTTCTTCTTAATCGTAAATTTGAAAATCATAATAGCAGTGGCGGCGGGTCGGTAAATGTATTAGCCATATACTCATGGAGTGCATTTAGTATATTTTGATACTCAACAAGGAGTAACTTTTTCCATATTCACTTTTACTATAAATCTAAGCAATACTTTTAATGAAAAGATTCACTGGTCAACTGTACTCTCTTTAACTTGTCCACGTCTATATGCCGAAAGCCACTCCTGAGCGGCTTTATCAAAGGTAATGTTTTTGGCAGTCTTGGAGTCGATACCATCTTCAGAGATACTACTTACAGCATACTCAACTTTCTTTTTCGCTTTACTTTTGGTTTTTCCGCGTCTAGAAATTTGGTTGCGTTTTCCGGTAACTGGATCTCGGGGTCCGCCGGCGACACAGAGCCACGTCAGGCCAAAGTAACTCAACAGCAAAGATATTCGCTTCTACATCTATACGATTAACCGATAGAAAAGATTTATCCCGCATGAAGGGTGTATTAAGTCTTGGATATAGTTGGGAGTGACCTAATTCGTGAGCGCAAACAAAATATTGAGATGAAGGAATGGTATCTGGATAAGCCATATAAGTTTAGCTTTAAAAATGGGTATATTTATGGGTTAATATTAAAAACAATTAAATTATTCAGACTCTAATTGTTTTAAGTTAAAATCTCTCGGGTAGATATCTAATACATGTGAAAGTTATTTACTTTTCATATGCAGTATATTTTGGGAGGATGATTAGTATGGAAAAAAGAATTGTTGGAAGCTTTCATTCAGATGAAGAAGTTTTGTATGCGATTGAGGGATTAAAACGTCAGGGGCATCGTGATACAGATATGATGGTGGTAGCAGAAAGTACAAGTGCGATTCCATTAGTCACTTCTCGTACCGGAGTCATGGTAGAGGCAGATCAACAAGTGAGGACTTTAACAGGTGTTATGATGAACAGCTATTTATCCATGTTGTCTGCAGGAATGGGCGGCACACAGGCTAATAATCTGTCCAGTAGGCTAATTGAAAGGGGCCTGTCAGAATATACAGCAAAACAGTGTGAAGAGGAATTAAATAAGGGGAAAATAATGTTGCTGGTTGATACGAATACAACTTACGACAGTCCTGTCCATAAAACACACTATGAAACTGAAAACTCAGGAGCAGTCCGACTCCATGAAGAACAGCTTGATATTACAAAAGAGCGTGTCCAAGTTGGAGAATTACAGCTCCGTAAAGAAACAGTGGAAGAACAGAGAACCGTTCATGTTCCACTACTTCGAGAAGAAGTATATGTAGAGCGACGTCCTGTCATAGATGGAAAGTTTGAAGGCAGCCCGTTTTATGAGGATGAAATTATTCGCATTCCCATTACGGAAGAAAGAATAGAGGTAACGAAAAGACCTGTAATTGTTGAAGAGGTAATTATAGGCAAGAGAAAAATTCAAGAAACTAAGCAGGTACAGGATACCATTAGAAAAGAAGAGGCTCGGATAGAGCGTTCTGTCCCTTCGGCAAGCGCAACAGGGAAACTAGATTACCAAGACACAGTAGGGCAGGTAGAAGTTATTACAGAAAGTCCAGATATTTTGATCGTGGAAGGCAATCCCGATATTGAAAGCATAATGGCGGAGGTCAAAAAGGAAGAAACCCGCGAAAAACGTACAAGCTCCCTCGCTGTACAAGGAGAGAAAAACAAACCAGAATCAGCTGTCAGTAAAAAGGACGAGGTAAGCGGGACACTAACAGATTCTCCTGCTAGTAAAGAAAGTAAAAGTTCTGCACCAATTTCAGCAGCTACTGTGAAAAAGGAAGAAACAATCGACAACGAAAATACCTCAATCGATGAGGAAAATAAAAATCAAACAAAAAAGAAAAAATAATAATTCTCAGTAATAGGTTTGGAAAGGCTTGGCGGTCCTTAGATAGTATACAAAAAAGGCTGATTTCAAAGATCACTAGTGATCTTTTGAAGTCAGCCTTTTTCAGAGGATCTAAATATAAATCTCTGACTACTAGATTCCCTTTTTATTTAACGTTTATTACAACTTTCTCCAAAACTGTCCAATGTTTGGAAGGAATTATGTTTTGATTTAGTTGTTGCATTAACAAATCAGCTGCGTGGTAATCAGCAAAAGTTTTGTCTGACTGGGTACTGGAGTCCTTTAAGGTTTCTGTTACACCATCATTGTTTCGTATGAGTACAAACATGACTCACCTCCAATTTATGACATAAACAATTGACTTGATTGTCTCATAAATAATTAACTTAGTATGCTTTTTCACGAATTGTTACACGTTCGTTACCGAATTGTAATCAATTAACCTTAGGTGAAATGTTTGAACGAAATTTTAGAACAATAAGACTACTGTCTGAACATCAGTAGTCTTACGCACAGTCACCATTTGGTGTAGTGGGAGTATGAACAATCTGAACATTCTATAAACATGGAGCTATTTGGCAGTTGACATGGTAAGCGAAACCAAGGAGGTCACAGATTTGGAAAACGTTGCAGTAGATTTAGGCTATGGATTCGTCAAAGCAATTTCTTCATCGGGAATGAGGGTCATCTTCCCGTCACTGGTCGGGCAAGGGTATGACAGGGGGATTACAAACATCCTCGGGGATACACCTAATGACATGTCCAATATGCATATATCCTTGAGGTCTTTTTCAATGGTGCCCTATCTCGCTCTCTAATATACAAGTGTCGCATATGAATCTATCTATCAGTTTTAAATGAAAATGTGCAATGGGAGTAGTTGTATATGTAATAGCGGGTATACCGCGCAATACCGATTTATAAAAGCAATCAAGGTAAGAAAACCTGGGCTGGAATAAAGATGATTGACGATGTGCTGCTTTTAATCACTTCAATTATTCAGCCCATGTTTTCCTTTGTTCGATGAAAGGATGAAGTGATTAATGATATTGAAATGACGATTGAATTGACGGCTGCCTGAAGGAATGGTCTACTCACGCCTTATCGGGAATATATACCATATAAGTTAGCTTTATAAATGGGTATATTGACTCAAATATTATGAATTATTAAACTATTTAACTTTTAATCGTTTGAAGTGAAAATCTATCGGGTAGATATCTATACATGTGAATGTTATTTACTGGTATATCTTAGGAGGTGATAAGTATGGAAAAAAGAATTGTTGGGAGCTTTAATTCAGATGAAGAAGTCTTGTATGCGATTGAGGGATTGAAACGTAAGGGGCATCGTGAAACAGATATGATGGTGGTAGCAGAAAGTACAAGTGCCATTCCTAGTCACTTCTTGGTCCGGAGTCATGGTAGAGGCAGATCAACAAATGAGGACCTTAACAGGTGTTGTTATTTATCCATGTTGTCTGCAGGAATGGGCGGCACACAAGCTAATGCCCTGTCCAGTAGGCTAATTGAAAGAGGCCTGCTAGAATATACAAAACAGTGTGAAGAGGAATTAAATAAGGGGAAGATAATGTTACTTGTTGATACGAATACAACTTTCGCATCGGCAATCGCAGCTGGGAAATTAGTTAACCAAGACACAGTAGGGCACATAGAGGATATTACAGAAAGCCCAAATATTTTGATCGTGGAATGCAATCCCGATATTGAAGGCATAATGGCGGAGGTCGAAAAGTAAGAAATCCACGAAAAAAGCACAGGCTCCCTCGCTGTACAAGGAGAAAAAAATAAACCAGAATTAGCTGTCAGTAAAAAGGACGAGGTAAGCGGGACTCTAACAGATTCTCCTGTTAGTAAGGAAAGTAAAAGTTCTACACCAATTTTAGCAGCTTCTATAAAAAAGGAAGAAACAATCCAGAAACACGAGGATTCGTCAATCGATGAGGAAAAAAAATAATAAAAATCAAAAAAAATAATAATTATCAGTAATAGGTTTGAAAGGCTATGCGGTCCTTAAATATTAGACAAAAAAGGCTGATTTCAAAGATCACTAAAAGGTGATCTTTTGAAGTCAGCCTTTTTGAGAGGATTAAAATATAAATCTCTGACTACCGGGTTTCCTTTTTATTTATCGTTTATTGCAACTTTTTCTGAAACTGTCCAATGTTTGGAATGAATTACGTTTTGATTAAGTTGTTTCACTAACAATTTTGCTGCGGAGTAATCAGCAAAAGTTTTGACCGACTGGCTGCTAGAATCCTTTAAGGTCTCTGTTACACCATTATTGTTTCGTATGATTATAAACATGAGTTACCTCCTTTGAATAAAAAGTTGACCTATTATAAAGGATTATCTCATCAGTAGTAAATTTAATAAACATTGTTATAAAATCGTAACCTGTTTGTTAGCTAATTGTAATCAATAAACCTTTAAATCACTAGAGTATTTAAATGTAAAGAGGGATAGCAAAATTACTGATACTCGGTGCGACTACTAAGCGAAATGTTAAAGCGTAATTTTAGAGCAATAAGACTACTGACATACAGTCAGTAGTCTTACGCACAGTCACCATTTGGTGTAGTAGAAGTATCAACAATCAGAACATTCAATAAACATGGAGCTATTTGGCAGTTGACATGATAAGCGAAACAAAGGAGGCCACAGATTTGGAAAACGTTGCAGTAGATTTAGGCTATGGATTCGTCAAAGCAATTTCTTCATCGGGAAAGAGGGTCATCTTCCCATCACTGGTCGGGCAAGGATATGACAGAGGGATTACAAACATCCTCGGGGATACACCAAATGACATGTCCAATATGCATATATCCATTTTGAACGTGAGAGGTTCAATCATGTTTATACACATATCTTACTGAATACAGCCATTCAGCTTGTAACTGAGGGCAGAGGAGGTTCGGTGAATCTCTCTACCGGTTTGCCCCTAGACTTCTATCAGGCGCAAGCAAAGGATTTCCAATCCTCCATTACAGGTATCCAGTCTCATATCGATTGGAAGTCTGGTCCGTTAGTGGATGGAGCGAAACAGGTGAATATCGAACGGGCATTAGTATTTCCACAAGGCGCTTCAACCATCTTTTCAGTGTTGATCAATCACGACGGGAAATATACGTATCCACAATTTATGAGCCATGGCTCACTAATTGGATTAATGTGCGCCCAGCACGGACGTAATCTATAGGGTGCAAGTCCTGAACTGGGAAGGCAGAAGTAGCAGTTAGCTTAACGCAAGGGTGTCCATGGTGACGTGGAATCTGAAGGAAGCGAGCGGCAAACTTTCGGCCTGAGGAACACGAACTTCATATAAGGCGATGTACGATTGGGTGAGTTTGCATTACAGCAAGCAAAGCCCTTTCTACCGAAGGTCGTATGTAGTAAATGAAGCAGATAGATGGAGGGAAAGACTACGTTCTTATCTGGGGAGGTCATTGATATGCCAATTACACTTGGTAACCTATCCAGTGATGGGTAGCTGAACAATCAGAAGTCAGCAGAAGCCATAGTACCATTTGAACTCGAGAAGAATGGGAAGGGCCGAACAATTAAGAGAGAACAACATCTTGGCATTCAGTAACCTGCGAAGAACACAGATAACCGATAAGGCATGCTCGATGGAAGAAGTGGTGAATCCCACGGGGGACTTTAGGATGGTGGAGCAGAGCTGGCATAAGAAGAAACGTTGTTCACGGAAGGAGGCGTAACCCATGTTGATGGAACAAATACTGTCACGTGAAAATCTGCTTTCTGCCCCGAAACGGGTGGAACGCAATAAAGGGAGCTATGGTGTAGATGAAATGCCCGTACAAAACCTACGGAAGCATATCATGGAACACTGGAAATCCATGAAAATGGAACTTCTTCAGGGAACTTATGAACCGCAACCCGTCCGCAGGGTCGAAATCCCGAAACCTGACGGGGGTGTGCGTCTATTAGGCATTCCAACGGTGATAGGATCGTTTCATTCAACAGGCGATTGCCCAAGTTTTAACGACTTTGTATGACCGGACCTTTCTAGACCACAGTTATGGGTTTCGACCTATTCGAAGTGCTCACGACGGAGTGAGGAAAGCAAAAGGGTATATACAAGAAGGGAATCGCCGGGTTATCGATATCGACTTGGAGAAATTCTTCGATAAAGTGAACCATGCCAGGCTCATGGGAACACTTGCGAAGCGAATCGAGGATAAGCGTCTTCTTAGGTTAATCCGTAAGTATCTGAAATCGGGCATCATGATAAATGGAATCGTGACAACGAGTGAAGAAGGCACTCCGCAAGGAGGGCCACTAAGTCCTCTCCTCTCCAACATCGTTCTCGATGAATTGGATAAAGAATTGGAGGAAAGGGGTCATAAGTTTGTCCGCCACGCTGATGACTGCAATATTTATGTGAAGACACAGAAAGCAGGTAATCGGGTCATGAGTTCCGTCACTTCATTTATTGAAGGGAAACTAAAGCTGAAAGTGAATCTGAATAAATCCGCAGTTGACCGTCCATGGAAGAGGAATAAAATCCGCAAAATTACTTCAAGGAAGAAACCTTATTCGATGGATTATCGGATCAAGAAACTCAACCAGTATCTTATGGGGTGGTGTGGATATTTCGCATTGGCTGATATGCCAAGCATGTTCATTAAATTCGATTCGTGGATTAAGAGAAGACTTCGAATGTGTATGTGGAAGAACTGGAAGAAACCAGGTGGGAAGGTGAGGAGACTCATTGGATTTGGTGTTCCAAAAGGGAAGGCATATGAATGGGGCAACTCACGCAAAGGCTACTGGAGAATATCTAAAAGTCCGATATCTCGTTACGAAGCTTTGCGTCACCGATCTGAATTGAACCGCCGTATACTGAACGGTACGTACGGTGGTGTGAGAGGTCGGGAGTTAATCGCTCCAACCTACTCGATTTTGTTAAAAACAAGAACACTTATTTCGGAGGCTCTGTCCATACAAAACATTTTTTGAAATAAAGGTTGTAATCGTTAGAATAAGATGGTAAGTTAGTAAGCGTCGCACTTTTGAGAGAGAGAAACGACGATAAAGAAATTAAAAAAAGTTGTTGATTTAATCACGCGGAAATGTTATGATGATTGACGTTGCGATTTTCGGATGCGAGAGCAATAAAGAATGAGTGTCAGAAAAAGTTATTGACATGAAGATGGTAAGTTGATATAATATAAGAGTTGCCTTTGAAAGAAAGTGGCGACAAAATGAACCTTGAAAA